>DASYSD010000034.1:0-5478 GCA_036003745.1 Pyrinomonadaceae bacterium
CCAGATTTGATAGCTGCCGTCGCCTTTGCCGGTCGCTGCAATGGCGTCGCTGATGAGACTGAGTCGTCCTGATCCTTTGATCTTCAACAACAGGCGAAGAATTGACTGATCGAGGTGTATACCATCGGCGATGACGTCGCATGTCACATCATCACGCGACAAGCCCCAGCCAATAGGACCCGGATTGCGATGATGCAGCGGTAGCATCGCATTCATGAAATGAGTCATATGCCGGGCGCCATTCTCAAAAGCGTCATCCAGCAGCTTCACGTCAGCCCTCGTGTGACCGATCGATACCACCCATCCGCGTTTGGTCAATTCCTTCACCAGCGCAACGCCACCTTCGATCTCCGGTGCAAGGGTAATCAATCTGGCCCCACTCTCCGGAAGAGAAAGACTGTTTAGGTCAGACGGTTCCCCGTAAGTCTTAAAGTAGTCCTTGTGAAGTGCTCCACACTGAGCTGTGTTTACAAAGGGACCTTCATAGTGAATACCAAGCACACGGGCACCGACTGGAGACTCGCGCATGTTGAACTCGATCGCGCGCGCTACAGTGGAATAATTCTCGTCAGTCGAGGGTACGAGAGTTGGAAGCCACCCAGTTACTCCCTGCGATGCTAAGTATCGAGAAACATCAAGAAGGTCTTCTTGCTGCGCATCCATAACGTCCACGCCAACCGAGCCATGATTGTGGACATCAATGAAGCCTGGAAGGAGCACAGTTTCACACATAGCAATTTCTGAATCGCCATTCAACGTGTCGCCTGCCCCGATCTCAAGAATCTTCTCGCCAGCAATCAGTACAGATGCCTTCTGCAACTCGCGATCAGGCAAAATTACCTTTGCATCTCTTAGTAACAAAGTGTTCATGTTCTGATTATCACCCGGACGCGCTCCTAGAACCAGATACCGAGTCCTTCTAACATTGCGAGACAAAACATTGCCCGCAATGCTTCTTGCTGCATTGCGGGCATGAGAGTCAAAAGCACGGATTGACCGTCTAGAAAGTCAACTTTGCTCCAAGCTGAATCGTGCGCGGGTCGCGAACGGTACTGATCGTGCCGAACGTGCCGCCAAGATTCTGAATGGCGGTACTGGTAATGCCTCTGAAATTCGTTTTGTTGAAGATATTGAAAACTTCGCCACGAAGTTGCAGTTTCCAGCTTTCGCCAAAACTGAAGTTCTTGAAGGTTGAGAAGTCCACGCGTTTAGTAGGTGGGCCTTCGATAATGCCACGCCCTCCGTTTCCAACAACATTTGCTTGTCCGGTTCCGCTAGTCGGGTTGATCTGGAAGCAGACAGTGCTCGTAGTGTTGGCGATCCAAGATTCAAAGGTATGCGGTGCGTTGGCGTTTGGATCACAGGTAACGTTTGGTCGGTTGCCGGCGATGATCGCAGGTATGTTGCCGAGTCCTGCCGCGTCAAAGTTTGTCGTAGGTGTGAAAGGAAGTCCGCTTTGCAATGTTAGGATCCCCGAAAACTGCCAGCCACCTAACACCGCGCCAACGAAGTCATGCCGTTTGCTCAGGAACGGAATCTCGTAGATATAGTTCGCAGTGAACACATGCCTGCGATCGAGGGTTGCACGTCCACGGTCTAATTTGATGTTGTAAGAATTCTCCGGAGCGCTGCTTCGATCAGTCTGATTGTCCGTGAGATTCTTAGACCAGGTATATGCCACGTTAAGCTGCGACGACCCGCCGAAGCGACGCTGTCCCATCGTCTGCAGACTGTGATAGTTGGAATTGAACTGCGGAGTGACCATGTTAATCGATCGATACCCTCGATAGGGACGAATCTGATCGAGGATGTTCGACGACTGGCCGCCGGTGCCGCCGAAATATGTTCCCGCTGTTTGACAGGGAACGGTTGTAACGCCAGGCGTCTGAAGTGTGTTGGCTCCTGTTGCGCACCTCGCGTTCAGAGCAAACCCTGGGGGCAACTCATTTAGTTCGTACGCTCCGATTAAGTGCGTCCCCTTCGAACCAAAATACCCAATACTGAAGACCGTGTTCCCGCCATACTGTTGTTGCCACTCAAGGGACCAGTGCTGCATGTAAGGGTCTTTCCAATTTGGTTGAAGTGCACGAATACTGAATGGTGTGTTTGATACTCCAACAACCACCGGCACTCCAGTCGGTACAGGCTGATCCAGGCGAGGGGTAACCGCCGCGCTTCCGAGCGATACGGCACTCACTGAGAAAGTCTCCTGATAAGGTGGATTTGTACCGATGTTCTGCTCGTAAGTTCCATTAAGGACTTGATCATAGTAGATGCCATAACCCATTCGAATTGAGGTTTCGCCTTTCTTGAATGGATCCCATGCGAGTCCAAAGCGAGGTGCGAAGTCATTCTTTGGCGCCTTGACAACATATTTTCCATATGGAGAGGCTGTCGGGGTGCACAAACCCAAGGTCTGCACATTTTGCGAGTTTACGATCAGTCCATTGCAGTACGCCCCGGTTCCTGGAACGCGATTACCCGCTCCCGTAACCTGCGGAGCATTGGCTGGGGTGAATACTGAAGGATCGAAGTTGGAAAGCCGGCCATTCTTGTCATATGGAGAGGCGAAGTAGGAGTATCGGACGCCAAAGTAGATCGTCAGATTCGATCTGTATTTCCACTCATCTTGCGCATAGGACTCAATTGTGAACTGGCGGAGGTCCGCAATATAGTCAAACTTAGCCTGACTAAAACTCACATTGTTACCGACGAGGAAGTTTGCGAAGTTCTGGAAATTTGCGCGACGGGTCGCATTGGGTTCCTGCGTCGCGGCATTTGGCGCCAGCGTGCTCGTTTGAACGCCACTATTGGGAGCGGTGTTCAAGAAGCCACTAAATGCGCCAGCGTTGTTTCCCGCCAAAGCGTTTTCATTCTTGCGGTAATAGGAATAGGTGCCTCCAAACTTCAACGAATGCGCACCCCTCAGCCAGGTCATATCGCCGGAGAAGTTGTGCTTGTAAGAAAAGTTATCGTAATCGCCGAAAGTAGTTAGCGCACTGAATCCATTTCCGGCGACTGTAGGAACGAAGTCGCGTGTCTTTGCATAGGCCAGGGGCGGTGCGATCGGTGAGTTGATCAGAGCTATCGTGCCGATATCCTTGCTCTTTATGGCACCATAGCCGTAATTCCAGCGTCCTACCACGACAACGCTTGGGCTGGCGACATAGGTTGTTTGGAGCGTGTGAGTTTTCCCAGGCGACTGAGTCTCAGTCTTTGACACCTCTGGGAGGTTAGAACCAGACGAGAAAATCGAGCTGACATCGATCGTTGGAATCTTGTCGTTTTCAAACCGGTAGTAGAGTGATGTTTTATCTGAAAATGCGTGATCGACTCGGATAATCTCCTGTCTGAAATCGAAAACGCCCGATGCTGGATATACGAGAGCCCGAGTTACGGGATCCGTCGGCGCAGGCAACTTGTTGTAAATGAAAGATAGGTATTGTTGTGCTACCGGGTTAATGGGAACTTTTGAGGATAGCGGGACTCCCGCAGGAAGTACGTTCGTACATGGAGCGGCTCCAGTAGTCGCCGCTGTAAAAGCGCTCAAGCAAATATCGATAGGGAAAATTCCCTGACGCATATTTAAATCGGGAACACCCGCGGGCGCTGTCAACAAGGGGTAACGACGATCCTTGCGTTGCTCCTCTGAAAAGAAGAAATATGTCCTCTCCAGCTTTTGCGCCATCTTGCCAGGATCGCCTTCGCCGAAGTTGAGGAACCAGACCGGTCCACTCATGGTAAGACCATAGTCGTTATATCGGAATGGAGCACGTTTGGCTTTGCCGTTCGACTCACGACCAAATGGCGGCGCTGTTGAACGGTTTGAAATAAAATCATTCGCATTGAGTTTATCGTTGCGTAGGAACTCATAAAATGATCCGTGGAACTCGTTTCCACCACCACGAGTCACTACGTTGATTTGACCTCCACCACTTCTTCCAGATTCTGCGGCGAAGAGACTGCGAAGAACTTTGAACTCGGAAATTGAGTCCACGCTTGGATAGGCCTGAATAGTTATGTTTGAACCACGATCAGTAACGTCCGCACCATCGACCGTGTAGGTGTTCTGAGCACTTCTCGCTCCGTTGACTGAAATGCTGACTATATTAGCCTGACCAGCTGGATTTGTGGTTCCGACATATACCTGGTCAGCAAGATCGTTAGTTACCCCCGGAGCAAGAGTAATGAGCTGCACCCAGTTTCGGTTGTTCAATGAGAGTTCGCGAGCCTGGTCGCCGTTGATAACAGTGGACACAGTGGGCGTATTTAATTCAACTGCAACGGGATTGGCCTCCACGACAACAACCTCAGAGACGTTTCCCGCCTCAAGGGTTACGTCGATATTTCGTCGTTGGCCAACGTCGAGCTGAACCTTGCTCTCAACGTGCTTTTTAAAATTGGGTGCCTCCACGGAAACGTCATACAGACCCACGTGTAACTCGCTCGCTGTAAACGAACCAGAGTCGTCAGTAGTAAGGGTACGGACAGCCTGATTCTTTTGAGGGTCAATAATCGTTACCGTCGCCCCTCGAACTGCTGCGCCGTTAGAGTCCTTGACGGTGCCCAGAAGCACACCTGTAATTTCTTGGGCCGAGGCGAGTGCCCCAAAACTAAGCAGCCCAACAACTATCAAAACAAGGCGGACAAACTTAAGGTGATTTTTCATGACGTTTCCTCTTTAGGGGATGATTATCCAGAAGCTTCAGCGAATGTAGCTCCAAGCTTATGTGAAAGTCATTAAGTCCAGTTCACTGGTATCAGGATCTAGAAAACGGTTTGACAACAATGAGACGCACTATTCAATAGAGTCTCTCTTACCCAGAGTGCGACATTTTCGGAATTATGGACAATGCTTTAGGTTTTTGGACACGGAAACTCGGCATGTCTGTGCTCAGCGTCGTCAGATTCCGTGCCGCGAGTGCTCGTTGCGCAAGAATTACGGGCACAATCGGATTTGGGCTCCTCTCACTCGCTTGAGACGCCTTGCAACCGCAGGCAAGCATCTCTCTAGCAGGCAATCTCTGTGCGACATCGTTCAGCTATCAGGGGTTCGGCGCCTCACCACCGTTCAACGTCAATCCAAACGCCGCCTTGTTGACCCGTTGCAAATAATCTTTTGTGGGATTTAACTCGCTCGTTCGCACTGTGAAATCGTACGAGAACAGAATTACACCATTCGCGCCTAGAGATCTCGCCACGGTAATTTTCTCGACCGTTGATTCGACCGGAATTCGATAAGCGCCAATGCCTGCCCAGATCTGTTTGCCTGCTGTGTGTGCGGCCTTGGTAGCACTCTCAATCTGTTTTTGAAAGACCGCGGTATCAGTAGAGTAGGCCATCGGACAAGCCACATCCAGTATTCCCATTTTCAACCAACGATGCCAATCCTGAAAACGTCGCGTGTATGCATTTTCATCGTTAGCAAAAACAGCGGCCGACACAATCATGTTGGGCCGTCGTTTCTTGACTGCGCGG
>DASYSD010000035.1:0-11680 GCA_036003745.1 Pyrinomonadaceae bacterium
CCAGATTTGATAGCTGCCGTCGCCTTTGCCGGTCGCTGCAATGGCGTCGCTGATGAGACTGAGTCGTCCTGATCCTTTGATCTTCAACAACAGGCGAAGAATTGACTGATCGAGGTGTATACCATCGGCGATGACGTCGCAGGTTACGTCATCACGCGACAAGCCCCAACTAACAGGCCCGAGGTTACGATGATGCAACGGCGGCATGGCATTCATGAAATGAGTCATATGCCGGGCGCCATTATCAAAAGCATCGTCCAGCAACTCCACGTCAGCCCTCGTATGGCCAATCGATACCACCCACCCGCGTTTGTCTAACTCCTTCACAAGCGCGATTCCTCCTTCGATCTCTGGTGCAAGCGTAATCATTCTTGCCCCACTCCCTGGGAGACAAAGATTATTCAAGTCAGACGGCGCTGAGTAAGTCTTAAAGTAATCCCTATGAAGGGCCCCACACTGAGCCGTGTTTACAAATGGACCTTCATAGTGAACGCCCAACAGTCGTGCACCTAAACTGTTGTTTTCAACTACCGCAGCAATTTCGTTGACTGACCTCTCGTAGTTTTCATCTGCTGCAGGCACAAAGGTTGGCACCCAACCCGTTACTCCGCAGGAAGCGAGAAAAAGCGACATCGCAGTTAAGTCTTCTGCGGAAGCATTCATCACATCGACTCCCTGGGCGCCATGAATGTGAACATCTATAAAACCAGGGAAAAGACAAAAGCCTGTGAGGTCGATTCCTTCGCATTGTTCGGGAATTTCCGGCAGCTCACCGTCATAGATACTCTTAATCGTTTGCGCCTGCACTAAAACGGAACCGCGTTGGAGAGTCTTCTCAGGCAAGGCTATTGCAGCGCCGGAGAGTAAAAGCGAATTAGATTGTCTCTGTCGATTCATAGATCAATTAAATCAGTAATCAATTGTTGCGCCAACGTGTAGTGCCCTTCACACGGTATGCGTTGATTGCAGTGGCTCGACTGCAATCGTATATTGTCGCCTTATCTATGTCGCATTTTTTCCAGCTATTGGCCGCCATTCTCCTTATTAGCACCACAATTCAATCCCAAACCAACCAACGACAAACAACTGAGCAATTGCGAGCCCATTACGAAGCCGCCCAGTCCTACGAAAAAGCAGAGGAGTGGGCCGCAGCCGAGCGTGAATGGGAAATTGTCGTCAAACTCGTCCCAGATGACGCTAAGGCCTGGGTCAACTTAGGTGTAGCTCTCAATCGGCAGCGCAAGGAAAAAGAGGCTAAGGAAGCCTGGACCAAAGCCGCGCAAATTAATCCAAATCTAGCGGGCGCGCATTTCAATCTTGGACTCCTGCTGGTCAGAAACAACGACTTCCAGGCGGCCATCAATCCGCTGCGCCGCGCCCTCGATCTTGAGCCTGAGAATGATGCCACCCGTCGGGGACTCGCCTTGGCGCTTATCGGAACAGACAGATTCTCCGAGGCCAGTCGCGAGTTGGCTCGACTCCTGTTGCGAAACCCAAACGATGCCACTCTATTGGAAATTGCCGGTCAATCTTTCATGAAACAGAGGAGATTCTCCGAGGCCGTTATCGTCCTCAACCGACGACTTAAACTGGACGCTGCAACAAGCGAACTCTGGGCAATGTATGGCGACGCTCTTGATGGATTGGCAAGAACCCCTGAAGCAACTGAGGCATACAAGCGTGCTGTGGCGCTGGCTCCAGACTCGAATCTAACCCGCTACGGGCTTGGATACCTATATTGGAAGCAGTACCGTTATGAAGAAGCTGAACGAGAGTTAACTGAAGTCCTCCGTCGCGACCCAAACTACGCCCGTGCCGCCTTCACACTGGGAGACCTATATCTAACCAAAGCGGATCCAAAACGCGCTCTTCCGCTACTTGAATTGGCTGCACGGCAGTATCCTTTTGAGTTCGACACCAGATTCGCCCTTGGCCGTGCACTCTTGGGAATCGGCGATCACAAACGCTGCATTGAGGAGTTGCGCGCTGCGGTTCGGATAGACGATTCGATTGGCGACGGACACTTTCAGCTCGGGCGTGCGCTCATTCAGGTTGGTGAGAAAGAAGAGGGCAGACGCGAGCTCGACCGGGCTCGGGAACTTAACAACAGTAAACGCGCCTCAGAGGCGTTGCCTCGCAAGCCTCCGACACCTTAACCAGGCGCCAATCGTGTCCGACTTTATTGATAAAAGTCCCTCATTTCACTCAGCAAAAGAATGCCCGCGCAGGTTATTGAGAACCTAACGCGGGCATATCTGTTCGCTAGTCGAACCTTAGTTTAGAAGTACAGTTTTAACCCAAACTGGAGCTCGCGTGGATTACGCGTCGAGCCAGGTCGTCCCGTCGTTGACGTACATATTGCGACGCCACCCGGTATACACGGAGACGAG
The DNA here is from genome assembly GCA_036003745.1 of Pyrinomonadaceae bacterium. Classification (GTDB taxonomy): domain Bacteria; phylum Acidobacteriota; class Blastocatellia; order Pyrinomonadales; family Pyrinomonadaceae; genus PSRF01. The sequence continues at coordinate 2,391 of DASYSD010000035.1, forward strand.
CCCAGCACGTTTCCATTTGCAGACTCCAGGAAGAACTGCGTGTGGTTAAAGACATTGAATGACTCAACACGAATCTGAACGTGGCGGTCCTTGTCTCTATTCCAGAAGAAGTTCTTAATCATGGAGAGATTGGTCTGATTGCGACCCGGCAGATGGAAGATGGCTCTGCCTGAGTTGCCGTAGGTGCCCAGCGCTGGATTGCCGAAAGCTGTCGGATCGTAGAGGAATGGTAAGCCAGATACCGGGTCAATAGTGCCCTTTAATCCTGAGTCAGGATCGCCCAGCAACTGAGCTCGATTTCCGTTGCGACCGCTGTTGGTTGAAGCCGCCAGCACGCGCGAAACAGGTGGCCCTGATTCGATGTTGGTTATCCCCGAAATCTGCCAACCTGCCAGCACGGTTCGGACAAATGGATTGCTATTCTTTTGCAGGAATGGCAACTCCCAGATGTAGCTCGCGGAAAAAATATGAGGACGCGAAGTGCGTGCCTCAGCATACTCACGCACCAAATCAAATTGATTCTGCGGCGCATCGACAGCGTCCCGGTCGTTCGTAAAATTCGTCATGTTCTTGCTGAAGGTGTAGGCAAGTCCAACAGTACTTCCGCGAGCAAACCTCCAGTTTAAGGACGACAGCAAGCCGTGATATCGGGAAATGGCTTTTGTTTCTTTAAACGTGATCGTGCCGTAACCACGAAACGGCCTAATAGCATTGACATTCGTAGAACCAGTCGGGTTGCGCACAGTATCAAGCACCCAGGCGTTAGTGTCTGCTGGCCCGACAAAATTGATATTTCGTTGGTCGTGCAAGTGATCACCCCTGGTGCCGACATAGCTGACGTCCAGAACGCCGTTTTTGAAAATCTCACGCTGGATACCAAATGACCACTGCTGTACCTCCGGTTGAACGAGGTTTCTATCGATCCCACCCAGGGTGCGAATTGGCAATGCTCCCAACGCACCGCCTGCCGGCGTCGACAATGTAATTCCCGCGCCGCTAAAACTGGCGCTGTTGGAGAATGGGGGATTGGCGAAGGTTGGATCTTCAAACAAGAAGGTGGCGATCTGATCGTAGTAGAAACCGTAACCTAACCGAAACACGGTTTTCCCTGACTCGCCAAACAGAGCGCGGCCAATGCCTTCGCTGAAGTTAGGGCTCCACGCCAAGCCAACGCGAGGGCTGAAGTTGTTTTTATCACTTTTAATTACAGTTTTTCCGAACGGTGAGGTGGTGCCGGCGACAGCGATGCCGTTTAACTCGTTACCGGTGCCACGAATCAGAGATCCACAAAGAGGATCAGCACATGTCGGTGCATTAGCAGCGCTGAAGAGTTCCGGGATGAACGCTGTTAGCACATTGTTCCGATCGGTCGCTGGGACAAAGTACTGGTAACGAACTCCGTAGTCCAACGTTAAGTCGGGTCGAACCTTCCAGGTGTCCTGCGCAAAAAACTCGCGCCGGCTAAGGTGTTCCTTAACCGAAATGTCAAACTGGCTTTCACTATACGAATTTGCCCGGCCCAATAAGAAGCTTGCCGGAGCAATGCCAGTAAGGGTCAGAGCAACACCTGTAGTTGACGTTCCGCGCGACTCGGTGCTGGTAAAACCAAATGCGCCTTGCGTAGGGTTATTGCTGTTTTCGTTCTTACTTTCAAACCCCCACTCGCCACCGAACTTAAAAGTGTGGTTGTTCTTTGTCCACGTGAAAACGTCGCGCACAACCTGGCTGCGATAACGAATAGCGAATCCCTGCAACGAGCTGGCGGAAGTGATTCCCGTGATCGTGAGAGAAGGAATCGCATCGTTATTGTTTTCAGGGAAAAACTCGGGAATGTTGGGATTGCCGTAATCCGCACGACGCCCTCTACCTGAAAGCGCCGATCCGATGAAGTTCTGGGAGAAGTTGTAGCTGACTTCGTTGACGACGGTTGGCGAAATGATTTTGGTGTAGTTGATCGCCATCAACTGTCCGGGGATTCTCGTATCGGTGGTGGCGATATTGGGTAGATTGACGTTTTGGAAAAGACCTCCGGTTTCCTGAGTCACGTTGAGGTCATGGGTATAGCGGCCGAACAGCCGGTTGTTGTCGTTGAACACGTGGTCCACACGAATAACTTCCTGCCGAGTGTTCTGCAGGTTAACGGGGCTGAATGTAAAGTTGTTGACTCCGGTATTTGGAAGCGGCCAAATCGAGAGGAGCGCAAGCGCCTGTGGCGCCAAATCACCAGTTGGAATGACGTTGTTGAGGTACGCACGACCGTCGCCTCTAAACACCATGTTTTGGCGAGCCTGTATTGTGTTGCCGTTGATATCCACAACATTGAACGGCGTCGTAGTACAGGTTCCCACGCCTGGTGCGGTGCACTGTGTATTTGTGCTAGAGCGGAATATTGGCAGACCGAGACTGGAGGAGAAATCACCCGCCCGTTGAGCCGCCGTGAAAACGGTTGCGGTGCTGGCAGTTGTAGCCCGTCGAATGCGTCTCACATCTTGAGAGAAAAAGAAAAAGGTCTTGTCTTTTGCCTTGTATACCGGTGGCACACCCTCACCAAATCTCGGTAACGTTACTGGTCCACTAAACGTCCCGCCAAAGGTGTTGTAGCGAAGCTTTGGTACCGGTGCGAGCGGTTTGCCGTCGGCGCCTCGTCCTCGTCTATTATTGAAGAAAGAGTTGGCATTGAATCGATCGTTGCGCACAAATTCATACAGTGAAGCGTGATAGTCGTTTCCACCACTTCGCGTCACGAGGGTAACCGTGCCGCTTCCCGAACGACCAACTTCCGCGGTGTAATTCGAACTCAAGACTTTAAATTCTTTGATCGAATCGATGGTAGGAGTTGAGAGGAGAGTAATGTTGGATCCGCCGTCGGTATTATTGACGCCATCAACAAAGTAGTTAACTCCATTGCGACGCATTCCATTAATGGAAATGCTGGTACGATTACTTAATCCAAGCGAAGTTTCATCCGCGAGATCTGAACTGACGCCAGGCACGAGCTCAGTGAGTTTTAGAAAGTCGCGGTTATTCAATGGCAACTCTCGAACCTGCGCACCAGAGATTAGAGCCTGTCCGGTCGGACTCTCCTGAAGCAATGGCGCGTCATCGGTCACTAGCACGGTCTGACTGATGTCGCCGGCTTCAAGGACGATGTCGATTGGACGACGATCCTTGGCATTTAAGGTAACAACTTGTTCATAGCGCTTGAAGTTTTGCTGTTCGACAACAACAGTATATGCACCCGGGGTCAGGGGCGTTACGACATAATTGCCGTCCTCATTTACTTGAATGCGACGCTCTGAGTTCGTGTCTTTGTTTTTGACGATCACCGTCGCGCCAGGAATTATCGCCCCCGCGGAATCGGTTACGCGTCCGGTTATAGTGGCTGCTGTTTCCTCTTGTGCAAAAACTGGCACACTAAAAAACAGGCAGAACAAGAACACAACAAATAGGCTAACCAGCCTAGTCTTTGAATGATCATTCATAGCGCGTTCCTCTCTAAAGAGATAAAGGTCTCGGGATGGAAATCAGGATAAAGTGTTCGAAATAATGGACACCATTTCGATTTTCGTAGAAAAGCGTTTGCAAGCAGCCGCCAGAGTCATTACTGGCGTCCTTGCCCTGAGTGTTTGTACTGCAAAGGATTAGCTCCACAGTCAGCCTGACTGTAGAGGAAGTTCGATTCGGAAGTTGTCATATCCTAGCGTCGCTATTACGAGACAGGCAATCGCTGTGCGCGCGATCACACGTCATTGTTTCGGTGGCCCGTCAGTATTTGCGCGAACCCCGAATGCTGCTTTGTTAATCCGAGCAAGATAGTCGCCCTGCGGATTCAGTTCGCTCGGCCGGGCCGTGAAATCGTAAGAAAAGAGAATTATTCCTTCCGCGCCCAGCGAACGAGCCACGTTGATTTTGTCGATCGCCGATTCCACTGGAATTCTATATGCGCCAATGCCGGCCCAGACTTGTCGCCCCGCTGTTCGTGAGGCGTTGGCAGCGCTCTCAATCTGTTTTTGAAAGACTGCCGTATCAGTAGAGTAGGCCATCGGACAAGCCACATCCAATATTCCCATTTTCAACCAACGATGCCAATCCTGAAAACGTCGCGTGTATGCATTTTCATCGTTAGCAAAAACAGCGGCCGACACAATCATGTTGGGCCGTCGTTTCTTGACTGCGCGGTAGATGCGCTCAACCAGAGAAGTTACTTGCGCACGTTGAAAGTCGGCGAACTTTTCTCCAAACATATCGACAGCCGCCAGCGGATTCGCTTTCAGTGCTCGTCTTAAATCCTGCCGCTGCGTCTCGGTGATTTGCGGTTCGAGCCACTTGCGATAGTTAGTTAGTGACGTTCGGCTGTAATCAAAATCCGGACTTGCAAAGCGAACGTAATCGAAGTGCAAGCCATCGACCTCGTAGTGTTCGAGCACATCCATCCAGATCTTGTAGATATGATCCCGAACCTTCGGGTTAGCTGGACCAGTGTAGACACCTTCGAGTTCGGCGCGATTGGCTTTCGACCATTCAACGATCTTCTGACGATACGTCGGATCCTTTGGAGACAGCCCATAGAGATCAGCAGCTACAGCTTTAGGAACCGCCAACCATTCGGGATGCTTGTTGTACACATGCTTCGCCTCTGAAGGCAGTGCATCAAGATTCGCAAGCAAGCTTGTATTCAACCAGGCGTGAACCTTCAATCCGCGTTTATGAGCCTCACTCAATGTGACGGCAAGCGGATCGAAAGTCGGAGGTTGATCTTTTAACTCAATAGCACGCGGCTCGACTTTTGATTTGTAATAAGCGTCTCCTCGACCACGTACCTGGACAATGATTGTGTTGAAACCATTGTCAGCCGCTGCTTTAACCATTGCCTGAATCTTCTCGGGCGACGTTAGTGAGGTACGAACTACCCACAGCGCTCGCACTTCACTTACCGACGAAGTTTGGATGGATGATTTCTCTTGCGCCCACACGGGAAGCGTAAAGAGCATAACCATCACGGCAAGTTTGGAGAAAGAGCACATAAGTGACTCGAGACTATTAAGATGTGATCACCGGAACGGCCTAGTACTGGTACCGCAAGGAAAACTGCAGCACTCGCGGACTGTACTGATTAGCCGTCGAGATAATCCTCCCGAATGTAGCTGCCGCAAGGTCTGTGTTCGGGAACGCATACTGCACATGGTTAAAAGCGTTGAAGAGATCAGCTCGGAACAGAAGTCGATGACCTTCCCACGGCATCCGGAATGTTCGATAGATTCCGAGATCGACGTTCTTCACACCGTCGCCGATAAATGTGTTGCGTCCCAGTAGACAACAACCGAAATCCTTTACAGTGGGCGTACGGAAGGCACTCGCGGGTAACCGCTCACTCAAATTACTGATTTGTCGACCTAAAACTGACGGGTCAGCGAGTGCTGGTCGCAGTTCTGTAAAACCGTCGAAGTTGAGATCGCCAAATCCGCCGCTATTAAAAATAGTAAACGGTGTTCCCTTTGATAGCTTGACGACCGTTGCGACGGTCCAGCCACCGAAGATCGCGCCTGGCCGCAAGCCCTTTTCATCAAAGACTCCTTTGGAGTTCCGCCAGAAGGGCAAATTATAGGTGCTGAAAAATGTAAATCGATGGCGCGTGTCGAAATGAGATAATCCCCGCGAGGCGCGAGCCGAATTGCCCGTAATATTAGTATCACCGCCCGAACTCGCACTTACGCCGAGATTCGTCGCTTCTGAAGTGGTGTCAATGGCCTTGCCCCACGTATACCCGGCCTGGAAAGAGAGACCGCGACTCAGTTTTTTCTGCCAATCAACCTGTAGACCGTTGTAGTAACTCCAGGCGTTATTGCTAACAAACGTGTTTGTACTAAAGCGTCCATCAGGACGTCGTTCGTTTGTGCGTGGAAGCCGCAAGCTATATTCGAGATTGCCGATCGGCACCGCTACCGGACAAAGTGTAGTTGCTGCGATCCCCTGCACCGTAAGCGTACCCGCGCATTGTGGATCAGCAGCCACATGAAGTGTTTGGCCGCGGACATCAACCCGACGCGGATCGTTTGCTGGCAGACCTGTCAATGTATAAAGAACACCAGGGGCGTTATTAGCATGGTTGGCAACCAGCACGTCACCGGCCACCGGGAGATTTTCCTGAGTATACTTTATGAAGCCTATGCCACGTGTGCCCGTATAGCTCACACTTACCTTGGATCTAAACGGAAGCTCTCGCTCAATCGTAAAGTTCCACTGCTGCGTGTAAGGCATCTCAAGACCTGGATCAATGTGCGCTTCGGGATGGCGCTGGGCTTGAGGGCCGGGCACAAAAACAAAACCATTGGTTGGGTCCGTCAAATTATTGGGATTAAACCTGGCTGAGGCGACGCTCTCGTTATAGAAAAGAGCGTTAGGTGGATTGAAGCGAACTGTCGCGCCAGATTGGGAAAAGACTGATTGGAAAATGCGGCCGTGGAACATCCCATAGCCACCGCGAATAACTGAATCATCTCCATCGCCAAACAATCTCCCCAAGAACCCGTCGCCAAAGGAAGGACTCCAGGCGAAGCCAAAACGCGGTTCTATGTTGTCTTTGTCGTCGCTGAATCCATAGTTGATTCTATCTGCTGCCTCCTTTGGCACCGACACGTATTCGTATCGGGCTCCCAAATTGAATGTAAGATTTGGGCGTACCTTCCAATTGTCTTCAACGTAAAAATTCGATTCGCGAATACGATTCTCGAGAAAGAACGGGCCGTAGCCCTTCTGGAAATTACTGTCACAACCGTTCAGGAAAGCATTGTAAGACGTGCCATAGGGGACACCATTGCACGTTGCGGACATGTTATAGAAACCACGTGAAAAGTTATCGGCTATATCATCGAGTTGTTGACGTCGAATGTCGGTACCGGCTTTGAAGTAATGCTTACTAACAATCGAGTTGAGGTTGTAAACGAACTGGTGATCGGTTTGCCAGCGATTAATCGGAAAAGCTCCAGCATTGCCGATGATGGAGCCTGAGACTGGTGAGCCACCAAAACGAATAATCGGAGTATTGTTACCAGCCTTGATGCCAACGAGTGTAGTCCGCAAGCCCAAACCGTATCGGAATTCTCCCACCGTACTGGGGCTGAAAATGTGGGTCCACGTGTATCCGAAATTTTGTTGCTTGTTATTCTGTTTGGTGGCTTCGCCAATAATGATGTCTTCGTTGTCAAAGACCTGCCGTGTGTATTGCCAGCGCGCCAACATGTTGTCTGACGAGCGTGGATTCCAGTCGAGTCTCCCGGAATAATCTTTAAGCGGCCGATCGAAGCCCACTTGGCCCACAAACGTTCGGGGGCTTCGTGGATCGTTGGGCACCAGGTTAGCGGGAAATCGATCGATTACTGACTGAATGAAGGCGCGGTTAGAGGCTGTGTTAGTCGCAGGAGTATTAGTAGTAAGAAACCAATTTGCCGGATTACGTTCGCTCGGCAGGAAAACGTCGCGAGTGTAACCTCCGGCCCCGCTATTCTGTATATGATCCAAGCTGACGAAACCAAACAGTTTATTTTTCAGGAGCGGAAACCCACTAGTAAAACCATATTGATTGCGACGATTGACGGGCTTTCGTGCGCCGGGTGTGAACTGGTTGTTAGTCGCGTTAAGCGCGCTATCGTTATGGTAAAAGTAAACGTCACCATGAATACTGTTCGTGCCTGATTTCGTTTGTACGAGTACAACCGCACCGTAGCCACGGCCAAATTCAGCGGTGAAATTGTTTTTTATTATCTGAAACTCCTTGATTGTTGAGAGTGATGCTCCCTGCCTGTTTTGATTCTCGGATGAGTCGTCATTGTTCACTCCATTGATCTGAAACGTTGCGCCACGCGTGCCCGTGCCGTTGAAATTAATTGAGGAGCCTGAGGACGCCGTCGGATTGTTCTGCCCGGAAGTTGGATTCTCTTGAAACCCGCTAAACGTTTCCGCAAGGGTGAGGAAGTTACTCTGATTGAATGTCGGCTTATCCAAGATCTCCTGGGCAGTTAGTGAACTAGCGATCTGAGCGTTGGTGGTATTGATAGGAGCCGAATCCGCCACGACGGTTACCGCCTCTGTTATTCCGCTGGGGCTCATATCAAAATCGATCACCCGCGTTTGGTTCAATGAAACTTCAATATCTTGTCTGAGAACCGTATTAAAACCTTTGAGCGATGCAGTAACCGCGTAGCGACCGATCGGGACAAATGAAAAGACATAAAAACCCTCGTTGTTTGTCTTGAGAGTCCTTTGCTGTCCTGTTTCCACGTTACGTAGGAGGATCTCAGCCCCGGGCAAAACGGCTCCATTCTTATCCTGAACAGTACCCTGAAGAGTTCCTGTCACCGTTTGCGCAGACACAGCAAACGGGAGCAAGGCGACCGCAGATACGAGTGTCAGAATAAGAAAGCAGAAACGGCAACGTTGAGAAGTCTTTTCAAACATGGAAAACCTCCTGCTGTAATGGTCGGGTCATGTGTCCGTTTTAGATTGTTTAGCTTCTCGCACCTGCTTGAAATCCCGCACCTCGAAGAGCGACACCAGGACGGGCGCTCGTCAATTGGTTGTCGGCCAGTACTATTCCTCCGTTGACAATCACAAAACTGATACCTAGCGGAAACTGGTGCGGCTTATCGAAAGTTGCGCGATCGATGATGATGTTCTCATCAAAGATAACCATGTCGGCCGCGAAGCCTTCACGAATTAATCCCCGATCACGAAAGCCAAACGTTTGCGCCGGCAAGGAAGTCATTTTCCGAATAGCATCTTCGAGCGTGATTAGTTTCAACTCGCGAACATAGTGGCCCAGCACCCGCGCGTTGTTCCCATAACCTCTTGGATGAGGAACGCTCTCATCGTTCTGACGAACGCCACTGTCTGACGCGATCATCGTAAATGGCTCATTCATGATCCGTTTGACGTCGTCTTCGCCCATGCTGTGATAGACCATCGAGGCGCCGCCCGCCACATACATTTCAATAATCTGATCTATCTGACTGTTGACGCCGCTTTTCTTTTTCACCAGCTTCGTAATTTCGGCGATTGATCTGCCGTTGAAAGATCGATCAGGTTCAAAAGAAGCAACGACTGCATAGTCATAGTTCTTGAAGCCGCTGCGCTTGAGAGTATCTTTCATCTCCGAAACTAATCGTTCACGTGTCGCTGGATCCGCCAGACGCTTTTTCGCTTCCTCGAGTCCCCCGGCAAGTAGCCATGAAGGTATGCGCGATGAGAGCGAAGTCGAACTCGCCGTGTAGGCGTATTGATCGACTGTGACCATT
>DASYSD010000036.1:0-81131 GCA_036003745.1 Pyrinomonadaceae bacterium
TCCATGTCGGCGACGGTGTTGATAAGCGAGACGAACCCCTGTCGCACCACCGCCTGGTCGTCGATCACCATTATTCGGATTTTGTCAGTCAAGATTGTCGAGTCCTTCGTTAGGAATCGTTCAATGGTACATCAACCGCGATCTGCGTGCCGCGTTCGTTGGCACTATCAATCGTCAACACGCCGCCGATTTGCTCGGCGCGCTCGCGCATGCCGATCAAGCCGAAGTGACCATCCGCGATCTGGGCCGCGGAATCAAAGCCACGGCCATCGTCACGAATGCTGAGTCGAACACTTCGTGTGTCGAACTTCAGCGTAACATCGATGCGATTTGCCTCCGCATGCTTTACCGCATTGTTGATTGCTTCCTGTCCGATGCGCAAGAGATTTGTCTCCACCGGCTGTGGCAGAGGACGTGACGGACCGGTCACCTCGACGACAGCCTCAACATTATTCTCCGCGGTCAGGCGCTTTGTGGTGTCGCGAAGCGCTGCTGGCAAGTCTTTCTTCTGTAGTTCCTGAGAACGCAGATCCCAGACGTAACGACGCGCTTCGGTCATGCTGTTTCGCACCAGAATGCGGGCCCGATCGAGATGGCCCTTCGCTGTTTCGGTGGCTGTGGGCATCAACCGCGCGACCAATTCGAGCTGCACGGAAATTCCGAGGATATCCTGGGCCAGGTTGTCGTGTATCTCACGTGCAATTCGATTACGTTCGGCGAGCACTGCGTTAAACTGATGGGCCATGCGTCTCACGCGCAAGCGATACAGTTGCCATGCGGTCAGCGCCAGCAAGACGAGGCAAACTGCGTAGAACCAGTAGGTCTGATAAAAGCGCGGCTGCAGATAAAACTCCACCGTAGCTCCAGTCTCGTTCCACACACCGTCATTGTTGGCGGCGATGACGCGAAACTGGTATTTCCCCGGTCGCAGGTTTGTGTACGAAGCGACTCGTCGCGCGCCGCCGTCAATCCAGTTGTCGTCGAAGCCCTCGAGTTTGTATTTGAAACGTACGTTCTCGGGCGCGATAAAACTGAGTGCAGTGTAGTAGAAGTCGAGTCTGGAACTGCTTGGCGAGATTGTAACTTTTTGCGTTAACGGAATTGATTGATTGTCGACGAAGAGCTGTTCGATCGCGATGGGTGGCGGCGCGGTGTTGAGCGGGATGTGCTCGGGATCGATGACGGCGAGTCCTTTGATGGTGGCGAACCACATGCGCCCATCGTTTGTTCTCCATCCCGCGGGATGACCTCCGCCGCTCGCTTCTCGCGTTAGCGTTCCATCGGCCGGCCCATAAAAGACAGGATTAAGATTAGCGTTGGTGTCGCTCGCGACTCTATCCAATTCGACTTTGTTGACGCGAAAGATACCTTTGTTCGAACTACACCAAAGGTTTTGTTGCTTGTCTTCGAGAATGCGGTAAATGACATCAGCCGTAAGTGCGTTGCGATTAGTGAAAGAAACAAACTTGTCACCTCGCAGACGATTGAGCCCGCCACCATTGGTTCCGATCCAAAGATCGCCCGATGCGTCTTCGTAAAGTGAAATCACCGTGTTGCTGGAGAGCCCGTCTTTGGTGGTGAATGTTTGGAATTTACCGTCCTTAATCCTGTTCAAGCCACCGAGCGTGCCGACCCACAGATTACCTTTTGAATCCTCGTAGATCGCGCCGATAAAGTTGTTCGCGAGCCCATCCTGCGTTGTGTAGGTTCTAAACTCGTTATCACGAAAGCTGTTTAGACCGTCGCGAGTGCCAACCCACAAAATACCGTTGCGATCGACAAACACCGAGCGCACCAGATCGTTCGAGAGCCCATCTGCAAATGTGAAGACCTGAAACTTACCGTCTTTGAAGCGATTCAGCCCGTCAGGTGTTCCGATCCAGATAACTCCCTGTGCATCACCCGCGAGAGAAAGCACTACGTCGCTTGAGAGTCCATCTCGTGTGGTCCAGGTCGTAAACCTGCCATCCTTGAAGAGCGTCAAACCACCACCCTGCGATCCGATCCAGATTCCTCCCTGAGCGTTCTGGTAAATAGCTTTCACCAGATCGCTCGGCAGCCCATCTTTGGTTGTAAAAGTATTGAACTTTTTACTCTTCAGGAGATTGAGACCGCCGGCCTCTGTGCCGATCCAAATGCTGCCTTCACGGTCTTCAAAAAGTGAGAGAACGAGGTTACTTGACAAACCATCGGTCGCGGTAAACGTCTCAACTTTGCCGTTTAGAAAACGCGCCACGCCGCCGGCTGTCGCGATCCAGAGTGCGCCCTCACGATCAACTTGCACGGCGCTTACCCGGCTATTCGGTAAAGTAACGGCAACAGGCGTTGTGCCTTCCCGCTCAACTCCATACAAACCGTCGAGCGTTCCAAACCACAAGTGACCATTCTTAGACTCGGCAATCGAAGTAATGTTTGCAGCCGGAACACTTGGAAGAGTGGTCCATGCGACGAAGCGATCGCCGCTGAGCGACTGCACTCCGGCAGACGTTCCCACCAGCACAGTTCCATTGGTTCTTGCGTACAACGTCTGAATTAGATTCCTCGATAACCCTTGCTCTACGGTGAGTGTTTTAAAGTTTCCGTTTTCAAAACGTGTTAGACCACCAGCCGTCCCGATCCAAATCTTGCCACTACTGTCTTCCACAATTGGCCCAATACTGTTATCCGGTAGTCCTTCGTTGACGGTGAAACTCGCAAACTGCCCGTTGTGACGGCAAACCAGTCCGTAAGAAGTGCTGATCCAGAGGCGGCTTTGCTGGTCTTCATAAAGAAAACGAATGTCGTTGCTCTTGAAGGCAGGTGTATTTTCCTTATCGAAGATGGTGAAGTTCAGTCCATCAAAACGTGCCAGGCCTTCCTGTGTTCCGATCCAAAGATAACCGTCGCGTGTTTGAACGATTGTCTGAACCGTGTTTTGTGGTAAGCCGTTTTCAGTTACCCATACCTGATGTCCAAACTCTTTCAGGCTGCGGTTGGCGTCCAGGGCGTGGGAGCGCGTGCCGGCGAGGAGAAGGAACACGACAGCAACTTGAAGGGGGCTTAAGCGACGCATGTGTTCAGGCGATCCTGCCACAAAAAGGCACAAAAAGCACAAAAGGCATTTCTTAATGACGACTTCCATTTGTGGCTTTTGTGCCTTTTTGTGGCTAGACTACGGGCGTGGAGGAGTTGATGAAGAGACCATTTACGAGTGCGTCAATATTAATACTGCTGCTCTGGACGGTGTCGTTTAGTGGACCTGTTCCGGCCGGCTGGCGCATTGCTTCCGAACCGGAATTGAGGAAAGTAATTCCTTCGCGCGCGCCCGTGATCAAAGAGAACATTGAGACGGAGTTTCGTACGGCGTCGGGTGTTACTGACGGGAGAGGGAAGTATATTGCCGGCGTCGTGATGATCACAGCCGGTTATTCGGCAGAGGGAAAGTATTCTCACTTCTTTATCGCGCAAGTGCCCGTGCAGATCGCTGACTTCTCTCTGGAACCCGGCGAGTATGTGTTTGGTTATCAACGCAAGACGCCCGACAGCATTACGGTAACGTTTTACCGAGCCTCAAGCGGCGACCGGGTTGGGGAAGTAGAGGCGACTCGCAATCGCAAGAGTTCGATGGTGCGGGCGTTGCTGATTCAGCCTGGCGCAAATGGGCGTGGAACTATCCAGGTTGGCCGGTTTATCTTTGATTACCGGTTGCCATGACCACCTAATCCCGTAAATCCCGTAAAACAGATTTTAGGCTTGATCATCCTTCGCAATTGTAAGAGAATCGGCCTCACCTACTTATGTCCGGCCATACAACAAACTCCTTTCGAGCGGGTTTACCGCTCCTGATTCTTCTATTCGCCTACGCAGCTCACGCGGAAGTGCGTCTCCCTGCAATCATCAGCGACAACATGGTGTTGCAGCAGGGCACAAAAGTCCGCATCTGGGGAAATGCGAAGGTAGGCGAGCGCATAATTGTTACCTTCCAGAACAAATCGTCCGAGACGACGGCTGACGCGCAGGGTCGTTGGCAGGTCTTCATCGGACCTTTAAAGAGTGGTGGACCAGCAGAGTTGGTTGTCAAAGGCGACAACGTCCTGGCGATCAAGAACGTGCTGGTTGGCGAAGTTTGGTTGTGCTCGGGTCAATCAAACATGGAATGGCCGCTCGCCAACACGATCGGTGGTACCGAGACAGTTGCGCAGGCGAATTATCCCGAGATTCGAATGTTCAGAGTCGAACATCACACCTCCGCTGAACCCCTCAGCGACATCGAAGGACATTGGATCGTCACAACACCGGACGAAGCCGCACACTTTTCAGCGGTGGGATATTTCTTCGGACGCGAACTTTATCAGCGTCTGAAGGTGCCGATTGGTCTGATCAACAGTTCCTGGGGTGGCACACCCGCAGAAGCATGGACCAGCCACGAGGCGCTCGTTTCCACGCCTGAACTCAAGCCCATTCTCGATCGCTACGAAAAAAATTTGAACATGCTCCCACAGGCAAAAGAAGCTTACGCTCGAACTCTTGCCGAATGGGAAGAAAAGAATCTGTACATCGATTCGGGAAACAAGGGCGAGGCTCTCGGGTACGCGGATCCCGCAACCGCAACTGCTGACTGGTCCAAAATGGATCTGCCACAACAGTTTGAAACCGCCGGACTGCTGATCGATGGCGCGGTGTGGTTTCGGAAAGTGCTTGATCTACCGGAGTCGTGGTCAGGCAAAGAACTGATCCTGAATCTAACGCCCATCGACGATCAGGACGTTACTTATTTCAACGGTACAAAGGTCGGCTCGATCGGAAGAGAGACGCCGAACAGTTACATGGTGCCGCGGAAGTATGTCGTGCCGGGCTCTCTCGTACATGGCGGAAAAAACGTGATTGCCGTTCGGGTTTTTGATAGTGCCGGCGAAGGTGGTTTCAGTCGTGGTGGTGCGATGTCGATTGCGCCGAAGGGCGCGCCGGAATCCGATGTGATTTCATTGCGCGGAGCATGGGATTACAAAGTTGAGCTCGCGCTCGAGCCGAAGCATCCCGATTGGGGTTCGCGTCCGGAAGAAGTCGGGGTGAGCAACCAGAACAATCCAAGCGTTCTTTACAACGCGATGATTGCGCCGCTCGTTCCGTTCGCGATTCGCGGCGCAATCTGGTACCAGGGCGAAAGCAATGCGGGACGCGCCTATCAATACCGCACGCTGTTTCCACTGATGATTCGCAACTGGCGCAGTGCCTGGGGTCAGGATTTCCCATTCTATTTTGTGCAGCTTGCGAACTGGCATGCGAGCAAAGCTGAACCCGACGAAAGTGATTGGGCCGAGCTGCGCGAAGCGCAAACGATGACGTTGCGTGAACCGCAAACCGGAATGGCTGTCACTATCGACATCGGTGATGAGAACGACATTCATCCTCGCAACAAGCTTGACGTCGGTCGCAGGTTAGCGGCGTGGGCTCTCGCCGGCACGTACGGTGAAAAGATTGTTCCGTCAGGACCGATCTTCGAACGCTTCACCATCGATGGCAATAAGATCCGGATTCGTTTTAAGTACGCCACTGGATTGAAAACGAGCGATGGTGGACCACTCAAGGGATTTTCGATTGCGGGAGAAGATCGCCGGTTCGTCTGGGCTGACGCACGCATTGACGGCGACACGGTGATCGTTTCGAGTCCGAAGGTTCTGAAGCCGGTCGCTGCTCGGTACGGTTGGGCAGATAATCCGATCGCGAATCTTTACAACAGCACCGGACTGCCGGCTTCACCATTTCGCACAGACGACTGGCCGGGCGTTACCGCCGCCCGTCGTTAATAGATCCTGGAGAGCATTGTTGTAGGGGCGGCACTCCGTGGCCGCCCCTCGCGCGGCAATCAAGGCCCTATCGTGGTGGCGCGGCAATTAGCGAGGGGCGGCCACGGAGGCCGCCTCTACAGTACATACCCCAGCGCCCGATATCTTTAACGAGCCCCCTCCCGCGGATCAGCCCGCCTCACTGAGGACAGTTAGGAGGAGAGTATGTTGAGAGCAATGCAAAGGATTGCGAGCGGTATTCTTGTTGTGACTGTGACTCTTATCGCGCAAGCACAAACCTATACGTGGCGAAACGTACAGATCTATGGCGGCGGTTTCATCGTTGGAATCGTCTTCAACCAGAGTGAACCAAATCTCGTCTACACTCGCACGGACATCGGCGGCGCATACCGGCTCGACAACGCCACTGGTCGCTGGGTGCCGTTGCTTGATTCGATCAGTTGGGACGATTGGAACTTAACGGGCGTCGTCTCGATCGCGACGGATCCTGTCAATCCAAACAACCTCTACATTGCTGCAGGTACGTATACCAATAGTTGGACCAGCCAGAACGGCGCGATTCTCCGCTCGACTGATCGTGGCGCGACGTGGCAACGAACGATGCTGCCTTTCAAACTCGGCGGCAACATGCCTGGTCGTGGCGCAGGTGAACGACTCGTCGTCGATCCGAATCGTAACAGCGTCATCTATCTTGGCGCACCGAGCGGAAACGGGCTGTGGCGGAGTACCGACTCGGGTGTTACCTGGTCCAGGGTGACGAGCTTTCCCAACCCGGGCAATTACGTGCAGGACCCTGCCGATCCGAACGGATATCTGACTGACAACCAGGGACTCTACTGGATTACTTTCGACAAGCGCACGGGAAGTCCTGGCAGTGCGACGCAAACGATCTACGTAGGTGTTGCCGATCTCGGCACGAGTGTTTATCGCAGTACGGATGGTGGCGCGACGTGGTCTGCGGTTCCGGGCCAACCAACTGGCTTTCTGCCACACAAAAGCGTGCTCGACACGACGGGTGGCTTTCTCTATGTGGCCTACAGTGACAAGGGTGGTCCATATGACGGCGGACACGGCGACCTCTGGAAACTGAATACCGCGACAGGGGCGTGGACGCTGATCAGTCCGATTCCTTCGTCGAACACCAATGACAACTACTTCGGTTACAGCGGTTTGTCGGTAGACCGGCAAAACCCGAACACAGTTATGGTGACTGGATACAGTTCCTGGTGGCCCGACACGCAAATCTGGCGCAGCACGAATGGCGGCGCAACCTGGAGCCGGATCTGGGACTGGACGCGTTATCCAAATCGTTCGTTCCGTTACACCCAGGACGTCACTGCCGCGCCGTGGCTCACGCAGCCTGCGACGCCACTGTGCGGCGGCGGACGCCCAGGCGCAGAAGTTAATCCGAAGCTTGGCTGGATGACTGAATCTCTGGAGATCGATCCGTTTAACTCGAACCGCTTGATGTATGGTACGGGTGCGACTTTGTATGGCAGCACAAATCTGACGACGTGGGATTTGAGCGCCACGAGCCAGATCACTATCCGAGTGATGGCCCAGGGCATCGAGGAAACGGCGGTGCAGGATCTGATCAGTCCGCCGTCGGGCGCACCGTTGATTAGTGCACTGGGAGACATCACTGGTTTTCGTCACAACGACGTTAACGTTGTTCCGGCTGCACAGGCAGCGCCCGTACGTGGCTCGAGTGTGAGTCTTGATTATGCCGAGTTGAGCCCTTCGTACATCGTTCGTGCTGCGAATGGCGACACGGCTAATTGCGAAAAGAGTCTCGCCATTTCGACCAATGGTGGCACCTCATGGGCCGCAGTTTCTTCGCAGCCTTCAGGACTGACGGGTGGTGGCTCAGTGGCCGTTGCGGCAACGGGTGGAGGCAAGATCGTCTGGAGCCCTGCGGGCGTTGGTGTGTTCTACACGACCGGCGGCGGTAAAACGTGGACCGCTTCGGCGGGGATACCGGCGGGTGCGCGGGTCGCTTCAGATCGTGTGAATCCCAGCAAGTTTTACGGTTTCAAGTCAGGCACATTCTACGTGAGCACTGACGGCGGAAAGACGTTTGCTGCGAGAGCTACGGGACTTCCGTTGGGTGGACCAGTGCGATTCAAAGCAGTACCGGGTCGTGAAGGAGACATCTGGCTTGCAGGTGGCGCCGAGTGGGACAACACGTATGGGCTCTGGCATTCGACCGATTCAGGCACGAGTTTCACGAAGCTCGCGAACGTGGAAGAGGCCGACAACATCGGGTTTGGAAAAGCAGCAACCGGTCAGACGTACATGGCACTCTACACTGCGGCGCAGGTTGCAGGTGTGCGCGGAATCTTTCGCTCGATTGATGCGGGGCAAACGTGGGTGCGCATCAACGACGATCAGAATCAATGGGGGCGCGCCGGCGAGACGGCACTCACCGGCGATCCGCGGATCTTCGGCCGCGTCTACATCGGCACCAACGGCCGCGGAATCATCTACGGCGACGGACAATAACCGATTTGCGTCGCTTTGTCCAAAGACTCGAAACAAAAGTGAATGGAACAAGGACCCTAAGAAGGCTTGTGACGGAAATCTAAGCCGGCCACATTGCACAATTATCCAACTATCTAAAACAACAGGAGATGGTCTAACGTGAAAAAGGTTTCCAGAAGGACATTCGCGAAAGTCGCGGGCGCTGCAGCACTCGCCTCAACGGTTAAGCTGCCGGTCCCTGGCGCCGAAGCTGTAACATCGCAAGGCGGTGCCGTGGCCCAGGGCGACGCCCTGCGTTCGTTTCCGCCGGGCTTCATCTGGGGAACGGCGACGGCTTCTTATCAGGTGGAGGGAGCCGTCAAAGAAGATGGTCGCGGGCCTTCCATCTGGGACACTTTCTCGCACACTCCCGGTCGCACGGTAAACAATGCTACCGGCGACGTCGCCAACGATCACTATCACCTTTACAAAGGCGACGTGCAGTTGATGAAGGCGCTGGGCGTCAAAGCCTATCGTTTCTCGATTGCCTGGCCGCGTGTGTTTCCAAACGGCGATGGACCACCGAATCCAAAAGGTCTCGACTTCTACAACCGTCTCGTGGACGAATTGCTGGCGAACGGCATCCAGCCCTTCGCCACGTTTTATCACTGGGACTTGCCCCAGTCGTTGCAGGAACGTTTCGGAGGTTGGGAAGGTCGCGAAACGTCGAAGGCATTCGCAGATTACGCCGGGTATGTGGCTGGAAAACTTACTGATCGCGTGAAGCACATCTTCACCATCAACGAGTTTGGCGCCTTCATCGAAGTTGGTTATCGCTGGGGCATCCATGCGCCGGGATTAAAACTGACTGGTTTGCGTTTGAACCAAACTCGCCATCATGCCGTGTTGGGCCATGGACTCGCGGTCCAGGCGATTCGCGCCTCGGCAAAGCCAGGCACAAAGGTAGGCCTGGCCGAGAACATGACGATTCCTGCTCCGGTGTTTGAGACGCCGGCGCACATTAAGGCGGCGGAAAGTGCCGCCCGTGAGATGAATGCGTCATACCTGACTGTAATTAAGGAAGGTAAGTACACCGATTGGTATTTGAAATCAGCGGGAGCTGATGCACCGAAGTTCACGCCCGAAGATCTGAAAGCAATCTCTTCGCCGCTCGATTTCGTCGGCATCAACATCTACACCCCGCAGTTTGTGCGCGCGGATGAGTCGTCGCCGGTTGGTTATGTGCACGTATCGCATCCGAAGTCGTTCCCGCACGCGCCGTCTCCGTGGCTCTTCGTTGGCCCGGAGGCGTTGTACTGGGGACCGCGGCATGTTGCGAAGCTTTGGGGAGTGAACGAGATTTACATCACGGAGAACGGCTGCTCGTCGTCGGATGAGCCGGCGGCGGATGGTCGTGTTTACGACACCGATCGTGTGACGTACCTGCGCAGTTACTTGACGCAGTTACGCCGGGCGACAGCGGAAGGCATTCCGGTTCGTGGATACTTTCTGTGGAGTCTGATGGACAACTTCGAGTGGGCTGACGGCTACACCAATCGCTTTGGTATTCACTACGTCGATTACGCGTCGCAAAAACGCACGCCAAAGTTGAGTGCGGATTTCTACCGCGAAGTGATAGCTCGCAACGCGGTGGTGTGAGGAGTGCTTGTTCAGTAATCCCGCCCACGGCAGTGGGTGGATACTTCAAGTCCTTTCTACTAAAACGACCTATATTAGTTTTCGAAATCCCGCCAACGGAAGTTAGCGGATTGTTCAAGTCCGATCTATTTATGAACACCGATATTGGTTGTGAAATACCGCCGCAGGAAGTTGCTGGATTACTGAGTAAACAGATAGGACTTGAAGTATCCGCCCTATGCCGTGGGCGGGATTAATAACTTTGTTAAGGACGAAGTTTTATAGAAAGGACTTGAACAATCCGCCAACTTCCGTTGGCGGGATTGAGAGCACGAGAAACACTTATGCAGAGCTGCCGCAACTTCAGTCTGACCGTTTGCGCCTTATTGATCTTGACGTGTCTCTTAAGCAGTCCCATCACCCTTCCCGCGCGTGCTCAAAACAATGAGCCTTACAAAGCCACGTTGACGGTTCGTGTGGACCAGCCGAGATGGACCATCAATCGCAACATCTACGGCCAGTTTGCCGAACACCTCGGACGACTGGTGTACGAAGGTGTCTGGGTTGGAGAAAACTCTTCGATCCCGAACACACGCGGATTGCGTAACGACGTGGTCGGTGTACTCAAGGATCTTCGCATCCCCGTACTGCGCTGGCCCGGAGGCTGCTTCGCCGACGAATATCACTGGCGCGACGGCATTGGCCCACGCGACAAACGCCCGCGACGACCAAACAACAGCTGGGGCGGCGTCGACACCAACGCATTTGGCACCCACGAGTTTCTCGATCTGTGCGAGATGCTCGGAGCGGACGCTTATGTCAATGGCAATGTCGGTAGTGGAACGCCACAGGAGATGATGGACTGGATCGAGTACATGACCTCAGACGCCGATTCCGATCTCGCGAATCTGCGGCGGCGCAATGGTCGCGAGAAACCATGGAAGATCCCATTCTTCGCGGTCGGAAATGAAACCTGGGGTTGCGGCGGGAACATGCGTCCTGAGTATTACGCGGACGTGTATCGTCAATACGCCACCTTCATCAAGAACCATTCGGGTAATCGTATACAGAAGTTGGCTGTCGGAGGCTACGACGAGAATTACAACTGGACGGAAGTGTTGATGGCGCAGGCGGCGAAGTATATGGATGGGTTGTCGTTGCACTACTACACACTTCCGACCGGCGATTGGGGTAAGAAAGGATCGGCAACGCAGTTCGGCGAAAAAGAGTGGCACTCGACACTCGCGAGAACCTTGCGCATGGACCAGTTCATCCAGAGACACAGCGCTGTCATGGACAAATATGATCCACAGAAACGCGTCGGCTTAATGGTCGACGAGTGGGGCACGTGGTACGACAAAGAACCGGGCCGCGACATGGGCGCACTCTACCAGCAGAATTCGCTGCGCGACGCGATCGTTGCAGGTATCAATTTAAATATCTTTCACAAGCACGCCGATCGCGTGAAGATGGCAAACATCGCACAGATGGTTAATGTGCTGCAGGCGATGGTGCTCACCGATAAAGAGAAGATGGTGACAACGCCCACATATCATGTCTTCAGGATGTACAGAGTGCATCAGGGAGCGACAATGTTGCCGGTCGATCTGAGCACACCGGAATACAAGCTGAGTGACGATGCGGTTCCAGCGCTCATTGTTTCGGCATCACGGGACAGCGCCGGGCGACTGCATTTGTCAGTTGTCAATTTAGATCCGAACCGCGCATCTGAGATTACCGCTTCAATTTCGAGTGGCTCGATCAGAAACGTGAGCGGTGAAGTACTGACCGCTGCGGCGATGAACGCGGTTAACACGTTCGAACAGCCGAACACGGTGAAACCGACGGCATTCAATGGCTTCAAGGTACAGGGGTCTCAACTGATTCTGAGTATTCCTGCGAAGTCTGTAGTTGTGCTTGAATTAGTTACGAACTAATGCGGACAAGAAGCAGACGTGTTTCACGTGTTCACTTGTGTTCAGTTAGTGGCAAGGAGACGGTGAAGGTGCTGCCACGGCGTGGAGTGCTTTCGATCCTGATTTGTCCTCCGTGAGCTTCAACAATGCTTCGCACGATCGATAGTCCCAGGCCGGCTCCGCCGAGTGCGCGTGAGCGAGCCTTGTCGACGCGATAGAAACGATCAAAAACACGTTGCTGGTCTCTCTCTGAAATACCGATCCCGGTATCGCGCACCACAATCTCCGCGGTGCCATTCTGTTTCTCCAGCGCCAACGAAATCTCGCCACCCTCGGGAGTATATTTCACTGCGTTATCGAGTAAATTCAGAATCATTCGTTTGACCAGTTCCTCATCGGTGTTCAATGCGATCGACGCTGAATTGTTTTCCAATCTCAGTCTTACACCTTTGCGAACTGCCAGCACCTGCGCTGCACGCGCACAATCCTTCACGACTTCAGTCAACGATACCGGCACTCTGACCAGTGCCGTGTTTGATTCGACAGGTTGGCGCGCGAGGATGAACAAATCTTCAACAATGCGCGAAAGTCGTTCGGCTTCTTCCTGAATCAACGTCAACGACTCCTGGTATTCCTCAACCGTACGCGTTTTACCGAGCGCCACTTCTGTTTCACCTCGCAACACCGCGAGGGGCGTGCGTAGTTCATGAGAAGCATCGGCAATGAAGCGTTGCTGCTCGCTGAAAGAACTCTCGAGTCGCGCCAGCAAATCATTAATCGTGGTCGCAAAACGCCCGAGCTCGTCTCGAGGATTTGTTACATCGAGTCGTGACGAAAGCCGCTCCGCAGAGATGCGTTGCGTCTGTTTGTTCATTGAGGCTATTGGCGCCAGACTCTTCCGAGCCAGAAAGTATCCACCCAGAGATGCCAGCAGCAACACCAGCGGGACGCCAGCAAAAAAATCACGTCGTAATTGCCCTAATCCCTCTTCGAGTACGCTCAAAGGTTCGGCAACTGCTGCAAATCCAAGATTGGTGTCCGATGAAATTGGAACAACTGCGACTCGTGACTCATCAACCGTCACAAAGCCAACGTTTTGCTCACGCGCTTGACTGAGAACCGGCGGAGGAATTGTTAAGAAAGTTCCGGAGAGATTTCTGGAAGACGCAATTGGCTGTCCGCGGTTATCGATTATCTGCACATAACGATTCGGGAAGGTCAGTTCCACAAGGACGACCTCACCCGCTTTGGTCAACGAGTGGGTCTCGCCAATTTCTTCAACGTATGCGCTCGCAACAGTGTGGGCCGTTGAATGCAACGACTCGTCCTGACGCTCATGAAAACTCGTCGCAGCGGCATAGTAAATGACGAGTGCAAACGCAACAAGCGACAGGGCGAGCACACCTGCATACCAGAGCGTCAGCCTTGTGCGAACCGAATCAAACATGCCGCCGCTGATCATACTGCTGAGAACCTAGAAGCTCCACGTCAGCGATAGCCCATACGCGCGCGCCTGGTGATTGAATTGAGGTGTGATCATGGGCCGCCAAAGCCGGCTGACTGGTTCATCGTCGTCGATTGAATCGAGCGATTTGCGATGATGAGTGGTGTAGACATACTTTCCGATCACGTATCCCAGTGCGCTTCCGGCGACTACGTCGGAGAGATAATGTTTTTGGCCGGTGAAACGAGCAACGCTGACGGCGGCCGCAGCTCCGTAGGCGAGCAGCTGGACCGAGCGATGATCGTGATATTCGTTTGCGATAACGGTCGCGACGGCCCATGCCTGCGTGCTGTGACCAGATGGGAAAGAGTTCCCCCCATCGAAGAATTCGCTGCGCTCTCTGCCGGCCATGGGCCGCGCGCGTTGGGTAATTCCCTTCAGTGCCGACCCGACGATCACACTATTAACCAGAGCTTCCGCGCTTAACAACCCCGTCTCTCTGGCCCGATCGTCGTTCTTGTTCCGGCCAAACAAGTAGAAAGCTCCCGCAACGGTTCCAAGGCCGCAAACTGAGCCGGCATTACTAACGATCCGACTCATCTTCACTGGGGCGTCTGATTCGGCAATTTCGTCGCCGGTTATTCGGTCCGTGGTAACCAATGCCATGAAACCGATTCCTACAGGGATCGCCCACTTCGTATCACGTCGCTGAAGCCGCAATGGCGCCGTCCAGATCGCTTTTTGATCGCTGAGA
This sequence comes from Pyrinomonadaceae bacterium, assembly GCA_036003745.1. Classification (GTDB taxonomy): domain Bacteria; phylum Acidobacteriota; class Blastocatellia; order Pyrinomonadales; family Pyrinomonadaceae; genus PSRF01. The sequence goes on from DASYSD010000036.1 coordinate 13,999, forward strand.
ATATTTTTGAAGAATTCATGTTCGAGTGAGGGAGTTGTGTCCGATTTGTGAGGTGTTTGAGCACGCACAGTTGTGAGCATGAGTGCAATAACGATCATACCGAAGAGGCATTGCGAACTTCTGTTTCTTCGCATGTTGTTTTCCTTTAGACCTAATACTCCGCAAGGGGTGGCCACGGAGGGCCACCCCTACAGTACGTTCCGAGACGTCCGGCGCAACATGGCGTACACGGTGGGAGTCACGATAAGCGACAATCCCAACGCCATTGTTAATCCACCGATCACGGCGATCGCCAGAGGCTGCAAGAGTTCCGCTCCTGCTCCGAGGGCGAGCGCCAGCGGCAACATGCCGAGCATTGCCGCGAGCGACGTCATCAATACCGGTCTGAACCGCCGCCGTCCCGATCTCACGAGTGCCTGTCGCAACGTATCTCCCGACGCGAGATGATCTTCAACGGCATCGAGCATCAGGATTCCATTCTTCGAAACAATGCCCACGATCATGATCATTCCCATCAATGAGACCACGTTCAGTGTCGAGCCGGTGACGAATAGTGCCAGCAGCACGCCACTCAGCGCCAGCACCGCGCCAGTAACGATCGCGATCGGATGCGCATATGAACGAAATTCAACGAGCAATGTGATGAAGACAAGCAGCACCGCCAGGACAAGCGCCATCGCCAGTTCGCGAAAACTCGACTGCTGTTCCTGATAGAGTCCTCCATATTCAACTGTCATCCCGGGCGGAAATTTCACATCTTTCACCAGTTGATCCTGAATTTGCCGAATCGCCGTGCCGAGATCGCTTCCTTCGAGACGTCCAGTTACTGCGATCATCTGGCGGAGGTTCTCGCGCTCAATCTCTGTCTGACCTTTATCAATCTCAACATCGGCAACCTGATCGAGACGAAAGAGCTGTCCCGACGATGAGCGCACTTGCAGAGCTTTGACCTTATCGAGCGACGTGCGCACGTCTGATGGAAAAATCACGCGTACCTTTATCAATCTGTCCTGCTGCAGAATTGATGACGACGCGTCGCCCGACATGGCGATGGTGATTGTCGACGCAACGTCATTCGCGGTTACTCCGAATTGAGCAGCCCGCGCCGGATCGATATTGAATGTGACTGCCGGCCCGCTAATGACGACGCCATTCAGAGTGTCGACAACACCGGGAACTTTTTGGATTGCTTCTTCTACCTCGTCAGCCTTTTCCTGGAGGGCTGCTGCGTCTTCACTGAAAAGTTTGACCTCGATCGGTTCGGGATTGCCCTGTAAGTCGCCGATCACGTCAGGTAAGATGCCGACAAACTCAACATCGAGCGCCGGTTCCGATTCTTTAATTTCATCGCGAAGCTCGGAAATGACTTCTTCAGTGCTGCGTTTGTGATCAGGCTTCAGCTTGACGGCAAAGTCACCGGTGTTTGGTTCAGTCACGAACAGGCCCATCTCCAGTCCGGTGCGACGCGAGTAACTCTCTACCTCAGGTGTCTTGAGCAACAATTCTTCCACGTGCTGCAACATGCGATCGGTTTCAACAAGAGAGGAACCCGCCGGCGCGATGTAGTCGAGCACAAAGGCACTCTCGTCGAATTCAGGCAGGAACTCCGATCCAAGTGTTCGATACAACAAATAAGAACCCGCCAGCACTAAGACGATCGTGAGAACTACGATCCATTTTTTATCCAGCGCAACACTCAGGACAGATTCATAACGTCTAATGATCGCCCCCAGAAGCTTGCCGTGTGTCTCTTCGCCGTCCACCGAAGGGTGGCTTTGCGATTTGGCTCGAACAAATCGTTGTGCGAGCACTGGCGTGAAGGTCAGTGCCAGCACGAGCGAAGTCAGTAATGCTACGGACATAGTGAGAGCCAGTGAACGAAAGAAGACTCCGGTAACGCCAGTCAACAAAGTCAACGGAAGAAACACCACCACGGGTGTGATCGTTGAGCCGATAATCGGAATCGTAATCTCCGAAACTGCACTCTGAACGGCTTCTCGACGCGACTGTCCGCGCGACATGTGAGTGTAAATATTTTCGACAACTACGATTGCATCATCGATCACGAGACCAATTGCGGCTGCCACACCGCCGAGCGTCATCAAGTCGAAGCTGAGCCGTGCCAGCCACATCGCCAGGAAAGTGACAAGCACAGTCACCGGAATCACGAGGATTGCAACGAAGGTCGTTCCCCAATTGCGGAGAAACGCATAAAGGATCACGACCGAGAGCAAAAGGCCGACCAGGATCGAATCGCGAACGGAATTGATCGACTCGCGCACGAGTAGCGATTGATCGTAATAGGCCGCGACGCGAACGTCTTTCGGAATCTGTCCGCGCATCGCGGTCAACGCGGTTTTTACTTCATCGACAACCGCGACTGTGTTTGCGTCAGGCTGGCGATTTATGTTGACGAGCGCGGCGCGGTGGCCATCGGCAGTGACGATCGTGTATTGCGGTTCGACACCGGCAGCGACTGTTGCAACGTCGGCCACACGCACTGGCGCGTTGTTGACGGTTGCGACCACGATGTCGTTGAGCTCGTCCGGTCTCTTTGCCTGACCGCTAATCAAGGCCAGCTCGAGCTGGTGGTTCTCCTCAATGAGACCGGGCGAAACGATCATATTTGAGTTGCGGATCGCATCGGCGACTTGTTGCGCGGAAACGTTGTGAGCTGCCAGCTTCTCCGGATCTATGCGCACGTGGAATTCTCGTGTTTTACCTCCGGCAACACCGACAATTGCGACACCGGGCAAGCGTGCCAGTTGTGGACGCACGATGTAGGTGGCGAGATCGGTAAGTGTGGCCTCGTCGCGTTTGTCTGAAGTCAGGCTGTATCCGGTCACAGGAAATACTGCAAAAGTCAGGCGCTCGATGTTTCGAATCTCTGCGGTGGGCGGGAGTGTCGATAACAGCTGTGACATCCGCGCCTGGACCAACTGCAACTCGTCGTTAATGTTGCCGCTCCATGTAAAGTAGAGATTGATCTCGGATGAGCCGCGCGCAGTTTTCGATTTGATACGTGCAATTCCGGGAATGCCATTCATCGCTTCTTCAATGGGACGCGTGACGGAGACGAGTGTTTGTGAGGCGGGAGCTTCGCCGTTATCGACGATGATGACTATGCGCGGGAAATCAGTTTGTGGAAAGACTGCGATCGGAAGTTGCCAGGCTGCATAGATTCCGGCAGCGCAGAGCAGCGCCACGATCACGACGATAGCGCGAGACTGATATGAAACGACACGCGCGAGTTTCATGAAGGTTCTTTATCCGTGTCATCCGTGTTCATCTGTGGCTCAACCTTTGTTCCATCGGGCAAGGCGTAATTACCTTCAACAACCACGGTTTCTCCACCCTTGAGACCTTCGACGATCTCAATCTTGTCCGGTGTGCGAATGCCGATTTTCACTTTTGTTTCGTGAGCCACGTTGTCTGCATCGACGACCATCACCGTTCCTTCGCTTGCATCGCTTGTTTCGAGTGTGACGGCTGATATCGGGACCACGATGGCGTCGTCTTTCGAGTTTGCAAACACGGTCACCTCAGCGGCGCCGTTTGCTCGCAGCTTTCCGTCTTCGTTTCCCAAAGTCACCCAAACTTCAACGGTGCGGTTAGTTGCGTCACTCGATCTACTCAGCAATGTGACCTGGCCGTGCATTTCTTCCGCGGATGTATCGGTAGGTAAAACTGTCACGGTGTCGCCGGTTTTGAGCTCAGCAACGGCAGTATCAGCAAACGGAGCTTTCACAATTACCGTGCTGGTGTCGGCGATGGTCACCAGTTTTCCTCCGGCAGAAGCGAATTCACCTTCGTACTGAAACTGATCGGTAACGATTCCGGTGATGGGAGAACGAATCGTTGCGTAACTCAACTGCGCATCAAGCGTCGCCACGCGTTGTTGTGCTTGCGCTGTTCTGGCTGCGGCCAGCGCGCGATCGTTTGGATTCAATGAAGAGGCACGCAAAGCGACGGTTTGTTCCTGCAACCGGAGTTCGTCTTCAGCAGTTGTCAAATCGAGCTGGGAGGCTTCGAGATCCTTCTTCGAGATTCCGCCTCTTTCAAACAGAGTTCGGCGGCGTTCATAGGTCGCTCGTGCCGTGTTAACTTTTGCACGCGCATCGAGGAGTGCCTTCTGATCTTCGGCATTTGTCTTTGGAATCGTGCCGGTTATGAGACTGCGCTCATTTGCTCGCGCTTCGTTGAGTGCAGCTATTGCTTCTGCTCGTTGAGTTTGCAGATCTCGCGACTCCAAGACGGCAAGAACGTCGCCCGCATGGACCACTTTGTTTTTCAGAAGCGCCATCTTTTTGATCTGCGCGCTGATTTTCGCGGCAACGTCGGCTTTCTCCCGCGGCCAAATCGTGCCCACTGCTGAAATGGGCGCCGCGATGTTTTCCTTCTCGGCCTTAACAACTTTCACGCTCACAACCGGAGTTACTTCCGTCTCGGCTTCAGTTGCCGACCGCTTCAAGCGCCAGATGACAAGGGCAACGAGCAGCAACACTACTAACCCGCTGCCGACGATCAAAACGAGATTTCGCTGCCGCACAATTCGCGCTCGCTTCTGCTCAGCAAGCAGGCGATCAACTTCGTCATCCGGAATCCTGTCAGGATCGTCACTCATATCTGTTTTCATCACTGGCCGGTTGCTTGTCGCAATCGTCCGAGTGCCGTCTTATAATCAAAGAGCGCTTGATACAAAGCGCTTCGTTGCTCGACCAGAGTCGTTTGTGCATCAGTCACTTCCAAAATCTGCGCTTCACCTGCTCGATAACGCGCGATCGACGCGCCGAGATTGTCCTGGGCCTTCGTCACGCCTTCGCGAGCGAGACTAATCCGCCGGACAGCATTGGCCGCTTGAGCCTGAGCCGCGTAGAACTGTTGTGTGAACCCACGCACCGCGAGAGTTCTTTCGTTTTCGGTAATAGCGGCACGCAATCTTGCCTGTTGCTGGCGGCTGCGACTTGCGCCCCAATCAAAGAGCGGAATCGAGAAGCTGATTGCTGCCGACACACCGCTGTGCTCTTTCAACCGTGGTCCCTTCAACGAGTCGGTATCAAAGCCACCATTGACCGAATAAGAAAGCGAAGGTAGCCGATCGGCGCGAGCGATCTTGATTTCCTGCCGTGCCGCTCTCAGTTGTTGGTCCAGTTGAGTCAACTCGGGACGCCGCGAAATGTCGTCAACCTTGAATTGCTGGTATTCAGAAGCGATTGGAAGAGCGAGTGCCAGATCCGTGGTGCTGATTGGTCTCGAAAAATCATAACCGACGAGGACATGAAGCGATCCTGATGCGACAGCCTCGTTCGCGCGTGCTCGTTCCAGTTCATCGCGACGCGTGAGTGTCTGTAATTGCGCGCGCGTCAGATCGACGGCGGCAACTTCACCGCCGCCAAGCAGCAAAGAGGTAATGCGCTCAAACTCTTCAGCGGCAGCGACGTTCGCCTCCGCCGCACGAAGTTGCGCGCTTGCGAGCGCGAGGCCGTAATAAGCTTCAACGACCGCCTGGGCCAATTCACGTCGCGCCGCCTCGGCGCCCGCATGGGCTGCGGCGAGGAGGGCTCGATTCTTCGCCAACGTTGCTCGCAGGCGACCAGCGACATCGAAGTCGCCCGAGACGTTAACCAACCCTTCGGACACGCCGATTCCGTCACTGGTAACGAAACTTGGACCGCGTGGTTCTCCCGGTGGCAATCCGAGCGCCGGCGAAGTGTAGATGTAACTCAGTGGAGCGCTGACCTTTGGAAGGAATGCGGCCTGCGCCTGACGGACATCCTCTGCCGCGATGCGTTCGTTCAAGAGAGCTGTTCGGAAAGTAGATGCTTGTGCGTTTGCAAGTCGTAATGCTTCATCGAGCGAGAGCACTTGCGTTTGTGGGGTCGGGGAAGGCGAGGGAATTTGCGCTTGCGACGTTAAAGAGACACAGACCAGTACCAACAGTACCGCAAGGGGGATTACCTTCGGTCTTGCTTGCTTCGGCATACTCGGTTTCGCGTCGGAGCGCCGAGTATACAAAGTCAAACCTTAATAGAAGATTAATAGATCATCGCAAATTATTGGCGAGACTCGAGGACGTAGCCTTCGCCGCGACGAGTGTGAAGTAGTTTGTTTGCGTACTGGCCATCGATCTTCTTACGCAGACGGTTTATGTAGACCTCGATCGCGTTTGAGAAGGGGTCGAATGCGTCGTCCCAGACATGGGCCGCGATATCTGCCCGTGAAACGAGTTCGCCCGCACGACGCGCGAGATACTCGAGCAGTGCATATTCTTTGGCGGTCAACTGAACGTAACGATTGGCCCTGGAAACGCGATGACTGACTGCGTCAACAACCAGGTCTCCAATCTCCAGAACATCTGGACGCAGTTGTGAGTCACGTCTGAGGAGCGCGCGTATTCTTGCCAGCAGTTCCCGAAACGAAAAAGGCTTAGTCAGATAATCATCGGCGCCGGCATCGAATCCAGTTATACGGTCATCGATAGCCGCGCGTGCCGTCAGCATTAGGACGGGAGTCGTATTGCCGCGTTTTCGTAGGGCGCGGCAAACTTCATATCCGTCGCGTTGAGGTAGCAACACATCGAGTACGATCACGTCGTAATCGTTGATAGCCGACTGATATAGACCAGCATCGCCGTCGGGCGCCACGTCCACTGCATAGCTTTGCTCTCGCAAACCCTTTGCGATCACGTTCGCCATACGCGGCTCATCTTCAACCACGAGAATTCGCATCCGTAGTTAGATTCTGCGCCCACGCTGATTAGTAATCAACCGCGTAAATCATCCGGCGCGTTTGAAATACTGGACCGCGCGCTCGTGTTTCTCCGCCGCTTCGCGGCTGTCGAACGTACCCAGATTTTTTCGCTTTTTCGTTTTCGGATCGACCTTGCGCGAATAAAGGCGATATTTGCCTGATTTCAACTTTCTGATCATATTGCCACATTGTTGAGTGTCGGTTTGTTTTTTCTGAAAAGGTGCATAGCGATTGGGATCGTGCTTGCAAGCCCCGACAAAAATAGAGACCAACCGAGTGTCTTTCGTCTGGCTTGCTTGAACTTGTCTGCGAGTAGCAGACCCGCTCCGAAGCCTATGGCCCCGCGTGTAGCGGCAAATATTGCGATCTCGGGAGCTGAGATTGACTTCACATTTAACTCTGGCATTTTCCTTGACCCTCCTTGAGTTTAAGAGTCTCCAACACAACCTTCATGCCACTTCAGAAAAAATTTGTAGGGGCGGCACTCCGTGGCCGCCCCTCGCGCGGCAATGAGGCCATCTCGCAAAGGATCTGATTGCCTCGCGAGGGGCGGGCCACGGAGTGCCGCCCCTAGAAAGCTTCGAATGTACTAAAATCTTTTTTTAGAACGTCCTGGTTTGTTTCACAGTTGGCCGGATGAACCCGATTTGTCTAATTATGCGAAAAGCGAATTAATGGCGCGAAAAGTCTCGGCCGTCTCAGCAAACCGAAACGTGCCATGCTTACGCATCTCTCTTGCGCCATTGAGCAGAGCAGTCAGGGCACATCGAGCAAGCGCACTCCCGACACTGACGCGCTTCACGCCGACTGCCGACAAATCCGCCACAGTCAGTTCGACGCCTTTTAGCGCCATCAATACGTTTACAGGACGATCGACAGAGCTGACTACGGCCGCGATATCGTCTTTAGTCGTGAGACCAGGCGCATAAAGCACGTCCGCGCCGGCCTCCTGATACATCTGCAATCGTTCGATGGTGTCTTTTAAGTCAGGTTTGCCGACGAGGTAGTTTTCACAACGCGCAGTTAACGTAAACGGAAACGGAAGATCTCGCACTGTCTCAGCAGCCGCTCGGATGCGCTCGGACGCGAGCGAGCGTTCGTAAATCGGATCGTCTGAACGTTCGGTCGCGTCTTCAATTGAACCACCCACAGCTCCCGTCGCAGCCGCTAGCCGGATCGTTTCGGCCACGAACTCAGGCGTGTCACCGAAGCCGTTCTCCAGATCGATGCTGACGGGCAGATCGGTTGCGGCGGCGACGGTTGCTGCGTGGTCCAACATCGCCTCGCGCCCAACCGCGTTGTCGGCTTTTCCAATCGAAAAGGCATGTCCGGCACTGCTTGTGGCGAGCGCCTCAAAGCCCAGCTGGGCCAACAATCGTGCGCTCCCGACGTCCCAGGGATTCGGAATAATGAAAGTTCCGGCACGCCGGTGAAGCTCAGCAAAAGTCCTGCCCTTTTCAGCTTGCGTCATCATGCGATTTCTCCTTGTGTTGTGGAGGCAGTGGGAAGGTTCCTTCAACTACCTGCACAAAGTTTCTTTCTTCACGAAGGATGATACGTTTGCTTTGCGCAAGTGCGAAGTTGTCGAGCGCTTCAGGATCTGAACGCAAGCGCCCGCGGTAAGTTTCGTATGCGGCGAGACTATCAAACGCGATCAATCCCCAGGCGACATCGTTTGTGCCCTCGTGTGGCAGGAAGTAACCGATAAGATGGCCGCCGCAACGAGGAATAATGCGCCCCCAGTTCTCAGCGTAAGTCTTAAACTCATCGCGTTGAAACGGATCGATTTGATAACGAATGATGCAGGTGATCATAATCTTTCTCCTCCAATTCGCTTATAACATTTGTCGAGCAGAGACAATTCGTTTATCATCGAACTATGAATGTAGAGCAATTGGATGAGAGAGCGGTGGCGCGGATTGCCGGGGCGATTGGAGAGCCGGCGCGGGCGCGGATGTTGTTTTGTCTGATGGATGGCCATGCGCGAACGAGCACTGAGCTGGCAGTCGTTGCTGATGTTTCGACTTCGACGGCAAGCGCGCACCTGAATCGTTTAAAGACGGAACGGCTCGTTAAAGTCATTACACAGGGGAAGCACAGGTTTTACAGTCTTGACGGACCGAAGGTGGCGAGAGTGCTGGAAGGATTGAGTGTGTTGGTGGACCAGCCGCGACGAAAGTTTGTTCCCAACACGCCGCCGAAGTTACGAGCCGCGCGCGTTTGTTACGATCATATGGCCGGGTATCTCGGCGTCATGTTGCACGACAGGTTTAAGGACCTCAAATGGTTGTCGCCCGCAGCGAACGGCGCTCACGACGCTTATGAGCTAACCACAGAAGGCGAGAAAGCGCTTGCGGCTCTGAGTGTTGATGTCGAAGAGTTACGGAAATTGCGCCGTCGTTTCGCATATGCTTGCCTTGACTGGAGTGAACGTCGTCCACACATCGGCGGTGCTTTGGGCTCAGCTCTACTGGACGCGGCCGTCAAAAGAAAATGGGTAACAAAGGATCTCGACAGCCGAATTATTCGAATCACGCATGCCGGACGCCGGGAGCTGCTCGCAAGATTTGGTCTTGAGGTGAGTTGATGAGGCTGTAGTGGTTATCCACAGATTACACAGAGCGAATCTGCGTAATCTGTGGATGAGGTTCCTAAAATTACTGAACATCGACAAGATAACCGGAGATCGAGGAGCTCAAGCGAGCGCCGGAACTGACCGCACCGGTATTGGCGGCGTCGCGACGGAGTATCACGATGTTAACGACCGTACCGGGCTCAGCGTACATTTTCATGAGTTGTGCGCCGGCAAGTTGATCGTTAACCCCAATTGTCACCTGGAAATTCATCAGGATTGGGTGATCCGCATCTGTAAAGCCGTTTCCGCCTCTAATGAAAGCCTCCACCTTTTCGCCTTTACCAACCGAGGCAGAAACTGAAGCAAATTCGACAACCAGGCGTTTGCCGAGTGGTACTGTGTAGCTGAACACCTCCAACGACTCGTTCAGGTTGTTGTTAACGCGTGTTTCCTGAAAGATGTTTGAATCATTAGCGTTGAGGACCTTCGGTGTATTAGTCACCTTAACGTTTGGTGTGTTTACGACATTCACGTTCTTCGTTTCGTCTGGCTTGCTCTGGCCGTAGCTTGCCACTGGAGCGATCGCAAAAACTGCAAATAGGGCCGCTAACATCAAGAGCTTGTTTGTGAGCTTATTCATGGTCGTGTTTTCCCTTTCAATTAACTGTACTGTTTGATTGCCTGTGTAGATTTGGCGCTCGGCTCTCATCGTTCGCGAGCCGAAGCGTTATCTGCTTATAAACTTGCGACACTCCAATACGCGGCAGCTGTTCTCGCAAAAGAGCAGCGAACAGTAAGGGAGTTGTAATGTTGAAGTCTTTTTTCGTTAGGAGTTGAGAGACTAGATTTCGGATGAGGCGGAGGCGGATTTACTCTTCGCAATAATTGTTTGCAGCTTTTGGTGTTGACTGTCGTGCTCCGGACTGGCAGGCAGTGTTTTCAACACCTCGAGACCCTGTCTGGAAAGTGCGACTGCTTCATGGTTTGCGGACCGGCGCGTTGCGTTCTCGGCTGCCATCGACATGTATTTAACTGCGCGCTCAAAGTCGTTTGATTCCTGGAAGTGCCGGGCCAACTCGGCCGCTATTTCAGCGACTCGTTCACCATAGATACTCTCTCCCCTCTCGCCAATTCGGCCGTGAATCTGGCGCCGGCGCGTGGCACCAATTCGTTTGTACAGTACATCTAAATAAAGAGCATGAATAAACCGGTATCGCGGCGTGATGCTTCCGTCGGGCAACTCCGCAAGATAAGCAGGCCAGAGAAAGTGGTGCTTCCGGGCCAGACCATCGCAAATCTCTTCAACATGGACCACGTCTTCGGCGAGCCCCGCTGAGATCGCAATGGCGGAACAGTCCATACCCACAACGCTGGCGCCTTCCAGAACGCGCTGCTCCGCGGGAGTCAGACGCTCAATATGTTTGTCGATCATCTGGCGAATATTCTCTGGAACCCCCAACTCAACTTCGCTTAAATCGACAGCCAGCTTCCAGCCGTCATCCTCGTCGACAATAATCTTCTTCTCGACCAAATACTCCACGACATTGATCAAAAACAGTGGATTTCCCTCGGTGCGTTGATGGATCATGGCAGTCAGCGCTGAAGGAAACTGATTCCCCGGAAACGAGAGCTGAAGAAAATCGTGAACCGAGTTCTCAGTCAGATACTCAAGTGGCAACTCATGACAGAGCTTATGTATTTGAAGCTCCTGCTTTACTCCACGCAACGGATGCTCACTGACGATTACGTCTACAGGTCGATAGGTCCCGATCAGTAACAATCTTGCATTCTGCTTCCGTCGAGCCAGATAAGAAACGAGATCCAGTGTCGAGTAATCACTCCAATGCAGATCTTCAAGAAACAAAACGACGGGTGTCGCCATGGTCATTGCTTCGAGGGCCTCTGCTATTTCCCGAAGCATCCTGTCTCTCGTCACCTGCAAAAGATCATCCTGCATTTGCTGAGATTCGTTGGCGCTCGTAAGGCCCGGGATCTCGCGCAGCCATGTGGGCGCGAATTTGTGCAGTATGCCGGCGATTTGTGTACCGCGTTCATGCACCAGTCGCGAGAAAGCTTCCAGCACCGGGAGGTAGGCCTCACTCGAACCATATTGTTCAAGACACTGGCCGCGTAAAACTGAAATGTCAGACCCGATCTGTTCCAGGAACGCTTCGACGAGCGTTGTTTTACCGATGCCTGATTCTCCAGTGACGAAGATCACGCGAGTACTTCCGCGCAGTGTATCCCCGAGCCAGTTGTGGAGTTGAGTAAGCGCCAACTCGCGACCGAGCAGGGTGTTGGAAGCAGAAGGTGTATTTGGAGAAGGAGTGTATGGTCCGGTTGCAGATGGCTCTTCTGATCTTTTTGTTGTACTGACCGCCGCGAGTGGAGCGATGAAACGATAACCACGGCGATGAGAAGTTTCGATGAATTTTGGCGATTTGGAATCGTCGTTTAATGCCTGACGCAACTGTCGAATGCAATCTTTGAGTACCGCCTCGCCGACGAATGCTTCCGGCCAAACGTCATTGAGCAATTGCTGTTTGGTTACTAAAGTGCCTCTGTGTTCGATCAGATACCGGAGAACGGCGAACGCTTTGGGACGGAGCGGGATTGCCTGAGAATCTCGCCAGAGACATTGATTAATGTCATCGAACCGAAACGGGCCAAAGATTAATTGACTGTTTTCCATCCAGGGTAGACCCGAAGAATATAAACCAAAGCACTGACAGCTCATTATAATGGCGACATGGTTTTCGCGCGTGTATAATCCTCGCCCCCGCAATCCTTTTTGAACAAGTGAAACACTCATGAAAGCTAAAACTGCTCAGAGTGGCGTGAAGGCGCGCAAGTCTAAAGTAAACGCTGACCCCATCCGCGACTTCTACACCAGTCACCCGTTTCCTCCGCCAGTCGAAAATCTGGATCGTGCTCGTGATATGTGGCGCGATGAAAATATTCATCGTGCCGAACATCATCTGCTCTGGCCTGACAAGGAATATCGGGCGGATCTGAATGTTCTGATCGCCGGCTGTGGAACGTGGCAAGCGGCAAAGTACGCTGTCTGTCATCCCGCTGCCAGCGTGACCGGCATCGACGTCAGTCCTACAAGTCTCGAGCATACTGAAAGACTGAAACAAAACCACAACTTAACGAATCTTGAAACGCGTCAGTTGGCGATTGAGAGTGTCGCAGAGTTAGACCAGCGCTTCGATCTCATCATTTGCACTGGCGTACTGCATCACCTCGTTGATCCCGATGCGGGCCTGCGCGCCCTGCGTTCGGTGTTGAAACCCGGCGGCGCTATGTACTTGATGGTGTATGCGCCTTATGGTCGCGCCGGCGTTTACATGCTTCAGGAATATTGTCGCCGGCTCGGTATTGGAACTTCGCAGGCCGAGCTCAAGGATTTGATTGCGACGTTGAGGTATCTACCGGAACACCATCCGCTGCTGGCCGTGCAGAGTGGCTCGAGAGAATTTCCGAACGCCGACGCCCTGGCTGATTCTTTATTGAATCCGCGCGATCGCGCGTATTCGGTGTCGCAATTGTTCGATTTCGTCGAAGGCAATGAATTGAGACTGGCGCGCTGGTACTGGCAGGCGGCGTATTTACCTCAGTGTGGTTTTATTGCCTCCACACCTCACGGGAGTAAACTAGCCGCACTTCCGCAACGTGAGCAGTACATTGAAATGGAGTTATGCCGCGGCTTGATGGCGAATCACAGTTTCGTGGCTCATCGGAACGATGATGATCAAAACGATCGTGCCAAAATAAGTTTCGACGACGATCGCTATCTGAGTTATGTGCCGGTTCGTCTTCCCTGGACCATTTGCGTGAAGGAAGGTTTGCCTCCTGGAGCCGCTGGTGTGCTGGTCAACCAAACACACGTCTTCAACGATCTCTATCTCGTCGTCAACGAGCACGAGAAGAAAATGTTTGAAGCTGTCGATGGTCGTCGTAGTATTGAGGAGATTGTTGGAGCAACTAATCAGACCGACACTGTGGCACCGGCACGAGAGTTCTTTCAGAAACTCTGGTGGTACGATCAGGTTGTGTTCGATGCGTCTAAAGTTAGGTAACACGGATTTTCGCTGATAGCAAAACGGATTTCTCCATGAGACTAATCTTTCTGCTGGTATTTGTGCTTTGCGTCGTCATTTCAGCGCAGGCGCAGACGCCCACGCGCACAATGGCTGTGACGATTGATGATCTGCCTTACGTAAGGATGAGTGATGCTCCTTATCTTACGAGTGCGCAAACGGCTACTGCGAAAATCCTCAGCACGCTTAAGAAATACAAGGTGCACGCAGTTGGTTTTGTTAACGAGCGCCAGTTGGACTATGGCAACGATCGTGAAGCTCGAACTGCTCTGTTGCGACAATGGGTTCAAAGCGGAATGACGCTGGGGAATCACACCTACTCGCATCCTGATTTTAACCGGCTCACAGTTGCACAGTTTCAGGAGGAGATTGAGAAGGGCGATGTGGTAACGCGCGAGTTGATGAAGTCGCGTCGTCCTTATCAACTTTATTTTCGACACCCGATGACACACACCGGTGACACGCTCGAGAAAAAACAAGCGATTGAAAAATTTCTTGCCGCGCGCGGGTACAAGGTTACGCCGCACACGATCGAAAACTCTGATTTCATCTTCAACGTCGGCTATGCGCAGGCGATGCAAAAAGGCGACGCGGAGCTCGCGAAGCGTCTGTGTGAGGCTTATCTCGACTTCACGATCGCCGCCACTGAGTTTGCGGAAAAGATCTCGCCGCAGTTGTTCGGTCGCGAGATTCCGCAGATATTGGTGATCCACTCTAACGACATCAATGCCGATTGTTTGGACGAACTGTTGCGGCGGTTCGCGGAGCGTGGCTACAAGTTCGAGACCCTCGACAAGGTACTGGCTGACCCTGCTTACCAGACAAAAGATACATTTGTTACTAATTTTGGTCCGACATGGTTTTTCCGCTGGTCGAAAAGCAAGGGTATGAATCTGGATTTTTCGGGTGACCCGGATGCACCTAAGTGGGTGATGGATCTGTACAATGCAAGGTGAACTACGTTACTGGTCGCTATTTGGCGTTTAGATAAACCCAATTGGCGAAAAATTCTTTTAGGCTCTTCCCGTGAGCTTGTTCCATCGCGGCTTCGAAGTCGCTGGTGACTACTGACTTCCCGAAGTGCCGACGAGTAAAAAGTCGAAGACCGTCCCAGAAGGCTCGTTCGCCCATTTCTTCGCGCAGCAAATGCAGGACGTACGCTCCCTTATCATAGACGAGTGTCCGATCATCGCGCGTCGGATTTAGCCAATCGGGAAAGACCAGGGACTTGTCTTTGCCGGCAGATCTTACTTTCTCGTAGTTCGCGAGATATGAGTCGATCTCGCGTTGATAAGCAGCGTGTCCGAAACGATGTTCGAGGTACGCTGCGGCGATGAAAGTCGCGATCCCTTCGTTAAGCCAGAAGTGACGCCAGTCACGACAGGTCACCATGTTGCCCCACCACTGATGCGCAAACTCATGCGCACCAAGCCATTGATTTTGTTCGTTATCGAGCACCTGCTTTCCGTATGATTCTTTCAAAGCAGTGAAACTGCTCATCTCCTGTTCGACACCGCCCGCTGCGAGCACCTGTGTGTAGGTCTTGTCCGCATACTTAACACCGGCGCGATCTTCGAAGAAGTTGAGCATGTCGGTCGTATCGTGAAAGATGCGACGCACTTCAGCTTCGCTGTAGTTTGTGGCCAGGAATTGAAACTCGACGTTTCCTCTTTTCTCTTTAATCACGCGAAACGGACCAGCTGCGAAACCAAAAATGTAGGTTGGAATAGCTGACCTCTGTGTCCACTCGGAAACACGCCGATTGTTTGGCAGTGCGCGTTCAGAAACGAGTTGGCCATTGGCGACTGGTGTTAAGCTTGCCGGGAGGATCAGTTTGAAAGTCAACGTTGCCTTGTCGGCTGGATCGTCAACACAGACCATCCACTGGCTAGTGGAAAAAATTGTGTAGACCTGTTGTCGATCGGGGAAGAATCGAATGCCGTATCTGGGTGTGCCGTGAAAGTCGATCTCGATCTCTTGCGTGCGTTTGGAACGCGAAGGCAAAGAGACGGTGAGCCGGCGATCGCGCACGGAATATTTGAGTGGTTTGCCTGCGAGACGAACGCCATCGATGCTGAGATCGCCGCAGTCAAACTCAGCTTGCTGCGAGTCTGCCGAGAATCGAATTCGGACCGTGCCTTTAACCGATTTGGCAGCGATGTTGGGTTCTAGTGTTGCGGCGTAATGCAGTACGTCCTGCGCCCCAAGCGCAGGCGAACTCATGATTCCCACCGCAATCGCAAGACACAACAAGCTACTCTTTGACATACTGCCTCCGAATTTTTATGGTCTCATCGAACGTACTGTAGGGCGGCCCTCCGTGGCCGCCCGTGGCTTTGACGTAATCGTTTGCAACACGCTCTATCAAAACCACGGGCGGCCACGGATGGCCGCCCCTACAATCGAACCTAGACGCGCTCGTTCCAATGTGGGCGTCCGGTTAGACGATAGAGATTCCAAAAAATTAGAACCTCGGCGCCCCCATTCTATGATAGTTCTCGAAACCGAACGACTAACTCTGCGAAGACTGAGCACTGCTGACGCTCAGTTTATCCTGACGTTACTCAACGAACCATCGTTCATTCGCTACATCGGAGACAAGAAGGTGCGAACGCTCGACGACGCAGAGCAATACATTCTGAATGGACCGGTCGCAAGTTATGAACGACATGGTTTTGGCCTCGGTCTCGTCGAGCTGAGAGAATCACACACGCCAATCGGAATGTGCGGTTTACTCAAACGCGACGAGCTGCCCGATCCTGATATCGGTTTCGCCTTCCTGCCTGATTTTTGGAGCAAGGGATTTGCTTATGAAGCAGCCGCAGCGGTGATGAAGGATGCGCGTGAAAGACTGAAGCTGGAACGTATCCTCGCGATCACCACTCCGGATAACGAATCATCAATCAAGCTACTACAGAGATTGGGCCTAAAGTTCGAGCGCGTTGTAAAAACGTCAGAAGATCCCGACGCGGCGGAACTATTTCTGCATTCATCCGTGTAATCCGTGGCTCAGCCTAGCCAGCTCGACAAGTACCAGATGTTGCCAAACTCGTCGTTGACCCACGCAGTTCGTTCGCCGTACGGTTGATTGGTTGGCTCCAACGCTGATGTTGCCCCTGCGCTCAGCGCTTGCTTGTACGCCTTATCAACATCCTCTACATACAAATAGATCGCTGACTTCATTGGCTGCCACTGATCGTGTGCTTCACCGAGCTCTATGATCGAATCACCAATCCGTACCTTTGAGTGATAGACAAAACCTTCATTGGATTGATGACGCTCGACAACTTCAGCGCCAAAGCCCTTCTCGAGAAAATCAATGAACTTCGGCGCGCCCACGGGATGGAAGTAGACAGCGACAGTATGCAGATCCTGAATTGGCGTCGAGTCAAAACGTTTTGCGATATACCACTCGTTGCCACCGACGTCTTTAACCGCCGCGATGCGTTCGCCGTACTCCTGGTCTGAAGGTTCCGCCAGGGAAGTCGCGCCGGCCGCCACTGCGCGCGCATAAGTTTCGTCGACATCCGCTACATAGAAATGAAGTGCAGTCGGGTGTGTCTCGAAAGTTGGACCACCACCGATCATCACCATCGAATCGCCAATCTTAACCTCACAATGAAGTCCGCCGGCTGAACCGGTAGTGCGGAATGATTCAACCGCACCGAAAGCCTGCTTTACGAAGTCGACCAACTCGACTGCGGGTTTCACCGTGAGATATGGAGTTACTGAGTGGAACCCTTCACGTTTGAATTTCTTCGGCGTCTCAGGCGTGGGAAATTCGTCAAGGTGTTTCTGCATGTCGGTGACTAGTACGTCTTTCAAACGCGTCGCCACCGTCCACGTGTATCCAAAGGGATCTTTGATTGTTCCGGCGCGATCTCCGTAAAACTGATCCTCGACAGGTCGAATCAACCTCGCGCCTTCTGAAATTGCTTGCTGCGCAAATTGGTCTACATTCGCCACGGATAGATGGAGTTTGATGGGTGAACCGCCAAGCGTTTCTGCGCTGATTGCTTCATAGTCAGGATATTCATCGGAGAGCGAGAATATCGCGTTGCCAATTTGCAGTTCGGCATGACCAACCTTGCCGCTTGGTTCGTTCAGTCGCATCAGTTCCGTGGCGCCGAAGGCACGCTGGTAAAAATCGATTGCTGCCGCTGCGTTGCGGTAAACCAGGTGCGGATATAGCGTGGTTGCTGTTTGCGGTGTAGCTTCTTCTACCTGTTTAGCTGCAGTACTCATATTGTCTTCGCCTCCTAACTGTTCTTTGAGCGCGGCGCGAAACTGTTCCGAGGGCAGACCCCGCAACTCGCGCGCAACCGCTACTAGTTCAGCCAACTCTCGATCTGCCTGATTCACCACCGGCTCGCGTTGTGCAAGCAACGTAGTGACGGCGTCGTCCAGTTGATCGATGATAGAACGTTCAGCCATTTACTTAACTCAGCCTATTCGCGCAATCGTGCGCGAAGATTTTCCAAACCCCGAAATTGAAGTTGCTTGACAGCGCCTTCACTTCGATTCAGACCGACTGCGATTTCGCGAATACTCTTTTCTTCACCAAAACGTAAGAGGATCACTTTGCGCTGATCTTCGGGAAGCGCTTCGACTGCGCGGAAAAGTTGCGCACGTTGTTCTACTTGTTCCAGATCCGTATCCACCGAAGTATTCGCCGTATTTGTTGCTTCAACCGGTTCGCGTGACTTCTTTCGTGCCTGATCGGCGATTGCATTTGCGGCAATTCGATAGAGCCAGGTAACGAATGGAGCGCCACGCCATTTGAACTTTCCGATATTAGCGAGGGCTTGTTGGAAGACATGTGCGGTGAGGTCCTGTGCTTCAGATCGGTCATGAATGCGGCGCGCGACATAGGCGTAGATCTGATGAAAATTCCGCTCATAGAGCTCCGCAAAGCGGCCCGGATCCTGCTGGGCAGCCTCTATAAGCACGCGTTCTTCCGATTCAGTAACCCGACTCAAGTTATCCTCGCGCCAGTTTTCTATTAATAAAAACTGCGGTGGAGCTGAAAAGTTACGGCTATTGTGGAAATAATTTTACCGCGAACCGAGTCATATTCTGTGTAATCTGTGGCTAGAGAACTCGATTCAGGTCACCATCGTTATAAGACTTATGGAAATTTTCGAAAAGGCACCAAACAGCGAACACGAGAAGGTCTTCTTCGGGCGCGAGTCTGAGGGCGGCTATCGCGGCATTATTGCGATTCACAGTACCGTCTGTGGACCAGCAGTCGGTGGTACACGTGTGTGGAACTATGCAACGGATGAAGAGGCTCTCACTGATGTCTTACGTCTGTCGCGCGGAATGACTTACAAGAACGCCTTAGCCGCGCTGCCGTTGGGAGGCGGTAAGGCGGTGATTATCGGCGACAACAAGACCTTAGACCGCGATGCGATCTTCAGCGCTCACGGTCGTTTTGTCGAAGCGCTCAACGGTCAGTTTGTCACTGCCGAAGATGTTGGGACTAGCCCCGCGGACATGGAGATTATTCAGCGCGAGACGACTCACGTTGCCGGCCTTCTTAGTCGCACCGGTGATCCTTCTCCTTTCACGGCGCGCGGAGTTTTTCGTGCGATACAGGCTGCCGCAAAGTACTTATGGAAGAGTGAAGATCTTTCAGGAGTTACTGTTGCGCTTCAAGGCTGTGGTCGCGTCGGTTACCACCTGGCGAAGAATCTTCATTCTGCAGGAGCAAAACTGATCGTCAGCGACATTGACGCTTCGAAGGCTCAGAGACTCGTGGAAGAATTCAATGCCGAGGTAGTTGACACTGAAGAGATTCCCGGTGTCCGTGCAGACATCTTCTCGCCTTGTGCGCTTGGCGGAGTAATTAACGATCAAACAATTCCGCAGCTTCGTGCACAGATCGTAGCAGGCGCTGCCAACAATCAGTTGCTCGAAGACCGCCATGGTGAGATGCTTCGGGAGCGGGGCATCCTTTATGTTCCAGACTACGCGGCTAATTCAGGTGGAGTTTTCAGCGGCTGTATTGAGCTGCTGCAGTGGCCGACTGAGCGTGCGTGGGAGAAAGTGAATGAAATTTACGACACTGTCTTGAACGTATTGGAGCTTGCCAGTGCAGAGGGTATATCAACTAACAAGGCCGCCGATCGCATCGCAGAGCATCGCCTTCTTGAAGCGCAACGCCAACGGCGCTAAACATGATTTGAGCAATGCAGAACCTACGGTACGTTCCGAGTATCCGACTCTTCAGTAGGCTCCCTCTTAGTCACACGCAGGATCACTACAACCAGCCAGCCAAATAAGAAATTCGACGTCGCTGTTTCCAGCAGGTGGGCCATACGGACTTCATACGGCATCAGCGGATTTGGTAGCAACAATTGCGAACTCGTCACGGCGAACAACAGCGCCACTGCTAATGCAGCTTCCCACCACTTGCCTTTCATCATTCTCATAACCGGCAGTGCTATCGCCGTCCACAGCAAAGCGCGCACAACCTGCAGCACAAAAAGCGAAGGCTGGTCGCGCAGCACGCTCGTTATCTGCGCGATGAAGCTGCCGGGATCGCTGCCGCCATAGTAGGCTCGTACGGCAGCACTCCTCCACGCGATGAAATAGCCGAACGTGAAGTAAATAACCACGTAGAGAACGATGATCAGCAACAATTTCGTAACCCATGCACGTCCCGACATCCTGGGCCACGAGATTCCGGTCGTTCCGTCCGCCCTGTTCCTGGCCTTGCCAAGAATTAATACTGCCAGCGGAGAAAACACTGCCGACATGATGGCTCCGGCGAGAAAGAGACGCGTGAGCATCCCTGGCGGCAAACTGGTAATGAAAAACGCGGTCTCGATCTGAGGCATCAACGTGCCCACGCCGTAGAACACGAAAAAGATTGCGACCACAAGTTTCCAGCCGGTCCATCTGGAGCGGAGTATCACGTAACTCAAGACGGCTGCGTTGACGAGACTGACGACGAATAGTGCAAGGAGAGTCGTGCCGGCTTCTGCGGGCGCAGGTTGTGGGGATACATTCGCAAGCAGTGCCCCTGAAACTACAGCAAAGGTGCCGAAGTAAAGGATGGTCACTGCCAGGAATCGGGTGGCAGTCAGTATTGCGGTTTTCACGGGGTCGATCTCAGGGACTAATACTGTCTTTTCAGTGAATTAGTTTCTGATTTTCTTTTTGTGGCGCGAAGATTTTAAAGCGTCAACTCCCAATCCTGGGAAACGAGATCTTTGCCGTAACTATGGTGGGGGTCCTCATGGACCAGACGAAAGCCGGCATTTTCGTAGATGTGACGAGCCGCATCCAGCACGCTGTTGGTCCATAAAACGAGTTTGCGGTAGTTATGCTGACGCGCAAACCGAATACATTCATCGACCAGGCGCTTACCGATGCCGAGACCACGTGCCTGTGGTTCAACCAGCAGGAGTCTGAGTTGAGCAACGGTTTTTGACTTCTGGACCACCATTACGGAACCGACTATTTCGCCATCGCGCTCCGCTATCCAGCAATGTTCACGTTTGGGATCGAAGTTCTCAATGAAATCAGAGACGATCTGCGCAACCTGAGCTTCAAACTCCTCGTCCCAGCCGTACTCCTGGGAATACAGGGCGCCATGACGGTGCACGATCCAACCCAGATCGCCGGGATGATGAGACCGCAGCAGGTAGGGAACTTTAGGTTCAGGTTTGGGATTGAGCAACTGTTCGATATTACGCATCGCGTCAATCAAGCTGCGCCGTTGACCAACAGACAGCGCGGTGAGCATCGTTTGCACTTCTTTCTGGGCACGCGTGTCCAGAGGTGCAAACACTTTTCGACCCTTTGGCGTGAGTTCGAGAAGACTCTGCCTCGCGTCAGTCTGTGATCGTGTCTTCCTGATTAAGCCACGCTGCTCAAATCGCTGCAGGATCCGGCTCAGATAGCCACGGTCCAAGCCTAAATCGCTACCAATTTCGCCTGCCGTGAGCTGATCGCGTTGCGAGAGATCGTGCAGCACTCGCACCTCAGTCAAAGAGAATGGACTATCGAGCAGCCCATCACGCAGAACACCAATGCGCCGCGTATAAAACCGATTGAATTGACGCACCGCCTCGATCTGTTGAGACCTCTTCATCTTTGCACTCCTTCACCACCGATTGACCAAGCACCTCGAAACGTACCGTTGGTGCCTTATAATTCATGGATGTTTCACGCAAAGGCGCAAAGACGAAGACGCAAAGTCGCAAAGAAGAATTAAGATAGCCTTTGCGTGCTTTTGGCCGTTGTCTTTGCACCTTTGGGTCTTTTCGTGAAAACATCTAATAATTTTCAGGCACTAGGCACGCTCTACTTAACCATAGATTGTTGACTTTGCCAATAGAATAGTTGACTAAGTCAACGACTCGGCAGGAGTTATATCATGCCTGTACTCTCGGCGTGGCGAATTGCTTCCAATCGTGTGTGGGCGTCGAACTTCGTGAGAATGTGTTTGACGTGATTGTTTACCGTCGCGGAGCTGATGTTGAGCTGATTTGCAATCGTCCTGGTGCTATCGCCTTTAGCCAGCCTCTTCAGTACTTCAATTTCCCGCGATGTGAGCCCGTTGTTGATCGCGGGAGCAGCAACAGGGGAGATCGTGGAAACTCCATTCAGACCGTAGCGGTTTTGCGTCCGCACGAATTCACTAAAGGCCTGCTCCAGTCGCTTCCATATTTCGCACGGACGAACGATATAAACAGTGTGACGCTGCCCTGAAACAGGATCGCTTCCTATTAACGTCGACAAGTTACACCATTGTTTGCCGGTCTTCGTCTGCAGTTGCAAATCAAAGTGTGATCGGGCGCAATTATCCCGGGCCACTCGCGCAATGATGCAACGTTCAGACGAAACCACCTCGTTCTCATCACCACACTGAAGAATATTATGGCACCGAACGCCAATCGCCTCTGTTGCAATGACACCAAATAGATCAACCGCAGCCTTGTTCCAGGCGCTGATGCATCCCCCGCCATCAACGGCAAAAGCCGCATCCGCGATTCCGTCCACAATTAGAAGAAAACGCTTTACCCCCATAACCGTTCACCTATTTAAGAATGACTCATTTGGTCTACAAAAATGAGCCGAATGGATTATTGAAAAAAAAAGGAGTTGGGCTGAATATGTCGCCGCTCTTACCCCCAACATTTTGCCTCGCTGCAAAAGATCGGAACGTCGCTGTGGTCGAATATGAATAACCTGTGGACCATGCGACTCTGACAAAATGTTTTCACTCAGCCGCGCGATGAGTTGAGGTTTGTATACTCCCGACATGCAAACGCTCCGCTTTTTTTAGTTAACAAGATTGGTCCTACGACCAATTCTGCCTCCTCGGAATTGACGTCACTGTTTTCGATTTCAGAAGGGCACTGGCTCGCTGTTCTGATTCGTGCCTCTTCGTCCGCCAAAAATTAAGAACGCATTTGCTTCTGACGATACCCACGTCGTTTTGATGTTCTCAACGCGCCGCGATCAAATCAGACGCACTTGCCCACCATAGTCGTTCAAACTAATTAGGGAGCAAGCACATGGACAAGACCAAAATGGATCCGACTACCTCCAAGACTGAGAAATCGAGAATAAGCAGACGAAAGTTTGTTAAGGGCGCCGCAACTATCGCCGCTGTCACCGCCACAGTTCCTCTCAAACCGTTGATGGGTGGTCCAGGGGCCACGGCTGAAGCCTCAACCATCGACTATGAATCAAACAAACGTACGAACGACAGTTTCATCTATCGGCGAAATGTAGCGATCCTCGATAAGATCAACATTGGCGAAGTCCCGGACAATGGCGACCTGACCAGGTTCACTGACTTCAGCGCCCTACACAGTAAAGCTCTCCGCCACGACGGTCTCGGCGTGCCGAACCGAATCTCTTACCAGAGTCTCATCGACGCTCTTACGAGTGAAACCTTTCAGGGCCTTCAGAACGTGGTTGTCGGGACACCCGGCGGCGGCCCTAATTCAAAGCTGAATGGTCCCGATACCTCATTCGCCTTCGACCTCGAAGGTCTCGATTCGCATGCCTTCGAGATTCCACCAGCGGCGCCAAGTGTTGCCAGCGCACAGACGGCAACCGAACAGGTAGAACACTACTGGGCGTCTCTGCTGCGCGATGTGCCGTTCACCGAGTACGCAGGTAATCCAACCGTTGCTGAAGCTGTCACGGATTTAAATTCCCGCTCGTTCATCCAGGGCGGGGGAGCCAACCAGTGGCCTCGTCCCGTGACCGCGCAGAACCTTTTCCGCGCGCAGGTGTTTGCTGGTGACGGCAACGTCAAGGGACCATATGTCTCGCAGTTCTTACTCCAGCCGACGTTCTTCGGTGCTCAGCAACTAACTCAGCGTTACCAAACGTTTCTTCCCAACCAGGCGTTCCTGACCGATGTCTCGAGTTATCAAGCAGTCCAAAACGGAGGAGCTTCAGGTGAACCGCTCGTGGATCCAACCTTCCGTTTCATCCGGAATGGCCGTGACCTCACCGCCTATACTCGCGTGGACGTGCTTTATCAGGGGTACTTCATTGCCTTTCTCGTGCTGGCCGGAATAAAGGCGCCACCGAACCCATCCAACCCGTATATCGGTTCGAACACCCAGAAGGCTTTTGGCACCCTTGGTGGACCAGATGCAGCGGGCACGCTTGCAGAGATGGCAACCCGCGCTCTCAAAGCTTCCTGGTTTCGCAAGTGGATCAGCGACCTGCGTTTGCGACCCGAGGAAATGGGAGCCCTCCTCGAAGCGCGGCGCATCAACAGTTCACCGGTTCCGCAGGCCTCGCAGGCATTGCACTCAGACGTCTTAAACTCAGCCGTATTGCCAAAGATCCTTGCGACGTTCGGTAGTCACTTAATGCCACAAGCGTTTCCCGAAGGATCACCGACCCATCCCTGCTACACTGGCGGCCACGCAACGGTAGCAGGCGCGTGCACCACTGCATTGAAGTTTTTCTTCGACGGCAAACAAAAAATTCGACCACTTCTTCTCGCCAGTGGATCGGATGTCAAACAACCCACGACCGATGGTCTTTCGCTGGTGAACTACACCGGCGCTGACAGAGACACTCTCGACATCAACGGCGAACTAAGCAAGGTAGCCTTCAACGTCTGCTTTGGCCATGGTGTCCACTCCGGCATTCACTTCCGCAGTTCCAATTACTGGGGAGTGTTGCTGGGTGAAGAAGTTGCCCTGAGCGTGTTGCGCGACCGAGCCAAGTCGTACAACGAACCATTTACGATAAGCATTACGAAGTTCGATGGCACTACTGCCGTCATTACCAATCAGAACGCAGATGCGAGTTCTGATTTTGCTCTCAGTGATCCTTGCACTGCGACTATCCAGTAGGCGCATGTTTACTTATCGTTCACTTAGGGCGGCCCGGAAATGGGCCGCCCTTTTTAAATGACACCGGCTGAACCCGGGTGAAATGAGAGAAAGCCTTTCTCCAAACTATGGGGTGTACTTGTCGATTAGAGTTTTTTCCTGACTGACTGAGCCCGAAGAGCTAACTTCTATTTCTATTCCCACACTCCAGGCACCGGCTCCACTCAAGGTTGCTACCGCATTCAAAGTAGCGGCATTGGGAAAAGCACGAGGATGTGTAACTGCCGTCCAGGCATTGCCGTCCCAGTGGAGAATCATTGGTCCCGAACCGTGTACACCAACGGCCCACACGTCGTCGACGGCCGCAGCGGCAACTCCGGTGAAATAGGCATCCGCTCCGCCTCCTTCATAGCCGTCAGGCGGATTCGAACTACTAGCAGCGCGGCAAACCTTTTCGGTCCAGCGTGTACCATCCCAATGCATAATCGTAGCAAACGTCTGATTGGTGAAAATCCCTTTCCCCTCACCAACTGCCCAGACGTCGTTGCTTGCCTTGCCGGAAACTGCCGTAAGCTTTTCGGTGCTCAAACCACTACCGACTTCGAGTGGAATTACACTCCATGCACTTCCGTTCCAGTGCAGGGCCAGTGGTTCGCCGGCCGCGCTGCCGACTGCCCAAATGTCGTTAGCCGAAATTGCGGTGATTCCGAAAAGTTGATTGGCCCCGCCGGGAATATTGGGACTCGCGACCTGAGTCCATGACGTTCCGTTCCAATGCAGAATAAATGTCTCTATGGGTGTTTCTGATTTCGTCCCGCCGCGGAAACCGACCGCCCAAACATCGTTGGCCGAAAGCGCTGCGACCCCACGAAGCTCGTTGAATTGTTTGTCAGGACTCGGACTCGAGGCGATACTCCACTGCGTCCCGTCCCAATGTTCGATCAATGTTCTGCTGGGAAGACTCCCGTTATGAGAGAAACCAACAGCCCAAACGTCCGTTGGTGAAGTAGCGAATACAGAATGCAGTTGGCTAATGACATCGCCCGTGCGATTCGGACTAGGCACAATATCCCATGTGCTGCCATTGAAGTGTTGAATGAACGTCCGTTTGACGAACTGCGGACCATTCGGATCCTGTGCCCAGCCAACGGCCCAGGCATCGTTTGTTGATACAGCAGTTACACCCAAAAGCTCATTGTTAAGCGCACTTGCTACGCTGACATTCGGACTAATAACTTTTTCCCAGTTGCCTGAGACAGCGGGCACGACATCCGGGCAGCTTGGAAACGTTTCGAAGCTTCCGGTCGCGCTGGTGCAGCCTTTCTTGCTGCAGCTCGTCACCTTATAAAAGTAAAGCGTGCCTGGCGTGAGTCCGGCGAGTGGGATCTCATGAAGTGTTACTTGAGCAGGTAAATAGATTTGCGTTGCTTGTGCTGGAACAGGATTACTGGTGCTGAACTGTAGCAGGGAATCAGACGCCGTGTTGGTAGTCCAGACTACCTCAGCCGACGAAGATGTCTCTGCAGTTGCGTACACCAGCGTAATTTTTGGCGCTCGAGCCGGCGCTGCCGAAAGTGAAACACCTGCGAGAGGTAGCGCCAGCATGACAACGATGTATCTGTAAACTGCTGTCAATTTGAAACTGAACTCCCACGGACGACGAAGCTTGTTCTTCATCAATTTCATCGCTCTTCTCCCCTTACTACTCGTGACGGTTCGCAAATGAGTGGCCAGAGTTTCGTGGCCGAAGATCACTTTGTGTTTGGCAACATTTTACGTACGCGAGAGATGGAGAGCGGCAGCCATCAAACATGAATGGCTGCCGCCTTGCGATCTACCGAGCGGCAATTCCAGTGATTGTGTTTTTGTACAGAAGAAAGCGAACACAAAAACCGTGAAGATGATGAAACTGCGGATACGCCTAGTCATCCTATCCTCCTTAATCTAATAAGACTCGGTACTGACGAACACACTTCGGATCTAAAAGTGTACAAATCGGGAACTAGACGCGCGCGGTATCTAGGAAAGGAGTTGTTTTTTAGAATTAATTTGTGGAGTTATCATGGCAAGAGTGTAGAGGATCCGTTGGTTGATTTTTTTACACACCCCCTCGAGATGTTCACTTCAAGCTGTTGAGCGCTGCGCGTATCTGATCGTTTGTTGGACGCTCGCGATAATTCGATTCGACTTTCGCCCACGCGATAATTCCTTTTTTGTCGATCACGTAGACGGCTGGATGCGGGATGCCCGCGAACTTATCGCCATCGTATGCAGGATCGTGCAAACCGTAGGCATCAATGGTTCGATGATCCGGATCGGAGAGCAAAGAAAAATTGATCTCACCACGTCCGTCGGCGGCGAGCTTGGCTGCGAACTCTTTGCTGACGTCCGGAGGATCAACGCTGATGGCAAATAGTTGTGTGTTTTCGTCCTTTTTCAGAAGTGTGCGTAATCCGGCCAACTGCCGGGCGCAATAAGGTCACCAATAGCCGCGATAGAAAACAAGGACGACGGGACTCTTGCCTTTTGAATCAGAAAGCGTGATCTTCTTTCCGTGGTAATCCAAGAGCGTGAAGTCAGGAGCGAGTTCGCCAACGCCTTTGGGCTTCGTATCCGTTTGAGCCAGGACGGTGGTAGCGTTAACGAGAACAACGATCGTCAAAAAACTTAAGGCTAAGACTCTGGACATGAAATTCTCCTCGAAAAGTTCCTTCGCGTTTACTCGACGCAGAGCGCCCTTTGTCGGTTCAACCTTAATTAGTCGTGCTGGATTTGAGAACCTTACACCATCTGTATCGTAACTTGGTAGCGTCGAGTTGCAGGCAATGGCATCAGTACTTACGACATTTCTGAGAGGAAAGGCGCGCCTGATTTGGTCAAGTGGAGAGCACACTGAAGCAGTTTCCTGGAGTAAGGAAAGTTTTCTTTGCCTTCGAAGGCGATCCCTCACACTTCTACGACTGGATGCAATTTGGTGAGTGTCCCAAAGAGCTCAGGAACTGTGACACCTCGAATTTCATTAAGTGAGTCAGGCCACGGATCGTACGGATAAAAATAAGGATTTGCACGGATCTCAAAACTCCTGTGTAAGGTTTTGGCTGGATATTACGACCATTCCAGGGGCACTATTAACCACATGTACTCCCCCAGTTACCAATCAATTCAAGAGGTCTGCAAAAACTCCTGGCATGTCGTGCATCGCGTAAGTAATGTGCGCGGTGAAAGATTTTTGCTGAAGTCCCCACGACCGGGGGTTCTGGAGGAGCTTGCTTCTGAAAAACTACATCGGGAATATGAAACCTTCAAACAACTTGATGTGGTTGGCGTTCCGCGTTATTTGGAGATTCTCAACCTTCATTCCGGAAATGCCTTGTTGCTCGAAGATATTGAAGGGATTTCGTTAAGCGATCGGCTGAAGCGCGGACCGCTCAGTTTGCTGGATGTTTTGCGATTGTCGCTGCGGCTGGTCGACACGCTGTCGAAACTGCATCGTCTGCACCTGATTCATGGCAATCTTTGTCCTCACAGCATCTTGTTGGGCCATACGCCTGATGACGTTTACCTGATCAATTACAACTTCCCGGCCATTTCTGAACAGAGCGATCAGTTTCTTTCTGCGCGTATTCTCATTGAAGATCTGCGATACATCGCGCCCGAACAATCCGGCAGAATCAACCGTGCGATGGACTATCGCGCCGATTTTTATTCGCTCGGTGCAACGCTGTACGAAATGCTTGCCGGCCGTCCTCCTTTCACGGCTGATGACAATCTTGAGCTAATTCATTCTCACATTGCACGACAACCGCGCACGCCTTCGGAAGTTCAGGAGACGATACCGCCAATTGTGTCCGAAATCGTCATGCGACTACTCGCAAAGAATGCGGATGAACGTTATCAGAGTGCCGTTGGCCTCCGCATAGACCTGCAAAAGTGTTTCGACGATTACACGAGTGGGCGCGATCCTCAATCATTTGCGCTGGCAGCCGGTGACACTCCCGATCGTTTTATCGTTCCGCAAACTCTTTTTGGTCGCGATACCGAGTTGCAGACCCTGGTCGACGGATTTGAGAAGGCGTGCAATGGATCTGCGGTGATAACTACAGTAAGCGGACCGCCCGGTATTGGAAAGACATCTCTGATCCAGGAACTCCGCAAGCCGATAGTGCGCCAGCGCGCCTATCTTGGAACGGGTAAATGCGACCAGGCGGTTCGCGAGGTGCCTTTTGGCATTCTGCTGCAGGCACTTCGTGCGGTAGCTCAACAATTAATAACAGAGAGTGAAGAGAGAATTGCGTATTGGCGTCATCGTTTGCTTGATTCGTTGGGACCGAATGTCGCACTCATCGCCCAGGTCATACCGGAAATAGAGAAGATCGTTGGCCGGCAAACCATTCCGTCAGTGCTTGCCGCGACTGAGGCGCAGAATCGGTTTCAATTGGTATTACAGCAATTCGTAAGGTGCATCGCGCGGAAAGAGCATCCGCTGGTATTGATCCTGGAGGACTTACAGTGGTCCGACACCGCTAGTTTGACTGCCTTGCAGCGATTACTGGAGTCGGACCTTCAGTTTTTGTACGTGATCGGATCCTATCGGGACAGTGAAGTTGACGACATACATAGCCTGACTGAGCTGCTCAAAAACATTGACGTATCTTCCGGAAAACTGAACACGATTCGACTCGATCCTTTGACGTTAAGCGGTGTTACGGATCTTGTACAGGCCATCATTCATGCTGAGCGAGATACGTCAGCGTCTCTCGCCAACATCGTGCTGGATAAGACGGCAGGTAATCCGTTTTTCGTGACGGAATTCATGAAGCACCTTCACGATGAGGGATTAATTCGATTTGACGATCAAACTCTATCCTGGAGTTTTGAGTTGAAGAGAATTGTCGAGAGTGATGTCACTGAAAATGTGATTGCGTTGATGGTTAAGAAGATCGAGAAACTCGATGCCCGAACGCAGGAGTTGTTAAAACGCGCTGCTCTGATTGGTAATAGCTTTGACGTGGAAGTGCTGGCGTGGGCAACCGGACAACTACCTGAGGAGCTACGTGATGATTTGCAGGCCGCAATTCGCGAAGGTTTGGTCGTTCCTGGCTCATCCTATTCGCGTCCTGATGATTTATCGGCGAGCGTGACAGTCTACAGATTTGCTCATGACGAGTTGCATCGAGCCTGCTACAACATAATGCCGCCGGAACAGCGAACGGAGGTTCATCTTTCAATTGGACGGCTCATGCGTGATAACTGGGGCCCCGAAGCAGAGGGTGGGCGAATCTTCGAAGTAGTTCATCAATTAAACCTCTGCCGCCATTTGATCTCGACGGAGTCAGAGCGGCTTAACTTGATTCGACTTAACCTCATTGCCGGCCGGAAAGCAAAGGCATCGACTGCATTCCAAACAGCTCTCGACTACTTCTCGCTGAGTCGCAATGATCTCGCTCCTGAGGATTGGCTAACGAATTATGAATTGTGCTTTGAAGTAAATATTGAAGCGGCTGAATGCTCTTATCTATGCGGCGATTTCGCGGCTGCCGAGACACTGCTTGAGACGTTGCTGGAGAGAGCGGAAAACTCTCTCGATAAGGCGAAAGTTTACAGTCTCAGAATCGTGGAATACGAGAATTTGATCCGCTATACCGACGCTTTGCAGAGCGGCAGGCAAGCGCTTGCTCTTTTTGGATTTCTGTTGCCCGATTCTGTTCAAAAATCACAGGCCGCACTGGAAGTCGAAATCGAATCAATCCATGCTTTACTCGGCGAGCGTGCGATCGAGTCGTTGATTGAGTCGAAGTCAATCAATGATCCCGAAATCCGGATGGTAATGAATCTGCTCACCGCGATGTGGCCCTCTGCCTATCTAACCGGTGATGTTGTTCTCACACGTCTTCTGTCCGCGATCATGGTGCGGTTGTCTCTCGTCTATGGTCATTGTGAAGAGTCAGCTTACGGTTATGTCACGCATGCGATAACAGTTGGACCGGTTCGTGGGGATTACAAGAGTGCCTACGAGTTCGGGAAACTTGCGTTGCGGGTTAATGAACGTTTCCACGACTCCAAACGAAAGGCAAAGATCTACCAACAGTTTCAGGCGCACGTGAATCTTTGGCGGCGTCCGTTGCAAACCTGCATCTCCTACGCGAAGGAAGCACGGCGCGCCGGGCTCGAGACAGGCGACTTCACCTATGCTAACTATGGCGCTTTCACAGAAACCTGGCCGGCACTACTGTCGACTAATGATCTACAAAAGTTTGTCTCTGACTACTCAGAAAACCTCGAGTTTATCCAAAAACTGAGATTGACGAATTTCGCTGATGCTCAACTGCTTCTCTTAAATTGGGCTCGAGCGCTAATCGGAGAGACGGCTCAGTCGGCGTCATTGTCGACCGAATTGTTTGATGAGCTGGAATACGCGCAGAAGTATCGTGGTAACCCGTTCTTCATGAACTTTTATCACCTTGCCAAAGTGCAGCTGGGATTCCACTTTGGTAAATACGACGAAGCTCTTGAACACGCGAGCAACGCGGATTGGATCGTTTCACCTCTCGTGGGAACCGTTTGGCCTGCGGTCTGGGCTTTTTGGAGGGGGTTAGTTCTGGCGGTTACGTGCACACCTGCAAAAGCGCCTCAGGAAACTGTAGAAGAGCTTGAACGGCTTAAGGACTATCTCGTGCGGTTAGCTGACAACTGTGCGGAAAACTTCCGTTGCCACTCACTATTGCTCTCGGCAGAAATTGAGAGGATAGCTGGTCGCACGTTGGCTGCATCGGATCTTTACGAGCAAGCAATCAGCTTCGCAAGAGAAACTGACAGTCTTCAGAATCTCGCATTCGCGAATGAGCGCTACGCTGCCTTTTGGCATGTGCGGCAACACCGAGTCATCGCTGCGGGTTTCCTGCAGGAGGCGGTGGAGTCGTATTCAACATTGGGTGCAAAGGCGAAAGCGAATTATTTGCAGGAGTTGTATGGCGGCGGATCGGTTTCGAGCCTCTTTACGGCCCCCGCAACAACCGAGCTCCCGTCAAACAGCTCTGTGGATCTGGATATCGCAACTGCCCTCAAGGCCGCAGGCGCGATATCAGGCGAGATGGATCTGGACCGCCTTCTTGCACGATTGGTCTCGATAGTGATTGAAAACGCGGGCGCCGAAAGAGGCAGCTTAATACTTGAAAAGAATGGCGAGCCCTTCATCCAGAGCGAAGGCAATTCGGAAAACGTTGACGTAAGCCGCGAGCACGGTTTGGCATTGGAAGAAGCAAGCCATCTGCCCAGAAGCATCGTTCATTATGTGCGGCGTACTCAGGAAACCGTCGTCCTCAACGATGCCAGCTCCGACGATAGGTTTGCAGCAGACCCGTATATTCAGGAACGCCAGCCTCGCGCAGTGATGTGTATTCCGATCCTGAAACAAGCCGAACTGATTGGCGTGATGTACCTGGAAAACAATCTCACTGCAAACGCTTTTACTCCCGGTCGTACACAGCTCGTTGAACTGTTGGCCTCAGAAGCTGCCATCTCGTTAGAGAACGCAACTTTGTACGAGGAAATGAAGCGGGAGATGTTGCAACGAAAACTCGCAGAAGAGACTCTTCGCTCGATTACTGAAGGCACTGCCAACGTAACCGGCGCCGATTTCTTTTATTCACTCGTACGCCATCTCGCGACCGCGTTGCGAGTTCGATATGCGTTCGTCACAAAATGTATTGGCTCGGATCGCTCAAGAGTTCGAACACTCGCTTTCTGGAATGGCGAAGGCTTTGCCGAAAACATCGAATACGATCTTGAGCCGACCCCGTGTTGTAACGTGATCGCGGGTGAGACTTGTCATTACCCTGACAGTTTGCAGCAACTATATCCGCGCGATACAGATCTGGTGACATTGAATGCTCACAGTTTCTTTGGCGTTCCACTCCTTAATTCCACGGGTCAAGTCCTGGGCCACCTTGCAGCGCTCGATGACAAACCCATGCCTGAAAACCCGAGTGAGTTTCCCATCTTGAAGATTTTTGCAGCTCGTGCCGGCGCCGAGTTGGAGAGGTTGAAAGCGGATGAGGAACTGAAATCAGCGCTCGCGGAAGTGGAAGCGTTAAAGAACCGCCTGCAAGCTGAAAACATTTATCTGCAGGAAGAGTTGAGCCAGGAGCACCCGTTCACAGAAATCGTCGGCAATAGTCCACCTTTGCTGCGGATGTTGGCTGACGTAGAGAGGATCGCGGCAACCAGTGCGACGGTATTAATAATCGGCGAAACCGGAACCGGCAAAGAGCTCTTGGCTCGCGCAATACACAACGGCAGCAATCGTCGCGAACGTGCTTTGGTTAAAGTCAACTGCGGTGCGATTTCGGCGGGTCTGGTTGAGAGTGAACTGTTTGGACACGTCAAAGGAGCCTTCACAGGCGCGATCAACAATCGCGTCGGTAGGTTTGAGCTGGCCGATGGCGGAACTCTGTTTCTCGATGAGATCAGTGAGTTGCCACCGGATACACAGGTGAAGCTCTTGCGAGTTTTGCAAGAAGGAGAATTTGAGCCAGTGGGCAGCAGCCGAACCGTCCATGTGGACGTTCGCATAATCGCCGCCAGCAATCGGAACCTCGAAGACGAGATCAAGGCCGGTCGCTTTCGAGCAGATTTGTTTTACCGCCTGAATGTGCTTCCGTTGCAGGTGCCATCATTAAGGGAGCGTGCGTCGGATATCCCTCAACTGGTGATGTTCTTCATTTCGAAGTTCTCTAAAAAATTCGGAAAGAACGTTCTGGCTGTATCGCAGGACACGATGCGCTTGCTCACAAGCTATTCGTGGCCAGGCAATATTCGCGAGCTTCAAAATATTGTTGAGCGGGCAGTTGTTCTCTCAGACGGAACCCAACTTCAGATTGGCGAGGAGGTTTTCTCCGGGCCATCAGCCAATGGTTCCGGCGTCGACCCTCGCGGCCAAATCGAACCTGCAGAGATCAACAATTTGCCTGCCGTTGGTGGATCGCTTCAGGACATCGAGCGGGCCCACATCGTCGCCGTACTCGATCAGGTTAATTGGGTTATCGAAGGACCACGCGGGGCTGCCCGCATCCTGAACCTCCACCCCAACACACTACGAAGCCGAATGAAGAAGTTAAGCATCCAGCGAGCCCACGGTATTTCGTAGTTTTAATCTCCCGCCCACTATATCTGTCCCACGATATTTCGAGGCCACGAACTCTCGTTGGACCGTCGGATCTTCACCGATGGGACTAAGCTCCATATTTTCAATACTTGCAGTCGCCTTTATTCCTGCGCCTCTTGTGGCCTGCGCCTTGCGATAGGTGTGTCGAGGTTAGTTCGGGAGAAAAAGACGTGCTCAGGATCACAGTGGGAAAGAACGACGAGGATAGGCTGGTACTTCAGTTGGAAGGTCAATTGGTTGGTCCGTGGGTGGCAGAGTTAGATCGTTTGTGCGAGGAGTCAGCGGCCCGCGGTTGCCCGTTTAGTATCGATTTGACGGCGGTTTCATTTGCTGACCGCCGTGGAATTTCACTCCTCAAGAATTTACGAGGACGGGGAGCTCCGGTGTTGAATGGATCCCCTTATCTAAGAGAGCAACTCCATGAAGAGTGACCAATCCCCCATTAAAGGCGGTTTAGATCCAGATCGATGGATTGATGACCACGGTGATTATTTGTTTCGTTATGCGATGTTTCGCCTGCGTAATCGAGAAGCTGCTGAGGACGCCGTTCAGGAATCGTTACTGGCGGCAGTGCAGGCACACAATCAATACCAACATCGCAGTTCTGAGCGCACCTGGTTAGTGGGAATTCTGCGCCACAAGATTGTGGACCACTTGCGTCGCAGCAATCGTTATCTGGCAATCGAGACGGACGATGAAGCCGATTTTGAAGCTGTCTGTTTTCAGATGGAAGGAAAATTTACCGGCCATTGGCGAGCTGAATACGCCCCAACACAGAATTTACGCTGTGACGAAATCCTTG
Organism: Pyrinomonadaceae bacterium; assembly: GCA_036003745.1. Lineage (GTDB taxonomy): Bacteria > Acidobacteriota > Blastocatellia > Pyrinomonadales > Pyrinomonadaceae > PSRF01. The sequence continues at coordinate 48,713 of DASYSD010000036.1, forward strand.
AGCAAAAAGATTTCCTCATGACACTCGACCGGTGTCTTCGTGTGTTACCGCAACGGATGGCTACGGTTTTCGTCCTCAAGGAGATCGACGGTTTGAGTTGTGAGGAGATTTGCGAATCGCTGAATTTGTCGAAATCCAATCTGTGGGTGCTGTTACACCGAGCGCGACTACAACTTCGGCATCTGCTTGAGAAGGAATGGCTGGCTGCCAAGCCTGCTGCTGCGAGTGTAAAGGCGTCAGAAAAAGTGCCAAGCAGGTCAGGGGAATTATCAGCCGTGGCCTAACGACGTCTAGATTAACTCCGCAGCGCCCTTTCTCCTTAAACAGCTGCAACCGATCGTTTGTATACAATCTCCAAACAGACGCGTAGTAATTCCGAAACACTCCACGCTTGAGCCGCGCAGCCGCGTGGAGCGTGTGGTGCATCGCCGTCGAAGATCTCCGACACCTGACCAAGGCAGGCTTCGTTCAAGTGTTCCTGAAAATTTGCCAGCCATTCTGAACCAACGCGCCTGACAGCTTCGAAGCCAAAAGCCTTCTCATGAGCGCTGAAGTATGATCCCATTAACCACGGCCAGACGGTGCCTTGATGGTAAACGCTGTCACGCGCACGTCCATTACCTTCGTAGCGGCCGTGGTAGTTGGCATCATTAGGTGAAAGAGTTCGCAATCCTCTCGGTGTTAGTAAATGCCGATCTACAACTGCCAAAATCTTGCGGGCGCGATCGTTTGAGACCATTGAATACGTCAGACCGATAGCGAGCACCTGATTAGGTCGAATCGACCCATCTGACAAGTCGCCGTTCACGACGTCGTAGAGACACTGTGCGTCGTCATTCCAAAACAATCGATTGAAACTCTTCTCAGCTGCCTGGCCCATCGCCGAAAACTCTTCGGCACGTTGGTTATCACCGAATCTCGCGGCAAAGTCCTGCATGATTCGCAGGGCGTTGTACCAGAGTGCCTGAATCTCGACGGGCTTTCCGTGTCGCGGTGTGATGACCCAATCTCCAACTTTCGCGTCCATCCATGTTAGTTGGACTCCCGGCTCTCCTGATTCGAGCAAGCCATCCTCATCGACGTGTATGTTGTAACGAGTTCCTCTGACGTGCCAATCGATGATCTCTTTCATTACGTCATAGAGATTTGTTCGAACGAATTCATAATCGCCCGAGTACTGAACGAACGAGCGAATCGCTTCGAAGAACCAAAGTGTTGCGTCGACAGTGTTGTATTCGGGAGTTTCGCCGGCGTCTGGAAACCGGTTTGGCAACATGCCCTTGTCAACATGCCTGGAAAACTCCAGCAGTACGCTTTTCGCTATCTCATACTTACCGGTCACCAGCAGCAATCCTGGTAAAGCGATCATCGTGTCGCGGCCCCAGTCACTGAACCAGTGATAACCAGCGATCACGGTACTGCCGCGGTCCCGCGAGACTATGAACTGATCTGCAGCTTGCTTCAGCGACTCAATCAACAAGGAATCGTTGTCATTCCTAGATTTCGAAGGCAGCTTTCGTTCGACTTGTTTGCCATTTCGAGGGTTTGTGGAGGCGATGATTCTTGGCTGTGGATTTTGATTAAGATCAAACGTGAGTACAAATGGGCTAAACAGATCCTCGGAAAAGTCGAGTCCACGCTCTTGTTCAATACAGTATTGGAAGTTGTGATACCAGAACGAGTCTCTACCGAGATCCGCGTCGTCATGCACAAAATGAAGCGGCGGAATATCGCTGTATGGCCGGATCGTGATCTGGCCATCGGAGACCTCCAGGTCGCGATTTAACGCTCCGTTCTCGTGAGTCGTGCTGTGATAATCTCGAAATGCAACTAGCGGGCGTATTTCAAGTTTGATTGACTGTTTGCCTGCGGCAGAGACTTGATACTGGCCAACTGTTGTGTTTTCGCCCTGAACCATGAAAACCGATTTCTCAAGGGCGACTCCTTCGACTTCATATCTGAAGACGGGAAAGGGATCGCGCCTGAAACCGGTCTGATATTGAAAGCCTTGAGGATGAACGGCTCCCGGATACTGATTTGCAGATAACTCATATCTCCGGTCATCAATTACCAGCGTTTCCTCAAGCTTTGAAAGCATGACTATACGGCCAACCGGTGGTTTGGTCGCGGCTGTCAGCAGGCCGTGATAACGGCGTGTGTTGACGCCGATGATGGTTGAGGACGCGAAACCGCCGAGGCCGTTCGTCTCTATCCACTCGTGAGCGACGGCTCCGTCCAAATCTTGAAAAATATTTCTTGCGAAGCTCATTATTTGGCCTCAATAGGTCCTATTCGACCTATTCGCTTTCGACTAAGCACCGCTCTGCTGCAGGAGCTTTGCCACGAGCCCGGTCCAGCCTGTTTGATGACTTGCTCCGATTCCCATTCCGGTGTCGCCATGAAAGTATTCGTGGAAGGGAACCAGATTGCGCCATCTCGGATCAGTTTGAAATTTTTCCGTAACTCCAAACACCGGCCGTCGCCCGTTTTCATCCAGCAGGAAAATCCTTGACAAGCGTCGCGAGAGTTCGCCGGCAACTTCCCACAGGTTCATCATCTGACCCGAACCCGTCGGACACTCAACCTTGAAATCTGGTCCAAGATAATGGTGAAACTTCTGCAGCGACTCTATCAGCAGGTAGTTCAAAGGAAACCAGATTGGACCACGCCAGTTGGAGTTCCCGCCAAACAAACCATTGCTCGATTCAGCCGGTTCATAATCGACGCGATGCTGTGTTCCATTCACCTGCAGAGTATATGGATTTGCTTTGTGATACCGGGAAATCGCACGGATGCCGTAGGGTGAAAGGAATTCATTCTCGTCGAGCATGAATTGCAACACGCGGCGCAACTGCTCTCGGTCGACGATCGATAACAAACGTCGTTCTCTCGTTCCCATCGTACGCATGCAGGCAGCGTTTGCTGTCAGATCTGGCCTGTGTTCGATGAACCAATCCATTCGTCGCTTAAAACCTGACAGCCGCTCAAGCAGTTCCGGCTCGAGTGTTTCGACAGCAAAGAGCGGTATCAGACCAACCATCGAACGTACCTTCATCGGCAGCGGTTTTCCGTAAGGAAGATGGAGTACGTCGTAGAAGAAACCATCCTGATCGTCCCAGAGCTTGATCTCTTCATCACCTCGATTGTTCATTGCCCGTGCGATGTGAAGGAAGTGTTCCCAGAATTTACTGGCCACGTCTTCATAGGCTGCATCTTCCTTTGCCAGCTCCATCGCGATTGCCAGTAGATTCAAGGCGTACATCGCCATCCAACTGGTACCGTCTGATTGCGCAATGTGTCCGCCGGTTGGTAGAGGTGCACTTCGGTCAAACACGCCGATGTTATCCAGGCCGAGAAAACCGCCCTGAAAAATGTTCATCCCGTCTGCGTCTTTGCGATTGACCCACCACGTGAAATTCAAGAGCAGCTTTTGAAAAACGCGTTTGAGAAAGAGTGTATCGCCAACGCCACAACGCTTTTTGTCGATCTTGTAGACGCGCCACGCCGCCCATGCATGGACTGGAGGATTAACGTCGCCGAAGGCCCATTCGTAAGCAGGCAGTTGGCCATTCGGATGCATGTACCACTCACGCAGCATTAACAGCAGTTGTTCCTTCGCGAATTCAGAGTCGACGAGCGCAAGTGGAATGCAATGAAACGCAAGGTCCCACGCCGCATACCACGGATATTCCCACTTATCCGGCATTGAAATGACGTCTGCGTTATACAGATGTTTCCACTCGTGATTTCGGCCGTTCTTCCTTTCTCGCGGAGGTTTTGGAGTTGCGGAATCGCCTTCAAGCCAATCGTCGACGATGTAGTGATAGAACTGTTTGGACCACAGTAATCCAGCTAATGATTGCCGCATTACCAGGCGAGCGTCCTCCGATAATTCAGACGGAATGATCGTCGCGTAGAACTCATTCGCCTCGCGAATTCGCTGCTGAAAAATCTTCTCAAAATCGTCCTCTGGTTGCTGTGACGTGGTGAATCGCAAACTGATCGACGCAGATTCACCAGGCGCGATCGTTAACGCGTAGTGTGCAGCTGCCTTGGTACCCTCTTCATCTGGGTTTATGGCGCCACGATTACCATTAACGACGTATTCATTGATCCCGTCTTTGACGTAAAGAGAAGCGTTCGGAGCATTGAACAACCGTTGTGTGTTCGTTTCGTTTTCAGTGAAGAGCAATTCCGGATCGCCGTTAAGGTGAAGCCAGCGACGACCGAGCTCTGTTTCATGCAGTTCAATCGACTGACCGGCACGTTGAAGCTTCGGTTTTGTAATGCTGTCATCCCAGGTCCAGGTGTTTCGAAACCAGATCGTAGGAAGCAGATGAAGCTGGGCGGTTTCAGGCCCATGGTTCTTCGCTGTGATCTTGATCAAAATGTCTTCGACGCCGGCTTTGGCGTATTCGACAACAACATCAAAGTACCGATCATCATCAAAAACACCTGTGTCGATTAGTTCGAATTCAGGCGCTGATTTGCCACGTCTCCGATTTACTTCAACCAGTTCGGAGTAGGGAAATGGGCGTTGTGGATACTTGTAGAGGTATTTCAGGTACGAGTGCGTCGGCGTGGAGTCGAGATAGTAGTAATACTCTTTAACGTCTTCGCCGTGATTACCTTCGCTTCCAGTGAGACCGAAGAGCCGTTCTTTAAGAATTGGATCTCGACCGTTCCAGAGCGCGAGCGCAAAACAGATCTTCTGGTGGCGATCGCAAATACCTGCAATGCCGTCTTCATTCCAGCGATACGCGCGTGACCGCGCGTGATCGTGAGGTAAATAGTCCCAAGCGGTACCGTACGCGCTGTAGTCTTCACGCACGGTTCCCCAGGCGCGTTCACTGACGTATGGACCCCAGCGCTTCCAATGCGCTTTGCGCAAACGCGACTCTTCCAAGCGCTTTTCTTCAGCAGTCAAATTTGTCTTTGGGTTTCTCATCATCTATACAGCTTTCAAATGGTTTTTCTCTGTGCAACCTCTGTGTTCTCTGTGTCTCTGTGGTTAACCTAACTTCACCGCCACAATCACCACAGAGAACATAGAGGTTGCACAGGGAAATCAGACACCAAGTCTCTCCAGCAGATGCTCTCCAACACGGAGCGCATTCGCCATTATTGTCAGCGCTGGATTCACTGCGCCGCTCGAGGGGAAGAAGCTCGCATCGACAACGTACAAATTGTCGACTTCATGTGCTCGACAGTTTCGGTTCAGCGCCGAGGTTTTTGGATCGTCTCCAAAGCGAATCGTGCCGTTCTGATGAGCCACGGCAGCCAGCGGTAACCGTTGACCCAAATACAAATTGCGGGCAAACAGTCCCTGGTGGCACTCGTGCCCGTGAAGATCACAATTCGTTTTCTTCATCGCTTCCTTTAGTTTTGCCTGCAAACGAGTGTGACCTGCGACATTGTTCAGTCTGTAGCTGAGCATGATCTTGCCTTCGTAATTAACGGTGACACGATTGTCAGGGTTGGGCAGATCTTCGGAAGTCAACCAGAAATCAAGCGAGTGCTTCGCCATCAGATCCAAAGTCCATCCTGGCGCGATTGCTGGAGCGCCAGCCCTCAATGTGTCGGCATCGAGTTTGCCGACAAACGAAATGTGGCCCATCGGAAAGTCCCAGTCTTTAGATCCGAAATAGAAGTCGTTAATCGCCAGTGTCTTTTGGAAGATAGTCGGGTTCGGACACTTCGAAAGCGCCATCAGCACGGAGTTGATATGGCCCATGTAGTGACGGCCCACCACATCGGATCCATTTGCGAGCCCTTGTGGGTGTTTGTCGTTCGCGGATCGAAGCAGCAATGCCGCTGAGTTAACCGCACCGCACGAAACCACGACAATATCGGCCGAATAGCGTTCCAGCGCACCCTTTCGCTCAACAACAACGTTGGAAATTTCTCGCCCACTGTTGTTGGTTTCGAGCTTTACGACGTGTGCGTTAGTGACGATCGATACTGATGAATACTGGAGTGCCGGGTCAACGCAGATCGTTTGCGCGTCCGCCTTTGCACCAAGCAAGCAGGGGTGACCATCACACGTGTTACAACGAATGCATGCACTTGTGCGCTGGTTCTTCTCATCGAGTTTAATTCCGAGTGGAGTGTGAAACGGTCTTAAGCCGGCCCGCTCGAGATCGTCTGAGAGATGCTGAAGTCTTTGTTCGTGGCTGACAGCCGGATAGCGATATGGAGCACTGGCTCGCGGCTCTGTCGGATCCTCACCGCGATTGCCGTGCACTTGATACAGATGTTCGGCTTGTGTGTAGTACGGTTCGAGCTCGTCGTAACTGATGGGCCAGGCTGGTGAAACGCCGCCGTGGTGCCTTATTTCATTGAAGTCTAGCTCGCGTAATCGAAACAAAGCGGCGCCATAGAATTTTGTATTGCCTCCGACGTAATAGTTTGTGTGCGGGTGCAGCGCGCCACCGCCGGCATCGTACCAGGTCTCCTTCGTGTTGTACTTACCTTCAAGATTAACGGCTTTGGTGCTCCAGTTGTCCTTTTCACGCGGAACGTAATCGCCGCGTTCAAGCAGCAGAATTTTTTTACCGGATGGGGCCAGTTTGTATGCGAGCGTGCCGCCACCTGCGCCGGTGCCGATGATGATTACGTCGTAATGCTCTGTGGACATTTGCGTTTCTCCGATACTAGGGCGTCGTTGATTGATTAGTCGATGAGGAGGGGAAAACCTTACAGGCGAGAGTTAAAAGTGGACGCGGCGTCCACTCAATTTCGGCGTTGGGCCATGACCTTCTCGAGGTTGTCGCGCATGGTTGGCAAAGTTGCAACGAGAGCGCTGAAGTCACGCTTGGGAATGCTCAACACATCCAATGCTTCAACGCATCGTACTGTGGCATTCCGTGTTGTTTGATTGATCAAGGCCATTTCTCCGAAATATTCACCCGCGCTGAGTTGGGCCAGATGCACGTCACCCGCTCCGTTTCTTCGAGATACGTCAGCTTTGCCCCTGGTGATAATGTAAAGACGATCGCCGATATCCCCCTCGCGAAAGACTTCCTGGCCAGGTTCAAAATGTTCGTAAACAACACTCTGAGAGTTACCCAGTTTCAGTTGGACCAACTCGGGTGGTAGCACCAGGTCGAAGGTCCACGAGGCTGCCACTTTCAATCGCCTGCCCCAACCGGGCAGTTTCATCAGGTAAATGGTGCGCCAGAGGAACCACGTCAGAAACCCAGAGACGTTGATTCCGAATACCTGGGCCACTGCGGAACGATGACCGAGCGCTCCGAGTTTGCCGAGTTCCTTAAACTGAAACAGCTTCGTCTCTCCGCCTCGTATCGAGGCAACGATGTTCTCGGCCGCTGTTTTTGCTTGTCTGATTGCAAATTGTGCAGTTGGGGGACACAAGCCGCCATCTTTCATCGGCACTAACGCACAGTCGCCAAGCGCCCAGACGTTATTTGTGCCTTCAACCAACAACGACGAATCGACTTTCAGTCGTCCTCTTTCTTTTGGCAGCATGATCGTGTCGATCAGTGGATTGGGAGAAGATGGAACAGTGGAGATAAGTGTTCGCGTCGGAATCCTCTGTCCGTCGGCGAGTATTGCCTCCACACCGGTTGCAGCCTCCAACTTCGTGTTGAGCCGCAGTTCAACTCCTCGCCGAGCAAGTTTTTTCTGCGCGTAAAGCGCTAACTTCTCATCCAACTCGGGCAGAATTCGATCGAGAGCGTGAAGCAAAACGACTCTGACTTCCTGCGGATCTATTTGCGGATAGTTTCTGATCACGCTGCGCACGAAGTCGTTCAACTCCGCTACCACTTCGACTCCGGAGAATCCTCCACCCGCGACGACGAACGTCAATAATTCGCTGCGTAGTTTTCGATTTCGATGTTCAATCGCAGCTTCTTCCAGAGCGTGGATAACATGGTTGCGAATGTAGAGTGCGTCACTCAAATTCTTAAACGGTATTGCGTGTTCAGGAAGTCCGCGAAGTCCACGAAAATCTGTGACGTTTCCAAGAGCGAGCACCATGTGATCGTAATGAATGACGTTTGGTTGATGACTGAACCCAGGCGTAGTCGTGATGGTCTGAGTGTGCGTGTCGATCTTCTCGATGTCACGAACGTGGAGATCAGTCTTCGGCAACATGCGCCGGATCGGGCTTACGGTGTCGAGAATTCCGATACTGCCCGAAACAACTTCAGCCAGCATTGGTTGAAACACGAAATAGTTTTCTTTGTTAATGAGGAGAATCTCCAAATCGTCGGCTCGTCTCAAAGCCTTTTCGAGATACATCGCTGTATAAACGCCCGCAAAGCCTCCTCCCAGAATGACAATACGAGTACGGCTTTTTGTGTTCATCGATTTCGTCATTTACTACTAACCCTCTTCTTCAGTCGTTCCCGAGCGTCAGACGAAAGAGCCGGTAAAGAGTTGAATTCATCCGATTCGGTTGTTTGTTCGCGAAGGGTTTCACGAATCGTGAGCAGATGTTCCTGGTACCACTGGCACCACGCGCAAACCCAAAGGTGCAGCTTCAGCAATAGTCGTTCTCGCACCGTCAGAGCACGTTCCATTGATTCGGAAATCACTGAAACGGTCTGGCGGCAAGCTGGTAGTTTGCGTAGTAACCAATAGCGAATAGCGTGTTTGATACGGTTATAAAATCTCATGCTATTGCTCAGGTTTGGACTAAGATAGGCTTCAGCCGACTTCACAAAACACCTTGATAGCGCCGTTCGGATTCGTGAGCTTCGCAAATAACTCCTGATAATTCTCCAGGCCGCGAACCGGATGCGTTAACAGCCGCGACAGCCAACCGGGATATTCCGCTTCGGCCTGAGCGAGATCCTTGACCCCCATTTCAAAGTATTCTCGATTTGCGTTCACCGTTCCGACCATAACCTTGTTTCCAAGCACAAATTGGAGATTGATCCGGTCGGCAGGCACTTCCACCATGCGATTGCCACCGGTGACACTCGACAGTACGAGCACGCCGTTTCTCCCGAGCGCCTGCATACTGTCGAAAACTACCGGCGAGAAGCCAGTTGCTTCAAAGATGATGTCAAATGGTCCATACTTCTTCGCGCCCTCAAGAATCGAAAGCTCTTCGGTTGATTGGTACGTGGCGCCGATTGCTTCGATCAGATCTGAATTCAAATAGGGTTTGCGTGTTTTACCAAAAGTGGTCACCTGTAAACCCTTGAGGCGTAGGACCAGCGTCGCAAGCAAGCCGATCGTTCCGGCACCCATTACTGCGGCACGTTTCGGCTTCCACACCCTTAGCCGTCGTTGAATCTCATAGGCCTGCGCGATCCCTTTCTCAACTACGGTTGTGGGCTCAAGCAGAACGCCGACCTCTTTTAGTCCCTGAGGAATTTTCACAATGAATTCGGCGTCGTCGACGTAGTACTCACTCAGGTAACCGTGACGCAGGTTTATGCCACGCTCGAAGTAAGTGTCGTCAGTTGTCATATCGTTTGTGCCGATCAGATCGTAGATGCTCGATCCGGGCCGGCGCACAGTCGCCACGACGTAATCGCCCGGCTTGACTTCAGTAACATTTGGACCGACTGCCTCCACCTGTCCGAAACTCTCGTGACCGATGATCAGAAAATCGTATCCCGGAGGCGCCTGTCCGTACTCAGCGGCATTGATTTCTTTGTCCGTACCGTCAACGCCGACGCGTAATACGCGCACCAACACGCCGCGTCCATTCGCGATGTCACTGACTTCAGGGGCAGGTAATTCCGTTAAGTGAACTGTATTCGGTATTCCGGGCCTAACTGCGATTGCTTTCATAATGTTTATTTCCTTTAAATCTCCACATAGGTTCAACTAGCCGAGATTGCGAGCTGCGACTGGACACCCAGGTGTGCGAGTGTTGCCAGAACACGTGACGGCTCGCCGAGATCACTCCAGCCCACATCGCCGACTCGCATAACAGCCAAATCCTGTGGACGCGCAGCCAGCACTTCGTGCGAAAAATTCGTATCGCTAATTCTCGAATAAAGTTCAGTCAGCGTGCTGCGCGCAGCGCGGGTTTCAAAGCGTGGAGTCAACGCACTGAAATTTGCATACAACGCCGGCAGCGCAGCTTGTGTCATGCGCAACAACGCATCTACACGCCCTACCATGACGAAACTGTTCCACAAACATCCGCGCTCCATCAGTGAAGCGGCAAGAGTTGGACTCGGCTTTTCCCAGAACCTCCGGACGCGCGTGATCGAACGCATTGCATTGCCGACCACTGAGCGATGTGGCTCGATCCATCCATACTCTTTTTCAGGACTTGTCGGCGTGATCCCCAGTAACGTAACTGTCTCAGGCTGTGCCCGCACGGCATCAAAAGCGGTGTCGATGTGCGACATGAATTCTTCGTCATCGCTGAAGTAATGGTCGGAAGGGAACAGCGCCACGATGGCTTGCGGCGATTTTGTCGCGACACGGAGCAGGGCATATATAATCGCCGGTGCTGTTCCCTTATTGTCTGGTTGTTGCAGCAAAAGATCTGGTGAGATCTCCTGGGCCATCTGTTCATAAAAGCGACGGTGCTTTTCAGTGACGACGATAAACGTTTGGCGCGGCCTCACAGAGTGCGCTACGCGCCGTCTGGTCTGATCAAGCAGGGTACTGCCGCCGATGACCGGCACAAATTGTTTCGGGCGACTGTCGCCGGTGATCGCGCGCGTCATTGACTGCAAGCGCGTCCCATCTCCTCCCGCTAGTATCACTGCCCATCGATCTCTCATGTTCCTTCGTTTCCTTCTTAGGAGTTCGCCAAACAATCATGAGTCGGGCTACGGCACAAGATCCTTACAAAGAGGGCCACAAAAAGGCACAAAAAAGGCACAAAAAAGGCTCGAGAACAGTTGAACTGCTTCCGAGCCCCTTTGTGCCTTAATGTGTCGCTATCGCTTTTGCGGCCTACATCGATTGTTGAGGGTCAATCCGTTTGAGAAAGTATTCCCGCCAGCTAACCGGCAATGCTTCGGTCGCGATCGCGCGGCGCATCAGCTCAATATTTCCCTTATCGCTGCTATAGAGGCGCGTGATATCTACAACCCGCACTCCAGCAGCGTTCTTCTCGATTAGGCTGAATTCATCGCGGGTGTCGACTTCGCCTTCTTTCAGAACTGAAACATAAAACCCCGTGCGTTCACTGCGCAGAAAGCGCTTGATGATGTCCGTTCGTCCAAAACGAATCCCGAGTTTGTAGCAGGGCATCCGTGGTTGCGTGACCATCACTTCGGCGGCGCCAACGCGAAACTTGTCGCCAATATTTACTTCGGTTTCGAGTAGGCCGGTTGTGGTGAAGTTCTCGCCGAACATTCCCCAGGGCAATTCCATCTCTGGCAGTTCTCGTTTCCAGAAGTCATAGTGCTCAAACGGATAAACGTAGACCGCCTTTTCTGGTCCACCATGCACAGACAGGTCGGCTTGTCGATCGCCGTCGAGATTAAGCGTCCGCACCACCACAGGACCAGTAACCGGTTCTTTGAAGATGCCCGTCGATACTACTTCACCGTTGCGCTGCACCAAACGCGGCAAACCCACATTGATCGAAATAATGTTCATGAAACCCCTGGGTTGAAATGTTTTCTCGTCCAAGCTTAATACTTTACTTTATCTCTCGAGCAACGCCATAACATGACCGTCCGGATCTCTTGCTAAAAGGCCTTTGCTAAAGCCCAAACTCTTATCGCTAAGCACAACGACTCCGGGTGAAACGAAGCGTGAATTCTCTGCAAACAGTCGCTTGGCAAACGAATCGGAGGTATTAACGATCAGAGTTGTTTGCCAGTGAAATAGATCGGATGCACGTGCATCGGCGGGCACAGGCCGGCCATCACGCGGCGCAAGGTATTCGAGAAATTCGATGCCAGGCCCCCCACTGGCTGCTCGAAGACTCGTAATACGTAACCTTGCGCCGAAGACGTTGTTGAGATGTTCCTGTTCCGTACCGTAGTTTTCACTTGTGCCGGCGATGCTAAGCCCAAGTGCGTCGCGATAGAATTTCAGACTCGCCTCGGTATCAGCGACGACGATGGCCGTGTGATCGATCCCGAGAAATAGTTTGTCTTTCTTCTGCCACTTCTGATCACCTTTTCCCGAGGGAAATTGAAGAATCTCCAGCCAATGTTTGTCCGGATCGCGAAAGTAGAAAGCCTTGATGCCGCCCGCGCTCTTATTCCAGTCGGGCAAGCGCTGAGGACCAGTGGAAGCGTGTTCGACTTTGTTCTTACGCAGCAATGCGTAAGCCTGGTCCATGTCGCTGGTGATGATTGCGATATGCTGGAACCAACGATCGTTGCTGCGTGAATCAATCGGAACCGGGCGGCCTTTCGGCGTCAGATACTCAGTCAATTCGATGAACTCGTCACCGAGCCGCATTCGCACCACGCGCATACGCAAACCGAAGACACCCTGAAGCCGCTCATAATCCTCACCCGTTACCTCCACGTCCGAAACCTTTTGAAACGACAAGACCCTTGAATAGAAGTCCACGGACGTGTCCATATCTGAAACCGTCATGCCAATCGCGCCGACCTGGTCGACGAGTGGGACAAGTGCCGGGTCATCGTTAAAGAGCTGCTGGAGGGGGACGCGCGTGCTGTTAAATGCACGCGCGTCTGTTGGCAGGTACCGAGCTGTCGTCGTCTGAACGAAGAAGCCCAGTGTCAGCAGTAAACTTAGAAGTACGACTTTGGTGCGTTTCATTTCATTGGCTCCAACAGTTGATGCCACTGATGATTACTGCATGTTCATCGACTGCATTGACGCGTTCAGCGGCGCTGTGCCGAAGTTCACACTGAAGCGTTTGCACCAGATCGTTACTGCGCGATATTTCGCCAGATCCGCATTCGCCGGCAGGTCATAGTTCTGATCTCCGATGTTGCCTTTCAAGGATCCGAGATCCACGAATCCTGCTTTTGTAACTGAGTCGTTGTCTTTGGCGTCTTGTGCCGCGACGAGATAGACGTGCACGTCTGGGCCGTTCGAGGTTGCGAAGTTTGTCAGACGCAGAGTCTTTTTTCCTTCTGAGAGCTGAAACACGGTAGCCGTACCTTTGGTTTCATGTGCGCCACTGTGAAACTCTCCTGAAGCAACTTGATTGCCCGCCGCTGACGCAGTCGGAAACTGTTCGTTCACTTTTTGATTGATAAAAAGGCGTTCGGGCCGGAATGCATACCATGCAGCCCCACCCATCACGATCAACGCGAGTAACGCCACCATTAACTTGTTCGACATAATTCCCAAATCTCCTTCTCAGATTTGCTAACTAATTTTTAGTCGAGGACAGAGGAAAATCCTTACAGGACGATTGAGGCTCTGATTGTTTGTGCCTTGAAGTAGTTTGGCAGAATCCGTAGTCTTCTTGATTAGTTTGAAAGGCGACCCTGAGCAGATCGAATGCATATAACTGTTTTTGGAACCGGTGGCGTAGGTGGATACTTTGGCGGCCGTCTAGCACAAGCCGGGGAAGAGGTGACATTTATTGCCCGCGGAGATCATTTGCGGGCGATCAGAGCCAATGGATTGATTGTCGATAGCCCAGACGGCAACTTCACGATCTATCCGGCGAAAGCAACTGATGATGTAAACGAAGTGGGCCCGGCCGATCTCGTGATTCTGGGCGTGAAGGCCTGGCAGGTGCCTGAAGCTGCGCGCGCGATCAAGCCTCTCGTTGCCTCAAACACAACGGTGTTGCCTTTGCAAAATGGAGTCGATGCTGTAGCGCAGCTCCTTGCTGAGCTGGATTCTGCCAATGTCATCGGTGGACTGTGCCGGATTGTCAGCTTTGTCGTCGAGCCAGGTCATATTCGACATGCCGGCTTCGCGCCTTCGATCATCATCGGAGAGCTCGATAATAGCCGCACTGATCGCATCGTGAGGATCGCCCAAGTGTTAAAAGACGCTGGTTTGAGTACGACGATTGCATCGGACATCCAGGTTGCGCTTTGGACCAAATTCCTCTTCATTGCTTCTTTCAGTGGCGTTGGCGCAGTCGCTAACGCACCCGCCGGAGTGCTGCGCTCGGATCCAAAATGGCGCGCACAAATGTTAACTGCGATGGAAGAGATTTATACACTTGCTCATGCGCATGGAGTCAACTTGCCTTCAGATTCAGTTGACACTGTGATGGCTGCAATCGATGGCTTGCCCGAAGACGCCACCAGTTCAATGCATCGTGACATCGTCGCTGGTAGACCTTCAGAACTTGAATCACAAAACGGCGCCGTTGTTCGCATGGCACATGAAGCCGGCATCGAGGTTCCAACGCACGAGCTCATTTATCGATCACTGAGCGATAAATGAACAGCATACCGAGGCGTCCTGGAATTTAACGAACAGTGGTGCCAACACCGCGTGTCTTCAACCTGATTCGATAGACGAGTGTGTTTGAAGTAATAAAGAGCGTCGAACCGTCTTCACCCCAGGCGCAGTTTCCTGTCGCTGTGCCCAGATCAAACCTGCCCAGCAACGTGCCGTCAGGCGCGAGGATGAACAGCCCGCCCGGTGCGGCGGCGAAAATATTTCCAAAAACATCAACCTTTAAGCCGTCCGCGGCTCCGGGCCTTCCTTTCGCTTCTTTGCTTCCATCAAAAAATACTTTCTTAGCCGACAGATTTCCGTCCTTCTGCACTTCAAATACGAACCATCGATTGGTCGCTGAATCCGAAACATAGAGCTTCTTTTCGTCAGGCGAAAAGGCAATTCCATTCGGCGCGATAATTTCAGACGTTAGCAAGGTCAACTTTCCATTTCGCGACAGTCGGTACACACCCTGAAAAGGTATTTCCTTTGTCGGATCGGCAAACGTTTTTGGCAGCCCGAAAGGCGGGTCAGTGAAATACAAGTCGCCGTTTGATTTGTAGACCAAATCATTGGGACTGTTGAGACGCTTGCCTTCGTACCTATCAACCACAGTAGTCTGAGTTCCATTTTTCTCAAGACGACTGATGCGCCGATCGCCGTGCTGGCAGAATACGAGACGTCCCTCGTGATCGAACGTTAATCCATTGGATCCTGGTTCGCGGCCGGTGAAAGGTTCGCTGCCGTTATAACCACTTGGCTGTAGAAACACGCTTGTTCCTTCTCCCGTTTTCCACTTTACGACTCGATTATTTGGTACGTCAGAGAAGAGCAGATGTTTGCCGGTGCGATTCCAGACGGGGCCTTCGGCCCAAACCAGGCCATCCGCAATCTTTTCGAGCACAGCGTCTCGCGGCACAATCTTGTCAAATCGTGGATCCAGTCGCACAACTGCCGGCGCATCAACAAATGCTTGAGTGCGTAGAGTTGTGTTGGGCCAGACGATGGCCGCGGTAAACAATGAAACCAGTAGAAAGAGTCTCTTCATAAAACTCTTGCGGGCGGCTACGAAGCCCTGACGCCTGCTATGTTTAGACGGATGCGATAGATTCCAGTGCGTGCGCAAAGATACAGTGTTTTGGCGTCAGCGTCGCCCCAGGCCATGTTGTGCGCGTGACGTGGTGTAATGATCGTCCCGAGATGTTTGCCTTCCGGCGAGATTATCCACAAACCGCCGGGAGCTGACACGTAGAGATTGCCTTTCTGATCGACTTTGATCCCATCGAGGCCATCTTCACCCGGTGCATTCGTGAAATCGAAAAACAGCTTCCCGTTTTTTAGAGTTCCGTCGGGCTGTACTTCATAACGAATGATTGCTTTGTGCTTGTCTCCGATTTCGCTGACTGGCTCATCATCTTTCCGAAGCTCCTGACCAGTAAGAGAACGCGGCCAATTGCCGACATAAAGATATTTTTCATCCGGCGAAAACGCAATGCCGTTTGGTCCAGTGAAATCCTTGCTCACCAGCTGCACCTTGCCTTTGAAGATCGAGTAGACGCCACTGAATGGAAGCTGCTTGCGTGTATCGTTGAAGAACTTTGGAAAACCAAACGGTGGATCGGTAAAAAAGAGAGTACCGTCTGATCGATAGACAAGATCATTTGGACTATTGAGGCGCTTACCGTCGTAGCTATCAGCCAACACGGTCTGTGTGCCGTCGTTTTCGTCTCGAACAACACGATGATTGCCGTGCTGGTTGATCGTCAAACGTCCTTGCGGATCGAGTGTGAGACCATTTGAACCAGGCTGACCATATTCCGCGATATCAGTACCAGAATATCCACTTGGCGTGCGGAACACGTCCAGCTTACCGTCCTGATTTCCTTTTGGCGTGTACTTGTAAATCGTGTTGGCATTCGGATCGCTGAAGAGAAGATAGCCTCCGGCCTTGTTCACCCAAATTGGACCTTCAGTAAATTTGAAACCCTCAGCCAATTTGTAGACTTTCGGATTTGGCCCGACGATTTGATCCATCCCCGCATCGTTGCGAACAACTTCTACATTCACTTCGCTGGGCGTCACTGTTACCGGGCCGGGTGTTGTTTTGTAGAAGCCGAGTCGAGCGAACCGCATCCAGATAAAGTTTGTAGGCGGATTTGAGAGAGGTCCATTGATACCGAAGATAGCGAGTTGGATCTGCTGTCCTGGTTTGACGTTGCGGCCCACGACCAGATGGTTTTCTGCGTTCCAACCGGCGATTACAGAACCGCCCGACTGGCCCAGCGAACGAGAGAGTTCACCATCAACCCAGATCTCAGCGTAGTCGTCCAGCGACGTCTCGAATACCACGGTTGATCCAGCCGGATCAAAATTGCCGATGCGATCCGGAATGGTCAGCTTGATTCGATACCAGCTAAAACCGAGCCGGCCATTACCACGTCGCTGGTCCAAGGTGGTTGGAGTGATCACTTCCCATTTCGAGTCGTCAAAATCCAGGCCGCCCGCATGTGGCGTGTAGTCGTAAGTCTTGACAGGTGCGCCGGTTGGCTGTTTGTCCTGACCCGGGCCACGAAAATCAACTTCAATAATTCTCGTGTCGCTATACCGCCAGTTGCCCTTTATTAGATCCACACCGGACGTCGACGCTAAATCGATCGTTGCCTCAGGCTTTCCAGCCGGAACTTCGGAACCTGAGTTCGCTTGCGTCAAGTTCGGACTGTAGACGACGTAAAACAACGTACCCAGGATGAGCAGCGACGAAAGAATTGTGTTTCTGCGTGGATTCATCTGCCACCTGCCTCTCAACGAACCTTGATCGTGTAGTAGAGAAACGTGCCGCTGACTTCTTTAAACCAGTGCGGTGTATTGTTCGGCACGATAATTACGTCGCCCTTCGACAACTGCCGAGTGTCGCCGCCGTCGATACGCGAACCACGAATCTCATTGGGCGCCATCTCCTTTGTTTCGACTGCGGCGCCACCAGTGACGAACGTGGCAGTACCTTCGATGACGTATATGATGTCGGTGTCGAGAGTGTGAATTTCAGCCAGACCGGGTTTCTCACGACGGCTGGTGTGAACCATGTAATTGCGGTTAGTTCCGTCCAAAAGAACCGCGCCTTTCGAAAACGACGTACTCACCTGGCTCGCATCAAAGAACAAAACGGGCGCTTTGCTCATCTGTGTGTCAGCCGGCTTTGCGTCAGTGGTAAACACACCGGCGCCCGCCAGCGCCAGCTCTTCATCCTGTTGCGCGCTCGCTGCGCCACTGACTCCGACTCCGCCGACAATCTGACCGTCGATAGTGATCGGGATCCCACCTTGTAGCGGTGTGAAGTACGTGTCGGAAAGCGCGACCATCGCAGTGCGTCCATTCTTAATAATGTCTTCAAATGCTTTGGTCGGACGCTTGAAGAGAACCGCAGTGCGAGCTTTACCGATCGAGATATTTGCGCCGGCGGCAAACGTTCCATCCAATCTCTCGAGGGCCATGAGATTGCCACCCTCATCGACAACTGCAATCACTCCACCCGGTGCGTTGACTTTCTTCGCGTATGCAACGGCGCCCGCGATTACCTTGTGTGCACCTTCGATAGATAATGCCTTTCGTTCCACCAGCTGCGCGTGTGCTGTTGCGACTACTGCCGAAATCATCAGCGCTGCGATGATTGCCCTGGTTAATATTTTCATGATGACTTAATCCTTTCTGATCCGCAGATTCCGCAGATCACATAGTTGGAGCAGTGGATGGAGTGATGGTGATACGCAGCACATCCGTGGTTGCCGGATAAGTGAAGCCGTCTTTTACTGGGCCAACTTTCTTCTTTTCCGACATTCCCGTATTCGCACTCTTTTGCCGCGGCGCCTGATTTGGACCAATGCCGGGCTCTTCATTGACTTCAGTGCCTGCATCCCACAACCCGAACTGCGACGTGACGTCTCCGCTGAACGGCTGGCCGGCTTTGTCAAACAGATCAATGCCGTTCTCATTGCCAAAGAACAGATCGTTTGACTGGCCGAACATGAAAGTGAGAAACAAATGAGCCCCTGGTGACGCCATCACCTCGAATTCAAACGCGGCGCCGGGAGTAACTGGTCCAGGCATTGACGCGCCAACAGGATTCTTGAAAGTGCCGTTAGTAAGTACACCGGCATGATTACTGGCGCGCAGTATCAACATTTCGGGAATGCCGTCTTCCGCCTGAGCTTCGAGACCTGTGTGACCGGCATAAGTTCCGACCTTGAAAAGCGGATTACCGGAACCGCGGTGAATGCTGTAAGCGCCAGGTGAAATCGCGAATGGCCACTTCATGCCATTTGAAGCGGTGAAGCCATCGGCACTGGAGATGTTTTCAATGCGGACTTTGAACTTCGTACCTTTTCGTGCTGTTTGTCCGAATGCGGTGACTGACAACGCTGCAACCGCAATTACCGCTGCTAAGAACATCGAAATCTTGCGTGTTTTCATGACCAAATCTCTCCTCTATTAAGTGGTTGGTAGTTCGAAGTTGCACCGAAAGATGCAACGTTGATTGTTGTGGTGGTGAAACTTTGCGCAGAGCGCCGATCGTTGACTCTTACCTCTCGTAAAAACTTCCGCGGCTATCAACATTCCGATCGGTGGCGCGACGAAATAGATCCAAAGCGACATCCAAACGCTCGCCCCAAATGCTGAGCCAAACGTCCGTGCCGGATTCATACTCATTCCTGAAATCGGTGATTCGAAAGTGATGTAAGTCGCGACTAAAGCGCCCGCGAATATTCCCGTCCAGCGCGCGAGTCTTTTTGTATTTGAGACTCGCAACACAACAGACATCAGCACAAATGAAATGAATAGTTCTGCTCCAAAAGCGACGAGTGGACCTTGAGGGCCGGGCAGAGTGGTCGCGTAGTTTACCCGCGGGTCAGCGACAGCTGTTCCAAGTAGCCACATCGCCACGACGACGCCGGTGATTCCACCAATAAATTGAGCGATGATGTAAAAGCATGCATCCCATGGTTTGACTTTTCCGAGCCGCAAGAACGCGAGTGTGACTGATGGATTGAAGTGCGCTCCGGAACGCTTGCCCAACGGAGAAAAGATGATTGCAATTGCTGTAGAGCCCATCGCAACGCCCATCGAGGCACGTCTCAGAATGTCGCTGGGAAATCTATTTGAAACCGGAGATGCAGGGTGGTATAGCAGTACTGTGAAGGCACAAGCTGAGAGCATGAACAATGCCAGCTCGGCTGCTTCCATTAAGTATTCGGGCCAATGTTGACTGATGGCGTTTTGACTTCGCGACATGCAGGTTAGTCGCGATTGAGGCTGGTTCCTTACATCTTTTGATTACTGAACGATCAGGACGGAATTCAGTCCACCGTAACCATCTGACACTTTCATTCCATTGCTTGGATCTTCGGTCCAACGCCGATGATCTACGACAAACTTGTATTCGTAACGACCTGGACCAGGTGTGGCAAACCGGCAGAGCCACAAGCCCGTTGCATCTTTCGTCAACACGGTTGACGCAGCGTTCCAGCCGTTGAAATCGCCGGCCAGTGATACGCTCCGGGCTTCGTCGTCGTGAAACACAAAAACGAGATCGCCGTTTTGCACTCGGGGCGGACTGCAGCCGACGCTATTCAGCGCATGTTGCTCGTTTTGCGCGAGTGCGACCGCGCGGCGAGCATTAACTACACCGAAGCCCTGGCGGATCGCGGGCGCACCAGCAATTCGATCGGCCGTCGAAATCAGAATGTTTTTGATCGCTCCGGGCGTTAATGCGGGATTTGCCTCAAGCATCTGGGCCACGATTGAAGTCACAATAGGTGCGGCGAACGACGTACCGTCGACGTGTTGATAGTGCGTGGCCACGATCTTCAGTTCTCTTAAAACATCTTCTACGTACCTTCGAATGATGTCCGGACTCGACAGAACAACGTCCTCAGGTAGCTCAGCCGAGTCTTCGAGTTCTCGCGCGAACGAGGGCAATTGATAATCAGGTGTCGCAGCCAACCGAGACACAGCTTCGGCTCGAGCGTAGATATTGGTCCCGGGAAGAATGGGTGCGGCTACCCACATCGCCGGGGCGACAAGCTCGGGCTTTACCGTTCCGTCAGCTGTTGGGCCAAAACTGGAGTGATAAAGATCCAGCTTTGTGCCATTGATCTCATTGTTATCGTGGTAGCCGCCGACGGTGATTACAGAAGGTGAATTCGCAGGCGGAATTGACCGGTTGCCGCTGGAATTTCCAGCTGCTGCAACAACAATGATTCCACTTCTAATCGCTTCTTCAGCAGCTTGATCGATGATGCTCCGTGTGCACGGGACGTCGTCGTCACCACCTAGCGAGATGTTCAGGACGCGAATGTTGAATCGCTCACGATTTGCGATGACCCACTTGATCCCACGCGCGATGTTGTCCTCAGTGATGCGGCCGTTTCGGCTCAGCTTCACGAGAACGAGCTGAGATTCGTTAGCGAGACCTCTGTAAACCCCGTCGCATAGATGACCATTGCCGGCTGCGGCGATCGAGGTCTGCGTTCCATGCCATTGCCACGACTCAGCCGGGTCGCTCGTATTAAGCGCCGGTCGTTCATCGGTTAAGTCTTTATAAAAAAGGATTCGGTTTGTCGGTTTCAGTAAATCCGGATGCGGATAAAAACCCGAATCGAGAAAGGCGATCGTGACATCTTTTCCCGTGAATCGCGGATCTGCTTTGAGCCTGACGCCGGTCGGGATGACCGCAAACCTGTTAGGCGCGTGTAGATGATCGTGAATTCCAGCACTCATGGTTGTCCCCAACAGTTTGTCGGAGATTCATGAATAGCCTTACAGGCCCGGCTTTGCTTCAAATGTTGTCTCATTCACACCGGGCTTTAGCCCGGTGCCAGAGGGCAGGCATCAACGGAAAACCGTTTCAACGGTTTTCGCCACTTTCGCCATAGAAACCGTTAAAACGGTTTCACACCATGTAAGTGCCTTTCCACCGGGCTGAAGCCCGGTGTGAATGAAAACGACTTTCGGGGTAAGCCCTTACAGGCCTGGCATATTTTCAGGAAGAAACAGGAACTAATTCTGTCCGGTGAGATTTCGCCGTATTCGTTCGCGGGCTTCGGAAGACAGTGTCGGACCAGAGCCGCAGGTGAGATCAGGAGATTCGGCCTTGGCGCGGGCGGCATCGCGCATGATGTGGAGATGTTCCAGATACCACTGACACCACGCGCAAATCCACAAATGTAATTTGAGCTTGATACTTTCGGCCAACGATAACTTGCGCTCCATTGACTGCGAAATTGTTTCAACCGTCTGCTGGCAGGTCGGCAGTCTCCGCAAAAGAAAATAGCGGATAGAGTGCTTCAGTTTGTCGTAAACCTTCAAAGCCATGCTAACGTTCAAATCGGCTTTGCAAAAAAGTCGGATTCGTTCGTTTCAAGCGAAGTGCTTTCCATCCACAGATCTCTTTATAATCTGTGTGATTTGGGATTGTATAAAACGTTGCTTATGCTGGTCCAGAATGAAGAAACCGTGCCGTGATTGTGGAAATCAACTCGACGTGAATGCACGTGGTTGTCCACGTTGTGCGAGGAATGTGGAAGCCGAGCAAGTGATCGAGCGCTTTATTTGGCGGCGCCTGGTACCGCTGTTAATCGTGGCAATAGTTATCGGTGCCGGGGCGATCTTCCTGTTACGTCGTTAATGTTCATCACTGCGGATCGGTTCTTTATCTCGCACTCTTGTTCTCCACAAAGCATCGATGCTCCAAGTGCCCGCACCATGCGCGGTGATAAACAGGAATGCAAAACAAAACAGCACTGCCGGTACGCCTCGACTGACCACTGGCCACACCGAAACAGGAAAGTGCGCCAAAAAATAGGCAGCTGCCATTTCACCGCTGGCCAGAAATGCGGCAAACTGAGTAAAGAGTCCAACCATGATCAGAAGTCCGCAGACCAACTCGATGCTTGCAGCTATCTTCGTAAGTGTCGTCGGCGTATAACCTACGGGCGTGTTGGGCCATAGGCAGAGTTTCTGTGTGCCGAATTGTAAGAATAGAAAACCGAACACCATACGGAAGAGTGCAAACGCAAAAGGTTCGAACCGCGGAAGGATCGTTCGCATAAAGCTGACTTCAGCTCGGTTCGAGTGCCTTTCGAGCAAACAGTGCGATCGGAACGCCGATCAGCAGGGCGTGCACGATGATGCTCAGAGTGACCCACAGTGCTCCTCCCGAACCGCCGCCGCGTGCCGCTGAGAGCGGCACAACCACGTAGTTCATCACAAGCCAAAGCACCACTCCATATGCCGCGCCGAAGATCAGCGGCCGCTGGACCAGTTGGGTCCACCGTCGTGCGACGACATAAAACGTGATCGACATCATCGTAGCGATGAAGAAGTGGAGGAACAGTCCCAGCGCCGCTGATGCTGCGCCGCTCGTAAACGCAGCTGGACCCAGCACGCCTTTCGCAACGGACTGGAAAATCCGTCGCGGCGGCACGCCGGCCTTCAGCGCCCAGAACACACAGGCATACGTGATATCCAGCGTCCCCACGACGAGTCCGCCGATTAGCACATAGACGAAGGTCTGTGTTCGATTCGCTGCTGAGATCTGTTCCATCCTGCGCAAGTTACACGCAAGATCGGACTGGTGCAATAACCAATTTCAGCAATTTTGACCAGTCCAATCTGCTGGGCTAAACTGCGTACGCATGGATTTTCAGGTTAATCTTGTCGGTCGAAAAAATCTGAGTAGCGAGATCTACCGGCAGATACGGAATGCGATTGGTGATGGCCGTCTGCGACCCGGTGACTCCCTGCCGGCGAGTCGCGATCTGGCGCAGTCGCTTAAAGTTTCTCGGACAACTGTTACAGTGGCCTACGACCGGCTCGCCGGTGAAGGCTTCGTCAGGTCGCGTGTTGGTTCGGGCACGTACGTCAACAACCACATTGTTCGGACACTGAGGGAAGAGAAGAGTTCCCGAGTCGACGGATCATTACAGCCGCGCGCAGTGTGGGATTCGATCCCGCTCTCCAGGGCTTTCGAAAGACGCGCAAAGTTCGACTTTCGCACCGGCCTTCCAGATGCATCGCTGTTTCCTCACGAGACGTGGCGACGGCTCGTTGTTCGTGCACTGCGTTCGGAAGCTGTAGCAGGTGGAGTGTACGCAGAGCCAGGAGGTCATCGCGGTTTGCGGCAGGCGATCGCGCGGCACGTTGGTGTCTCTCGCGGCGTGCAGGTTTCGGCGGAGGATATAACGATTACGAGTGGCGCCCAGCAATCGCTGGATCTGGTTGCGCGCGCGCTTCTCTCGCCGGGTGATCGAGTTGCAGTTGAAGATCCGGGTTATCACCCACCGAGTTTTCTCTTTGCTTCGCTTGGTGCGGACGTACACGGCGTTCCAGTCGACAACGAAGGAATAGTCGTAGATAAATTGCCGTCTAAAACGCGCTTAGTGTATATAACGCCATCGCACCAGTACCCGTTGGGAGTTACGATGTCGTTATCGCGACGACTCGCGTTATTGGAGTGGGCCGATCAAAACAATGCCGCAATCATTGAAGACGACTACGACAGTGAATTCCGTTTCGAGGGTCGTCCCGTCGAGCCGTTGCACACACTCGATGCGTCCGGTCGCGTTATCTATGTCGGCTCATTTTCAAAAACGTTGTTGCCGACTCTGCGTCTGGGATTTGTCGCGACGCCGCCTGGTTGCACGCTCGCGGTTCACAAAGCGAAGTACGTTACTGACTGGCATACGTCGATGGTGCTGCAGGTAGCGTTGGCCCAACTGATCGATCAGGGCGCGTTTGCCAGACACCTCCGCAAGGTTCGGCGCATTTACACCGCGCGTCATGAGATAGTCACAAAGATTCTGAACAGAGATTTCGTGGACCATCTTGAAGTCATGCCGGCGGCGGCAGGATTGCACGTCGCTGCAGTCGCTCGTACAGCGTCGGCCGACGAGATCAAAGCGGTAGTTAAGCGCGCATCCGCTTTTGGCATCGAGATCCAGCAGCTGGCAAGATTTGCAATGGGTGGACCACCACGAGCCGGGCTGCTGTTCGGTTACGGAGCTATTCCAACCTCGCGGATACCAGAAGGTCTGTCGCTACTCCGTTCGTGCTTTGAAGAAATCGCGTAGAGGTCAGTCTGAAAAAACGCCGAAGGCGTTGGCTAATTTCAGCCCATGGTTCGAGCGTAGCGAGAACCATGGGTTAGCATTAAAGAAAAGATGACAACCCTGAAAGGGTTCACCGCAAGGCGAACCCTTTCAGGGTTTCAGCAGATGCTGACGATCTTCCCCAGGGTTGGCGCTGCGCTCCAACCCTGGGCTGAAATTAGCCAACGCCTTCGGCGTTTTCGAACTGAATAATCGTTCTCGTATGATTTATACAAGACGTAGAATATTGCTGGTCGCAAAGTCGATGGCTCGTATTCTCTCAATCTACATTGATCCCGATACCTGTACTTGCTCACAGGCTTGTGTACTCGAATGCCCGCAGGTATTGGATGGAGATACGGAGGATGGAGTCCCTCGTATCCGCGAAGGCGCCGAAACGTTTTATGAAACTCATCTGGAGTAGATCAAGATGGCGGCTTATGTCTGTCCCGTCGAGGCGATCGCACTCGAGATCGAACAAGACTGAGCGCTCTTAACGCACCGTAGCCTCCTGACTCGCGCTGGTTATTAGGAATTTCCAATTCTCGATCGGAGTTCCTTTCGTTTGCAGGTTTGACGTCAGGTAGTAGAGCCGTTGCGTTGCCGGACCGTTCGGTGCCTGTGAAAAGCGGTCGTGCAGAAAGTACGGCGGTATCGACTGGTAATAGAGAGTTGCGGTGACGGACAGGTTTTTGGCCCTGAATGCACTCAAAGGGATTTCATACCTGACGACATTCGTTCCACTTCCGTCCGCGTATGCTGGATCTCCCTCAACACTTACTGGATGTGTTTCGTGAAGGAAATCCGCGGGTATGTACGGCGTCTTGTCAGCCTTGAGTGGTCCGGTCCTGGTCCATCCAAAAGGCAAAAGCCGGTTGTCTTTCAACTGATAATCGCGCCGAAGAAAACTGGTAGTCATCGCACATTCAATATTGAGGTTCAGCTCTTCATAGATCTGAACCTGATCCTGCCGCGTGATTGCTGACCCGTTGTTTTGCGGATCCCAGAAGTAGTGGCGCTGGTAATGCTGTGGGCTAACACCCGGAACAGCTTTCAGGCATGCAGGGGGATAGCCGAGCGTTGCGGGCTTGGTGCCGTCGTTATAGACGTCGAACAGTTCTGACGGCAGTCTTTCACTGCTGTCACCTTTCGTGATCACTCCTAGCTCATTGGTACAGCCTGAACACCAGACAGTCTTACCCGTATCGTTATCCACTACACGAAACTCTAAAAACGCGCGGCGAAATCCAACGCCGCTCGGGAAACGATGACCGGTTTTGTTTGTCACCTTCACATCCGCGATCAGTTTTTGGTTGCTGATCGTTGGCTCCGACACTGAGATTTCAGCCGTCGAGTTCTGCGCTTGTTGCACAAAAGCATCAATCGCTGTGGCTAGATCATCAAGTCCGGACATGTAGTCGTTTTGCCTGACGCCCAAAATCTCATTCGCGAGAATATTGGTTCCGTTCGACTTGTAAGGTGACATGAACTGAAGAAACATTTCCAACAGTGTGACGTTCAGGCCCTGCAGTTGATGGCGCGCAAAGCCTTTATCGCGGAAACGAACGCGAATCTTGTCGTCGGATAACCGATTACCTGTTTGCGGGTATTGATCGTCTTCAATGAATGCGATCGGTTGTTGGATCGTTGGAATATTGAGTGTGCCTGCGGAGTTGGTGAACTTCGTAGGCATGTGACAATTCTGGCAGGTTTGCGCTTTGGAATTTGTACCAACCTCGTTCTGATAACCACTATTGAGCCATTCCAGATAAGTCAGTTGCTCGAGATGCGGTTTGCCTGGATCCGTGTCAGGATTGTCCATCAAAGGCAGGTTGATCGTGTGGCAGTTGCCACACATACGCGAGTCTTTAATGTACGCGTTGTGTTTCGGCTTGATACCGATAGAATTGTTCATCGGGTCTGTAACAATCTCTGTATCCTGGAATGGACCAAACAATTCAGCCGGATTGCCGGTCGTAAAATTGCCGGTAATCCTGGTTTTGAGGAAATTGACGAATGGATCAGGGTCGGGTTTGGAAGGGTTGTCCTCAACGATTCGATGGCAGGCCATGCAGCTAACGCCATCGCGAGCTAATGCCCCATAGATATACTTATTGTTCGCTGGTGGATTCGAATCGTAAGTAGCGTTGACCATATCACTTTCAAAATTTCCTTTGTCAGGTCCACCGTGATCGTCATCAAGACGGCGTTTGCCCATTACGCCGTGACATTTGAAGCACGTATTGTTGATGGCCTTAATCTTTTCCGCTACCTTTGCCGGATCATCTTTGAAGAAACTTTTTACGAACTCAATCTCGCTTTCCAGCTGCGCGTAGAAAACCGGATCGCGCCCGGCCAAGCCCATCGGCGACCAACGCCACTCGCCGAATGGTGAAACATTCATCACGGGAGTTGAGCCATCTTTTTGCTTCGTGCCGGTGTAGATCATCACATTTCCGTACGTGCCGCCGCTGTGACAACCCATGCACTGATCGGACGTAAGAAACTGGTTTGGATTAGGAGATGGTGCAGGCTGCGATCCCGCGGGTCCGATATTCTGAGGAAAAATGTGATCGTAAGTCTCTCCCGGAAATTTCTGCACCTTGTTTAGAGGCACCGGAGCTATCGATTTATAGAAGGCTGTGAATGTGGGATCGACCGTCGCAGGTCTTAGTGTTGCCATCTCACGGAATATTGACTGTTCCTGCACATCCGTCGCATCCGCATTATGACCTGCCGTTGGAACATCGCGATCGCTATCTGCTGCTTCGCTACAAGGTTGCGCCGGAGCGGATCCGTGCGCGCTTACTGGAGACGACGCCCACGACAAGTCGACATAGTAAGAATCCGGATCACCCGGGAAACCCTTGATGTTCTTTGAATAAGTAAAGGTATGTTCTTTCTCCGCCGAGGCATGACACCTCACGCAGTAGAGTCCGAAGCCCGCGTACGGCACCGCGAATGGTGGATTATTGTTGTCAACGCATTGAGAATCCCACATTTCTGCCCAGTACCAGCCGTCCTGCGATCCCTTGCTGTCTTTGATCATTATGGTCCAACCATTTATTCCCTTCGGTGGTTGGAGTTGATGCCTGGCGGCCGGCGCGGAATATTGTTCCTTTACGATCATCGCTCCATCCGGGATTGCCTGGCCTGAGTCTCTTCGCAAGAGCCATTTGATTACAGAGGGCGAGTAATAGATCTTGACAGTCGGGTGAACACCGTAGCTGATGCCGTTGACAAACGGACCGGTATCGCGAAGCTTTTTGTCTTCACACCAATTGAGAGTGCGATATTTTCGGCCGCTCAGAAATGATTTGAGTTGTGCTTGAAATTCCGGAAGTCTGGCCGGGAGAAAATTACTCGGCAGCGGCAAACCGCTTTCGCTTCCACCAGTGCAAGGTGACGTTTGTACTTCAGTTGATGACGCTGCGGCGCGCGTTGTGGGAGATGTTTGAGTAAGGACCACCAAAACAGAAACTACAGTCAAGCAGAGGACTAGAATGTTGCCCAGCAATCGGATTTGCATGTTCCATCTCCTTCAGTGTGCGTTACAGCACCTGCGATGTCACCGTGGGAGTGTTCGATTGAGTAAGAGTCTCGTGGAGAATTTTTGCGACGCAGGCAATGTATATTGCTTGAAAAGACGCGTCAAGGTTTTTAGTTTCAGCGGGGCGAGTTCCTTTGTTCGTGACTTTAGCCTTATAATTGCATCACCCCCTTAGCCCCTTTCACTCAACCAACCCCTCCAATCAAGGAGTTATCATGTTGCACAGACTGTTTGTTGTATCAGTCCTCTTTGTGTGTTTTTCGCTTTTAGCTTCCATTTCGCAGGCCCAGGAAACCGGTCAACCCTATCGCTTAAGCGACAAGGATGTCGAAAGAATCCTCCGCCGCATTGAACAACAGTCAGATCGTTTCCGTTCGAGTTTGGATGCTGCCCTCGATCGGAGCCGCTTCAACGGCAGCAACCGGGAAGACGATATCAACTCGTTCATCAAAGATTTCTATGAACAGACGAAACATTTGCGGAATCGTTTTGACAAACATTCATCCGCTTCTCCTGATGTCGAAGCTGTGCTCGACCGCGCCGCTCGCATCGACGACTTCATGAGCCGCAATCGTCTTTCGTCAAAGGCTCAGGACGACTGGTCCACCTTGAAAAACAATCTTGACGAGTTGGCTACGGCTTATAACGTCAGTTGGCGTTGGAGTGGTTATAGCTCTGCAGGCCCAGTTATTTCTCCGTCGGCAACAACAGTCGCGGGTATTCCTTATCGTGTCTCTGATCGCGAGGTCGAGAAAATACTTCGCCGGATCGAACAACAGTCTGATCGCTTTCGTTCCGCGCTTGATTCGTCGCTCGACAAGAGTCGCTTCAACGGAACTCGTGAGGAGGACGACATCAATCGTTTTGTGAAAGAGTTTTACGAACGGACGAAGACGCTACGCGATCACTTTGACCACCACAAATCTACCGGCGCGGACGTTCAAGCGGTACTGGATCGAGCCGCAAGCATCGACTCCTTCATGCGACGCAACCCGATGCGCAGGAACAATGCTGCTCGCGAATGGGATCGACTGCGTGGGAATCTCGACGAACTCGCGCAGGTTTACAACGTTAGCTGGCAGTGGCGGTATTGAGTTGGCGTTTGGTCACGGTCTGTTGCGTTGTAGGGGCGGCCACGGAGTGCCGCCCCTACAAAGGAGCCTTCAGTTTGCTCGGAGAGCGTTAATGGGATCGATGTGTGAAGCGCGTCTCGCTGGAAAATATCCTGCCATGACCGCTACGCCGATCAAAACAACCACGGTCCCAATGAACGACGCTGGATCATGTGAGTTTACGCCAAACAATAACGCAGCCAGTGAACGCGTCATGATCCAGGATCCGCCAAGACCGATGATCAGCCCGACAATGGCGAGACGAAGTGTCTGAAGCATAATGCTCGCCTGCAGACTTCGGGCCGATGCGCCAAGTGCCATACGAATCCCAATCTCTTGCGTGCGCTGTTGCACTGAATATGAGATCACAGCGTAAATTCCGAGTGCGGCCAGGATTAATGCAAAGGCGGAAAAGCCTGTGAGCATCATCACGACAAACCGGCGCGGTGAGGTTGCCTTATCCACCAAATTCTGTACGTGTCGAAATTCCTTTGACCCGAGGTTTGGATCGAGCGGTTTTAAGACTTCGCGAATTGTTGTTGCAACCGTAGCCTCCGGAAGAGAGGTGCGAACGACCATCTCCACGGCTGAATAATCGGTTGTTTGACGAATAGGGAGATACATTTCAGAACCCGAATCCTGTTCAACCGTTACATGTCTAACACCGGCAACGACGCCAACCACACGACGTCCGCCATCCTGTGTCACCATTTGTCCAATCGGATCCTGACCGGGCCAAAGTCTGCGTGCCAGTGTGTCATTGACGATGATCACCTTTTCGCTGGAAGTGTTGTCGTGTTCTGTAAAGTCGCGGCCCGCAAGTAATGGTATTCCCATAGTCTTGAAGTATCCGTTGCTGACGATGCGCACAAAAGCTTCAGGGTAGTAGCCCGGCTCATACTCTTGTCCCACTCCGGCAACACCCCAACTCCGATTACCTTCCAACGGTAAAACGTCCGTTAGTCCAGATGCTTCGATTCCAGGTGTGTTCTGCACAAGATGCAAAGCTTCATCAAAGTAAGCGTTTTGCCTGGCTTGAGTGGAGTACTCCGAGCTTGGATCGACGCGAATGGTTACGAGCCGCTCCGGTTGAAATCCCAGATCTACATCGAGCACTCGAAGAAAACTTCTGATCAGAAGTCCGGTGCCGACGAGAAGTAAACACGCAAATGCGATCTCAGTAACTACCAGGGAACTGCGAATCCAGGCATGTTTCCTACCACCGCTCGATCCGCGATTGCTGTCTTTCAGCGTTTCATTGACCCCAATCGCGGGAACTTGAAGAGCAGGAACAAGACCAAACGTCACACCAGTTACGATTGCGACAAATAGAGTGAAGGCAAGAACCCCCAGATCAACTTGCACATTCGTAAGCAGCGGAATGTTGATCGCTTCCAGCCGCGTTAATACTCGTGTGCCAATCACTGCAACCACCACGCCGGCAAGAGCACCTGCACCCGATAAGACGATACTCTCGGTCAGCATCTGTCGAATCAGTCGCCGTCGTCCCGCACCAAGCGCAACTCGTATTGCCATCTCTTTTTGACGCGCGGTGTTGCGCGCTAGCAGGAGATTCGAGAGATTCGCGCACACGATCAACATCACGACTCCGACGGCGCAGGCTAACACGATTATTGCCAGCCTCAGACGGCCGGTGACGTGGGCTTTCAATGAACTCAATAGCGGCTGATACTCATTCCGATCTTTCTCATGTTCTGCAGAAAACCGCGTTCCGAGGATATCGAACTCCGCCTGAGCGCTTGCCAGAGTCGCGCCTGGTTTTAGACGGCCCACAACTGCGGAAGTATTTCCCATCCGATTGGTCTCAGGAGTGAGTGGAAACGGCGAAAAAAGATCGACTCGAGTGCCGGGTGCAAACACGGAAGTAAAATCAAACGATGCGGGCATCACCCCTACGACCCTGACCGGTCGACCGTTCAATCGCAGTGTCTTGCCTATGATTTCGGGACTGGAGGCAAAGCGTCTTCTCCACAAAGCGTCAGTCAATATCGCTGTGGGCGAACTATCGATCCGGCATTCGTCGGGATTGAACACTCTTCCGACTTGAGGTTCGACGCCCAGCACGCGAAAGAAGTTTTGTGATACCGGCACAGCCGTCAATCGCTCCGGCTCGCCCTCGCCGGTCAGTTTACGGTCCCCGATGTTGTAGTAAGCAAAGTAAGCCGCCAGTTCTGTGAACGATGTATTGGCGTCGCGCGCATCGAGGATATGGCCCACCTGCGTCGTTTGTTCGGGAACACTCTTCTTGTTCGCGATCCAAACCAGTTCTTCGGCGTCTTTAAATGGTAATGGTCGTAATAAAAGAGTGTTGAGAACGCTGAAGACAATCGCACTCGCGCCAATTCCCAAACCTACGATCAAAATCGCAAAGAGGGCAAAGCCCATGTCGCGTCGCAGAATTCGAAACGTGTAGCGTAGATCCTGAAGCAAGGTATCGATGACGGGCAGACCTCTGGTTTCTCGATGTTTCTCTCGCAAGCTCGCAACATTTCCCATTCTCACGCGGGCTTCTCTGCTTGCTTCCTCAGGTGAGAGTCCGCGCCGCAGGTTTTCTTCGACGAGTAAGGACAGGTGAGTTTGAAGTTCCTTATCGAAGTCCTGATCAAGCTCAGCTCTTCTGAACCAGGCTACGATGCGTGAGACGAGGCGGTTCAGGTAACTCACGTTGTTTTACCTCTGGGTGTGAGTTGCAGCAGCCGCCCGATCACGCCGGAAACACGCTGCCAATCTTCGGCTTCAACTCTGAGCTGTTTCTTGCCGGCTTTTGTTATCGTGTAGAACTTTGCCTTCCGATTGTTCTCCGACATACCCCAGGTAGCTTTGATCCATTTTCTTTGCACCAAACGAATCAGACACAAATAGATCGTCCCCTGATTTACAACCAGGGCGTTTTCACTCAACTGCTCGATGCGACGCGCAATGCCATATCCGTGCATCGAACCCATTGCGTCGAGAGTCTGTAGCACCATCAAATCGAGTGTGCCTTGCAGAATTTCGGATCTGGTCTCAGTCATCTCTGCTCCTGTGGGTTGTATAGAGGAGTTCTAACAGACGCTCCTGTGGGATGTCAAGAGGAAAGACTGAAAGGTAGTGGTTCAGTTTGAAAACGCCGAAGGCGTTGGCTAATTTCAGCCCAGGGTTCGAGTGTAGCGAGAACCCTGGGGATCCATAAAGAAAAGACATTAACCCTGTAAGGGTTCATCCCGAGGCGAACCCTTACAGGGTTCAGGAGAATGCTGAACGATTGTCCCAGGGTTGTCGCTGCGCTCCAACCCTGGGCTGAAATTCGCCAACGCCTTCGGCGTTTT
>DASYSD010000037.1:0-9084 GCA_036003745.1 Pyrinomonadaceae bacterium
TATCTCTGTGGTGTTCTTTTCTAAAGTCCCATTAACCACAGAGGCACAGAGGACGCACAGAGAGGCCAAATCAACTCACAAAGAAGCACAAAAAGCCTTTCCAGACTTTTTGTGCTCATTGTTGCAGAATCCAAAGTTTCAAAGTTTCAGTTAAGCAGTTTCTCCCGCACCCTGGCCAGTTTCTGCGTCTGACTCGTAATAGTTTGAGTAGTAACGAGAGTAGTAGTAGTCGTGCGTTTCGACTTTCACGTTGTTCAGGACCACGCCAAAAATGTGTGCGCCGACGTCGAGTAGTTGCTGTTTTGCACGTCTCACTACAGCCCTCGAACTTCGTCCGCCATGGACCACTAGAATTACTCCATCGACCATCGCCGAAAGGATCGACGCATCCGTGAAGGATATCGCCGGCGGTGAATCGATGATGATGTGCGCGTACTTCTCGCTCAGAAGATGCAACAGCTTTCGCATCTCTTCAGAACCGATCAACTCTGCCGGGTTCGGAGGCACCGGGCCCGAGGTCAAAACTTTGAGGTTCGGTTCCTTATCGCACTGCTGAATTATGCCGTCGAGGTTCTTCTCGCCTGATAACCAGGTGGTCAACCCCTTCGTGTTTGGAAGCCCAAACTGTGTGTGCAGTCGCGGACGCCGCAAGTCGCAGTCGATCATCAGCACTTCGGCTCCGGTTTGCGCGAGCATGAAAGCCGTATTGATGCCGGTGGTAGTCTTTCCTTCTGCCGGTTGGCTGGATGTGACCAGGATAGTCTTCGGCGGCTTGCCGGCAGACGACAGCAGCAACGACGTTCGCAAGTGCCGGTACGACTCGGTAATCGGCGAGCGCGCGTCAGTGATCATTGCCAGCGCCGTAGTATTTGACGGCGCTTCCGGTGGTCCACCAGTCCGTAATGCCGGCAAACGGCGGTCACGGCCGGCAGGAATCAGAGCCAACGCAGGAAGATGAATGTAACGATCGACGTCGTCGACAGACTTGACGGTGTCGTCAAGGAAATCCAACAGGAACGCGAGGCCAATTCCACCTGCCAACGAGAGCAGGAAGGCAATGATGATGTTACGCAGCCTCGGTGGACCAACAGGGCTCTTGGGCAATCTGCTGGGTGTGGCGACACTCACTTCGGTGCCGCCGTTGCCACTTGAAATATCGAGCTCGCGTTGTTTTTGCAGCAGAGTGTTGAGGTACTGTTTGTTCCCCTCCAACTTTTGCGACATGGCGAGCAGATCGATCTGATCGCGCGTTAGCTTCGTAGTTGTTGCCTTCTGTTGTTCGTAGGAGCGGCGCAGTAAGTTTTCGCGCGAGACAGCTGCCTCGTACTTCTTCTGCATGGACGTAACGATTTCCTTCGGCGCCTTGAACAGTTCCTCTTCGAGGCCGGCGATCTGTGCATCAAGTTTTTTCACCCCCGGCCATTCCTTGGTGTAAACGACCAGCAGAGCGTCGCGTTGCTCTTTAAGAGCCGAGATGCGATCGCGCAGTTTCTCGACGCGTCCTGAAGAGATAACGTCGGGTACCGACATCTTATCTTTTTCGCCCTTCGCTGCCTCGAGTTGTGCCTGAAACTGTTTTCTTTCGCTTTCTGCCGTCAATAACTGACCGCGTAATGTAGCCAGCGCCTGGGCCTCCAGATTTCCTGCATCTTGAGTCGTTAGCGGCAGGTTGTGATCCTTCGCAAAGCTCCACACTTCTTCCTGATCTTCTTTGTTCTGTTTTTGAAGTCTGGCGATCTCTTTGCCAAGAACGTCGGCTGCCTTGTTTGATCCTTCGGTCGTTATTGCCAGGTTGTAATCTCTAAAGACCTCGGCGAGGGTGTTGGCGACTTTTTGCGCCAGTTCAGGATCTGAATGGCGGTAGATAATATTTACGAGATTCGTGTTCGGAACCGGTTCGATTACTACACCGCCAATGACTGCATCGTCGTAGGCTTCAAGCTGCTCGTTCTCTTCCGCTGTCAATTGGCTCGACTGGGTCTGGTTTTCGGTGTTAACGGCCAAACCACTCGGAGCGGCTGCTCGTTCCGGAGGCTTAGGTTTTGAAAAGAGCCGTCGCAGAGAATCAAAAACACCTGTTTGACTCTGTCCACCAAAGAACGATGAGTTGTGGGGGAGGTCCAGCGCGAGAACGACGCGGCGAGCGAGAACTGGATTTTGTAATAGCTTTAATTGCGTGCCCCAGAAGTTAGGATCATTCTGGCCGTTGATCACAATCTTATCGGTCTGAAGAATACTGGGCGTCTTTTGCTGAATGCGAATGGTCGTTTGGCCCTCATAGATCGAAGGCGACCGGAAAGACTGAATGGCTACCAGCGAAGTGACTACCAGTACCAGACTCAGAATGAGCCACTTTCGTTTGAGAACTACAAAGAAATAATCCTTCAGGGATGCAGGATCATGAGCCCCGTATCCGCCGTAAGGCTTGCTTTGGGCCAGATCTGCGAGGGGACGGTCGATAGCGCGATCTGCACCTACCGGAATTAAGCGATTATCTTGAGTAGCCATAAATTCAGCCTCATTAAATCAGAACAGAGTGGGAAAGAATAATAACAGAGTGTTCGCATCTCGCAAGGCGGAACGGCCCTCTTAAGCCACAAAAAAGCACAAAAATCACACAATCCTCTTGCTTTGCCTCAAAGTCTTTTTTCATTCTCACCAGGCTTTAGCCTGGTGCAGCTGGGTTGGTGGTCCGCTCCCGTTATGTTTCGACTGCGAACCGCCGCAGCGCATCGCGCCAGTCTGGCAAAGGCGCCAGGCCCAGCGACTCGGAATAAATGCAACGAAGGCGAGAATTTTGTGGTCTCGGAGCCGGCCGGCTGAGTGTCTCCGACAATACCTCCTGAATCTGACGGTCGCCGAGATTCGCGCTCAGAAGTGCCTCTCGAGCAAACTCGGAGTAGCTTGCGCCGTCACCCGAGTTAGCGATGTGATAGACACCTGGATGATCAAGCCGTGCGAGTTCACGAAGGCGTCGCGCCAGGTCCAGCGAATATGTCGGTGTGCCGTATGCATCGCAAATGGCGTTGATAATTTCTCCGCTGCGCCCGCGTTCGATCACCTTGCTTAAGAAGTTCTTTCCACCGCGGCCAAATATGAATCCCGAACGAACGATGATCGAGCGCTCGTTTGCTTCCCGTGCACGCTGCTCCCCTTCGAGTTTTGCGCGCCCGTAGACGCTCTGCGGATTTGGTCTGTCTTCCTGCGTATAGAATCCTTCCTTAGTCCCGTCAAATACATAATCCGTCGATATCGTTATGAAGACGGCATTTTCCACGCGAGTGGCGACAGCGAGATTTTCAGGTCCGCGCGCATTGACAGCAAAAGCTCTGTCAACGTCTGACTCGCATCCATCTACGTCAGTCCACGCGGCACAGTTTATAACAGCCTCGGGTATCGTGCTGCTTACTGCCTGCAACACCTTGTCACTATCGGTTATGTCCAACGCCTGACGATCGAACGTATAAACGGTGTCGCCGCTTTGTTCACAAAATTCACGGAGAGCGCGACCAACCATGCCAGCCGCGCCTGTTATAAGGACCTTCAAACTGCACCCGCCTCAGTTCCGTATTGCGATCGATAATACTCTCTGTACGCTCCACTGCGCGTACGCTCAAGCCAACCGGCGTGGTCCTGGTACCATGCAATTGTTTTTTGCAGGCCACTCTCCCAGGTTTCTCGCGGTCGCCATTCCAGCTCAGTCTCAATTAATGATGGATCAATAGCGTAACGGCGATCGTGTCCGGGACGATCTTTCACAAAAGAGATGAGCGAACGTGGTTTGCCCAGGCTCGTTAATAACGACTCCACAACGTCGACGTTACGACGCTCGTTCCGCGCGCCGATGTTGTAGACAGCGCCGGGACGACCTTGTTCCAGCGCGACGAGAATGGCCCGGCAATGATCGTCAACATAGATCCAGTCTCGTACATTGCGACCATCACCGTAAACTGGAATGGGTTGATCGTTGAGCGCGTTCGATATCGCCAGTGGTAAAAACTTTTCCGGAAACTGGCGCGGACCGTAGTTGTTGCCGCAGCGCGTAACGACGGTGTCAAGTCCAAACGTGTGATGAGCCGCGCGTACCAGATGTTCTGCGGCCGCCTTCGAAGCGGCATACGGGCTGTTTGGCGCAAAGGGTGACTGTTCGACGAAAAATGCATTTTCGTCCTCCGGCAGGCTTCCCATAACTTCATCAGTCGAAACCTGCACGAACCGTTTCACACCACGTTCCCGGGCGGCGTCGAGCAGAACCTGCGTGCCTGTTATGTTGGTTCGGAGAAAGGCTGCCGCATTGGCAATACTACGGTCCACGTGCGACTCAGCGGCAAAGTTGATAATCGCATCGCAGTCTTTCGGCAGGACTTGAAGCACGGCGGCAGGGTCGGCGATATCGCCCCGATGAAAATGATGCCGTTGCTGGTCTAGGCCCTCGAGATTATCGAGATTTCCGGCATAGGTGAGCGCGTCGAAATTTAGAATCCGGCAATCTGGCAGATCATCCAGTAGGAGTCGAACGAACGCAGAGCCAATAAAACCGGCGCCACCTGTAACGAAAAAAATCGGCATAGACGCGGTCTACTTTAAACGATCAGTATCAAATTCAACACCTTGTGTGGAAACACATACTGCTAAACAATGCACCCCGCAAAAAATTTGCAAAAAATTTGCTTGACTTCCGGTTCGGAATGAACTAAAAGAAGCGGCCTTCTCGCTAGTCTGCTGTTTATAGGTTCATCACTTCAGGAAGATCCGAAGTGAACTCCGCGCGTTCTTATTAGCCTGAAGAAAAGCAGTAAACGTTTCCAACACCTAGATAAGCTTCAGAGTTTTCAACAACCTTGCTAAGAAGTGGCGACTGGTAAATTGAACTGCAACAGTTCAACTCCCCCTAGCCGATAGCCACATGGACCCAGAGAGTCAAAGCCCATATCGGGTGTTGCCTTTAAATCTTCCGAAATTTCAACCTATGACGTCCTGCCGTTTCGTGGTCAAGGAGATCCACAATGAAATCGATCGATCCCGCTGCTCGTCGAACAAGTAATAATACCCACTACGCACCGCGCCGTTTCAAAACAGTCATGCTCGTGGGCGCTCTGTTGATGGTGTTCACGGCTATGGCTGTGCCATTTGATTCTGTTCATTCGAGTTCCCGTGGAAACAACGCCATTGAAGGCCTGGTCCAACCGAAGAACGAAACTTTTACGCGGCACACGGGCTGGATATCGTCGCTGAGTTGGCTATCGATGGCAGGCGAATCTGTCACTCTCTATGCTGCCGACTGCGTCACGCCAAAGAGCTCTTTTAATCTCGGTGAAGTGGTTTGTGCGAAAACTGATGGAGTCGATCTGTCGGTGCCGAATAACCATTATATGAACTGGATCGATTCGCAGTTGAACAGTACCAATGGCGGCTCGATTACCCAGAACCCTCAATTTTTCCTGTTCACGCCGCCGACCGCAGACACATGGAAAGCTACGATTGGAAGGCTGGCGCCGGCTGATTCGTCAATCATCGGCAATCCGCCTCTTTTTACTGTGAGTTCGGGTGTCGGCGTGGCGACCTACGCTGCTGATTGCACTACTCCGAAAACTACTTTCACGTTGGGCGATACCGTATGCGCCAAGATTAGCGGCAGCGATCCTGGAGATAGACGCCGGATTGGTTGGGTAGACCCCGCCGGCATAACCCGCACATTCACGGCGATCACTGCAGACCCGCAAACCGATTCGTTCACTCTGCCGAGCACCGAAACTTCAACGATCGATGTTTTCGTTGTGGATAACCGCGGTCAATGGCAGGTGAATGTGGTTTCGAGTGACGGCTCGATTGTGCGAGGCCAACCTTTCCTGGTACAGGGTGCGACGCCCACAGCGGATCTTTCGGTTTCTAAATCTCTGGTTGGAGAAAATCCCGAGTCAGGCCAAAACGTAATGTTCGCGGTTGCTGTCACGAACGACGGCCCGAATCCCGCCAAAAACGTCCAACTCTCTGATGCCGAACCTGACAACGCTGCATTCGTTTCGGTACTCCAGACAGCTGGACCACTCTTCTCGTGTACCGGCTCGGATCCGGTTGTTTGTACGCGCGGAACGACCGCAAGTCCACTGTTCCTGAATCCGGGAGAGACCGCAGTTTTCGAATTCGTTTACACCGCAAATGGCTCCAACGGAGCATCGATAACGAATGCGGCCAGCGCTACGAGTGAGACGTTTGAGCTCGATGGAGTGAACAACACAGCTGTTTACACCCTCGTTATAGGCGGCGGGGGCGGCACTCCGGCTGACTGCGTGCTCAACTGCCCGCCAAGTCTTACTGTTGCCACAAATACGACTCAAAGTGGCAATCCCGGCGCGATCGTGACTTTTGACGACGCAGTCGCCAACGGTAGTTGTGGGACTCTAACCGCAAGTCCCGCCTCCGGCTCTTTCTTCCCGGTAGGCACCACCACCGTCACGGTGTCGTCCTCAGTGGGCGGCGGAAGTTGTTCTTTCGCAGTAACCGTGATTGATTCACCTTCGCCTACAATCAGTTGTCCAGCGAACCAGACGGTTGCGGCGCCATCAGGTCAGCCAGAAGCGACTGTAAGTGTCGGAACACCCACTGCGACCGGCAGCAATGTGGTAATTGGCAGTTCGAGAAGTGATGAGCGTCCCGTAACCGATCCATATCCGATTGGGACAACTACCATCACCTGGACCGCGACGGATGAATTCGACCGTCAGGCAGCCTGTGTTCAGACAATTGTTGTCACTTCAGACGACCTGCCTACGATCAGTTGTCCGAGCAACAAGACGTTCAACGCCACGAATGGATGCACTTACACAGCTACGGCTGCTGAAATCGGAACTCCGACAACGACTGGTCCTAACGTGACGGTTACCAGTGAACGCAGCGATGGCCTGGCGCTCAGCGATCCATTCCCGGCAGGTCAAACAGCAATTACCTGGACCGCGACGAATGCCCTTGGCAGTGCGTCTTGCACGCAAATTATTACGGTAATTGGAAACGATACTACGCCGCCGACGCTGAACACGCCGGCGAACATCGTCACGAGCACCAATCAGTGTTCGGTCCTGCTCGACGACGAGCAGTTCGTAGCCACAGCCGAGGACGGCGGGGAATGCGGTTCTAACGTGACGATCACGCGCACGGGTATTCCGAGAGTCGCGTGCCCAGTTCCGGGCGATCCAAACCGAACGTGCGAAAGCTTCGTGTTCCCAACCGGCACAACCGTGATTACTTATACGGCCACTGATTCGTCTGGGAACAGCACATCCGGCACTCAAACCGTAACGGTTAATGAGAACCCGAACATCCCACCGACGATTTCGGCTCCGGCCGATCTGACGGGGGCCAACGCCGTGAATACAGGTCCTGGTGCGACGAGCTGCGGCGCCTTTATCAGCGACGCTACGCTCGGAACAGCTACGGCCAGCGACAATTGTGCGGGCGTGGTAGTGACCAGAACGGGTGTTCCCGCGGGAAATATCTTCCCGGTTGGAGACACTGTCATCACCTACCGGGCTACGGACAGAGTCGGCAACTTTACTGAGGACACGCAGACGGTGACTGTCAATGACAACACACCGCCGGTGGTGACGCCTCCTGGGCCAGTCACGCTTTACACTCAGGATTATGGTGGCGCTTCATGTGGTGTCACGGTAAGCAATCTCGACGGCACGTTTGGGACCGGATCGGCCACCGATAACTGTCCAGGTGTGGGTGCCGTTTCACGCAGCGGCGTACCGTCCGGAAACTTCTTCCCGGTGGGTCAAACGACGCTGACATACTCAGCAACCGATGCGCATGGCAATACGGGAACCGCGACGCAATTGGTAACCGTCGTTGACAACACGCCGCCCGCCATTAGTTGTCCGGCGGACATCGTGGTTGAGCCGACCTGTCCGTCTGGCGCCATCGTCAATTACACGACGCCAACGGCGACGGACAATTGCGGGGTGCAATCAGTCAACCGCACTGCAGGGCTGGCCAGCGGATCGGTCTTCCCGATTGGCACCACTACGGTGACTCATGTGGCGACCGACATTCATGGCAATACGTCGTCGTGCAGCTTCACGGTGACCGTGAAGACTGTGGTGCAGACGATTGACGATCTGAAGGCCGCGGTCACCGCCAATACAGAACTGAACGCGCCGCAGAGGAATGGCTTGATTTCGAAGTTGGATGCTGCCAGACAGCACTTCCTGAGTGGAAACCAGAATGGTGCTTGTTCGAAGCTGGCCGATTTCGTTAATTCAGTCGGGAACTTCATTAGTAATGGAACCCTCTCGGCAGCAACCGGCAATGCCTGGATCAGCACGGCGAATCACATTCGCAACACGATTGGCTGTACCAGCAACCCTTGCACATGAACGATCCTCTCGGGGCGGAAGCGCAGGAATCTGACGCTTCCGTTCCTGAGGGGTAGCCTTGAAGACTAAGTCTCGTTAATGGGTTTGATAATTCTATGTACTTCTCATCAACCATGGGAAAACTCGGCGCAGCCGTGGCCGGAACTGATCTCCGTGTTCTACTGGCGGCCATCCCTAACTTCCACTGAAAAAAGGAGACTACCAATGAACAAGTTTCGGTTCACTTTCAAAGTACTGGTAATCGCGATCTTTATGTTCGCTTTTGCTTCCCTGGCCCAAGGGCAAGCAACCCGTACCTGGGTATCCGGCGTCGGCGACGACGTAAATCCCTGCAGCCGCACGGCGCCCTGCAAGACGTACGCGGGTGCCATCTCAAAGACTGCGGACAAAGGCGAAATCAGCACCCTCGACCCCGGCGGCTTTGGCGCAGTGACCATTACCAAAAACCTGACCATCGATGGCACAAACGGAGCGGGATTCGGTTCCATTCTTGCTTCTGGTACGAGCGGTGTCATCGTTAACGATTCAGCGACGGCAACACCTAACACCGTAGTGGTTACGCTGCGACATCTATCCATCAACGGCGCCAGCACCACGGCGGGCAGTGGCATCCGATTCATTGCAGGCAAAACGCTAATCGTCGAGAACTGTGTCATATCTGGATTTACCGGCACCGGTACGGTCGGACGGGGCATTAGTGTTGAACTTA
>DASYSD010000038.1:0-178334 GCA_036003745.1 Pyrinomonadaceae bacterium
GGGCGCGACATACGTGGGAGTGCGTCGCGCCCATCCATATTCGTGGTTACTGTCCTCACCCCAGCAACCACTTGAGACGGAGGATCCACCAACCGTCTCTCTTGCCCCACAATATACATCGCAACGGCTGTGCCGTGCAAGATTCTTTTTCTTTTAAGGGGTTACAGCGTTTGTTTGCCTGTGAAAGACCTGGCTGAGCGAAGCTTGAAGAGGTCCTGACAAGACGCCGGCGGTGTAGAATTTTCCCGGGTAGTCGTGTAGAAATTTCACGCAGGAACGGCGCCCGATCCGATTTCAGTTTCGATTGCCCGGGCAATCCTGGCCGCGTACTCCTCGATCTGGTGCTGGTTCTCACCTTCAATCATAACTCTGGCTAACTTCTCCGTTCCTGAGTAGCGCAGCAGGAGCCGTCCCCTTTGCGAAAGGAGTTCCTCAACCTCCTGCACGGCCGTTTGCACCGCAGGAAGTTCAGCAAAAGGAACTTTCTCCCGCACCCTCACATTCACAAGGATCTGTGGATACTGCTTGAACCCATCGGTCAAGTCGGCGAGCGTTTTCCGGGATTCCCGCAGCGCCCGGAGTAGACAAAGGGCTGTGATCATACCGTCTCCCGCCAAACTCAGTTCCGGCAGGATGATATGGCCCGATTGCTCGCCACCGAGACTCGCTCCCCGTCGCAAAAGTTCTTCCAGCACGTACTTGTCGCCGACGTCAGTGCGCACGAGCTGAATCCCGGCTGAACGAAGGGCGATCTCGAGTCCAATATTGCTCATCACGGTCGCAACTACGGTATTGTCTTTTAGTTTTTCATGCGACTTCAGGTGTGTTGCGAGCGCCCAAAGAGTAGCGTCGCCGTCGACATAGTTTCCTTTGCCGTCGATGAAAAGAGACCGATCTGCATCGCCGTCAAAGGCGACGCCAAGATCGGCATTTTCATCCAGTACTTCTTGACGCAGCGAATCGATATGAAGGGAGCCGCAATCGCGATTGATGTTTTGACCATCCGGGGCGGCATTGATGGCTTTTACTTTGGCGCCGAGGCGCGTGAACAAAACCGGGGCGAGGGCTGAGCTGGCCCCGTTCGCGCAGTCGACAACCATCGTAAGACCCTCAAGTTTCAGATTACTTCCAATTTCGTCAGCGAGGAATGACAAGTACTCCTGCCGAAGTTTCTCCTGAGTTTCTGGTGATGATGACGCCGGACTTGATGAACTTGAAGATGGAAGCTCTGTTGGATTGAAGATGTCGGCTTCGATCATCCGCTCGACTGAATCGTCCATTTTCTCACCCGAAGGTGCAAAGATTTTGATTCCGTTGTCTTGATAAGGATTGTGTGAAGCGCTGATGACAACACCAGCTGACGCGCGATGTTTACGTGTTAAGAGGGCAACTCCAGGCGTTGTGATTACACCGGCCGAAAGAGACTTCACACCAGCTTTGTTTGCGCCTTCGATCAGAGCACGCTCAATTGATTCGCCCGATTCGCGCGTGTCGCGTCCAATAATGATTTCCGGATTCGGATCGCGTTCAGCAAGATGCGAGGCCAGTGAAAAACCGATCGTGGTAACGGTTGGGGAGTCGAGCGGAAACTTTCCCGCTTCACCGCGAATACCGTCAGTACCAAAAAGAGCTTTCATCTAGTGTTATTAGCCACGGATTAACGCGGATTCACCTTTTGGGAACAAACTTCGAAGTGTGGACAGATTTCAGGATGACTCTGCCCTTCAACGCATCAGGCAGCTCGAGTCGAGGTTCAAGATTTGGCTCGTCTAAAACGATCTTCAACTCTTCAGGTTTGAGTGCATCGAGATACCTCGCAACGCCAAGCAAAGTAATAGATGTAGTTGCCGGTTGAACTCTTCCGCCGTCTGCAGTAGCGACCGCGACGCCAGAAAAGTCTTTTTCAACGCGCCGCTCACCGATCTCAACCGCAACGCTGACCATCGGTTCCAGCAGATCAACTTTTGGATCAGGAACATCGAGCGCCACGTTTGAAGCGGTGAAACTTTCTCGGTGTCCTGCGAGCCAGATGCTTTCAGTGGCGATTTTCTGCAGTGCGTTTACACGGCTGGCTGGTCCTCGCACTGCGATACTCCGTTTGTTTGGATAGACCGAATAGACCTCAAATCCATCAGCAGGCTTACCTTCGAGCTTCGGTTCAACCACAACCTGACGATCTACAATTTCTTCGAGGCGAATCGGAATCGCGCTTGGTTGAAAACCATCCACTTTGATTCCCTGTGGCAGAGTTATCTGTGCTTTATCGGCAAGTCGCAAAACCCTTTCGCCTGCGCGCTGGTCGCTGATATCAACTGTGGCGACCAGGTCGAGTGACGTCAAATCATCCAGCTTATTGCGACTGCCCGTGAGCATCACGTCTACAGTGTGCGGTGGATCGTTACTTATTTCCAGAGATTGCGGTCTGATGAAATTCAGTTGGATGTTGACGTGTGCGGTTACTGGTTGATTCTGTCCCGTTACCAGAAGCCACAGGATGATTGCGATAGCCAGGGAAAGAAGCTTCAGACTCCAGTCTTCCACGAAGATTCGGCGCAGCAACTTTTGCGCGCGATGTGGCGCCGGCGTCGGCCCCGGTGGAGTGATCTCGTCTTCGTCCTGGAACGGCATATAGGTCGTATTGGTCCCATAGGACCTATCTCTTAAACCGATGCGATCTCTTCAGTCTCATTCTCCGACTCTGAACGCTTCGGTTCTTTTCTC
The DNA here is from genome assembly GCA_036003745.1 of Pyrinomonadaceae bacterium. Taxonomy (GTDB): domain Bacteria; phylum Acidobacteriota; class Blastocatellia; order Pyrinomonadales; family Pyrinomonadaceae; genus PSRF01. The sequence goes on from DASYSD010000038.1 coordinate 2,722, forward strand.
GGCGTTCCTTGCAACGCATCGAAGATTGCTTCACGCAGCTTCGTTGCGTCCACACCGCGCCGAATCTCTCCTCGCTGCACGAAAGAAATCAAACCCGTTTCTTCAGAAACGACAACCGCCACCGCATCAGTATCCTCCGTAACGCCAATCGCGGCGCGATGACGGGTGCCGAGATCTCTCGAGAGTCTTGGGTTCAACGTCAACGGAAGAAAACAGGAGGCGGCCGCAATGCGATGCCGTCGTACCACGACAGCGCCGTCGTGCAATGGACTTGCAGTGTTGAAAATACTGACCAGCAAGTCGTAACTGAGTTCTGCGTCGAGCTGCACGCCACCGTCAGTCACATTCTTCAAGCCTACGTTGCGTTCGATGACGATCAGCGCCCCGGTTTTTGTTGATGCAAGTGATGTCGCGGCGAGAATAATCTCATCGTAAATACCTTCGCCAAACTGTCCTCGATGCCGCGAAAAGGGCATACGAAAACGATTACCGAAGGTAATCAAAGCCTGCCGGATTTCAGACTGGAACAGAACGATGATCGCGATACCGATGTAAAGCAGTCCGTTGCTGAGCACGAACTCGAGCGTCGCGAGATCTTGTTTGACGGAAAGCCAGTAAAGAAAAACGAGGAATCCGATTCCGGCGGCCATGGGAGTGGCCCGAGTACCGCGCAGGAGTTTCAAAACTGCATACACAAGCAAGAAGACGAAGATAATGTCCGCGACATTGCGCGGCTCTATCATCCGTCTTAAATACTCGGTGTATGGCAGTAGCAGTAACATCTTAACTGTTCAAAACTGTAAGCCCGCAGCTCTATCTGTTCAGTGTTCATCCGTGAAAATCCGTGGCTAAACTTTCAACCGATGTGTTCTGCGACCGGCTGATGCTCGTCAGCCTGATCATCGCGCGCGGCTTCGAGAAAGATCATCTCCACTTTAGGTTCCGCGTTTTTGATTCGTTCTTCGACTTCTTCGATCGACTTCACAATCTCGTCAGTCCGCAGCTCAGGTCGCAGCCTCACATGTGCATTAATCAAAATCTGTTTCGGCGCCAGGTGCATCGTCAAAAGTTCGACCACACGGTCGACATTCGGATGACTCTCGATCGCCTTTTTAATCGCCGCTAACACTTTCGGATTCGCCGCTTCACCAAGCAGCAAGCCACGCGATGAACGCGCCAGCACAAAAGCAACGACTGCAAGCACGAGCCCGATGATTATCGAAGCAAGTCCATCCCAGTATGCTCCCGCGGCGCCGCCGACCTGATAATCGGTCAACAACAGTCCGGTCGCAGCGATCACGATTCCTGTCAGCGCGGCGGAGTCTTCAAAGAGCACTGTTTTAGCCGTCGGATCTTTCGACTCGCGCAGATATTCGGCAAATGTCAAACCTTCGTGATGCGCTTCCTTAACTTCCTGGTAAATGGCCAGTGCGATTGATCCACTCTCCAACACAAAGGAGATGGCGAGCACTCCATAGGCCCAGCCAAGATTCGTTGGCGCATGTGGATGCGCGAGCTTTTGTATACCCTCGTAGATCGCATAGGTTGCACCAACGCCAAAAATAAAAATAGCCGCTATGAAAGACCAGAAAAACCGTTCCTTCCCGTAACCGAATGGGTGCTTGTCGGAGGCCGGTCGTTTGTAGAACCGCAAACCAAGCAGAAGAAAGATCTGGTTCGTTGTGTCTGCAACCGAATGGAGAGCCTCAGCCATCATGCCGGAGGAGCCTGTAATCACGGCAGCCACCAGCTTCAGTATCGCGATCAATCCGTTGGCAAAGAGCGCGCCGACTACGGCTAGCATACGACTAGTCCTTCAATTTGCGAGAATGACAGTTCCAGTCGGATTATCGCGGAAAAAGTCGGCGCTGGCAATTAAAGGAAAAAGCAGCAGGTCATATAGGACCTCTATGTCGTATAGGTCCTATTTAGTTTCTCGTGAGCGCTTTTTGCGTTTGAATTTTCCGGTCTGAAGAAAACCGACGAGTTCGCCCGTCCTGCCCACCACGGCCACCGAACCAATCCCGTTTCGTTTCATCAACTCCTGTGCGTAGTCGAGAGTTGCATTGGGTTCGACGAAGAAACGTGGTGCGATGGGGCGCATGATGTCGCGTGCGCGCGTGAGGTGCCAGCGCTCGCGTGGCAACGTCTTTAGATCTTCGAGCGACAACATGCCATGCAGGCGCTGGTTTTGTGCAACCGGAAAAGCAACTTGACGGTGCATCGGCAGGATGGAATCGATGAGGTGACTGATCAGCACGTCTGGTTCGATTGAAAAAGGCGCTGACATCGCTTCGCTAACAATATTTCGCACTCGTCCACGTACATGCTTAACCACACTGTAGGCGGCATCGAAAAGAAAGACACCTACGAGTACGGACCAGAAACCCATGAAATAGGATCTGAAAGTGGGAGCAATGGCCATGTAGACGCCAAAGATGATCAGAATCGCGGCGATCAACATGCCGCAAATTCCGGCCTGTCGCGTCGCTTCTTTGATGTCGCCGGTGCGACCCCAGAGAATGGCGCGCAGGACGCGACCGCCATCAAGTGGATAACCGGGAAAAAGGTTGAAGATCGCGAGCAGTAGATTGCCTGCGCAAAGAAGTAGCAGCACGCCGCCGGCGATCGTGTAACCCGTCATCATCGCAGGCAGCATCAGCACAAAACTGATGGCTGCGAAGAGGAAACTGGCGGCTGGACCAGCAACTGCAATGCGAAACTCTGCGCGCGGACTTTCAGGTTCATTACGCAGACGGGCGAGACCGCCAAATGGATGAAGCACGATCTCTTCAATCTCGATTCCCTCAGCACGTCCCATCAATGCGTGCGACAACTCATGGCCCAGCACCGAAAGAAAGAGGCCGATAGTCGTGATTACAGCCAGGATCCACGCGGTTCCGACGCCTACGGGAAGTAATTTATACGACCCTACCCACATGCCACCACGACTGAGATTCATCGCGATCAGCCAAACACTCAGAAAGAAGACAACAAACCAGCGATAGTCAAAACGCACCGGGATCCCGAAAATGTGCGCTACCGTTATTTGGCGTTTATAAAAATCAGCCAGGTTCATTGAAATGAACTTATCTTGTTAATCCTGAGAAATCTTGTAAATCCTGTCTAACTAGGTTTCAAAGGCAGTAGCTTCAGTATCAATTAGCGGGTGGGGTTCGGTCCTCGCCACACGGCGAAGTAAAAGGGGTTCTTCGTAGAGTTGAGCCAAACCACGTACGATCGCAAAGCGCGGATCTTCAGCAACGGTTACCTCGAGATCGAGCTCCTTTTGGAGATAGCTCGGCAGGCCATCCAACAGCGCACCACCGCCCGTCAGAATCAATCCGCGATCAAAAATATCTCCTGCGACTTCGGGTGAAAGATCGCCGAGCAGCGTTCGCACTTCTTCGCCAATACGACGGACTATGGGCAATGTTATCGCGTAGACTTCGCCGGCCGTGATGTCAACAGCACCAGGGCTGCCGGTTTGGACGTCGCGACCACGCACGTTGATCTTCTTGTCCGGGTCGGCAGGTTCAATCGCGCAGCTGAGCTCGAGTTTCAAGCGTTCGGCCGTTTGTACGCCGATGGTGAGACCGCGATGACGACGCAGACGATCCATGATGGCCACGTCGATGTCGGAACTGCCCATTCTTTCAGCACGCGAAGCGATGATAGATCCGCTGATGATTGCGGCGACGTTTGTTGTACCCCCACCGATGTCGACCACGGCTGCAGCCTTCTCATCATTAATGGGTACTCCGGCCCCGATTGCCGCTGCCTGTCCTTCTTCGATCATGTACACACGATTGATGCGCGCTTCTTCAGCAGCGGCGAGGAGTGCGCGCTGCTCGACCTGTGTCACTTCGGAAAGCACGCTCATGATGGCGCGCCGGCTGAAATGGGAAAAACCGCTACGTGCCGCTTTGACGAAGTGGTCCAACATCGTGCGAGTTCGTTCGAAGTCGGCGACTACGCCATCAACAAGCGGAGCGATGACGGTGACGTCGCGCGCTTCGCGGCCCTGCATCTTGTGAGCTTCGTTGCCGACGGCAATCACTTCACCGGTGGCTTTATTGACGGCTACAACGGACGGCTCGTCGACTACGACGCCACGACCACGAACGGCAATGATCGTGCTTGCCGAACCCATGTCGATTGCCATCGAATCTGAGACAAGATTCTTTAGGGCGTTGAGGCCAAGGAGGGTTTTAGTTTTCCCGATGAACGACATAAAAAGAATAGGTCCAATAGGTCCTACAGGACCTATTGCGCGCTAAAACGAGCCACTTGCTCTCTGCCAATCAACCTCCCAAAGATTCACAGGTTGCTGGCGATTCTTAACCATGATTGCCTCGCGCGGCTTCAATTTGTAACGGCTGTGTGCTGCCTTTGCAGTCGCATCACTGATCAGGATCTCACCGCCACGTGCATTAGACTCCAATCGCGACGAAGTGTTCACAGGATCTCCGATCGCGGTGTATTCAGAGCGACGTTCGGAGCCTATATAACCCACCACCACTTCGCCGGTGTGCAATCCCATGCCGACACCGATCTCCGGAATACCCTCGTCGCGCAATTCACGATTGATTCCCAGCAGCCGGCGCTGCATCGCAACTGCCGCGTTCAAGGCGTTTGATGCGTCATCTGGCGTTGCGGTGGGCGCACCAAAGAGAGCCATCAGACCATCGCCCAGGTACTTATCAAGCGTGCCACCGTGCGCAAAGATGATGTCCGTCATGGCTGAGAAATAGCGATTGAGTAAACTGACGATCTTTTCCGGTGGCGCATGTTCCGAGATGCGCGTGAAACCACGGATGTCTGCAAACAAGATCGTGATGGTCTGACTCACGCCACCGAGCTTGAACGTCTCGGGATTCTCAAGCATCTGCTTCACGACGTACTCGGGCAAAAACCGGCTGTAATTAGCCCGTGCAACTTCCTCGCGTGCGAGTCGCTCGTGAGCGCGCGCGTTCTCGACGGCGATTGCAGTTTGAGCCGCGACCGCACTAATCAGTTCGAGGTCATCAGGCTTAAACGCCGCGAATGGATCAAGACGATCAGCATACAAGGCACCATGAACGCGCGACTCTGCAACCAGCGGCGCACAGATCGTCGAGCGCACTCCCTGCGAAACGATTGAATCCACACCCGCAAACTGTTCATCAGAAGCTGCATCCTGCGAGAGCAGGGCCACACGCTCTTTCATTACCTTACGAGTGATGGTGCGACCGATTGAAAGCTTCCGTGCGTGAGCCTCGAGTTTGTTGTCGCGGGCACGCATGGCAATCGGTGTCAGATTGGCATCTTCGCGACCGTCTTCGGCGAGTAGAGCAACGACGCGATCTGCCGGAGTCGATCGGAAAATGATGTCGGTAGCCTTTTCAAAGATCGCGTTGAGATCGAAGACGGAACCGAGCGTCTTACTCATCTCATAAAGTGCACTAAGGATGTTAGCTTTACGTTGCAGAGTTTCCAGAACTTTGTCGCGTTGTGGTGAAGTGGTTACTTCGTCTTTAGAACGAAGCACGGTCGACATCACGTCGTTTGCAGAGATCAACAACTGCGTGTGGCCCAGCGGCTTGTCGTCGTAGCGGACGTCAGTAGTTCTTTCCTCGGCGGGTTGCTCAAACCGCAACGTGCTGGCGCCTATAGTGATGCGATCGCCGGTTTTGAGCTGTTGTTCGAAGCGTGGTTCACCGTTGATGAAAACCTTATTGGCGCTGCGTCGCAGTTGGCCATTGATAACGGCGCCGTCGATGATCATGAAAGTGCCGTTGTCCGCCTGATTGATATGTGCGTGATAGCGCGAGGCGCGAGGATCATCCAGGACCACCGTGTTGTCGGGTGCGCGCCCGATGGTGCAGGCGACTTGTGGCGAAAAACTAAACTGCCATTGCCGTCCGCTGGCGTCGGTGATCTTTAGATGAGCCATGCGGGGCCGATCCTAACAGTAGAATTTAAGGCTGACAACAGTGGTATCCCCAGTCTATGATGCGACGCGCGTAGCTCACCACAGTCAAAAGGAGCAAACCTGTATGCGTTTCTCCACTCGCTATCTATGCGCGGTCCTGCTCACGACGCTGAGTCTCCCAACTCTGCTGCCAACCCTGCTTTTCGCCCAGACTACGACCCAACAGACTACCAAGACCCCCCGCAGTTCAGTCTCAGGCCGAGTAACAATCAAGGAAAAAGGCGTTGGTGGTGTGATGGTGGCCCTGCGAAAGAGTGAGATTCAGATGCCTTACGAGCCTTTCCAAAAAGCTACCACCGATCCTGACGGCTTTTACCGCATCACCAACGTCGCGCCGGGAAATTACGAAGTCGTCCCAACCGTTCCGGCTTTTGTCCCTGCTGATAGAAAGGACGCGAGGGGCAAGCAAGTTCTAGTCGGTGACGATGACAACGTTGAAGGGATCAATTTCGCCCTGGTTCGTGGGGGTGTGATAACCGGTCGAGTCACTGATGCTGACGGGCGCCCACTCATTCAACAGCAAGTCATGATTTACTACGAAAATGCGTTCAACCAGCCACAGCAACCACAGCGGCCGATCTTTCCAGCCATGACTATTCAAACGGACGACCGCGGGATCTATCGGGTGTATGGACTACAGGCGGGGCGCTATAAAGTCGCGTCGGGCCGAAGCGACGATACTTTTATGTCAGGGCCGAATATTGGGCGCATGTCATACAAACAGGTCTTCCACCCGGATGTGACTGAGCACGATAAAGCCAGGGTGATCGAGGTAAGTGAAGGAAGCGAAGCCACAGACGTTGATATTACTCTTGGTCGCGCACTGCAGATGTTTACAGCTACCGGGCGGGTTATCGATGGCGAAAAGGGGTTGCCAGTGCCGAATGTCCGCTTCAGCGTTCTACGAACTGTTGGTCAACGTGTCGAATATGTGAACACGCTAACGGTATCCAATGTTCAGGGTGATTTCATTATCGAGGGACTGATTCCTGGCAAATATGGAATCAACATGTTTCCAAATCAAAATCAAAGCAACGAATTGCGCGCCGAGACATTGAACTTTGAAATCATTGATCAGGACATCAGTGGAGTGGTCATCAAACTCGTAAAAGGCGCAAGTGTGACCGGAGTTGTCGTAGTAGAGAGCGAGGACAAAGCGGTGCTTGCGAAACTGATGGAATTACAGGTGAGGGGCTACATCGTGGTACCGGGCGGAGGAATGGTTTCATCCTCCGCATCGTCGCCAATCGCTCCGGATGGAAGCTTTCGTCTGGCCGGTTTGGGGAGCGGAAATCTCAACTTCAATATCGGAATTCCGAATCGCCCGTTGCCACCAAAGGGATTCACCATCACGCGATTGGAGCGGGATGGCGTCGTCGCGACGCGTGGGATTGAAATCAAAGACGGCGAACAAGTGACTGGCGTGCGTGTGATTCTGTCGTACGGCAGTGCAATTATTCGCGGAGTTATTACATTCGAAAACGGTTCGCTGCCTGAAGGAGCGAGAGTTTCAATAAGACTGGCGAAACCAGGTGATGTAAATGCTATGCGTCCTCCTGTTGTCGATGAACGCGGCCGTTTTTTAATCGATGGTGTTCCGGCGGGCGCGTATGAGTTGATAACGTTGGTTAGCGCTACGCCGAGATCTCCGGCTCGAATGGTGAAGCGAGTGGTCACAGTCCAGGAAGGCTCGACCACGGACCTGACGATCGCAGTCGATATGTCTGCTCCACCAGTTACTCCGGCGACGAGGCCTTGAGTTGCCATGATTCATAATCGATCGATTCTTGCTGTGCTGGTCCTGGCTCTGTGTGTTGGCGTGCGGGCGCAAGTGCCATCGCCTGCACAGAAGTCTGCGGAGCAGCCGATTACGGGGGCTATCGACGGCAAAGTCGTGAATGAAAGTGGCCAGCCTTTGGCCGGAGCTACGGTGTTTGTGAGGACGGTTAACTCCGGTATCAGCCGTTCCACCATTACTGATGTGGATGGCAGTTTTCGAGTGAGTAGTCTCGAAACAGGGCTTTATGTTGTGATCGCCAACTCACCGGCATATACAAATGTTCCTGGCGATCCGGATGCTCCGAAGTATTACCGACTCGGCGATTCAGCGCGTGTGGAGATGATTCGAGGAGGAGCAATTACCGGAACCGTGACGAATGCGATGGGAGAGCCATTGATCGCAGTTCGAGTGCGCGCTCACATGATTCGCGATGCAAAAGGGAAGGTTTCCGGGACGCCGAACTTCGGGGCTTTCGAGCAACCAACTGACGATCGCGGTATCTATAGAATATATGGACTCGCACCGGGAACATATCTCGTCAGCGCTGGAGGATCCAGTTTCATTCCTCAGTTCGGCACATATGACACAGACATTCCAACCTTTGCTCCCTCGTCAACGCGTGATACTGCCGCTGAGGTTAGTGTCAGAGGCGGTGAAGACGTCGCTGTCGATATTCGTTATCGAGGTGAACCCGGTCACAGCATCAGTGGATCAGTAAAACTTTTAGGTACGAGCAACGCTTCATTAACACTGACGCGGGCGGGTAGCAACATCACGGTAGCGACTGCGCTTCAACTACCCGCGATGCGAGGCTTTGTTTTCAATGGACTGAGCGACGGCGATTACGACCTGGTGGCGCAGGAATCGATCATCAATCCAACATCAACTCTATTTACTCTTGCCGTTTCGCAGCCGAAGAGAATCACCATCAAAGGCGCAGACGTTACCGGAATCGAAGTGGTGACAAAACCATTGGGTTCCATAAGTGGGAAGATACAGCTCGAACCCACAAAAGCTCCCGAGTGTCAGGGAAAGCGACCGCCAATAATGGCGGAGACACTGATTCGATTTCGACGTCCCGACAAAGAGATAGAGAGGGATGAGGCGGCAGCACTGCGAGTGTTTGGCGGTTCAGCGTCGCCGGACACTGCCGGCGCTTTTGTGTTGCGCAACATGCAAATGGGTAGCTATCAATTTGAACCTCGGTTCTACGCGCGTTACTGGTATCTGCAGTCGATCACCATGAACAGCGCCGGTCCAAAACCGCAACGACTTGATGCTGCGGCAAACTGGACCACACTGAAGTCAGGCGAGCAACTATCGAATCTGACCATCACGCTTGCCGAAGGAGCGGCATCGATTCGTGGAGCAGTGCCGGTGACAGAAGGCGCGCCACTTCCGGCTAATGTGGTTTATCTCATTCCGAATGATCGCGACAAAGTGGAAGACGTTTTACGTTACTTTGTCACCGACATCGCTGCCGATGGCACATTCACATTCAATAATCTGCCGCCCGGACGATACCTGGCCTTAACACAAACAAACGTCGACTCTCAGATCGCAACCACAGCGAAACTGCGTCAACCTGAGGCTGCAACCGAGCGAGCTAAACTTCGTCGCACCGCCGAGACAAAGAAATCTGAGATCGAATTGAAGCCCTGCCAAAACCTGAGCGAGTATCAGTTAAAGCAATAGGTCCTATAGGACAAATAGCTCCTATAAAGTTGAGGTGCTATGACCCGCTGGAACGCGGCAGCGGAAACCTTGACCAGCCGCAAGATAGCTTGTTAGACTCAAGCTACTTACCAATCAGGGCTTCGACGCAAACTGCGTCCTCGGAAATTCCCCAAAGACCCGCGCGTGCGGCGCAGTCTGATATTTTCATATTCGATGGAGGTGCATGGTGGGCTTCAAAGTCGGCCAGAAAGTCGTTTACCCGAATCATGGAATCGGGACCATCGAGCAAATAGAACAGAAGCAAATAGGCGCGAATCTCTTACCTTTTTACACGCTTCGTCTTGCTGCTAATAACTCCGTGGTCTTAGTTCCGGTTTCCAACGCTTCAGAAGTTGGACTGCGTGCCCCAATCTCATCGGGTGAGTGTGACATGCTTTTCAAAGCACTAGCAGATGATTTTTCCTCTCCCGCGAACGATTGGAAGGATCGCTTTAAGGATTTCTCAGAAAAAATGCGCACCGGCGATATTTTTGCAGTTGCCGACGTGCTCAAGCACTTAACATATCTGAGCAGTATCAAGCCTCTTTCTTTCCGCGAACAACGGATGCTAGAACGCGCTCGTTATCTCGTCGTTTCGGAATTGGCAGCGGTGTGTCGCCAGCCCGAGTGCAACATCGAACCTCGCGTCGATCAGGCACTCGCTCGTGCCCACTCGAAGCATGACCGGCGGCCAGTCCGCACCCGTGCAGCCGGAGCGTCAATCGGACACTAACAGTACTTAACCGCGGATTTTCACTGAATCAAAACGGATCTGCTCTGATCCGTCTTCCGTGGAGATCTGTGGCCCGCCCCCTCTCCATGCTATGATTTCCACCCCACATGAGTTCTGCCACGGCAATTACAATAAAACTGCTTGCGGTTGTGTTACTGGTCGCAGCTAATGGATTTTTCGTCGCTGCGGAGTTTGCACTGGTGGGCGTGCGCTCTTCGCGCATAGAGACTCTCGCTAACCAGGGCAGTCGAACCGCGAAGCGACTCATGCAATTACTGCAGAATCTGAACGCTTACCTTTCTGCCTGTCAGTTAGGAATTACGCTCGCCTCGCTCGGTCTCGGCTGGATTGGTGAACCAGCGATCGCGCGGTTGCTGGAGGGACCGCTAGCTGGTTGGTCGGAGACTTGGCGACATGCTGTTGCCTTCGCTGTCGCCTTCGTAATCATCACATCACTACACATAATTCTTGGAGAGCAGGCGCCAAAGTTGATGGGTCTCGCACGCGCAGAAAGAGTTGCCCTGGCGGTTGCGCTGCCGATGCAACTCTTCTATCGCGTTTTTAGCCTGCCGATACGCGCCCTCGACTGGGCCAGTGCGCGTGCTGTTCAGCTCGTAGGAATTCAGGCTACGGCCGAACACGCGTCGACTTACACAGAAGAAGAGTTGCGCCGCTTGGTGGACATTTCGCGCGAGAGCGGTCACTTGCGAGCCGAAGAGCGTCGCTTAATCCACCGCGTGTTTGAGTTTTCTGACACGGTCGTGCGCGAAGCCATGGTGCCGCGCACCGAAATGGCTGCAATTCCCAACACATGTAATCTCGAAGCAATCACCAAGGCATTTCAACAGCATCGTTATTCGCGGCTGCCCGTATATCGCGACTCTTTTGATGACGTTTGCGGCTTCGTTCACAGCAAAGACGTGATGCCGTTTCTGCTTCATCCCGAAAAGTTCAAACTCGAAGATGTGCTGCAGCCGCCACTCTACGTTGTTGATACGGCGCGACTCGAGCATGTGCTTCGCCAGATGCAGAAAGCAAAAATGCATTTTGGATTCGTAGTTGACGAACATGGCGGACTCGAAGGCATCATCACCCTCGAAGACTTACTCGAAGAGATCGTGGGAGAGATCTCTGACGAGCACGATGAAGAAGTAAACGAACAGATTACTCAGCTTGACGAGTGCACATATGCGCTTGCCGGCGGATTAGCAGTGCGGGATCTGAATAGACGGTTGAAGCTCTCGGTTCCTGAGTCTGAGGCTTATACAACCGTCGGTGGATTTTTGATGACGGAAGCTGGTCACGTTCTCAAACCTGGAGAAGTGGTGCAGCATGATGGTCTGGTCTTTAAAATTGAACGGGTCGAGAAGCGCCGCGTGATGCGTGTGAAACTCGAAATTCAACAAACTGACGGAGAAGGGGAAATAAAGGATGAGCTGGATCGAGCACGTTCTGGCACGGGAAATACTGGATTCGCGCGGTAATCCGACCGTGGAAGCGGAAGTTGTTTTGGCCGATGGTGTGATAGGACGTGCATCAGTGCCTTCAGGCGCTTCAACTGGTGAAAACGAAGCGGTCGAGCTTCGCGATGGTGATAAAAAACGGTATGGCGGCAAGGGAGTTCTGAAAGCGGTTCAGAATGTTAATGACGTAATCGCGCCTGCCTTGCAGGGATTCGATGCGCTCGACCAGGTTGAAGTCGACCGCGCGCTTCTTGAGTTAGACGGCACTCCGAATAAATCCAAACTCGGGGCCAATGCTTTGCTCGCTGTTTCGATGGCAACGGCTCGTGCAGCGGCGGCACAGTTGGAGATTCCACTCTACAGGTATCTTGGCGGTCCAAATGCTCGCACGTTGCCGGTGCCGATGATGAATATCATCAACGGCGGCGCGCACGCGGATAACAACGTCGACTTTCAGGAGTTTATGGTTGTTCCCTGCGGGGCGTCGAGTTTCAGCGAGGCATTGCGAGTCGGCGCAGAAATTTTTCATCAACTCAAGGCGGTGTTGAAGAGTAAAGGTTATGCCACGAGCGTTGGTGATGAAGGCGGCTTCGCGCCCAATTTGAAATCGAATGAAGAGGCTGTTGAAACCATTCTCGAATCAATCGTAAAAGCAGGCTACTCGCCGGGAACCGATTGTTTACTTGCACTAGATCCGGCGGCGAGCGAATTCTTCGACGGCAAGAAATACGTCTTCAAAAAGAGTGACAAAAGAAAGCTCAGCAGCGAAGAGATGGTTGCGTATTGGAAGACCTGGAGTGAGCAGTATCCGATCATCTCGATTGAAGACGGAATGGCTGAAAACGATTGGAGCGGTTGGAAACTCCTGACCGACGAGATTGGAAGCAAGGTGCAACTCGTCGGCGACGATCTGTTTGTGACCAATACGAAATTTCTGCAAAAAGGAATTGATCTGGGAGTAGCGAATTCGATTCTGATCAAGGTCAACCAAATCGGCACGCTGACGGAAACTCTGGATTGTATTGAACTCGCGCAGAGGAATCGTTGCACAACGATCATTTCTCACCGTTCAGGTGAAACTGAAGATCCATTTATCGCGGACCTGGCTGTCGCTACGAATGCAGGGCAGATAAAAACCGGATCGTTGTCGCGCACCGATCGAATCGCCAAATACAATCAACTGCTGCGCATCGAAGAGGATCTTCGTGGCGCTGCGCGCTATCCCGGCAGAAACGCCTTTCATCAAAAAGGACCAAAAAAGGTAGCGGCTCGGAAGAGTTAATAGGACCTATTCGTCCTATAGGACCTATATAAATTATGACTAAGAAACGAGGGCCGCTGGCTCTAATCATAATCGACGGGTGGGGTTATTCAGCATCGCGCGAGGGCAACGCGATCGCACTCGCAACAACTCCCTTCTATGACGAACTCTCCGAAAAATATCCCAGCACATTGCTCGAAGCGCACGGCTCGCGCGTGGGTTTGCCCGCCGGCGTGATGGGAAATTCAGAAGTCGGACATCTCAACATTGGTTCCGGTCGAGTGATTCGCATGGACGTCTCGCTGGTCGATCATGAGATTGAGACGCGCGAGTTTTTCAAAAACAAAGTTCTGACTGAAGCGATAGAAGGTGCAAAAGCACGCGGCAAAGCTCTTCATCTGATGGGACTCATCTCTGATGGACAAGTGCACTCATCTCTGACACATCTCTACGCTCTTCTAAAGATGGCTAAAGATCATGGCCTCGAGCAGGTTTATGTTCATTGCTTTCTTGATGGACGCGATACTCCGCCTTCCTCAGGTACTCATTACGTCGCAGCTCTGCAGAGAAAGATGTTGGAGATTGGCTGCGGTGAAATCGCGACGGTTGTCGGTCGCTACTACGCCATGGACAGGGACAAGCGTTGGGAACGAACTCAACGTGCTTACGATCTGTTAACCAAAGCTATCGGTGAACGAGCTGCAGATCCGATTGCGGCGATCAACCAGTCGTACGAACGTGGCGTGACCGACGAATTTGTTGACCCGATCGCTGTTGTGCGCAAAGAAGGTGATCCGGTGGCGACGATCAGAGACGACGACTCAGTGATCTTCTTCAACTTCCGTCCGGATCGCGCGCGCCAGTTGACGAGAGCTTTGGCGCTCGCCGACTTCAACGAGTTTGAGATTTCTGATCGACCGCGGGTTCAGTTTGTCTGCTTCACGATGTACGACAACACATTCAATCTTCCCGTGGCCTTTCCGCCGCGACATCACGCACGCGTGCTGGCAGAAGTTTGGGGTGATCTCAAGGTGCGCAATTATCGTTTGGCCGAAACGGAAAAATATGCGCACGTGACTTATTTTTTTAATGGCGGCGTAGAGAAAGAGTATCCATGTGAACGACGTCTACTGGTGCCGTCGCCAAAGATCGCTACTTACGATTTGCAACCTGAGATGTCAGCATTCAAGGTGACGGACAAAGTTTTACGCGGCATCGACGAAGGAGAAACGGACGTTTTCGTCATCAACTTCGCGAATCCAGACATGGTGGGCCACACGGGCAAGCTGGATAAAACGATTGAGGCATGTCAGTACGTCGATACGTGTCTCGGTTGGATCACGAAACGCATCCATGAAGCGCGCGGCATTACCTTGATCACTGCTGATCATGGCAACGCCGAGCAGATGATCGACCCCACTACCGGTGGTCCGCACACCGCGCACACGACGAATCCTGTGCCATTTCACTTGATTGATAACGAATCTATCGGCGTGAAACTACGAAGTGGTGGCGCACTCGAAGATGTGGCCCCGACCATGCTCGGTTTGCTCGATTTGAAAAAACCATCCGAGATGACCGGAAGAGATCTAAGAAATATTTGATCCGTGTTTGATCCGCGCAACATCCTCGTTATTGATTTTGGGCAGCTCGGTGACGTTGTCATGAGTTTGCCCGCATTACGGGCGATCCGGAACCGGTTTCCCAACGCGCAAATAACCGTCGCTGTCGGAAAACCCGGGAAGGACTTGCTGGCCCTCTCGGGTTACGCGAACGAGATTCTCGCGGTCGATCGCGTTGCGCTGCGCGATGGTCCAACACTGGTTTCGATCGGACGTATCGCCAGGTTTGTTTCAGAAGTACGAAAAGCAAAATACGACTTTGTTATCGACCTGCACAGTTATTACGAGACCAACATACTCGGATTTCTCTCCGGCGCACCGCACCGGCTTTATTCGCGCCGCGAAAATCGCTCGCTCGATTTCCTTGCCAACTTCAAACCACGACCCGCAAAAGAACCGACCAGCGCTCATCTGGTCGATCGTTATCTTGATCTACTAAAACCGCTAGGCATTCAGAATGCTCCGAGAATCCCGGTTTTGAAGACGAGCGCAGCTGATGATTTTGCGGTCGAAGCGATGTTGAAAAAAGAGAAGGCACAGTCGGGAGAGTTACTCGTTGGTCTGTTTCCAGGGGCCGGTCACGCCGGGCGCATCTGGCCGCTCGAGCGGTTTGCGGAGGTCGCGGATCATCTGATTCGAAACGACCGCGTGCGAATAATCGTTTTCGCAGGACCCGAGGAGCGGGCAATGGTGCCGCAAATGCGGACGATATTTCCGGCGAAGACTATCTTCTTTGATAAGCTGACGATCGCTCAACTGGTCTCAGCGCTGGCGCGATTAACGATCTTTATTTCCAACGATACGGGTCCCGCACATGTTGCAGCAGCGGCAGGAACCCCGGTGATCGTGCTTTTCGACCGGCAAGATCCGCACAGCTACACCCCGATGGGCGAACAGAACCGGTTTATTTTCAGCCCTTCGATTCAAAAAATCTCCGTGGCCGAGGTCTATCGAGTCGCCCACGAACTGCTCGCCATCAGTCGCACAGACAAACTCTTCCAAGCCGAACACCGCTGAATCTAGCCACAAAAAGGGCACAAAAGGCACAGAGATGAGTTTTGTTTTCTGCGTTTCGTGCTTTTTGTGGCTAGATTTTACATACCCTCTAGACAAACGACGTTTAACTTCGTTAGTATGGTTTGGGCCGTTGGGCGTCCTGACGGAAGCAATGTGTGACCTGCCCGCCCTCACTAATTCTTTCCAGACTTGGCCTGCCTCAGCGAATTATGGAGAAAAAAATGTCTAGAATGCTTAACCGATTCTGCTCAGTTACGCTTTGTCTGTTGGTTTTGAGCGCCGCGGCAAGTGCTCAAACAAACCTGACGGCCAAAGCCGGAAATGCCCCAGCCGTAAGTCCAGCGGTCGAAAGCGACAGGTCCCGGGACGGTTTGACCGGCCCCGTTCGACGCGTGCGCACCGAAATTACCAAACTGTCGACTGCCGACGGACGCCAGGCTGAGGGCAAGCACACGCTTGTTGAGATCGTCGCCTACGATATCAAGGGCAACAAGATCGAGAATCAATATTTCCCGATTGCCGGCGCAACTCTGACCGGTAAAGAGGTCTATAAGTACGACGAAAAGGGAAATATCAGTGAGATGACCCTGCTCAATCCGGATGGAACGTTGTTGAGCAAGGAAATCTACAAATATGAGTTCGACTTCGCTGGCAATTGGAACAAGATGACCACTTCCGTCGCAGTCGTTGATTCTCGTGGAATAAACTTCGAACCAACTGAGGTTACATATCGCTCGATCATGTACTACCTCGACGAGAACATGGCTCGTATGGTCACGCCGGGAGCTGCCACAACGCCCCAACCAGTTACTCCCGTGGCTGCGCCTCCTGTTGCTAAGCCGGCAACTGAAACAAAGGTGGTTGGGAACAACAGGCGTGACAAGAAAGCGACGCCCGTTGCTGATTTACCGTCGGCGTCAGCTTCAGCCACTAAACTCGCGTCTGGTCCAGTTGATCTGAAGATTCAGGCAGTCAACACGAATCAGGAAATGCCGATGGTTGATCTTGGTTCGGAGCCACCACCGAGTCCGGGGCCAAAGCCGATTCTCAAGCCTGTCTCGGGCGGAGTTCTCAACGGCACGGCATTACACCTGCCGCCACCAGCCTATCCTGATGCTGCAAAGCGCATGAGAACTCAGGGTGTGGTTTCAGTGGACGTGATTCTTGATGAAACCGGCAAAGTGGTTGCCGCAAATGCGTCGAGTGGCCCAGCTATTCTGCGCGAAGCCGCGGTTCAGGCAGCGCTCAAGGCCAGATTCTCCCCCACGAAGCTTTCCGGTCAACCGGTCAAGGTTTCCGGCGTGATTAACTACAAGTTTGCGCTGGTGCCCTAACCTACCTTCGGTGGCGCGCTGATACTTTCGGCGCGCCATCCTCTTCCCTCTTTTCCAACCTACTGTTCTCCTAAGAAGGGACTTGTTCTCATGGCATTAACTGGACACCTCAGCGACCTTTCACTTTCCGAACTGATCGAGTTTTTCTGTAATCAACGAAAGAGCGGCCGTCTCAAAGTTTTGTATCCGCAGGGTGCCGGATATTTTTATCTGCAGGCTGGCTCAGTAGTTGATGCGCGCATTGGCGTGCTGCATGGAATCGACGCCGTTTATTATGCCTTAACGCTTCCAAATGCTGAGTTTGAATTTAGCGCGGACATGGAAGCGGGTAGTCGCACCATCAATCAGCCCTGGACGCAGGTCGTGCTCGAGGGATTGAGGCGTCTGGATGAGAACATCGCGCCGGGTGTCGCGTTTCCTCCCGATTATGTCCACGACGCGGACGAACTTACGGGCAAGCAGGTGGAAGTGGAAGTTAGTTCTGAGACTGAGCGATCATTCCCACCGGCGTTTCTTTCTTTTGGTAAGGACTCGGGGCAGAGTCGCAAGCCACTTTTCGTGGGAGCGATTGCAGTTGCAATCCTCGCGAGTGTGGCGGTGATTGGTGTGCCGGCTGGTTGGTATAGAAGCAAGAAAGTAGAGGCAGCACCAGCTCAGAATGTGAGTCAGGCGCCGGTTCCCGTGAGCAGCCAGGCAGAAACTCCCGTACCACCGCAACCATCAACCACCGAGTCGGAGCCGGCTACTGAAGATCCAGCCGCACTGGCAGCGAGACGTCAGCGCGAAAAAGAACGTAAAGCCAGAGAAGCTGCTAAGAACGCAGAGAACCCAACGGCAGTTGCTCCGCCTGTTGACGCCGCGAAACCAGGTGCGAAGCGTGTTGTCGTGACGGTCACCTATGACGAGTCGGGACGGGTAACGCAGGCATCAGGTGGTGACGCGAATGCGTTGAGAATTGCGAGACAGAAGCGCTTCCCACCGGGCAAAGCGGGATCAGCGACGGTTTCGATCCCGATCAACTAAGCTTTGAAAGGTCAAATTCAGAATAGGTCCTATAGGTCATATAGGACCTATTTTTTTATTCCCACAACTCCAAGAATCACGAGTAGTCCACGCTTTAAGCCCAGCTCTCTCTCGTGTGGGTCATACCACTCGTCAAGGCTGTGTGAGCAGCCCGAGCTTCCGCCCGCTCCGAGTGTGATCGCAGGTATTCCCAACGAGATCGGAAGATTGGAGTCCGTCGAGGATTGATCGAGTCGTGGCACAACTCCCAACGTTCTGGTTGCTTCGACGGCCAGTTCAACCAGTGGTGAACAGGAGGGCGTTTCACCGGTTGGTCTTTCCCCGATCAGTTCGACCTTCAGATTGAGCAACGGATCACCGCCGCGTCTGGTGGCGTTCTCTTCGTCAACTGCCTCTCTCATGGCGCGGCGAAAGAAAGCATCAAGCCGGCGCAACTCTGTTTCAGCCGCGGACCGCAGATCGACTTCCATGCTCGCGTGACTCGGAATAGAGTTAATGCTCGTGCCACCTTCAATGCGCCCTACATTGAAAGTTGTGCGGGGTTCTTTCGGAGCAGGATAACCAGCCAGTCTTGAGACAGCGCGCCCGATCGCGTGTACGGGATTTGGTAAACCGAAATCGCCCCAGGAGTGTCCGCCTGGACCAGCAATCTCAACGCGGTATCGGTGAGACCCGAGCGCCCGATTGGTAATGCGATCGAGTCCTGGTCCATCAAGACTCAGAAACGCGTCGATCTGGGGAGCCCAGCGGCCTTTCGTAAAGAGGTGACGAACGCCACGCAAGTTTCCTTCACCCTCTTCACCGACTGTTCCCACAAACAAGATCGAACCTTCAATCGGTAGTTGCTCTTCTTGAATTGCCCGCGCCAGTGCTATTAGAGCCGCAAGACCACAACCGTCGTCCGCGATACCCGGCGCAAACAATCTATTGTCGCGTCTGACTACGGTGAAGTCTGTGCCTTTTGAAAAGACTGTATCCAGATGCGCGCTCACGACAACCAACGGCGTCAGTGAAGAACCTCTGATTAGTCCAAGACAATTGCCTTCTTCGTCTATCTCAACCTCGGTTAAACCGAGTTCCAAAAACTTCCGGCTAAGATACTCGGCCCGCTCCTGTTCGCCGAACGGCGTTGCCGGAACCGAACAGATCCGTACATGTTCTTCGGTGATTGCGTCCGCATTTTTTGCGAAGAAACGGAGTGCACGCGTCACGTGAGGCAACGACATGAGTTCAGGCACGGATTTACACGGATGAACAGGGATCACAACAAACTCATTATCTCGCTCTCTTCAAGAACACCACTCGCTGCCTTTGCCCGCTCATAGATGCGATTCACGCGGGTCTCGCTCGGCTCAAGGCCGCGTTTCTCGAGCCAGTAAATCACGTTGGATTTTCCGCTCATTGGTCCAATCTCGATCACCTGTTCCAGGCCAAACTCTCCCGCGGGAACGCCCGAGTAAACGATGTCAGCCAATCGTTGATCACCTTTTCTGTAGCTCTTGATAACCGCAGCGGCATGAACACCGGTCGCCGTGCGAAATGCGTCGCGTCCAAAGACCGGATAGTTCGCTGGAACACTCCAGCGGCACGCGCGCGCAGCAGTCTGGCAATACTCACCGAGCCGCGACAAATCGTTATCGATCCAGCGGAGCAATTTCAGATTTACAAGCAATTGATCGAGTGGCGTGTTGCCGACGCGTTCGCCGATTCCGAGTGCTGAACCATGTACCTGATCTGCTCCACCTTCGATTGCGGCAATCGAATTGATGACTCCCAATCCGCGATCCTGGTGCCCGTGCCAGTCGAGCCGGATATTGCCGCCCTCTTCTTCGATGATGCCCTTCACGAATCGCACGACTGCGCGCGCGCCATCAGGCGTCGAGTGTCCGACAGTGTCGCAAACGCAAACTGCCTTTGCCCCGCAGCGAATGGCAGTCGTGTAGAGTGCGCGTATGATTTCAGGTTTGGCGCGAGTAGTGTCTTCAGTGACATACATCACTGGAAGTCCCTGGCTCACCGCAAACGACACGGCGTCCTCTGTCATCTGCAGCAACTTTTCCAGCGTCCAGTCTTCAGCAAAGAAGCGGACGGAAGAAGAGCCGATAAATGTACACGCCTCAATCGGGATGCCGGCGCGTTGCGAGATCTCAACGATCGGAATGATGTCATTGCGATGCGTTCGTGCGGCGCAGTTAGGTTTGATTTTTAGTTTCTTGTCGGCGATCTCGCGGGCCAGAGTTTCAACTCCGGCTGCATGCGTTCCACCGGCGCCTGGTAGACCGATATCTGCGGTATCGATTTTGAGTGCTTCCATTAAGTGAAGCAGCTCGAGTTTCTGTTCGACAGCCGGCTCTGAAACGGACGGCGACTGCAAGCCATCGCGTAATGTTTCGTCGTCGATGCTGATGTGGCGTTCGGGTGCCGTGAGTGACGGTTCAACCGTATTCCAGTCGTAAACTAACTCATCGATCGTCACTCAAAGCACCTCCAAAAAGCTCGCGTTCATGGTGGATTATTTAACTCGGATTACAGCAACCAAAGAATTGAATGTCAAGATGAGCGTTCTTGCTATTGCCCTGCTTCTGAGCTAGTTTTATGCGTGCTCTCACCGGAGCGGCCGACTTATCGCTACACACGTCTTATCGATCCCCAGCTCTAAGGAACTGCTAAAAGTTGACCACTTCAAAGGAACCTTTTGATGAGTTGCTTGAATGGCTGGATCCTGATCGCGACAAGGCAGGTCAACGCTATGAAGCGATCCGCGCTGGCTTGATTCGCATGTTTGTATCAAGAGGCGTGAGTGACGCGGAACACTATACGGACGAAGTGATGGATCGAGTGACGAAACGCTTGCCGGAGATACGCGTCAGTTACGTCGGCGATCCGGCACGTTATTTTCATGGTGTAGCCCGCAACATCCTTATGGAAGTTGGACGGCGAAAGGAAGTCGTCACGGACGTCTTGCCGCAAGTCATCCGGCCCGAGCCGCCTCAGAGCGAGACGTCGGAATGCTTGTCGAAATGTCTGAAACTGTTATCCCGAGACAAACAGGAACTTATTCTCGACTATCATCTTTATCATGGGCATGAAAAAATCATTCATCACCAGCAAATGGCAAGTGAACTCTCCATCACGGAAGGCGCGTTGCGGACGCGGGCGCACCACCTGCGGGCGAATCTCGAAAAATGCGTAAATCGTTGTATCGATCATCAAAACAAAAGCGCGGCCTAGAGTCATAGTTAGTAGCGGCAGTTTGGGGAGTGTTCACCATCGCTAAAGATCTGCAAAACGAGATAAGACAATATCTGTTCCGCCAGTTGGCGGAAGCTGACGAAGAAAGGCTAGAGCTCCGTCTGTTGACCGAACCAGCTTTTGTGCAGGAATTCGATACAGTCGTCGACGAAGTAACTGACCAGTACATCCGAGATGAACTGGCTGACAGCGAGCGAGACGGTTTTGAAAAGGGCTTTTTGACTACAGCCGATGGGAAAAAGAAGCTGCGGTTTGCGTCTGAGCTGCTCGATCGAGCCGGCGAACGCGTTGCTGGCATTACACCATCGGTTGTCGCGGCCGAGCGTCGGCCAGGTTTTTTTGATTGGATACCCGTGTTTTGGCAGAGCCAGTCGATGCGCCTCGCGGCCACGGCCGCCGCGGTCGTCATTATTGCGGGCGGAATCTTTTTAATTTCGAAATCTTTCCGCGTCCGGCCAACGACTTATGCGCCAGTGAGTTTGTCGATTAGTGCAAGCAGTCGAGCGGACGGGGTTACGCCGGCACGAGTGAGGCTTGAGTCGGGGATCGCGGGCATTGAGATAAATCTGGCTATTCCTGAAGAGGAAAGAGGTGCAAAGAATTATCGAGTGGAGCTCTCCGGCGATAGCGGAGAGCGAGATTTTCCGGTTGAGGAACGGAAAGAGCAATCTGTTGTTGTAAAGATTCCGGCATCGTCGTTACCCCGCGGCGGTTATGCGATTCACTTGTTCAGGATCGATTCCGACGGAACCGAACAAAGAATCCGCGGCAGCTACCTCTTCGATATTGAGTAGAGTCAGAGCCACAAAAAAGCACATAAAGCACAAAAATTTGAATTGGGAATTAAGAGCGTCCCGTTTCAGAAAAAACATTTTGTGATTTATGTGCCTTTTTGTGGCTAGTTCTCTTTGTGACGGCGCCAGAAGCCCCAGCCGATTCCGGCGAGAAGCATAATCAGCAAAGCGCCTCCAACAGCGTTCTGAACAACTCTTGGAGCACCTGTCGAAACGGGCAGGCGAATCGGGTCTTTGAACTCTCCCTGAAGTATGAAGCCGGCCCAGAAGTGCGGCGACTGCCACGGAGGGGTATTTCGCAGAGTATTCTGTGCTGAGCGCAATGCTTCGGCCGGCCTCATCCCTTTTTGCAGCATGTTTGCGTAGAAGTGCTTCATTAATTCTGCTGTGGCCTCATCGTCCACTTTCCACAAACTTGCAACCACGCTTGAAGCCCCGGCATACATGAACCCTCGCGTAAGTCCGATCAATCCTTCGCCTTTCACGTCTTTACCCAATCCCGTTCTACAAGCACTCAACACCACCAGATCTACTGGAGCGTGAAGACGGTAAACATCCTGCATGGTGATGAAGCCATTCTGAGGACGACCCGTCGTGTCGACCATCGAAAGGAAGATTCCGGAATGTTCCGGTTTCTTTGGATCGAGCAATCCGTGAGTTGCGAAATGCAGCACCGAGTACTGCGATAGATCGAGATTGTCGAGCGTGCCACGGGAAGCAGCAAAGCCACTCATGACGACTGACTTCCAGCCAGCTACATCAGTCAGATTTTTCAACTCGCGTCTTGAGTAGAGCAATGGTTGAATACTGTTCGGATCAAACTTATCACCTTCCACTTCAATGTCGCGCCACGCGTGTTGCCACGTTGGAGTTACGGTATCAGCCTCCGCCACAAGTTGGCCTGCGTTCGAGTCTTTGAATTGCGCGTAGTTAGAAGCAAAAACCGGATCACCAAACGCCGCGAGGACCTTTGTGGCGGGCCGGCGTTGCTGCTTCTCCTGGCGCAACTGTCCCAGAGTCGATGCTGAGGGAACGTTTACAACTTCGTATTTGGCAATCAAGGGGTTATTGCTGTCCGAAGTATTGAGTAGCAACTGAAAAGGAATATAGTTGAGTGCCCCATCAGCGACGAGGATAATTCGTTTCTTGTTCAAAGCATTGGCTACTGGAGCTACAACCAACTGGCTCAGTGCGACGGTTGCTTGCTTTAGTTCAGCTTCGTTGCCAGTCGTGGGAGAATTCGACAGCAACGCATAAACTTGTCGGGCCGCTTCATTGATGCCCTTTTGTGATGCCAGTTTATAACTCGTGAAGTCGTTACGAGTGATGGTCCAGGCGTAACTGTTCTCTGCCCCCAGCGTGTACTCGAGCAGCACTGAGTCGTCGTCAGCAAGCAGAGTCTCCTTAATTCGTTGCAGATCCCACGCCGTCGGCTTGCTGATTTCACCGTAAGCAGGGAAACGTGATCGGATTGTCTCGTTGACGTTCTTGTACTCAGCTTCAAGACGTACGATCTCATCTTCAAGGGCCTTTAATTTTTCCGGCTCAGCCGCTTTTGCGAGGAGATTTATTCTATCGGTCTCTCTGAGTCGGAGTGTTTTTTGTAACGATTTTTGCCGAGCAACAAGCTTAGGATCGACGCCGGGTGCGAGGTTGGTTTGCATCGCCAGTAACATGTCGGAAAGCGTGCGGGCGCGACCCAGTTCAGTTGTCTCAAATGCCTTTACGGCAAATCCTTGTGTCGGGTGTGTCTCGTGTTGCTTCATGAGACATTCGACGTAAGCTTCATAACGCTCCTGCACACTAGCCGAGAATGCAGTCATCAGATCAGCACTGGTTGAGCGACGTCTGATGCCTTCTGTGACATCGATCGACTGTCGCAGGTGAGCGCTTGCCGCGTCATAATCCCGTGACTTCATCTCCAGCTTGCCAAGAGCGTAGTAAACTGCTGACTGGTTTACACGGTCTTGTTGGCTGATAAAAGCCTTTAAGGCCTCCTGATAATAAGCTTTCCCACGATTCCACAGTCCCTGGCGATGATATGCCTGGCCTAACAAAGCGGTAACGCGAGCCGCTTCGTTGGGATTCCTGGTTTTAGTGTAGATTCTTAGGGCTGACTCCAGATCCTTCAGCGCCGCTGCGTATTCACCACGCTCGATATGAACTTGACCAAGAATCTCGCGCACGGAAGCAATTCCAAGAGGGACTTTGTCAAACGCTTCCAGAGCCTGTTCCAGGTAACTTATTGCCTGATTGAGATCTCCGGAACGGAAAGACAATAGTCCTAAAGCGCGGTTGGCGTAGCCTCTTCCAATTGGCTGCTCGGCCCGGCGATATAAATCCAGCGCCCTTTGATACTGAATCACCGCCAATTCGAGTGATCCATTCTCCATGAATGAGGCTCCTAAACCTGAAGCGATCCTGCCCATCTGGTTTGGTTCAGCCCGTTCATCGAGCAGCGGGTAAGCTTGCCAGTAATAACTGATTCCTGCCTCCCAGTCTGCCCTGCGAAATTCGACAAAACCTAATGAAATGAGGGCTGAAGCCTGATTCGCGCTATCGTTCAATCGGCGCCAGAGTGCAATCGCCTGTTCGAAGCTGTCGGCTGCCTCGCTAACTAAGTTTTGTGCCAGGTAATAATTCCCGATTTTGTAATAAGAACGCGCGATGCCGTCTTTATCGTTCTGATTTTTCCAGATGGCCAGAGCTTCCTGCGCAGTGAGCACTGCGGTGGCATGATTAGATAGATTTTGCAGTTCGCTGAGAATCAACAGTGCCTCAGCCTGGCCTACTGTGTAATGAATATCCTTACTTAATTTGATGGCTTCATCGAGTGCTGACTGCGCGAGAGCGCGATTGTCCGGCGCCTTTGGATCGCTGCTGACCGGCATATTCAGGTAGGCAGCAGCTGAGCCAGTCAGGTTGTCTATCACAAGCTGAGGATCGGATGACTGTCGAAGTAACTCAAGAGCCTGGAGATGATTGGCGACGGCGGCCTTCGGATCACTTAAAAGCAGTTGCAGACCGCCGGCACTAGTCAAACTACGAGCAGCTTTAAGCGTCTCTCCATCGCTGAGCGCAATCCGAGCTGTTTCTTCCAGTTCCTTTAAGAGGCTTCTGCGCGCTTCCACAGTGGTGGGTTTGCCGGTGGAGCTGGACGCGGTTTGCCCCATCACCGCCCCGAGGCCCGCTGAATGCCTCGGGGCGTTTACTTCCAGCAGGGAGAGACCCAAAAGAAGCACCAGTAGAACTACAGTCACTCTCATTCGTTCAAATCATCTGAGTCCGAGACCATGGTCTGACCCTCAAAGAAATCTTCGCTTAGATGAACCGGCACTTCTTTACCATCATCTCTTTTGGCCATGCCGATGTGAGACGGGTAGTTTTTAATAGTCGGGCAATTGCAACTCCCGGCGCCGAACGGATCGTCTGGTCCATACTTACCCATCGGAGAATCGGGACCAGGCTTGTCTAAACTTCCATCACCTGCAAACACGTGCGCCCCAATTTGGCTGATCAGCGCCAGAATGTTGTCGGTTATGCCTTTGGGGGTTCGCCCGAGTTCCTCTTCCCTGGTTTTACGCATGGTCGTTTCAAAATAGACGTTCAGGAAATCTCGCCACCGCGTTTTCATGTTGAGTCGGTATTCGGAGTACTCCTCGTCCCACATCCTGCTCGTCATCGGCTTGGTCCATGGAAAATAGATCGAGAAGCCGTGCGCGTACTGGAAGGCAGCGCCAGAAAACGCCGACAGCGTGACCAGTTTATTGGGACCTTTTTCCAACGCCTCTTTCAGCTTGTCGCAGGCGTTGTGAATTTCGTTCAGAATCGGCAGTGCACCCCAATCCTGCAGCCTCTCTTTACACCGTTTCATGAGGCAAAAACAGAAATCATAGAGGTCAACGTAGTCTTCCTGGTAAAAACTCTGAGCGTCCCAGTGGGCCAGGATAATGAGTTGCCGGGGCGTTGGGTTGTCATCCTTCAGGCCATTGATCAGCTTATCAGCCAGTTGATTGATTGGCTCTTCCACGTCTGACAGTTTGGTCAGGTTTGACAAACATAAATCATACGGGTAGCCCGCTAATTGAAAGTCATAACTGTTGTAGACAGAGTAGTAAAAGATCTTACTGAGCAACTTCTCAAGATCCTGTTTCGGGTACCGAGCGATTTCCGGGAAGGCATCGCTAAGGCGCAGTCGATTCAATCGCCGCAGATTCTCGCTGGTAATAGACGCTTTGGGAGGGATCCTACCGTTCCCGTTTGTCGTGACTGCTTTCGGAAATGGCGCCGTTTTAGTCAAATCCTCGTTCTCAATGAGATCACTGATCTCCTGAACGATCGTTGAGACCAAATCGGAATCCGGTGTGGTTCCAGATTTGTAGAATTCAAGAAACCGGCTCGTTTTTTGACTTAACCTGTCACGAAGGTAATGCGAGACCGGATCGGAAGGTTTGGACAGCTTCTCGACGAGACTCTGTTTGCCGTTGCCCCCACCATTTATGTCCGCCGGCGAAAGCTTCGCGTTTAGATCATTGAAGATCCGAATCAGAATCTGACGATACGGCAGATTCCCAACATACATCGGACCCTGAGAAGCCAACATGTAGTTAGCTGCCCCCTTGAGTTCGTACGCTACTTCCATCGCACTCATCGAGCAACTGTGAAGGGCAACAAGTTCGACGACCCCAGGTTCTCTATCGTTAATGACATCGGAATTGAACCCGCGCAATACTTCGCCCAGCTCAATCAGGGTTAGGGAATGTCTTTCAGCATGATCATCGAAAAGGAGACTGTCATTTCCCACAACTTGCCCGTGTCCGAGAATGAAGAGCATGTAGTGTCGAGCGGGGTAGGACAAGTGACAGAAATTCAAAAAGCTTTTTAATGCTTCCTTTGGATTCTGTTCGCCGGACATCTGCGCGAAGGGTTTGGGAGGATTAAAGACCGAGCCCGGATTGTGCTCGGGATTTCCCTTCACATGGGCGATCACTTTCTTTCTAATGTCGTCGTTCTTTTCTGACCAAAGCCGATCCAGCACCAGGTCTCGAACGAATGGATCGTTGCCGGTGAATCCGACTTTTGACAGGCCATAATCATGGAACTTGTTGACCGAGTTCACGTCAAAGACGTGGACAGGAGTGGTTGATGCGTGAGGGTCAAATTGAGCAATCACGTTAGCATCAGGATGGTATCCAGCATCCTTGATGGCTTTTAGTTGCGACACAATAGTGGAGGCAAGAGGGTTATCGCTGGCAAAATAAAACATCAGCGTCCATTCTTTTGTCTGCATCGGTAAATCCTCCTAAGGATTGGGAGTCAATTAGTTATTGGGAAGACTCTTCGAGGCTTCGAACGCTGGGACTTCCCAAAGGACGCTAAACAGGTTTAGTCGTACAGAAAAGATCGAGGATGCTCTGGGCATTGAGAGATGCGAATCAGAGGTGCGACAGGCTATTCCTAAGTTGTCGTTCTGTCAATATTTCTTTAGTGCCGTCGGTGAATTGTCAAAAACCGATTTCAAAGCGTGTCCTGTTCAACCTCGAAGCCTTCACTCTTTAATGTCGAAGGGCTGCAAAATATGTCTGGGGCAATATAGGGTGCGGTTTTGACGGGGTGCGCTCCCTGTGTTATAGCCTCTGACGCAATTCAACTTGCATTTATTTTGCTGGGCTCCCGACGGCAGGAATCAATCGAGTAACTGTGGCAATCAAGACAATCGCCCTGGGGTCTGATCGTGCGGCAAAGATCATGGCGGTGCGCGCCAGCGTCGTACGTGTTGCCACTGTTGACCCCAGTTGGGCTAATGCGAATGTTGTGGCAAGGCGCGTCGAAACCAACGTTCCGGCAATGCCGCTTACTGACTGGCAGTTGATGCAGGGAGCGCAAGAACGAGCGCTTGCCGCCCGCGACGCGTTGCGAGGTCGAAGACTCGAAGCTGATATCTACGTCGGACTCGAAGGTGGTTTTCATTCGGTCTCCATTGAAGGCGAGTGGCACACCTTTCTTCGTGGTTGGGCCTATGCAACTGATGGAGAACAAGGTTCGTTTGGCGCTGCTCCATCGATTTCCGTACCTTCACAAATCGTAAAGACAGTAGTCGAAGGAAGGCGTGAGTTGGGCGCCGTAATCGATGAAGTAACCGGCGGTCACGATATCCGCAGTAAACAAGGAGCGTGGGGAGTTCTATCCCGCGACCTCGTTACCCGTTCGATGAGTTTTGAGCTGGCGCTGATTGCGGCGTTTGCGCCTTTTTACAACCCGAGACTTTATAATCAGGCAAAACGATCAGATCAAAATGGATGAATTAGTGGCACAAGTGAATCATGACGAGCCACCAGCGCGCTCGCGTGAGAATGCCGGTTGGGTGGAAGTAATTGCAGGATCAATGTTCTCAGGAAAGTCGGAAGAACTGATCCGGCGTTTGCGACGAGCAAAGATTGCTCGTCAGAAAGTGCAGGTATTTAAACCGGAAATAGATTCGCGTTTTGCGGAAAATCAAATTGTTTCGCATTCAGAAATGCGTCACGACTCAGCCAACAGTCGTTCGGCAGCAGAGGTGCTCGCCAGGGTTGATCCCGACACTGAGGTCGTCGGTATCGATGAAGGGCAGTTTTTCGATAACCAACTAGTTGAGGTCGCCAACACCCTTGCGCGGCGCGGTGTGCGCGTGATCATTGCCGGACTCGATCAGGATTACACCGGTAAGCCCTGGGAACCAATGCCGCAACTTCTCGCGATTGCCGAATACATCACCAAAACCCACGCTATCTGCATGAAATGTGGCCAGCCGGCGAACTACTCACAGCGTACCTTCGATTCCGAGGAACGAGTTGCAGTGGGCGCGGCAGACAAATATGAAGCGCGCTGCCGAATGTGCTTCGTTCCTCACGCGGATGCTCCCACAGTGCATGGTGAGTAAGGCAAATAGGACCTATGGGACCTATATGGCCTATTTCTCCTGGCAACGAAACGCCGCTTAATCTCGTCTCAGACCGCAAGAAGTCTTCATTTGTAGCGTTCTTCTAACCGCAAGTTAGTGGTCCAACGAATGGTCTCCCCACAGTCCATTTCGCTTATCAGGAGTACGACAATGAAGTCAAAACAACTAATTACAATTGCGTTTTTCTCTCTTCTCACCGGTCTCTCTTTACTTTTCATTAACGTCCTGGCTCAGAATTCCAGCAATGGAGGAGCCGCCAAACCGCAGGAGCCAATCCGCACGTCCAACTACAGACTCTCGGGTCCATATACTCACGGAAACCTGACTGTCTTTCTGGTGCATGGAAAGGATCTTACGAAGAAGACTTTTCTCACGCTGCAGGAAGCTCTGGCGCAAAAGAAAGTGCGAGTATATGAGACAAAGGACGTCAACGAACTCGCCATCAGGAATTTTTCCAACCAGGACATCTACGTTCAGGCGGGCGATATAGTCCGTGGTGGTGATCAGGACCGAATGATATCGATCGATTTCATCGTACCGCCGAAATCGGGTCGCATGCCGATCGCTGCGTTTTGTGTCGAGTCAGGCCGTTGGAACAAACGAGGTAACGAAGCCGCCGGCCTTTTCGCAAGCTCGGAAAACTCCGTTGCGCTAAAGGAACTCAAATTGGCTGCGAAAGCGGAGAACTCTCAACAAGCAGTTTGGAAGAATGTAAGCGTGGCGCAGGAGAAATTGAGCGCCAACGTTGGTGCGAGCGTTAGGGATCGTGCCTCAGCGTCGAGTCTTGAGTTGTCAGTTGAAAATCCAAAAGTAAAGGAAACGACAGCAGCGTACATCAAAGCGCTGTCGGAAATTGTGCAGAGCAAGTCGGATGTAATTGGCTATGTCTTTGCGATCAACGGGCACGTCAATAGCGCCGATGTTTACGCCTCCCGCGGACTCTTCGTCAAGCTGTGGCCCAAGTTGCTCAAAGCAAGTGCAGTCGAGGCAGTCGCAGAATTGAACAAGGATCTTGAAGTAAAACCGGTCGCCAGTGAGACGGTTGAGATGTTTCTGGCTGACTCAGAGAAGCCAAGCGCCGCAGCCAGGCACGTGACGACGCGTGTGAAGTTAGTGACGCGGGAAGACAACAACAACATCTTCTTTGAAACTCAGGATCGTTCGGAGAAGGACGGCTGGGTGCACAGGAATTACATCAAGAAGCAATAAGCTTTAGGAACTATTCGACCTAAAACAACAGGCGAGCGACTGTTCACAGTCGCTCGCCATCTCCAGCTGAGGACATGCATACAGCATGCATGTGAGGGATTTCGGTCGCGCGTGGGGTATTTGCTATATGCGACGCTTCAATTGTTATGACTCTGAGAGGCCAAACATTTCGAAAAAATTTTTTGGAAAGTGAGGTAAGTGAGGACTTACTCGATAACACGGAAAGAATAATTGTCGATAAACTCGTCTGCACCTGAATCAAGAACGCCGCTTAATTTGACCTGATAATCGCCGGGACTGAGCATTTCTCCAGTTACAGTAAACGGAACTACGTGTTGCTCGCCCTTCGCCTCCATCCTCAGCTCGTCAGAAACTTTCAGCGATCTGTTTTCACGAAACAGCTCTGATTTGTAGTTATGAAAAGTGGGATTAGTTAATTCGAGCTCGAGTTTGACCTCAACGCCTTTGGGCGGCATGTTGACTCGCTGCGTCGCTGAGCCTTCATTCCCGGCAGAACCGGGTAGCAGAGTTACCGTCACAACACGGGGGATTGTTTGTTGTACGATACCTGCCGCCTCTCTTTTGCTTCCAACCCACCCAACCAGAATTACGCCGGTGCAGGCCAGAATTGCAGTCAAAAACGCCAGCGCAGACCACCGGCGAATCGGTGTTCGCAATAATGAGAAAGAGTGGTCCACCGGTTTCTGGTGAACTGTTTTCAGAAGTTGTTCCTGCGCTATGTGGAAATTCACATATGTTTGCAGGAGTTTGCCAAAACGAAGATTCCTTTGACGTTCAGCGGTGACCAGAAAGTGATTCTCAAACTGCTGTTGCTCGCGTTTTGACAAATCACCATTCAGATATTGATCGATCAACTCCTCTTCCGCGAACAGAAGCTCTTCGTAAACGTTGGCCTCCCACAAAATTCTTTCTTCAAATTGCGTGCGACGGTCCCCATCTAAAGTGCCCAGCAGATAACTCTGCATCTCTTGTCTGTCGAAATCGGGGTTCACTTACTCGTCTCCTGAGACGGGTCTACCTCTAATCTTAATGACTGAAAAGTGGCTGTTATTTCAGTCCAAGGAACTTTGGATGCATTTCAGGACGCACTCTTTCAGAGCCGACCGAATGCGGTAAATGCGAATGCGCAAAGCGTTTACCGTGATTCCAAGCTCGTCCGCCAGCGCTTTTCGTCGCTCTGCCTCGCTCCGACCTTTGGCGCCGTAATGTTTCAGCACCAATTCCTGATCTTCCTGACTGAGCCGGTTTACACAGTCTAACAGGCAGCGGTATTCCAGTTCGGCTCGATCAGAATCAGGCGGAATTTGCGGCGGGGGCTGAGGCGTCTTTCGCCTCAGATACTCCATGTACACCTTATTGGCAACGCCGAAAAAATAGCGTGCGCGTTCGCCGGTGAATTCGTTTTGGATCTCGTTGAGCTTGCTTGTGACACGGTTGATTGTTTCATCGGCCAGATCTTCAGGATCGAGGCAGCCGCGACCGGTAAAGATCTTGATGAGGCGCCTCCGGATCTGTTCGTACTTGATGCCGGCCTGTTCACGATCGGAATCAAGCCAATCAAGCAACGCGTCAAAAGCCTCTTGCGAGAGGGACCAGTTTTTATTCATCAGGCTTGGCGTGGCAGCCCTGGAATACTCCGAAAGGATCGTAAGGACGTACTAAAAACTCGCAGACAGTTAGCCTATAGTGTGGAGTCTGTCAACAATAAAAGCCTGCGAGATAGTTTTAGATCGAGGATTTTGATTGAAGTGGGGCGAATTGCCACAAAGTTGGGTGCCTCCTTGGAGTGCGCCAACTTGTTGGCGCTTTGGTAAGTACCAAAGCGGTGCCAAGGCACCGCACTCCAAGGAGGGATCGGATATCAGTGGAATTTACTCAATGGGTGATCTTCATGGAGTAGAGAATGCCGTACATCGCGTCTTTGTGACGTTCAAAGTCCTTGCCTTGCGTAGCAAGCATCAAGTTGATTCCCTGGACCTGGCCCAGATACTTGCGGTAGGCCTGCCATTGCAGACGCCGATGACCGTCGGGGTGTTCCGGATTGGCCTCACGAAACAGAACACCAGTGAGCCCGTCGATCTCTACCCATTTAACTTCATCTACTTCACCATTCTTGGCTCGGTTCTTGGCCTGCTCGTATTCGGCGTCAATCGAGGCCTCGACTGGAAAATCTTCATTCATCGGCGAGATGCTGACGATGAGATTGGCGGCGTCAGCTCCACCGGGCGATCGCCACATGAACGACTTCGATTCGTTCTCAGACTCGGTCCAATTTGCTGGGACTGTCCACGACATGCCTTGTCGTTCCCACTTTATCTGTTGACCACCTGCAAGCGCGGCGCTCTGAGCGGCGGTGGGTTGACCCTTTTCAGCAGATCGTGAGCTCGAACTAC
The DNA here is from genome assembly GCA_036003745.1 of Pyrinomonadaceae bacterium. GTDB lineage: Bacteria > Acidobacteriota > Blastocatellia > Pyrinomonadales > Pyrinomonadaceae > PSRF01. Next base: position 35,254 of record DASYSD010000038.1, read on the forward strand.
TCGCTCCGGATGAACCGGAAGTGGAACTGCTTTTTTTGAATCTCTCGGAAAGATTACAAAGGGAAAGGGCGCAACCTAGCAGCAGCAGGACCAGTATGTGTTTCATGCGCTGACTTCTATTCCAAAAGGCAAGGCGAAGTCAATATGTTTAGTGCTTTGTACTTAGTGCTTTGTACTTTGTTTGAGAGCCTACCAAGTACAAAGAACTAAGCACTAAGCACAACGAAGGAAGTTGGGCTTGGGCCGTCGTCGTGTTATCCTATCCACCTTCCCTTCTTAAACACCCCCTGACAAAATAACGTCGCGCCGAAAGCGCGAACTCTTCGGAGAATGTGAATATGAAAAATACCGACGTCAGACCGCCGGTCTTTGTGCTTGTGTTAGCTATTTCAACATTTGTTATTGCAGCGGGTGGGTGTACGCGCGGTCCAGCAGCTAATGCCAACATAAACACCAATACAAACGTCAATGTAAACGCTAACGCAACCGGCGCTAACATTAACGCCAGCACCGCTCCTTCAACAATCGCCGCACGCGAACCGGAAAGCTATCGAGCGACGCTTGTCTTTAGCGCAGAAACTGAAGGAGGAGACAAGGCGATTGGTATCCCGACTCTCTCTGCTGAAGTTGCCAAGAGCGGAAGTGACAGGCGACTATCTTTCAAATTACCGGACGGATCGGATCTGATTTATCTCGAAAAGGCTGGCGTGCAATATGGAATCGCTCCGGCGCGTAAGCAATATGCAGAGTTGACCCCGGAGGCCACTGGGTTTCAAATTCATAAGCTGATGTCGCCCGGTCAAGTGGTGGCATATCTCGATAGACTCAAAGGCATCGAATTCGTCGGCGAAGAACCACTCGCAGGCAGAACAGCGCTGAAGTATCGCTATGCGCGGACTGCTCAAACGCAGACCTCGGCAGGCGAAGTCAAAACGGAATCGTTTGTCTATGTCGACAAAGACACTGGACTGCCTCTGCGCGCGGAACTCTTTGGTGAAGCCAGCGGTGAGGTGCAGGGTGTTAAAGGCGCTAAGGTAGTCGCCGAGATGCAGAACATCCAGACGAATGTCGATCCAACTCTTTTTGAAATACCACCGGGCATGAACAAAGTTTCGGAGTCGCAGGTGAGGGCTCAGGTGAATGCAGTAACAAATACTGTGGCAGCGGTGCTCAGAGCTCTGCTGATGAACATGAATACAGCACCTTCGCCGACTGTGTCACCGGCGACCAGCCCAAGTCCATCACAGTGAAGGTAAACAAATGAGATATGTTGTCATCCTCCTCTTAGGGATTCTGCTCGGCGGCGGCGCTGCGGTTTATTTTCTCGGCGTCCCGCCGGCACGGTCTGCACCTGGTCAGGCTATTAAACCGCCTGACCAGAGTGGAGCTCAGCCAGGCGCTGTCGTAATCGCGCTGGAGCAGAGTTTTATTGATGCGGTTCTCGCGACGACGTTCAACGGTCTCGGTACGCCAACGTTTCAACTGGGCCAATCGCGTGAAATCCCCATGCGAATGGACCACGCGATATTTCAAAGTGGTTGCACAAACACCATCACCCTCTTGCAGGAAGGTAGCGGGGTGAAGACTGGCGTTCAGTTTCGCAATGGCAATGTTTACGCGCCTATGGCATTTACGGGAAGTTACAACCTCGCTGGCAGTTGTATGCAGTTCAAGGGCTGGGCCCAGAACAAGATCAGGTTATCGTTCGATCAGGAGAAGCAGACAGTTTACGGATACGTTGACGTTGAGGGTGTTAATCTCGAAGGAGTGAATCCGATCGCGAATAACTTCGTGACTGTCTTTGTACAGGGCGCAATCAATCAGAAAGTAAATCCGCTTGTGCTCGTGAGTGAGCCACAGCTCTCTTTAATGATTCCGGTCAAAGCAAGCAATGGGGCAGTCAGAGCGCGCGCGAAAGACGTGCGCGCGGAGATTCTCGATGGTTCACTGAAACTGTATTTGACGTATGAGTTCAGTGGAGTGAAGGGTCAGGGGACGTAGAATCTGTGGATGGCTTTGCTGAAGTCGCCAGTAGCCGTTGCCTTTCAAAGTGCTCCGCAATCTCTTCTGCCGTCTTCCGCCCCACGAAAGGTGTTAACTCAGAAACTCCCGCGCGTGAGATGCGCTGAATCGAACCGAAGTGACGAAGCAGTCTTCCTTTCCGTTTGTCTCCGACACCGGGAATGGCGGTCAGCTCAGAAGTGAAGTCGCGTAACTCACGCCGCTTGCGATGATAAGTGACCGCATACCGGTGCGTTTCATCGCGCACCATTTGCAACAGGCGCAGTATTAATGAGTGAGAGTCGAGATAGATCGGCTCATCTTCGCGGCCTTTCATCAGCAGGTACGCAACGTCGTTGTGACGTTGTGGCGGCTTGACGATACCGACCATCGGAATCGCTTCTAGACCGAGTTCACTCATCGCGCTCGCTGCCGCATTCAGTTGCGCTTTGCCACCGTCGATCATGATTAGCTCCGGCAATGGCTTTCCTTCTTCAAGGAGTCGACGGTAGCGGCGCGTTACCGCTTCGTGCATCGACGCAACATCGTTAGCACCCTCGACACTCCGGATTCTGAACTTGCGATACTCCGAACGATTCATCTTGCCGTTGTCGCACACAACCATGCCGGCGACATTCTCTGCACCTTGAATGTGCGAAATATCAAACGACTCGATTCTTCCGGGGAAGTGAGGTAACTCGAGAGTTTCCTGGAGCTCCTCGAGTACGCGCTTCATATCAGGCTTAAGAATTCGGAAGCGCTGTTCAAAAGCAAGCTTGGCATTCTTGTCGACAAGGTCGATCATGTCGCGCTTCTCACCGCGCTGCGGATCGAAGATTTTTACACGCCGGCCTTTTCGCTTAGTGAGCGCCTTCTCCAGCAACTCGCGATCGTTGAAGTCTACCGGTACGTAGATCTCGCGCGGCACGTAATCCGACGCGTAGTATTGCGACAGAACGTCACTCAAAAACTCCGCCGGGTCAAAAGCATCTTCAGACAAGTCTTCCCAGAAGAATTCTCGACGGCCGACTATGTTTCCTTCACGCATGGTGAAGAGTTGCAGCGCCAGGCGTTGTCCTTCGCGATAGTACCCAAAGATATCCACATCACTTTCGGAGGTTGTCGCCATCTTCTGCTGTTCCGAAAGTCTGATCACAGTCTTCCGCAGATCGCGGTACTTCGCGGCGAGCTCGTAATGCGTCGCGTCGGAAGCCTCGAACATGCGCGACTCCAGCGCGTCTGCCAATTCTTTGTTCCGTCCTTCAAGCAGCAGTCTTACGTCGCGCACTGCTTCCTGATACTGTTCCGGCGTGCACAATCCCTTGACGCAGGGACCAAGGCATCGTTTGATGTGATACTCAAGACAGGGCCGCGGCGCTTTGCCGTCAATCTCGATATCGCAAGTGCGCAACTGAAAAGTTCGATTGATTAGATCGATCGTTCTGCGCGCCAGACTTGCGGGCAGAAATGGACCAAAGTAAAGTGCGCCATCACGTTGAATGCGGCGTGTGATCACCACTTTGGGAAACGGTTCGTTGATGGTGAGTTTCAGGTGCGGATACGACTTGTCATCCTGAAGCTTGATGTTGTAACGCGGCTTGTGCTGTTTGACGAGTGACGCTTCCAGAATTAATGCTTCAACTTCGTTGTCGGTGACGATGAATTCGAGGTCTGCGATTTGGCCGACAAGCGCGTCAGTTTTGCGGTCGAAAGGACGCGCGCGAAAGTACGAACGAACGCGGCTGCGCAGGTTCTTCGCCTTTCCGACATAGATCACCTTTCCGGCCGTGTCTTTGTGCAGGTATACGCCCGGGGAGGTTGGAATTTCCTTGAGTTTATCTTCGATATTCACTTTGTTGAGATGCTATTTTAACTGAGGGAAATGCTTTTTCCACTTACGGCTCCAGCTAACAGACCTTTTGACGCCGTTGGTTTTGGTCTAAACGCCGTCGATCATCTGATCGTGGTGCCTGAGTATCCTGCTTTTGACACAAAGATGCGGCTGCTCGACCATCAGCAATCCGCCGGCGGGCAAACGGCAAGCGCGATGGTTGCATTGCGCCGGCTCGGGTTAAAGACAGCCTATGCCGGCCGCTTCGGATCAGATCCGGCCGGACTCTTCGGATTTCAGACTTTAAAAGACGACGACGTCAACGTCGAGTTCGCTGAGATCGTTGAAGGTGCGAAAAACCAGATCGCGTTTATCACGATCGATGCGCGCAGCGGTGAGCGGACGATTGTTTGGGATCGTGACGACAGGCTGGCGTACAAACGGGAAGAAGCGCCGGTTGAGTTTGGAACACTGGGAAAGGTCTTGCACCTCGATGCTCATGATCCGCCCGCGTGTGTGGTCGTAGCACAAGCTGCCCGCGAAACAGGCACGATTGTTTCGGCCGACATCGACAACGTCTACGAAGGACTGCCTGAGCTTCTGCCGCTGATCGACATCATGATCGGTTCGAAGGAATTTCCCCGACGAGTAACTGGAATTACAGATCCACGTGCTGCTCTGGTGGAATTAAAGAACCGTTTTGGTTGTAAGCTGGTCGGCATGACGGTCGGCGCCGCGGGCGCTGTGGTTTATTACGAAGGAAGTTTTATTGAGTCGCCTGGCTTCGAAGCTCCCGGTGGTTGCAGGGATACAACCGGCGCCGGCGACGCGTTTCACGCCGGATTCCTTTACGGATTTCTCACCGGCAAAGATATCGAGACGAGCCTGAAGTTGGGCAATGCTGTGGCGGCGATCAAGTGCAGCGCCCTCGGCGCACGCACAGCTCTGCCAACGAAATCCGAGCTGGACAAGTTTCTACGCACCCAATCCGTTATATAATCCGTGTCATCCGTGCCCTAACTTTCTCCGAGGGAAAACATGAAACTCTTTCTTTTAGCGGCAACTCTGCTGTTCGCAAGCTTGATCCCCGTTCAACAAGCGGTCGTGGCCGACATTGTTTTCAAAAACGGCAACGTCTACACCGCGAACGACACGACGGCAAGAGCGCAGGCGATCGCAGTAAAAGCGGACCGAATCATCTTCGTCGGCACCAATGAAGCTGCACAGAAATTCGTCGGTTCAAAAACCCGGGTCGTTGATCTCAAAGGCAACACAGTATTGCCAGGCTTTACCGATTCGCATCAACACCTTTCAGGCGTGGGCTTTCGCGAAATGACTCTCAATCTCGAGGGCACGACGAGTCTCGAAGACTTCCTCGCGAAAGTAAAAGCACGAGTCGATCAGGCGAAACCGGGCCAATGGATTACTGGTCGTGGATGGATCGAAACTCATTGGACCCCGCCCGTCTTTCCGACACGTTGGGATCTCGACAAAGTGGCGCCAAATAATCCAGTGATTCTTGGTCGTGCAGACGGGCACGGGGCAGTGGCAAACAGCGCCGCACTGAAAATCGCAGGCGTCGACAAAAACACTCCCAATCCTTTCGGCGGTGAGATCTCAAAAGACAAACAGAGTGGCGAGCCGAACGGCATGCTGCTCGACAGTGCTCAGGGATTAGTTCGCAGCCGCGTTCCGCCCACAACACCGGAAGAGGCTGAGCGCGCTGTCGTGCTCGGAGTAAAGCGAGACATCGAGCTCGGCTGGACGCAAGTTCAGGATGCAGGCGGCAGTTACGCCGAGGTCGATATCTTCAAGAAGCTTTATGCTGCAGGAACGATCAAACTGCGCATTTACAAAGCGGTTTATGGACCAGGACCAAATGCGACTCGTTTGATCAATGAAGGCGCAACTATCGGCGCTTATGAAAATCGTTTGACGGTGAGGTCGATCAAAGTCGTTTCTGACGGTGCCCTCGGGTCTCGCGGAGCTGCTTTGCTCGGGCCCTATTCAGACGCGCCCGACACGTCAGGTTTCTTAACCGTGAAAGCAGAAGAGCTACGACCAATGCTGGTCGACGCTTTGCGCAAAGGCATTCAAGTCGAAACACATGCGATCGGCGATCGTGCGAATCGTTTCATACTTGATGAATACGAAGCGGCCTTGAAAGCCGTGCCGCCGTCAGAAAGAAAGGTTGCCGATCCACGCTGGCGTGTTGAGCATGCGCAGATCGTTAATCTGGCTGATATTCCGCGCTTTGCGAAACTCGGAGTTATTCCGTCGATGCAGCCGTCACATGCGATCGGCGATCTTTTCTTCGCACCGAGTCGCCTGGGTATTGATCGTCTCGCTGGTTCATATGCATGGGAGAGTTTCATCAAGTCGGGAATAGTGGTTCCGGGCGGATCTGATGCACCGGTCGAACGTGGCGAACCGATGATTGAGTTTTACGCCGCAGTCGCGCGCAAAGACCAGAAAGGTTTTTCCGGCGAAGGGTGGCATCCGGAAGAAGCGGTGACTCGTGAACAGGCCCTGAAGATGTTCACGATCTGGCCCGCTTATGCTGCGTTTGAAGAAAAGCTGCGCGGCACGATCGAGGTTGGCAAACTCGCCGACTTAACGATTCTCTCCGCTGACATCATGACGGTTCCAGCGCCGGAGATTTTGAAGACCCGTTGCGTGATGACTGTGATTAATGGCGAGATTGTTTACGAAGCAAACGGCGCTCAATCGCAACTCTGAATTAGACAGGATTTACAAGATTTTTCAAGATGGACAGGATAAATCCTGTGAAGTCCAAAGGAGATAGGCATGAAATCACGTCGCGATTTCCTTTCACTTGTGGGCAAAAGTCTTGGCCTCGCAGCGATCTCGACACCCAGCATTGGTGCGCTCCTGAAAGAAGTCGAAGCCGCGACGCGAAGTGTTGCGCATCTGACGCCGGAACAGGTCGCGATGGACGAAGACTACTGGTCAGTCATCCAGAATTCGTTCACCGTCACGCGCGGCATTGTGAATCTCAATAATGGCGGCGTCTCACCGAGCCCACGCATCGTCACCGAAGCGCTGGTCCGTTACATCTGGCAGCAGGAAGACGCCACGGCCTACACGATGTGGCAATTGCTCGAGCCGCAGTCAGAAACAATTCGCACAGGTCTGGGGGAGATGTTTGGTTGCGATCGGGAAGAGATTGCGATCACACGCAACGCCTCCGAGTCGCTTGAAATTCTTTTGATGGGAATGGATTTCAAACCGGGTGACGAGATCCTCACCACGACTCAGGATTATCCGCGCATGTTGACGACGTTGCGGCAGCGTGAGCGACGAGAAGGTCTTGTGCTAAAGATGGTGAAGATTCCGATTCCTCCAAAAGACCTGAACGAGATCACTGCGGCTTTCGAAAAAGGAATCACCAGTCGAACCAAACTCATCCTTGTTTCACACCAGGTGAACATCACCGGCCAAATCACTCCGGTGAAAGCCATCTGTGAAATGGCGCGTGCAAAGGGAATCGAGACAATTGTTGATGGCGCACATTCATACGCGCAGTTTGACTTCAAACAGAAAGATCTAGGCTGCGATTATTTTGGTACGAGTCTGCACAAATGGCTTTACGCGCCGAAAGGCAGCGGATTGCTTTTTGTTAAGCGCGAAAAGATTGAGAAGCTCTGGCCATTGATGGCAGCCGAATCTAAGCAGGCGAATGACATTCGAAAGTTTGAAGAGATTGGCACTCACTCTGCAGCACCGCGACTCGCGATTGGTGAGGCTTTGCTGTTTCACAATGGTCTGGGTGGCAAGCGCAAGGAAGCGCGACTGAGATATTTGTCGCGCTACTGGATGAACCGCTTGAAAGACGTGCCGAAAGTCAGTTTCAACACATCTTTTGATCCGAACCAGTCGTGTGCGATTGCCAATGTGAATATCGAGGGGATTGATCCGACGGCGATTGGCAGCTACCTCTTCAACAAACACAGGGTTTTTACGACGCCGATCGTGCACGAAGAATTCAAAGGCATTCGCATCACGCCAAACGTCTACACCACCCTCGGCGAACTCGACCGCTTTTGTAAGCTGATGGAGTCAATCGCCCGGAACGGTCTGCCAACGTAATCCGTATACATCCGTGTAATCCGTGGCTGAATATTGCTAGAATGCCTGTCGGAGTTGGAGGGTTGTATGGAGGAAGCTCGGGACCGGGTTCGTGAATGCGCTGGCGCCGTTTTAGGCGGGTTGCGTCAGATCGGTGATGTTTCATACGCAATTCTGCCAAAAGACATGGCCCATGCCCTCGGCGACCTGAAAAAAGCCGTCTTGACCCAGGTCCGGTGCGTGGTCGACTGGGAGATGGGTTGGATCGATGAACGCGTCGCCGGCGGCGATCGGCTTCGAGACGAATGGCGCGAAAAGTGTAGGAATACATAAATGGAAGTCTTACTGGCAGACGAATACGGATTCTGTTTTGGCGTCGAACGGGCCGTCGAGATGGTGGAAGAGGCAGTCGAAGAAGGTGTACGCCCGATTCGGTCTCTCGGACCCCTGATTCACAACGCACAGGAAATGGAGCGCCTCGGCGCTCGAGGCGTTTCGACGATCGACTCACCAGAAGAAGCTGATGCCGATACGATTGCCGTAATTCGTGCACACGGCGTCACGCCGCAGGTACAAAGCGAACTTGAAGAACGCGCTGCTAAAGTCATCGATGCCACCTGCCCGTTTGTGACTCGCGTGCAGCATCTCGCCGAACGAGCCGCGCGCCAGGGACGTGACGTTGTTGTCGCCGGTAATCCCGACCATCCGGAAATGATCGGTGTCGTTGGCTATGCACCAAACAATACCTATGTTGTGCGAGACGCGGGCGAAGTAGCTGCCCTTCCGCCGTTGCGTTCACCATTGGTTGTTTCGCAGACGACGATCAAGTTGCAGACGTTTTTGGAAGTGGCAGAAGCAGTGCGTGCAAAGGCTGATACCGATCCGCAAGTCGTCAACACGATCTGTTCCGCAACACGCGATCGACAGGATGCCGCGCGCGCCCTCGCCGGACAGGTCGATGCGTTTTATGTAATCGGAGGTCGCCACTCTTCTAACAGCGTTAAGTTGTTGGCAGTTTGCCAGGAACAATGCTCCAGAAGTTTTCTGATTGAAACTCCTGCTGAAATTAATCCGGCCGATTTGAAGGGTGTGAAGAAAGTTGGCGTGACGGCTGGTGCTTCGACTCCGAACTGGTTAATCGATCAAGTCGTGGAACGACTCCATCAGTTGGGTGCAGAAGTCAGATAGCAGGAGCAGGATATTCCTGCACCTGTACGCTGCTCCTGCTCACATTTCGTCGGCCTGGTCAAGAGCGTTAACGATCTGACGGGCTTCCTCTGATCCATATTCGACAACTTGTCGTCGCAGAGCTGCGCGCGCCGTTTCCGAGTCGATCGGATCGTTCAGTAATCCGGCGAGTACAGAGATCGGGCAGCGAGCGAGCGCTTCATTTGCGAGTTCACGAACGATGATGTCTTCTGAGCGCGCGAGCTCGCAGATTTCGCTCGGTGGAAAGCGCGAAGTCAATGCATCTGCGAGACTGTCAATGCGTCGATAGTCTCTTTGCAGTTGGGCGCGACGTACGAGTTGCGTAAAGACTTCGGCTGATTCAGTCTTTTCCGACAACACTTCGGCGCATGTATCAGCGATCGATTTCAGTTTGCCGTTCTTTTCAGCGTCGAGCGTGTTGGTCTTTTCGGCCACCCGGTCGTCGAGCGCAGTGAGAAAGCGGCTGAGTTCGATGTCCGCTCGCGCGTCGTAATGAAAATTGCTAACTGGAGGAGTGCCGGTCGAGGCGGCTTGCATAGCTCGTTCGACGAGACCTCGCGTTGCGGGGCGAAGCTCAGACCAAACCGTTGCAATCCGGCCACCAAGATCGTCGATGATGAGAGGAGATGGCATTGACGGCGTAATATACGCCAAGAAGGACGAAACGCGAAATCTCGAAATATAGGTCCTATAAGACCTATAGGTCCAATACGACCTAAATTAGCTTGCCAAATTGTGATCCTTAATCTCTGCTATCGTGGGAAACGGTATTTTCACGATCTGGCCATTCGCGCATTCCATCTTTACACTCGGAGTGGTGAGGGCCTGGGTGGTTTTCATGCTCTTAACTGTGCCACGCACGCGCCTGCCGTCGGTTGTAATAATCTCTACGTTGTCTTTACCGTAAAGGGGTTGTAGAGCCGCAAGTGCTTTGGTGATTTCCACAATTCCATCCTCCCGGGAGGCCTTCGTTTGATCGTTGGCTTAGATTCAGATATTGCCCTTTATGCAGCAGGAAGTCTATCAAAGCGATGCTAATGCAACCGGAAAAGATTATTTGGCGTATAGAAACCTGTCCGTGTATTCTTCGCCTAACCCCAATTAATAGGTGACTATCAGATGTCGGATGATTCAGAAGTGTCAATGCCCATGGCCGCACCGGCAAATCAAACGATTTGTTCGAACTGCCATTCCACAATGCCATCTGAACTCCGTTTCTGTCGCAATTGCGGATTTCGTCTCACTTCAGAAATGGGAAGCTACACAGGGACCAGTGTCTCAGGACCCATAGCCCCTTCAACTCCGCCAAAGAAAAAGAGGCGCCTCAGTGGCATGTCCTGGATTTTTGTGGGCCTGCTGGTGTTTTTTGTTCTCGCCGCTGGTTTTACGGCGTTAATAGCGCCACTGAAGAGAGCCTCAAACATAACCAGCCGCACGTCCGTGGTTCGCGCAGTTATCGGTGCGAAATTCGATCAAACAGACGAAGGCGTAATCCTGGAGAGTGCGAGCTTGCCTGGCGGTCCGGCAGACAAGGCGGGCTTGATCGGTGGCGATACAGTCGTCAGTTTCGACGGTCAAAAGATCGACAAAGAAGATCAGCTGGAAGAACTGATGACGAAAACGCCGCTAGGTAAGACTGTCGACGTCGAGTATCTGCGCGATGGTGAAAAGAAGACGACCAAACTGACAACGATCTCTCAGCAGGACGAGGAAAGGTTGAATCGAGAGTTCAGACGACGGCCCGAAGGAACCGGTCAATTTGGTTACGAAGACGGCGATGCGGAGCGAGTGCGCGTTCCGGGAATGAACATTTACGGGGTAAAGCTGGGAACTATCTTGCGCAGCCGGCCGGCGGATCTGGCGGGAGTCAAAGAAGGTGACATTGTCATTGAGTTTGATGGTGTGCCGATTCGTACGAGTGATGAGTTTCTGATGCGGGTACGGCGCGGACTGCCTTACAGCACGGTGAAGTTAGTGGTGATGCGTGGTGCCGAAGCTGAACAACCGCCCAGCGAGAGCGATCAGGAAGAAGCGCAGAATTTAAAGAGCCCGGAACCCGTGAAGCAGTTGCAGAAACTGGAAATTCCGGTGAAGTTAGGCAAACAGTGATTTAGGCCTCAGATCTACACGGATCCCTGGCCAAGCACATAGTCGCGTAAACGCGCCTCCATCTCACGTTTCACCTCGTCGCGTTCGTCTTCCGTTTCTTCAGCCTCAAACGTCTCAAACAACGCATACTGAGTTTGAGCCAGAAGCCGTAGTTCCCACGCTTCACGGTTGTTGTGTGAGGGACGCGAAAACCAAAGGGCATCAAACCCGGCATCTTTAACCGGCAAATTCTGCAACAGGTCGGCTTCCTGCGAGTGAAGCTCCTTGAGCGTCGACGGTTGCATCAGCGCACTGCGCAACTGCCATCCATGTTTGCGATAGGTGGCGACTAACTCCAGAAAAAGATTGACGGTTTTCATATCCACAGATTACACAGATTACACCATAAAATCTGCGTAATCTGTGGATGCCCGGTTGACCGTCTCAATCCTCGACCACTATCATCATGGGCGCTTTTGGAGGAGTCGTCTGGCTTTTAGTAAATCAAGTCGCGTATTTAAAAGCCTGATTTTGCTAGTGGTCTGGAGAACTGTTGCGAGCGGGGCGATACCAGTACTGAAAAATATGTCAACACAGCCAATGTCGTCGAACGCTCTTCGAGAATTGAACGACCTCAAAGAACCAACTCCTTTCTACGAAGCGCTTGCGAAGGCCCTCAAAAAGCGAAAGACGAAACTTGAGAATATTTGTCCGCCGTCCGACCCCGTTTCCAAACGAATCCTCGAAGAATATGGCGCGATTTTCGTCGCTGATAAGAAAGTGAAGCCGCCACCTGTGTGCGTTTTCACCAACGAAGAGCAAGTGACAAAGTTTCAGGACGATGCGGGTTCTGACGTCCAGACAATCGGCTACGACGACGTCGAACTACAACCCGAAGCAATGAAGAAGCTGCAAAAGGCCCGCGAGGACGCGCAGAAGGAAGGACTGGACATTACTCCTCGCGATGGTGCTGAGGCAGCACGACGTAACTATGAGGATAGCGTGCGTCTTTGGAACTCACGTTTTGAGCCCGCGCTCGACTACTGGCTCGCGCAGGGGCGGCTCACGCAGGAACAAGTGACGCGACTCCATGGTTTGCCTCTTTCACAACAAATCGCCGAGGTTTTGGAGCTTGAGAAGAGCGGGATTTATTTCAGCAAAGATCTTTCAAAGTCCATTCTTTATTCGATCGCTGCGCCAGGTACCTCGCAGCACATCGCGATGCTTGCGTTCGACGTCAACGAGTTTGAAAATCCGCGAATACGCGAAATCATGGCAAACCACGGCTGGTTTCAAACCGTGCTCAGCGATTTGCCTCACTTCACGTTCCTTGGTTTGAAAGAAAAGGATTTGCCGAAACACGGCCTCCGCAAGTTCGAAATCAACGGACAGGTGTTTTGGATCCCGAACGTTCCGGGCATCCATCCTGGACTTGATAAATCGGTCCAGTAGGTCATATAGGACCTATCCCAAAGCGCTCTAAGGGTGCTAAACTACACCGTCTCTTCCCCTAAACCACTCAAAAGCGAGAAGCGGATTGCGGACCTTTTAACCCGAAGGAAGGTCACATATGGATGTCCCCCAATTTATCGCCGGCAGATTCAGAATAGAACGCGAAATCGGAACCGGGGGCATGGGCGCGGTCTACCTTGCCACGCACCTCGATCTGGAGCGTCCTGTCGCGGTCAAGATCATCAGGCGTGAATTCGCGGGCGACGCCGACGTCGCCGAACGGTTCCTGCGCGAAGCGAGAACGATGGCCAAGTTGCGCCATCCGAACGCGGCCATGATCTTCGACGCCGGAAATCTGCCTGACGGGCGACACTACATCGTGATGGAGTTTGTCGAAGGCGAAACACTGTCGCAAGCACTTGCCCGTGATGGTCGTTTCTCTTTCACGCAAGCGGTCAACATCGCAACACAGATCTGCGACGTTCTTGAAGAAGCACACCGGCTCGGGATAATTCATCGCGACTTAAAGCCGTCAAACATCCTGCTTGGCAAGCGAGGTGTTTGTGTACTCGATTTTGGTGTGGCGAAGGTTCTGGCTTCATCGGCCGAGTCAACTGCGACACACGCGAGCACGGGATCCGGGCAGTTAGTGGGAACGCCGCGTTACATGTCGCCCGAACAATGTTTAGGGCAGCGCGTGGGAGCGCGTAGTGACCTCTACAGCCTCGGTGTGTTGTTGTATGAAATGCTCGCCGGGCGGCCGCCCTTTGTTGACCCGCTTCAATCGGCGTTACTGGTGAAACAGGCGACTGCGCCTGCGCCTCCTTTGCCGAGATTGAGACAAGATATTCCGCGCTCGCTTGCGCTTGCTGTTCACACTCTGCTCGCGAAACGCTCTGAGGATCGACCACGAACTGCGGCAACGGCAAAGGCATTATTGGAGCGCAGTCTCCTGCGTCACGACACGGTGCCGGATGTGGAACCGCTTTCGGCAATGGTCGCCGCTGCTGACGCTGGGCGAAGTCTGATGTTTCGAGTTGGCGCGCCCGCCGTTTTGGTAACCACATTTAGCGCCCTGCTGGCATGGGGTTACACAGGGCAAAGTGCGCCTGAACCGCGCATTCCGAACAACGCTCTTCCTGTTGCTGCGTCTCAGATGGAGATGACTCCTGCATCCTGGCGCAATGAGGTTGTTCCTTCGGGAGGGACGGCTGCGTCTCGTGAAAATCCAGCTCCGGTTGAGCAGTTATCACTCCCCCAGGCCCGTAAGATTGCGGCGAAGTTTGCTCGCGGAGTTGTGAACGACCTGGAAATCGTCGATACGGATTCCGGACCGGCGATCGTGGTTGTGAATAGTCAAAGAAAAGCGGGCATGACCAATTTCGTGTTACTCCAGAAACGCGATGGCAAGTTTCGACAAACCGGACAGGGCAAACTCGATGCTGAAGGATTTAGCCACGCGAACTGGAGCGCCGAGCTAGTTGATGCAGACGAAGACGGCTATCAGGAATTGCTGTTCAGTGGACGAGATTCAACTGAGAACCGAAGCCTCAAACGATTCATTCTGTTTGTACCAAACGATAAACGGACCTATTCAATGCAGATGACCGGCGAAACCACCCCTCGCGGTACGCCGCGAATTCAATGGTTGTCGAACGCGGCCGGAACGGATGCTGCAGCCTATCGAACCGCCCTCCGACAAAAAGCACGCTCGATTGTCAGCAAGAAACGAGGACAGGATTGAATAGGTCTTATAGGACCTATAGGACCTATACTGCCCCAAATCTCCTAAATTCGTGCTTCCTGTACAATTTTCGACTGGCAAGATAACCTTTTCCCCTCGACTAACATCAATTTGCAGCATATGGAGTTATCAGTGAAACGTCGTTCGCTTGTCTTTCTACTTCTGTTAACTTTGCTAGCGCCGTCAACGCTGTCGGCTCGAATTCTGCCGCAGCAACGGGCGTCAAAACCCACTACGGCGGCTCCCGCCCCGGCGCCTGCACGACTGCCGGAAGCGAAAATATTCAGCCAGGTGCTCGCCAATGGGTTGGAAGTAATTGTTCTCGAAGATCATTCAATCCCACTCGTCACCATCGAACTGGCAGTAAAGAATGGTTCTTACACCGAACCTCCCGACCTGAACGGGCTTTCGCACCTGTACGAGCACATGTTTTTCAAACAGAACCGTGCCATTGCGAACGCAGAAGAATATCTTCGCGCGATCGGTCAGATGGGCATTGCCTACAACGGCACGACTCGCGAAGAAGTAGTTGATTACTACTTCACTACCACAAGCCCAAACCTTCGCACGGCAATGCAGTTCATGAAAGACGCCACTCGTTACCCACTGTTTGACGAGCGTGAGTTTAGTCGAGAGAAGCAGGTAGTGATCGGCGAGATTGATCGTAACGAGTCGAACCCGTTCTTTTATCTCAGCAAGGAGATGAACAGCCGGCTCTTCTTTAAATATACGAGCCGCAAGAACCCGCTCGGAAATCGCGAAACCGTCGGAGGCTCAACTACCGACATGATGCGCTTGATTCAACAACGCTACTATGTGCCAAACAATTCCGCCCTCGTTTTGACGGGCGACGTCAATCCTACTGACGTTATCAAAATGGCGCAGGAGTTTTATGGCGACTGGCCAAAGCGCGAGAAAGATCCGTTCGTGGAATTTCCGCTCGTCGAACATCCAGCGTTGCCGAAGAGTGAAGGCGCGGTGATCACGCAGCCAGTACAGAATGTAATCATTAACATCAGTTGGCAGGGTCCTTCGATCGGTAAAGATAATCCGGCAACTTACGCTGCCGACGTTTTTTCTTTCATCCTGCGACAGCCGAATTCACGATTTCAGAGAAACCTGGTCGATACCGGCTTAGTAACGGGCGTTGATCTGAGTTACTACACACAACGCAACGTCGGCCCCATCTCGCTGATCGCGCAAACAACACCCGATAAAGCCAGAGCAGCGATCAAAGCCCTCTATGAAGAAGTAGCGCACTTCAACGACAAGGACTATTACACGGACGAGCAACTCGAAAGCGCGAAAGCTCTTCTTGAAGCTGACGATCTCTATTCACGCGAGAAGCTCAGCGACTACACGCACACGCTCAGTTTCTGGTGGGCATCCACGGGACTCGAATATTTTCGCGGTTATCTGCCACGGCTGCGTGCCACTTCTCGCGCCGATATCAGCCGCTACATCACTACCTACATTCAAGGCAAGCCCCATATCGGTCTCGCTTTAATGTCGAACGAAGCGCAAGCGCGGATCAAAATTCAATCAGAAGAGTTAATGGGGCAGTAAAACGCCAGCCGGATCGTGAGTCAATTTATGAATCAGTTAGAACCGAAATCAGGTATGTCTAATCGCGTGAAGTCTGTCGGCGAGATGTTAAGCAGCGCGCTGCTGATGGCGATCTTGCTTGTCGTTGGATTCGGCTCTTCGCAGGCGCAACAAACGAGATCCCAGGGACCCCCCGGGCCACAAGTTCAAGCACAACAGTCGATCCAGAGCGTTGTCGCAAACCAGGCGGCGCTTGTCAGTGAGTTTGATGTCAACGGACTGAAGGTGCTTTTGAAGCGACGTGAAGGAAGTTTGACTGTCGCAGCCGGACTCTTCATTCGCGGCGGCGCCGCGAACATCAACGCGCAAAATGCGGGTATCGAAACGTTGATGCTTAGCGCGGCGACTGAAGCGACAACAAACTTCCCGCGCGAGCGTATGCGCTCCGAATTGTCGCGCATGGGCACTGTGATTGGAAGCAGCTCAAACAACGATTATTCGGTACTTTCACTTGCGACTACGCGCATGCACTTCGAACGCTCGTGGCAGATCTTCACCGACGTTGTGCTGCGACCTTCGTTCACAAAGGAAGATGTTGGCCTGGTGCAGCAACGACAAGTTATTTCGCTCAGCGACGACACAGATAATCCGGACGTGTACCTGCAAAAATTGCAGGAGCGTGTGGCTTACGCTGGTCATCCGTATTTGAACAACACGAGTGGGACGCCGGAGACGGTTGCAAAACTGACGCCCGAGGATCTGCGCCGTTATCACACGAGCTTAATGGAGACTTCGCGGCTGTTACTCGTGATCGTTGGTGATTTGAATCCTGGCGACGTGCGCGAACTCGTAACGGCCAATTTCGGGAAGTTGCCGCGTGGAGCGTATAAACCTGAAGCGATGCCGCAGCTCGCGTTCGACAAGTCGTCTGTTGAAGTAACGTCACGCGATCTGCCCACGAACTACATCCAGGGGTTATTCACAGCTCCTTCGCTGACTTCGTCAGACATCTATGCGATGCGTATTGCCAGCTCACTCTTGCGCGATCGCGTGTTTGAAGAGGTTCGTGTGAAGCGCAATCTCTCGTACGCGCCGGATGCCTTTTTACGCACACAGGCGGCGAATGTCGGCGGGCTATATGTCACTGCGGTTGATGTAAATCAGTCGATTCGCGTAATGTTGAATGAGATAACGCGCTTGCAGAATGAACCGGTTGGTGCTGACGATATTCACGCCGTGATAGCCCAGTATTTAACGACTTATTACCTCGGGCAGGAGACGAATGCTGCGCAGGCAGGAGAGTTAGCGCAGTACGAATTGATTGGAGGTGGCTGGAGAAATTCAGTCAACTTCCTCGAGCGTCTGACAGCGGTGACGCCGGCTGACATTCAACGCGTCTCGCAGAAGTACATGAAGAATATTCGGTTCGTGGTGCTGGGTAATCCGAAGAGTGTTGATACGGGCGTGTTTACTGGCCAGGCTGGTGAGTAGCAAAATATAGGTCCTATAGGACAGATAGGACCTATTTCCTTCTACATCGTTTCGCTCAGGTATTTGTCGTAGAGCTTCACATCGAGCTTCTGCAAGATCCGCGCATTTGCGGCGGCCATGCTTGGATTTCCGCTCTCAGAATACGCAATCGCGAGGTTGTAGAACGTCTCAGCATTGTCCGGACGCAATCGCGCAGCCTCGGTGTAAGCCTCAATCGCTTCTCGCAGCTTTCCGGAATAGTAATAAGCGTCTCCAAGCTTGTTATGAATGTCAGCATCAGTGGGCTTGAGCTGTAACGCCTGCTGATAAGCGCGGATCGCTTCCTGCGCCTTGCCCTGCTTCACGCGGC
Organism: Pyrinomonadaceae bacterium; assembly: GCA_036003745.1. Lineage (GTDB taxonomy): Bacteria > Acidobacteriota > Blastocatellia > Pyrinomonadales > Pyrinomonadaceae > PSRF01. The sequence goes on from DASYSD010000038.1 coordinate 53,053, forward strand.
AATAGCCAACCTGCACCCACGTTTCAGCTCGCTTCGGATTCTTATTCGCTGCATTCTCGAAGTAGCCGAGAGCGTTGTCGTAATTTCCCAGCCAGAGTGAGTCCAAACCGGATTTGTACAACGACTCCGCTACGTCGCCTTTGCCTTTCCCCGCGAGGTCTGACAATGGCTGAAGTTTCCCCGCCCTCAGTTGCGCGACACGCGCCGCCGCAATTGCGAGATTAATGTTTTGCCCGTTCGTGACTTTGATTGTGACAACACCGAGCACCTGCCCTTTAAAGTTGAAGACCGGACTGCCGCTGTTACCGTGCGAAATCGGCGCGGTGATTTGAATGATGCGATAGCTGTTGGGAACTTCCCGAACGGCCGACACAATTCCGTCGCTGACAGAACCTTCAAGCTTGAGCGGATTCCCGATCACGAAGATCGGTTCGCCCTCATCCGGTAGCTCGCTTGCCAATTCTGTGCTTCTCGGTCGCTCCGTTGGTGTATCTACGCTGAGTAACGCCAAATCGCCTTCTTCGTCGAGCGCGAGAGTGCCGTTGACGGGAAATACTTTTCCCTTGCCGTCGAGAGTCTTGATCTCAGCTTTGACTGCACCACGAATCACGTGCAGGTTAGTCACCACCTGACCGGGTCGCAGAAAGAAACCGCTACCAGTCATCAATGCTTCACCATTCGCGTCATAAGTCGCAATGGCTACAACGGCTGGTTTTACCCGCTTTACAAGGGCCGGAAGGCTTTCCTGCGCGTGAGCAGCGGCAGCAAAGAGGAGAATTGATGCAAAGGGAACCACACGGAGGTAACTTCTCTTAATCATTGTCGTTAACACTCGGACAAAACGGAGAACTTTAGCGCGTGAAGGCATCACGGGCAGGGGATCTCGTCACAATTTGCAAAAGATGAGCGGCTCGACTGAGAGCCCGTCGGGAGACCTGAGTTGGTCGTCGCAACTCCGGCGGGACATATTAACGCAAAATCGTCACGGAGTACCAGCTTTTTGTGAAGGATTTGACAAGGAAAAGAAGAGCAGAGCCACAGATTACACAGAGATGAATCTGTGTAATCCGTGGATGGATGGTTAATGTTACGGAATTATAGTGATGGTTCCAACGGCGGGGCCGGCCGGAAGGTCACCGTCGGCGCTCTCCATCGTAATCACCAGACCGAAATCCGGCAGTGTCGTTTCGGACCTGATTTCAGCCTCATTGCGGCCCTTTACATTAACGATCTGGCCGAGTTTGGTGAACTTGTTGTCAGGCGAAACCGCCCACAGAATGAATTTCTGACCCGCGGGTGCTTCCTTCAGCTCGTGGAAACGCATCTTGACCTCGCTCGGTCCGTCTTTCCGCGGCGTGATGAACACATTCGCGCGAGCGCCGGTCAGAGCACCGGCAAACTCCACTTTGATTTTAGTGTCGTCGCCTTTCTTGTAAGCCGGGATATTGAGCAATGGCGCGGTATAGGTGGTTTTGGTTTCAGCCATCGGGACCACAACCGTCGTGTTACCGCTTGGTGCAGTGACCACTGCTCCTGGAGTTGTCGTTACTGTAGTTTTCGCAACTCCTGCACCCGGCGCCGCTACTGCTGCAACTGTCTCACCTGACGGTGTAGTTATTGGAATAACCGTAAAACCTTCGGGAACGGCACTCCTGAACAAAACTTTCGTGTTCGCGTCGTATGCCGTTAGGGCCGGCTCGGGCGCAGCAACCAGCATGAACTTCGAAAGTGGCGTGGTTGCTGCTAGTGTTCCGACGCCATTCGAAATGGCAACTGGTCCGATTGCAGTGACTACGCCTTTGTCATCAACCGCATAAAGAGTCATCGCAGAAAGATCCGCGGGTACACCAGTAATGTTGAGTTTGATCCTGGTTCCATCGTCATCACGAAGAATGGTGGCGACTCCCTTGGCGCCTGTTACATTGATAGGGGTCAGGTTAACCGTTACTTCTTTCTTAGCGGGATACTCAATGATTGTGTACGTTCCGTCGGGATTCTGCACCGTCTTGGTAACGGTGGTGGTTGTCGTCTGTGCGAGAGCAATCGAAGCAATTGCGAGAGTCAGAATCGCAGCGCCCAATACACTCCATACGTGCTTGCTCATCAGTTGTACCTCCCTTGTGTTTAATCAATCGCGATTAATTGTCGACGCGGGGGAAACTAATGTCGGGGAGACGCTTCAGAGGCGTATCTAAATGGGAGATTCCGCAAGATTTATGCCAGCTAAAGATGTGGAAATCGGTGAGAACTTGGTGTTCAGTGCGGAGGGTAACGATACAGTGCTGTACGGTGAGGGAACTACAGGAATTTGCCACAGATAAACACGGATGACACAGATTCAGCTCCAATCTGTTTCATCCGTGTTCATCTGTGGCTCTAGTAAGCGTTCAGCTCCACAATTGCCTTAGCAACATCTGAAGCCTGCGGCAGGATCACTTCCTCGAGTTGTGGCGCATACGCGACGAACGTATCAAGTGCACAGACGCGTCTCACGGGCGCATCGAGATACTCAAACAACTCATCCGTAATGCGCGCAGCTATCTCCGCGCCATAGCCGAATGACAGTGAATCCTCGTGCGCGACGATCACGCGATTCGTCTTCTTCACGGTCGCGGCGATTGCATCCCAATCGAATGGCACGAGACTGCGAAGATCGATGATCTCCACACTGATGCCTTCCTGTTCCATGTGTTTTGCTGCGACAAGTGAACGTTGGACCAGCGCGCCGTACGTTATGATTGAGATATTGGCGCCTTCGCGGATCTTCTTCGCCTTGCCGAACGGAATCATGAAGTCATCAGCGGGGTACTGCGACTTGTTGTAGGCCTGTCTGTAGAGATGTTTGTGTTCGAGGAACAGCACTGGATCGTCGGAGCGAATCGCGGTGCGCAACAACCCGTTTGCATCGAGCGCATTAGACGGATAGATCACGCGCAAACCGGGAATCTGTGTAAACGTTGAAACTCCCGATTGCGAGTGGTAAACAGCACCGCCTTTGAGATAGCCGCCGATCGGCACGCGCATGACGACAGGCGCTTTCCACTCATTTCCGGAGCGCCACCGCAGCAACGCAAGCTCGTTGCGAATCTGGTGCATCGCCGGCCAGATGTAGTCGAAAAACTGGATCTCAACCACAGGCTTCAGACCGCGCGTCGCCAAACCGATCGCGCGTCCTACAATGTTTGCTTCGGCCAGCGGCGAATTAAAAACGCGAGCACTGCCATATTTGCGCTGAAGATTCGCCGTGACTTTGAAAACGCCGCCCTTGCCTTTTACGGTTTCGAGATATTGTTCGCGAGAACAATCGGCCACGTCTTCACCAAACACAACAATCCGCGGATCACGCGCCATCTCCGTATCGAGACAACGATTGATCAGGTCGACCATTGTGCCCGTGTTCCCTGACAGTTGAAGTTGATCCTCCGTGTCGAACTTTTTCGAGCAAGGATCGACGTCAGGCGAAAAGACGTATTTTGTTGCTGTTTCTCTTGCCGGTTGAGCACTCGACAAAGCCACGTCCGCAGCCTCGTTCACAATTGCGTCGACGTCATCTTTGATCTGCTGCAGCTTGCCCTGATCGATCACGCCCTCATCGATCAACAGGGCGCCGAAACGCTTCACCGGATCTCGTTCGGCATCGCCGGCACGTTCCTCGTCAGATCGATAAAGTTTTTCATCGTCTGAAAGTGAGTGTGAGTAAGGTCGAATAACTTTAGCGTGAACGAGCGCGGGACCTTTGCGCTGGCGACAATAATCAACTGCTCGTCGCATCACTTCCAAAGATTCGATCGCATCGGTGCCGTCGCATCTTTGCAGGTACAGTGACGGAAAATTCTCAACCAGTTTGGAGACGTCGCCCCCGGCAGTTTGCACTTCAACGGGAACACTGATCGCGTATCCGTTGTCTTCCAACAAGAACAGCACCGGCAGTTTCAGATTTGAAGCCGTGTTGAGGGCTTCCCAGAACTCACCTTCGCTGCTCGTGCCGTCGCCGAGTGAAACGTATGTGACTTCGTCCTTGTGGAAATTGGCGACTCGCGTTTGCAGTTCACTAATGAGGCTGTAGCGGTAGCTGGCTTCGGCACAGCCGACAGCCTGCAGCAACTGTGTTCCCGTCGGAGACGATTGCGAAACGATGTTCAGCTTTTTGTGCCCCCAGTGCGAAGGCATTTGGCGCCCATGTGAACTCGGATCGGCTTCGGCGCCCACGGCGGAAAGCAACTGTTCGAGCGGCGTCATTCCGAGCTGCAAACAGAGTGCGCGATCACGATAGTAGGGATAAAACCAATCGTAACCGGGCTTCAACACAACTCCGGCGGCGACCAGCACCGCCTCATGTCCGGCGCCACTGATCTGGAAAAAGATTCGATTCTGTCCCTTGAGTTGAATCTCTTTGTCGTCGAGTCGTCGCGAGAGGTACATGGTCCGATACATCTCGAGCAGCAGTTCGCGATCCGGCAACTTTGCAGATTTGGTTGCAGCCGGCTTAGCTGAGGGCACTGCCTTCGGCGTTGGTCGCGGACGTGATTCTTCTGCCGGTTCTGAGGTAAGCGGTGGTGAGATTGGACCAGGCGCCATGCCCATCTCGGCTTCGCGCTCGGGCGCTTCGGCAGCAGCTGCTGATTCGGTCTTGCGAACCAGTTTCAAAACTTTAGTATCAGTGTTCATAAGCAGTAGCAGTTGGCAGCGATCAGGAGCAGGATGCCTGCTGCTCCTGCATTCTGCTCTTGCCTCTGGCTCACTTTCCGATAATTAGTTTCGCGATGGTCTGTAGTTGCATGTTGGAAGTGCCTTCGTAAATGGCGCCAATCTTCGAATCACGCCAGTATTTCTCGACGGGATAATCCTTCACGTAACCGTAACCGCCGTACAACTCGATCGCCTTGGAACTCACGCGTTCGGCGACGCGCGAGGAGTAAAGTTTCGCCATTGCCGCTTCTTTAACGAAGTTGATTCCGGCATCTTTCATACGCGCCGCGTTGTAAACCATCAGCCGCGCCGCTTCCAGTTCTGTGGCCATCTCAGCCAACTGAAACTGAACTCCCTGAAACTGGTTAATCGACTTACCAAACTGTTGTCGCTCGGCAGTGTAAGCAAGTGCGCTCTCCAATGCGCCGGCAGCGATGCCGATCATTTGTGCGCCGATTCCGATGCGTCCTTCATTCAGCGTTTCGATCGAAATCTTGTATCCCTTCCCGGCCTCGCCGAGTACGTTCTCTTTCGGTACTTTGCAGTCTTCGAGGATTAATTCGACTGTTGACGAGGCGCGGATGCCGAGTTTGTTTTCCTTCTTACCGATTGAAAAACCCGGAAAACTCTTTTCGACAATGAACGCAGTAATACCTCGATAACCTGCTTCCGGATTGGCGTTAGCGAACAGAACGAAAATGTCGGCTTCGATGCCGTTTGTGATCCAGAGCTTTCGTCCGTTCAACAGGTAATGATCGTCTTTCTCGACTGCACGTGTCTGCATCGCAAATGCATCTGAGCCGGATCCTGGTTCGCTCAACGCATAAGCACCGACGCTTTCAGAAGCGAGTCTGGTTAGGTACTTCTTTTTTTGATCAGCTGTACCCCAACGGATAAAGGCGTTGTTGACGAGCGTGTTTTGTACGTCGACAAAAACTCCAACCGAAGCATCAACTCGTGATAACTCTTCAACCGCCAGGATGGCAGTGAAAAAATTTGCTCCTGCGCCGCCAAACTCTTCCGGAGTTTCGATTCCCATCAATCCGAGGCCAAAACACTGCTTGATGATCGCCGGATCGAGTTTCGCGGCTTCATCCATGTGCTCCACGCGTGGTCGCAACTCGCCTTCGGCGAACTCGCGAACGCTGGCGCGAAACATTGTCTCGTCTTCAGAAAGTGTAGTCAGTGGACCTGCTGAAGATTGTGTAATGGCTGTTTGGGATTGACTCATAGTTGTGATGCTCGTTTAACGGGGTGTCGGAATGGAACGTGTCATCATAAACCAAGCCACAAATGGGCACAAAATGAAGTGAACCAATGGTGGAAGACAATGAGACAGGATTTACAGGATTATTCAGGATTAACATGTAAATCCTGATCAATCCTGTAAATCCTGTCCAAACTGACTTCGGATTATGAGATTCATCTGAAAGGTACACTTGTTGCTGAGAACGCAAACCCGTGTGGTACCGTACCTCGATGCCGGATGACGTTTTGACTGAGAAACAGAGTCGGAGCAGGAGATTTGCTCCACTTGGAATCATCTTCGGTCTTCTAGGCCTGCTTTTATTCGCCTACTTTGTTAGTCGTGCGGGCGTCGGCGAGATCATCTCACGCATTCAACGACTCGGCGCCGGTTTCATCCTCATCCTCGCAGTCTCAAGTATCCGTTACATTGTTCGCGGTCTAGCCTGGACTCGCTGCATCGAACCGCCGTATAGACTTCGTTTCCGAGACGCTTTCGCGGCCAGGTTGATGGGCGATGCACTCGGCAACATCATCCCTTTTGTAAGTGCGGCGGTGAGTGAGCCGTCGAAGGCAGTTTTCGTTAAGGATCGAGTGCCTTTGATGGTTGGTTTGTCAGCACTCGCGATCGAAAACATTTTCTATGCGTTGTCGGTGACGCTCTTTATCTTTACCGGCACGGCAACTCTGTTGCTGTCGTTTTCACTTCCGAAGGCTTTGCGATATGCAAGCATCGGCGCCCTCATCACCACGGCGCTCATTCTCCCACTCGCTTATTTGGTTATTCGACGTCAGGCGAGATTCCTCAGTGGCGCGCTCGGATATCTTGGGGACCGCGGAGTGGCGCGGAAGTTTATCGCCAAATTAACACCGCGCGCGCAGTCTCTCGAAGAACGCGTATATGGCTTCTACGCTACGAGCCAGCGGAGCTTCATTTCGATCTTTGCGCTGGATATGTGTTTTCACCTCGCGGGCGTATTGGAAGTTTTCATCACGCTTTCATTTATCAGTCCGATCGCGCCGACGCTGACTCAGGCTTTCATTCTCGAGTCGGTGAATCGAATTATTAACATAGCGTTTAAATTTATTCCGCTTCGCGCAGGCGTGGATGAAGGCGGAACGGGTCAGGTTTCGAAGGTGCTCGGGTTTGCCAAAGGAATCGGAGAGACGCTCGCGATTGTGCGTAAAGGGCGCGATATTTTCTGGAGCGCGATTGGGCTTTTGTTGATTTGGAAAAAAGGCCACGTAATCCGTGGCTCTATTCATACGCAAGAGCATTAACCGGATCGAGGTTCGAAGCACGCCAGGCCGGATAGAGCGCTCCAACTATTCCTCCAACCACACCGATTGCAGCCGCGACAGTCGCCCACGCCCAGCTGTATTCAAAAACAAGCCCGTAAGCTTTGTGGATCAAATACCCAGTAAGCAGGGAAAGTGCAAAACCCGCCACTAGTCCAATGAAACTGATCAGTATCGCTTCCTTCTCAATGATTCCGACGATGTAACCACGAGAAGCACCCATCGCTTTCAGAATTCCTATCTCCCGGGTGCGCTCAGTGATCGTCGTGTACATCGCCAGCATCACCACGAGCGAACTCACCACTGCGGCCAGGATCACCAGCACACGCAGAAACACGCCCAGATACGGAATACTCTTTTCAAAGCTCGGAAATACTTCGCTCGTTGGCTGAATTGTGTTACCTGGCAATTGCTGGTCGATTAGCTTCGCGGTTTCGTGCAAGCGGTCAGGATTGTTAAGCTTGACGAAAATAAACGTACACTTGCCCTCAGATTCAATTGCTTTCTGCATCCCCTCGAGCGACAGCTTCACACGTGGCCCAGATTCAGGTGAATAGATTCCAGTGATGCGATACTCGTCTGTATTGTTGAATGGCTTGATCATATCGCCGACGCGATAGTTCCCGTTTCGCGCTTTGACTTCGTCAATAACCACATCGTTCAGATTTTGCGGGCCGCTTCCGGCGACCATGTTGATTCCATTCATCCGTGAGTAGGTATCCCAGTTGACACCATCAATCTGCTCGAGACCGATGCCTTTGGTGCCCTGAATAAAATAACGAATCACTGGTAAAGCTTCCTGCACGCCTTCGATTTGCTTCAAACGATCGGCATATCGCGTATCGAGATTAGCGGTAGAGGAAGTTAGCTGGACCGCACCAGGCCGCATGAAGATCAGCTCCGCGCGGACGTTCGTGGCCCGGCGCTGCAGATCGTTTGACATACCGCGCGCGAGACCCGTGAAAAGCATGACCAGGCTCACGCCCAGTGCGACTCCAGCAACGCTTACGAGCGTCCGGATTGGTCGCTGACGAATGTTTGAAGTGACTAAACTATCCATAAAAACCCATACAAAAGGCCGCTATTTATTTCATCCGATCGCAATCAATTTCTGGCACGATTTACGCAGGCTATTACCATAAGGCATTTTGGTCTAAGCTAACAACCGTAAATAAGCCGCAGATTTTTGCGATGAACACAGATTGCAACTGGCGTTCATCTGCGTAATCTGTGGATGGTTCGATATGAAAAACCGCAGCGTTTCACCATTCATCTATTCCCTATCAACACTCGTCATCATGCTGGCGCTGGTTCTGGTTGGGCGAAGCTTTGCGCCCGACCGCGTTCAGATCACCATCCTCGGGACCACCGATCTACACGGCAACATCCGGCCCGTAGACTACTATACAAACAAAGCAGATAACCGTGGCATCGCAAAGATCGCCACGTTAATCAAACGCGTTCGCAAAGAGCAGCCAAACGTCTTGCTCATCGACTCTGGTGACACAATTCAGGGTTCACCGCTCGAGTCGTTTCACGGTCGCAAAAACAACCAGCCACCCGATCCGATGATGCTGGTGATGAGCTCGCTTAACTACGACGCGATGGCGGTCGGCAATCACGAATATAATTTTGGTCTCAAGGTTCTGGAGAAAGCACGTAGTGAAGCAAAGTTTCCCTGGCTTTCCGCCAACACCTACGACAAGACCAAACAACAGCCGCACTACAAACCCTACATCGTGAAAGAAGCTGCCGGTGTGAGGATCGGAATCCTTGGTCTGACAACTCCCGGAGTTCCGAACTGGGACAACCCGCCAAATTATGCTGGTCTCGAGTTTCATGAACCTGTCGCCGAAGCACGCAAGTGGGTGCCTATCTTGCGCGATCAGGAAAAAGTGGACGTCGTCGTGATCGCCATGCACATGGGTCTCGGGGAAGATCTGCGCACTGGCGAAAAGAATCCGGGACAGGTGCCACACGAAAACGAAGCGATTTCGATTGCGAAAGAAGTTCCGGGCGTGGATGTGATTTTCATGGGCCACACACATCGCGATGTTCCTTCGCTCTACATCAACAGCGTTTTGTTGACTCAAGCAAACCACTGGGGACGGCATCTCGCGCGAGCCGATCTGTACTTACAAAGAGCGGGAACCAGCTGGCGCATGTATGCGAAGTCAGCGCGAACAATCGCCGCGGACGATCGCGTGGAACCGGATCCGGAAGTCGTTTCGCTTGCGGAGCCTTACGATCGAGAAACGGAAGCATGGCTGTCGCGAGTGATTGGTCAATCGCCCGAAGAGTTGACCGCTCGTGAAGCGCGATTTCGCGACACGGCAATTCTTGATCTGATTCAGAAGGTCCAGTTGGAAGCCGGCAAGGCCGACGTATCGATGGTGGCGAGCTTCAATGCTGATGCGCGGATCGGGAAAGGTCCTGTTAGTGTGCGAGATGTTGCCGGTCTTTACGTTTACGAAAACACGCTTGCAGTGCTGGAAGTTACCGGTCAGCAACTAAAGGACGCTCTGGAACACTCGGCGAAGTATTTCAAGACGTATGAGCCCGGCAAACCGCTGGGCGAGCTAGTGGACGAAAAGATTCCTGCCTATAACTTCGACATCGCAGAAGGTGTCACTTACGAGCTCGACATCTCGAAACCGATTGGTCAACGAATTCAGAATCTCCGTTTTCGTGGTCAGCCACTCTCACCCACGCGGAAGCTCCGTCTCGCTACGAACAATTATCGAGTTAATGGCGGTGGCGGATACGAAATGTACAAGAACGCGCCGGTGGTCTACCGTTCAAGTGAAGAGATTCGCGAGTTGATTATCGATTGGGTTGAACGCCATAAGACCGTCCCGACCACACCAAATAACAACTGGCGCATCGTCCCGCAGTAAACGCAAAGCGGCTAGAGGTGAGATCTTAAAACGCCGCTTTGGTCGCGGGGGGAGTAAGCGTGTGAGAGATGTGAGTGGGGTTGGTCAGCGCTGAACCTGCGTGAATCTGGGTTCACTGCAAGCAGATCCCGGTCGCGTTAGGAGAGGATCTGACTGGTTCAGCGTGACGTCTTTCAACCCTGCTTGTTTGACTTTAACGCGAGATCCGCCGCAAAACTCCCTCAAACAATTTTGTGAACCAAATTTCCCCACATAAGTTTGAACCACAGATTTGCACGGATGAGTGCTAGAATCGGCCCAACGGGAGCCTCGATGAACGCCTACTTCACCAAAACTCTCGAATCTGGATTGACTTAAAAGCAAATGGCGATGCGTTCGTCTGAAAGCATCACCCAACTGCTGGCAAGATGGGAGCAGGGTGATAAGGATGCCCTCGAGCAGTTAACACCGCTCGTGTACGACGAGCTACATCGGCTTGCGGTGACTTACCTCCGCCGGGAACGTCGCGAACACACGCTGCAACCCACTGCCTTAGTCAATGAGCTTTATCTGAAAATCTTCGATCAGCAACGGACCAATTGGCGCAACCGCGCGCAGTTTTTTGGCGTCGCTGCGCAACTGATGCGACGCATTCTCGTCGACCACGCGCGTGCGCATAGAACCACGAAGCGCGGCGGCGATCGTTTTTGCGTGTCGCTGGAAAAGATTCCGTCGTTTGGTACTCAGCCGGATACGGACTTGCTGGCGCTCCACGACGTTCTCAACCGGCTCGAACAACTCGATCCGAATCAGGCGCGCATTGTGGAGTTGCGCTTTTTTGGTGGCCTCACGATTGAGGAGACAGCAGAAGTTATGGGAACCTCACACGCTACAGTCGAGCGTGAGTGGCGAACGGCTAAAGCCTTTCTGAAGCGCGAACTTACCAGAACCACGAATTCTTCTTGAGGGATTTAGGACTTAGTTTTCGCGTTAGTAGGTAAACCAACGAACCTTACAAGGATTAGCCTCCCGAGTGACATGATCACCCATGGCAGCTGGCAACGAATAAAAGAGATTTTCCAATCGGCTCAGAACCTTTCCGGATCCGAGCTCTCGGACTTTCTCGATCAGGCTTGCGGCGACGACCTGTCGATTCGCGAGGAGGTGGAGGCGTTATTAACTGCAGACGCAAGCAACGAAGACTTTTTAAACGTTCCCGCGTATGAATTTGCCGCCACCATCCTGGTTGAAAGTGAATTTTCCGCCGGTCAACAAATCGGTCCTTACACGATTTTGTGTCCATTGGGCTCCGGCGGGATGGGCCAGATCTATCTCGCCGAAGATGCAAAATTACAACGTAGAATTGCGGTCAAATTGATCTCGCCGCAATTCGCGAGCGATCCACGTCGGGTGAGTCGCTTTCAACAGGAAGCCCTCGCTGCTTCGGGTCTCAATCATCCCAACATCTGCGTTATTCATGAGTCGGGAATTACGGAAAACGGGCGGCACTTCATTGCGATGGAGTACATCCAGGGGATTACCTTACGTGAGCAGTTATCGCGCGGGCCGCTTCCAATTCCCCGGGCATTAAACATCGCAATTCAGGTCGCCACAGCACTCGCCAGCGCTCACGCTTCGCGCATTGTTCATCGCGATATCAAACCTGAAAACATCATGCTGCGGCCAGACGGTTACGTGAAAGTTCTCGATTTCGGTCTCGCGGAACTTACCGAAATCCTGCCCCAGCCCTTAGGCGTGCACGAAGCTTCGACAAATCTGCGTACCGAAGCGGGGACGTTGATGGGGACGGTCAAATACATGTCGCCCGAACAGCTGCGTGAAGCGAAGATCGATGAACGATCGGATATCTGGAGTTTAGGTGTTGTGCTTTACGAGATGCTGATTGGCTCAACGCCATTTGAGGCGCCGACACCGAATGAAACCATTGCTGCGATCCGCGGAGGGCAGTCCACGCCGCTGAAGTTTCCCGATCAGATTCCCGCGGAACTCGTTTACATCATTTCGAAAGCCGTCGAAAAAGAACGTAATCTCAGATATCAATCGATCTCAAAAGTTGCAGCTGATCTAAAAGAACTGCAAGGCAAACTGCAGGTCCAGCCCACCATCGATCCGGTACCGGTCTATCCTTACCCTGGCGACGAACAACACACACGCAAGATTGAACCATCGGGAATCTTCACCCGCATAAAATCCCAGGCGGTGTTAACGACAGACTTTCTGCTTAGCGAGATCAGATCACACAAGACTGCGGCACTCTTCACCGGTGTCAGTGGTGTGCTGGTGTTGCTGTTGTTGTTGCCAGGCGCAATCCGTTTCGCTAACAGATTCATTAACCCTCCGAACGGTTCACAAACGTTAGATGTGAATCCGATTACAAACGCCGGCACTTCTTTTTCCGCTGCAGTTTCTTCAGACGGGAAATGGATAGCCCACGCTGAAGAGCGAGATGGGAAACAGCGCCTTGTTATCACAAATACTGAGGCCTCCGCCTCGAGTGAAGCTGTTCCTCCTGCAGACGTTCAGTATCTCGGCGTTTCTTTCACACGCGATAACAACTATCTCTATTTCACTCGTAAAGAAAATGATGTCGGCATTCTCTATAGCTTAGCGCTACCTTCGACTTCGCCTGTGAAGATCAAAGTGGGCGTCGATAGTCCCATCAGTTTTTCACCGCAGGAAAATCGATTTGCTTTTGTTCGACTTGATAGTGTTACAACTGAGTATTCGTTAGTGGTCGCAAACATCGATGGATCGAATGAGCAAGTTCTCACTACTCGCAAAGGCGGCGACCGCTTGTCGGTTTATGGATTGGCCTGGGCCCCGAACGACAATTTGATCATTTGTCCGACAAGCTCATGGACGGACCACGGGTACGTTGTCAAACTCATCGGAATCGATTTGAAAAACGGACAAGAACACCAGATCGGCAGCGACTCATGGTTCGCGATCCTGCAACTCGCGTGGGAACGGGACATGAGCGGGTTGGTGATCAGCGCCAGAGACCAGGCGACCAAGCCTTTTCAATTGTGGCGGATTTCTTATCCTGAGGGAATCAGACGACAGATAACGACAGACCTGGCAGAGTACCGCGGCGTCAGCCTCGCTGATCGAAATATCATAAGCGTACGAATAGACCGCTCGTGGGAATTAGTCGTTGCCAGTGCTACAAATAATTATTCCGACGTGTCTTCAATTACTTCAGGCGTCGGTTTGAGCTATGGCCTGAACTGGGCGGGTAACAAACGGATTGTTTTTTCCTCGATGGCTCAGGACAAACTCAACATTTTGCGGATTAACTCCGACGGATCTGACTTGGTTCAGCTGACAGCCAATTCAGGAGACAACTACAGTCCGACTGCTTCGGCTGACGGGCGGTTTATAGTCTTCTCATCCAGTCGCGGCGATGGACATTACAACCTCTGGCGGATGAATACGGACGATGGCAGCGATCTGAGACAACTGACTTTTACAGACGCTAATTTCTATCCATCCATCTCACCCGACGATCGATGGGTTGCTTACGACAATCAGCAGTCGAACAAAAAGAGTGTCTGGAGAGTGCCGCTGCAGGGCGGCCCTCCCACTAGAGTTATAGAGATGTATCGCATGCCGGCGTTTTCGCCCGACGGTCAGTTGATCGCCGCTCGCTATGACCTGAAGTCGGGATCTCGAGATGTTGCCATCCTTTCCAGCGACGACGGTGAACCACTCAGGAATGTGTCGATCCCAATTCTCGAATGGCAACGTGTTCAGTGGTTAAATAACCACACCTTGAGCTACATAAAGAATGTCGACGGAGAAGCCAACATCTGGAGCTACGACTTGAACACGGGTTCAACGAAGCAGTTGACGAACTTCAACCGTGATCAAATCTTTGCGTACGCCTGGTCACCCGATTACAAGATGCTGGCATGTCAACTGGGGACCAGAATGGGCAACGTGATCATCATCAAAAGCGATCAAGCGGGAAATTAGTGCGGCTTTGCTTCAAGAGTCTCTTTCTCATTCTCACCAGGCTTCAGCCTGGTGTGGTGGTTGGAGGTTATTAGCTGGAAACCGTTTTTAAGGGTTTCCGCGGCAAAAGAACGGAAACCGTTGAAACGGTTTTCTGTCTTAGCTTTACTTTGTGCACCAGGCTAAAGCCTGGTGAGAATGAGAAGGCGACTCTTGAAGCAAAGCGAATTAGTGCGGTAGAACGCCACAATAATTCAACTCAACACTGGTATTGTTAATAGCGAATCTCATCCACGCTTTCTACTGTTGCCGCCGACAGCTAAGTCGGCGGATACGGCCCCGGTCCCGGTCCCAGACATCCTGGCGGGTCGATATCGGCAACCTCATCACTGCTTGTTGATGCCTCGGATAATGCCGCCTCGACTGTGCTGAAATCCATTTGCCGTGATCCGGGTGTTGAGGCGGGAGGTGTTCTTTGGTCGCTGAGAATTCCCACGAGCGAACGGAGAGCCTCGATGAGCTTCTTGTCTACCTCATTCAGCTCGTAGTTTATTCTTTTCTGACCTTCGTTGATCTGATCTTGAGTATACGGCATAAAATTCTCCTGGTAGCCATTGGTGAGTTTTGAGTTTTAGATCGCAACGCCTCTAAAGGTGCCGCAGAGGAATCAAATGCGATCTTCTGAGCTGCTGATCAAAGGCAGGGACGCGCGTTCGCTTTATTACCCAGGAGGAGGGCTGCCCAACAAATTTGCCCAACTTCAAAATCACTTCAAGGCCCTCTGGGGGAGTCGGTCCTTGCTTTTGGTATTAACGCGGAAACGGCCCGCATATTCCCTCAATTAACATCGAGCGGTTCTACTTCGCACCCACCCGCTATCGCGAGGTGGTACTGACTGTGTCCAAGTCAAGTTCGCACTTTTGAAGCAAAGCATCTCTATTTGGTTATGGATTCTTGTGTAAAAAGATTACGCAGAGATAGTATTCCGGAATGCCTCCTCGTCTCGCAGCAGTCTCTGGCAAACTCAAGGGAGCAGTCTTCGCAGTAAACGAAGAACCCCTTGTCATTGGTCGCGACACCGCTGCCAACCTCTGTATTGCTGATGCTTCAGTCTCGCGCCGTCATTCCAAAATCGAAAAAAAAGAAACTGGATTTGTGATCACCGATCTGGAGAGTCTTAACGGCACATTCGTTAACGACGTCCCCGTCAGGAGTCGACTACTCGAACATGGAGATCGGGTTCGCATTGGCAATGCCCATTTTGTTTTTCTGACACAGGAAGGCGAACCTGCTTCAAAATCCAGTGACGTTACGCTCGACGAAGCACAGGTCATTAGCGGCTCGACCGTTCAGATCCGTTTCGATGACGCTCTCTATCAGATGGCCCGTGATTTGAGCGCGCTCATGAAAGTGAGCACGGTGATCAACTCGATCCGGGGCCTCGACAATCTGCTGGAACGACTGCTCGAGTTGTTATTTGAAACTGTTCCGGCGCAGCGTGGGGCAATACTGCTTACAAACGAAGGCTCGTTTGAAACCAGTCACGTTTTCGCACTCGATCGTGCTCGGGGGAAAGACCGGGCAGTGAATGTGAGTCGCACGATTGTGCAGCAGGTATTGAGGGATGGAATTGCACTGCTGGCCAGTGATGCAGGTGCAGAAAAAGAGCTGGCGACCGAAAGTTTGATTGCAGCCCGCACGCGTTCAGTGATGTGCGTGCCGCTGATCATGTTTGATCGAAAACTCGGTGTGTTGTATCTCGACAGCACTCAGCCGCGCGACAGATTCAATCGCGAACATCTGCAGCTCGTCACAGCGATCGCCGGCATCGCTGCCGTTGCCATCGACAACGCGCGCCAGTTTGAATGGCTTGAAACCGAGAATGAACGCCTGCTCGCGGATGTGAATATCGAGCACAACATGATCGGCGACGGCGCCGCGATGCAACGCATTTATCACTTCATCTCGAAAGTGGCGCCAACTGACGCGACAGTGCTGATCAGTGGTGAGAGTGGAACGGGAAAGGAACTGGCTGCACGCGCAATTCATCGCAACAGCAAACGCGTTCAAAAACCTTTTATAGCGGTGAATTGTGCTGCGCTTAATGAGTCGCTGCTCGAAAGCGAACTGTTCGGTCACGAAAAGGGTTCGTTCACGGGTGCGTTTGCACAGAAAAAAGGACGGCTTGAGCTTGCCGACGCCGGCACAGTATTTCTGGACGAAATCGGAGAGTTAACGCCTCAATTGCAGGTAAAATTGCTGCGCGTGCTTCAGGAACGACAGTTTGAGCGTGTTGGTGGAACCGTCAGCATAAACGTCAATCTGCGGTTGATTGCGGCGACGAACAAGAATCTCGAAGAGGCGATTGAGAGCGGCCAGTTTAGGCCGGATCTTTACTATCGTCTCAATGTTGTTTCACTCGAAATGCCTGCGCTGCGGGATCGACGTGAAGACATAATGCTGCTCGCAAACTATTTTGCCGATAAGTATGGCGCCAGGTGTAATCGAAAGTTGAAAGGTTTTGCGGCTGAAGCCCGAGCCTGTTTGACGGCATACGATTGGCCCGGTAACGTGCGTGAGCTTGAAAACACGATCGAACGCGCGGTGGTGCTCGGAACTACTGAATGGATCCTACCGGAAGACTTACCCGAAGCGTTGCTGGAGACCAGGGTCACGGCCGACGGATCGAGCACGAAATATCATGAGGCGGTGGTACAAAACAAAAAAGAGATGATCCGGCGCGCCCTGGGGGAGGCAAACCAGAATCACGCCGAAGCGGCGCGGCTCCTCGGCATCCATCCCAATTATCTGCAGCGCCTAATTAGAAATTTAAATTTGACGATTTAGATCTCACGGTAGCGAAGCTATTTTGAGTATATTCTTGTACAGGAGACATGAATGAGCATTAAGCAGAGCGAAGCGGAATTCACTAAAAACCTGAACACGAAGTTTCGAATTAACGTCGATACCCCACAACCGATCGAGTTGACTTTGATAGATGTTACGCCACGACACATCGGACCAAACGAAGAACCCGGCATGGAAAGGTTCTCAGCCGTGTTCATGGGTCCGCGGGAAATCTTTCTACCGCAACAGACCTACAGCGTAACGCATCCGGATATGGGTGACTTTGATATTTTCCTGGTGGCGCTTGGGCAGGAACCCGAGGGCTTCAAGTACGAAGCGGTTTACAACTACTACAAAGAAGACTAGACAGATAATCCTGTAAAAATTCTGTTCATCCTGTAAAGCAGTTCGGTCGGATACTAGCCGGCTGAGCTGCTTTGATTTTGCTCAGCTCTCCACTCCATGTGCTTGTAACCACCGACATCTTCAATGGTGACGAAACCGAGCCGCTCATAAAAACGATGTGCATTATCGTTCAGCATAAACACCATGTGTCTGAGCGGCTTGTTCGCGCGTTTGGCTTCACCGATCAACTGCTGGAGTAAATAAGCTCCGACGCCGCGATTCTGAAACTCGGTCAGTAACGCTATATCAAGCAGACGGATCTGCGTGTCATCTGTTCCTACCCAGATTCGCCCGGCCGGAACACCATCGACAAGAATGACGTCGTAACGCGCATCTGGATAACGTGTGTCGTACTCCTGCCTCTGCAGTGCAAACTGCCAGCGTACAAAAGCATCTTTCTGACTTTCGTCCCAATTTACCTGGGCGAGCTCGGCAGCACGCGTACTTGCGTAGACGCCGACCAGAAATTCCTGGTCGGCGTCAGTAACCGGACGTAGTGATACGTTTACGTTATTCGACATGATTGATAACGGCCTCGTAGAGCAATTCGTCTTTGTCATTCTTCCGCTTCGTTAAGAATAGATCAAATTTCCCGAGAGCCGGATGGCTAATTGTATGGATCGAAGTAAACGGAGGAAGTTCATCAGAAGCCTTAAACTTTAAGCTGAAGCTGTTGGTAGTGCGTGCCAGCTTCGTAACAGTGTTTTTAGGTTCAAATTTTTTAAGTTCAACCAACTTCAGTTCAATGGCCTCACCGCGAGCGTTGGGAGCTGTAAAAATGTCGCCCACGTAGGGCTCAAAGGTTTCGGCTTTGAAAGAAAAGACCGGGTCTTTCTGTGCTTCGAGTGGAACACCCGCGCTCTGTTGGCCGAAACTGGCGCGGGAAACTGCTAACAATAAACCGACTGATACAGTGGATCTAAACGCATCTCGCAAAAAGGTGCGACGTGGCATATTCATTGTGGGTTCTCTCCTGGGCTGCGTATAGGTTGGACCGCGAATTGGCGGCCTCTGAACGGGCCGCTCGATGTGACGGTCTATAGTTTATCTTCAGTTCTTAGCTCATGCCAAGAAAAATCGGGCCCGCAATCCATTCATTCGTATCGGCCCACTCAATACGCGCATTTTGGAGTCAAAAAGGGTTTGCATGAAATTTTGCTGAACGGGGCAATTTGGGCTTGTGTTTCGGTCCAACCCGGTTTAGAATCCCCCCGCTTCAATTCTAGTTCTCCAGATCTCCACGAGCAGGACAGCTATTCCGCCCGACTTTTCTCAAACTAATAGAGAGTTCGGGACCAACAGCTAGACGCAACAAACCCGAAGCGCTGCTAATCCATTGTTACGCTGAGCGATTTTTCAATTTCCTTTAGGAGGAGACATGTCGGAACCGTTCCTTAGTGAAATCAAGATCGTGTCGTTTAACTTCCCCCCCAAGGGATGGGCACTTTGTAATGGGCAATTTTTGCCCATCAACCAAAACCAGGCACTGTTCGCATTATTGGGAACCACCTACGGTGGCAACGGACAGACCACCTTCGCCCTGCCCAACCTCCGTGGGCGGGTGCCAATTCATATGGGTAATGGTCATACGCTTGGAGAGGCGGCCGGGAGTACGGCAGTAACAGTCAATATCCAGCAACTGCCGACGCACAACCACTTGCTCTCCGTTTCTCCGACTAACGCCAACAGTCCCGCTGCGACTAGCAATTTCTTCGGCGGGGCAAATAATGCCTATACCCCGGTGGCGAATCTGACGACGCTTGCTCCCAGCACCGTCTCGAATGTCGGCGGTAGCCAGCCACACAACAACATGATGCCGTACCTAGTGCTGAACTTCATCATCGCGCTCCAGGGCATCTTCCCATCGCAGAACTAAAGGAGGAACGAAAAATGGCACCATTTGTTGGTGAAATTAGAATGTTCGCAGGTAACTTCGCCCCGAACGGCTGGATGTTCTGTGAGGGACAGACCGTTCCGATTTCAGAGAACGAAGTGCTCTTTCAATTGATCGGCACAACCTATGGCGGCGACGGCGAAGAAACGTTTAACCTCCCGAATCTCGCCAGCCGTGTTCCCATTCACATGGGCACTGGACCGGACGGTACGACCTATCAACTCGGCGAGATGGCCGGTACCGAGCAGGAGACGCTGACTACTCAGCAGATACCGAACCATAACCATCCGTTCCTCGCCAGCTTGAACCCCGCCACGGGCAACACCCCGGTTGGAAACCTGCTCGGCGAGCAGGGAACGATCAATCTCTTTCTGGTGGATGCGGTGAACACGCCCATGAACGCTCAGAGCGCCCAACCGGCGGGCGGTAGTCAGCCCCACGAGAATACTCAACCGTTTCTTTGCATCAACTTCATCATATCGCTCTTCGGAGTGTTCCCCAGCCAGACCTAAAGGAGAAGAAAATGTCCGACCAATTTGTAGCCGAAATCCGAATCTTTCCTTTTAACTTTCCCCCGACAGGCTGGGCGTTCTGCGATGGACAATTGATGCCTCTCTCACAGAATACTGCGCTCTTCGCTCTGCTCGGTACTACTTATGGTGGTGATGGCAAGTCCACCTTTGCGTTACCCGACATGCAGGGTAACGCTCCGATGCAGCCCGGTCAGGGTCAAGGGCTCAGCCTTCGCGATTTAGGTGAGCTGAGCGGCGTAGAGACTATTACTCTGCTCCAGAGTGAGATACCGATCCACACACATAACGTAATGGCGTCGACCGAAGATGGCGAGTTTAAACCTCCCGCACCCGATCGCATCCTTGGCCGGTCGATAAACGCCTTCCTATATCAGTCCAGCAATGCGGGTTTAGGGCTCATGACCCCACAGCAGTTGGGGGTCGCTGGCGGTGGGCTGCCGCATAACAACATGCAACCGTACCTGACGCTCAATTTCTGTATTGCGCTTCAGGGAATTTTCCCGCAAAGACCATAGTTAGTGCGGTAACCATGGCATTGCACGTTTAGACTAAACGGGCCCAGAAGAATTGGCTCCTAATCGAGCCACGTTGCGCTAAAATGGCGGTTCCATCCGATCGTCATTTTAAGCGCGATGATAAGACCATGGTGGTTTTAAGTCTGAGTTCCCGCTTAATACATTAGAACGACAATAGCTGAAACAAAGTCACGAAGAACATCTCTGCAGGTCAATACGACCTGAGAAGTTCCTTGCATCGCCAATTATCTCGGTCACCCAATCGTTGACACTTGTTCGGAGCAGGAGTTGACCACCCGCTCCCTGAACAAGAGCAAAGCCGAAAAGCAGGAGAAATGTATGAAAACCCGAATCTCGCTGTCTGTGTGTAGGCGCAACCTTAATGTCTCCATCGCCTGCCTGCTCTCATTTTCACTTTTCACAATGCCGTTTATTCCGATAGCGTCAGCCATGAGCCGATCAGATCAGGCCTCATCGCTGCGCCGTAACAAGTCGTCGCAACCGACGGCCAAGGTTAGTGTTGCTAATGCACCGGTGGCAGCGCCCGCTCCCGAGCCCTTTGCACCGGTAATAACGGCGACCAAGGTGGACGCCCTTATCAGTGATGACGGCGACGGAAAGGCTGACCCTGGAACAACAGAAAAGATCGAGTACACGGTGACCGTTTCCAACACGGGAACGACTGATGCTACTAACGTCCAGTTCACCGATACCATCGACCCACATACAACGCTGGTTGGCGGGTCGATCACGACGCAGCCGATCGCGGTGAATGATAGCTTTAGCGCGCTCGGCAATGTGCGCATCCAGGTTCCCGATGGAGTCAATGATCTGCTGGCTAATGACTGCGATCCTGATCCGCTTGGCGGACCCTGCACAAACGCCGGTTTGACAATTACGACGCTTGGTGGTGACGCCAGCGCACCGTTTGCAGGAACCAGCACAAACGGTGGTCAAGTTACAGCCACGACCGGTGATGGCAGTTTTCAATACAACCCCGCGCCCGGTTTTGAGGGTTCCGACAGTTTCACCTACACCGTTACAGATGGAACCGGGAAAACCGATACGGCCACGGTGAACATTACTGTCAGCGGCATGATCTGGTTTGTTAATGCCGCAGCTCCAGGCGGCGGTGACGGCCGATTGACGAACCCGTTCAATTGTTTAGTCGGCGCTGGTTGTTTTAGTGCTGTGGCGGCCGATGATCCGGGCGACGCCATCTTTTTATTCAGCGGTACCTACAACGACAACGCAGCACTGGTGCTGCTCAACAATCAAAAACTTATCGGCGCAGCTGCCACAGCCGGTTTGGCTACCATCGCTGGCGTAACTGTTCCCACCTTCAGCGATCCGCTACCGGCAACAGGCGGAGCGAGTCCGGTAGTTACATCAACCGCTTCTGGTATTCAGCTCGCCAGCGGTAACCTCCTGCGAGGTTTCACTGTTGGCAATACTTCTACCGGCGCGGGCAATTACGACATTACCAACACAACGACAGCGACGGTTGGTACGTTGAATATTTCCGAGGTCATTCTCAATGGTACTGGCGGTCTATTCCGTGCCGATTCGGGCGGCACGTTGAATGTGGCGTTTGTCAGTGCGACTACAACCAGCGCGGGCAGCAATGGATTTCATATTGCCGGAGCGTCTGGCTCGGTATCCGTCGGTGCCGGTGGCGCCATCAGCGGCGTTCTCGGTTCTGATGTGGTTATTAATGGCGGGACCGTGGCGTTCAGTTGCGGTAGCAGCATCAGCCATGCAGCTAACAGCGCAAGCGTGGATATTTCGAATCACGCAACGGGCGCCGTCACCTTCAGCTCTACCTTAACCGCCACGAGTGGTACGGGACTCCAGTTCAACAACGCTGATAGTACCTATGGCTTCGGTGTCATAACACTCAATGGTGGGGATGCAGGAATTGACATCCTCGGCGGCTCAGGCGGCACATTTACGTTCCCAGCCGGCTCCGCGATCACGAGCCCCTCAGGAACTGCCTTCAACGTCGGTGGCAGCAGCAGCCCGTCAGTAACTTACAGCGGCTCGATCACTCAGAACACGTCCGGTCAACGGGTGATCAATATCGATGGAACCAGCAGCAACACCATAACTTTCAACACGGGCAGTATCACCGGTGGCGCATCCAGCACCGGCATCAACATAAACAACGCCAACGGCAACGTGACATTCTCGAACGGAATGACACTCGGAACCAGTGGTTCGCGCATGACGAACCAGGCGCTTACAATCAACGGTGGTACCGGCACTTACGCGCTTGGCGCAGTGAGCATATTCACGAACGGCGCCCAGGGTTTTGTTGCTACTGGCGCCGATGGGACCATTAACGCGACTGGCTCCGTGGACGCGACTAACACGGGCGCAGTCGCTAACCTCGCAGCTATCCGCATCGATGGCCCAGTCGGGTTAACGACTCTCGGACTCAACTTCACAAACGTGTCCGCCAGCGCCACCGCGTTCGGCATCCAGGTTATTGATACTAATGGAAGCCTTGCCGTAACTGGCTCGGCCAACGGCACCGATCGGTGCGGCGGCGCGGTCACCGTCAATGCAGTGGGCACACCTGCTGGCTTTACCGCTCCCGTCACTGGTGAGTGCAATGGCGGCACCATTACGAACATTACGACCAGCGGCGTCCAGGCCACGAACGCCACCAACATCTCGCTCTCGCGAATCAACTTTGCGAACGCGAACACTGCGGATGGCGGCGTAGCCGGCGGCACCTGTGACCTCGGCAACGTCTCGACCTGTAATGGCGCGATCGATCTCACGAATGTTTCGAGCGTCACGCTGTCGCGGATCAATATCAATGGTGCTGAAGAGCAGGGCATCGTCGGCTCCGGCGTAACCGGCTTCAGCCTCTCAAATTCAAACGTTCAGAACGCCGGCGACGAAGCCGCCGAAAACGGTGCGTACTTCATCGGCCTTTTCGGCACCGTCTCGGTAACTGGCTCACGATTCACTGGCTCAGCGTTCAACAACTTCGGTGTAATTAACGACACCGCAGGCACACCGCTGAACATGACAGTGACGGGCAGCATCTTTTCCAGCAACTCTTCGATCGGCGGCGACGGTCTCGTGCTCGACACCCGCGGCGGCACCAATTCCAACGTGCACGTGGGAACCAGCACTTTCACCGCAAACAAAGATGACCACTTCAACGTCGTCAGCAGCAGCAACGCGATCATGAACGTCACGTTCGATGACAACACGCTGACGGGCGGCCACGCCAGCCCCACCGGTCAGGGCATCGCCCTGCGTGTCGGTGGTCCCTTCTCCGGCACATACAGGTTTGACGTCGATGGCAACTCCATCAACGGCGCGATCCCGACCGCCATCAACACTGGCCTTGGCAGCAGCGAACCCACTGGAAATATGCACGGCTTCATCCGCAACAACCTAGTTGGTACGAGCGGCGTGAACAATTCGGGTTCGGCGCAAGGGTCCTGCATCCTCGCGGAAGCGAACGGTCTTGGTTCGGGTGGGGTGCATGCTGCGCCCGCGGGGACCTACACCGTCTCGATCACGGGCAACACCCTGCGCCAGTGTTTCGATAAAGGTATCGATCTTCTTGCTGTCCGCGACGGCGACAACAACATGAATGCCACGGTCTCTAACAATAACGTCAACGAACTTGATGACGTTGGGTTGAGCCGTTGGGCCATCAGACTTGAGACCGGCTCGTCGCTGCTCGACGAAACCGGAAACGTCTGCGCTGACATCCTAAACAACACACTGAACGCGGTTGTCCAAATCGACGAGATGAGTGTGCGCGCGCGCAGCATCGCCACGATGCGGTTCCCCGGCTACACCGGCGGCACCACCGACACGGCGGCTCTTGTGACTTACCTGCAGGGCCGAAATCCCGCGGGTGGCACCGCTACTGCATCAGTCAGCGGAGGCTCGACTTTCAACAACACCATCCCGGCAGGAACGGCTTGTACTCAGCCGACGGCGCCAACCCTGCCTTCGTTGCCATTGGTAAGTTCCGTCGAGTCACATAACTCAACTGAGTCACACCCGGCGTTGGTAACTAACAGTGGTTTCGAGTCAGCACGGAAGTTTGACAAAGTAAGCACTGTGAAGACGGCGCCAGAAACCATGGCGAAAGCCAAAGCTCAGAAATCTGAGGTGCGTTCGAATCAGACGGTTGCGGAAGTTAGAACCGGAACCTCAGAGCTGAAGGCAGAAAAGGCAAAAATCAGAGCACACCACGCGACGTTGAAGCCGCGTGCGATTGCTGCGCCGATGATGGCAGGTGAGACCGTAGGGCCAATCCTCATCGGCACGCTGCGCCCAGGTGATAGTGTGACCATCACCTTCCAGGTGACGGTAAATGATCCACCAAACCTGACTGGAGTACCTCCGGGGACTCCCCAGGTCGAGAATCAGGGCTCGGTTAGTTTCGCCGAAAGCGGAACGCCGGTGCTGACAGACGATCCGGCAGTCGGTGGTCCAGCCGACAAGACCGCAACACCGGTCGATCTCTTCAACACCACAACGACGCTTGCTTCCGATCTGAACCCATCGAACTTTGGCGACCTCGTGACCTTTACGGCCACGGTTGCTGAGAGTCCAACACAGGCTTCCGCGGATCCAACTGGCACTGTCGACTTCATCGACACGTCGAATGCCAACGCCGTGATTTGTAACGACGTGGCACTCAGCGGAGGCTCTGCGCAATGTCAGACTTCGGCATTGACCGCAGGCACACACAACATCCGCGCGGATTACTCAGGTGATGGAAACTTCGATCCATCGCAGAGCAACGTCGTCGCGCAGGTAGTTATTGCCTGCACCCCGAATCCCGTCGTGACGAGCGCGGCAGACGACGGCAGCGTCGGCACGTTGCGTGAAGCCGTCGCAAGCGTTTGCAGCGGCAGCACGATCACATTCAACATCACTGGTCCGGGACCGCATACAATTACCTTGACGACAGGCGAGCTCCCAGTAACCAAGAATGTCACTATCAGAAATGACAGCGGCGAGAGCATTACGGTAAACGGCAATAACGCGAGCCGTGTGTTCAATATCAACTCCGGCAAGACCGCAAATATCATTGGCCTCACTCTTACGGGTGGCAGTGCCACAGACGGCGGCGCAATCCTGAATGACGGCACGCTGACTGTTGTGAATTCGACTCTGGCCGGCAATGCGGCGACAAACGATGGCGGTGCGATCAGCACCACAGCTACCGCCACTAGTTTGACGCTCATCAACACCACGATCAGTGGCAACGCAGCGGCGGGTAGCGGCGGTGGTGTCATTGTTCTCGGTGGAACAGCGAGCATCATCAATAGCACTATCACCAACAACGTTGCCGACTCTGACAACAGCGGTGCCGGCGACGGTGGCGGTATTCGTGCACACGCCGGTACAACGACGCTTAAGAACACCATCGTTGCAGGCAACTTCAACGAGAACGGCGCGTCGGATGCTGCGGATGACATCAGCGGCACCGTTGACGCAGCCAGCTCATTCAACCTGATCGGAACAGGTGGCGCCGGGGGTCTGACAAACGGCGTCAACAACAACCAGGTGGGTGTCGCGACCCCAGGTCTCGGAGCATTGGCGAACAACGGCGGCACGACGTCAACGCACGCATTGTTATCAACCAGTACGGCTGTTGACGCGGGCAGCAACGCGAACCTGCCGGCCGACACGTTCGATCTCGATGGCGACGCGAACACCGCTGAGCCATTGCCGGTCGATCAACGAGGCACGGGTTTCCCGCGCACGATCGGCTCGAGCGTAGACGTTGGCGCGTTTGAGTTAGGACAGGCTGATCTATCAATCACGAAGACGGACGGATCTGCCACGGAGGTGCCGGGCACTTCGGTGACCTATACCATCGTGGTTACTAACAATGGTCCAAGTACCGTGGCAGGCGCCACTGTGAGTGACACGTTCCCCGGAATACTGACGGGAGTGACGTTCACCAGTGTGGCGGCGGGCGGTGCGACCGGCAACACGGCAGCTGGTGCAGGCAGTATCAGCGACACGCTGAACATGCCATCCGGCAGCAGTGTCACTTACACGGTCAACGCGACTATCCAGTCGTCCGCGACCGGAAGCCTGACCAATACGGCCACTGTGACGGCGCCCGCAAGCGTCGTTGACCCAACGCCGGCAAACAACAGTGCGACTGACATAGACACGCTTAGCCCGACGGCTGATCTGTCGATCACCAAGACCGATGGCTCTGCCACGGAGGTACCGGGCACTCCGGTGACCTATACCATCGTAGTGACCAACAATGGTCCAAGCGATGCCAACGGTGCCACAGTAGCGGACACGTTCCCGGCAGAACTTACGGGAGTGACGTTCACCAGTGTGGCGGCAGGCGGTGCGACCGGGAACACGGCGGCGGGTGCAGGCAATATCAGCGACACGCTGAACATGCCATCCGGCAGCAGTGTCACTTACACAGTAAACGCGACCGTCTCTGGGACGGCGACCGGAAACCTGACCAACACGGCGACGGTGACTGCGCCGGGAGGAGTGACTGATCCGACGCCTGGAAACAACAGCGCGACTGATACAGACACGCTTAACGCAACGGCTGATCTCTCGATCACCAAGACGGACGGCTCTGCCACGGAGGTACCGGGCACTCCGGTGACTTACACGATCACAGTAACCAACTCTGGTCCAAGTGACGTGTCGGGCGCCACGGTGGCGGACACCTTCCCAGCAGAACTTACGGGAGTGACGTTCACCAGTGTTGCCGCAGGTGGAGCGACCGGTAACACGGCAGCGGGTTCAGGCAATATCAACGACACGGTCAACATGCCGTCAGGCAGCAGTATCACCTACACGGTAAATGCGACCGTCGCTGCATCGGCAACTGGATCCTTGTCGAACACGGCAACTGTAACTGCGCCGGGAGGAGTGACTGATCCGACGCCTGGAAATAACAGCGCGACGGATACTGATACCCTGGCGCCATCGGCAGATGTATCGGTGACGAAGACGGATTCAGCTGATCCGGTACAAGCAGGTAGCAATATCACCTACACGATCACCGTAACCAACAATGGTCCAAGCGACGCGCAAAGCTTGTCGCTCTCGGATGCGGTACCGGCGAATACCACGCTGGTATCGGTGACGACACCGGCAGGCTGGACACGCACAGACCTGGTTCCGGCGGGAGGTACGGGTACTCTGACATTCACGAGGCCCACGCTTGCTGCGGGAGTTTCCAGTGTCTTCACCGTGATAGTGAACGTTACCGCGGGAACAGCTAACGGCACTACGATCAGCAATACGGCCACCGTGTCGAGTAGTACTGCTGATCCAACGCCTGGTAACAATTCAGCTACGGAGACTACGCTGGTCCAGAATCTGCCGAACATCACGATCCAGGATGCGCAGGTGGTTGAGCCGACGTCCGGTTCAGTTAACATGATCTTCACGGTCACGTTGAGTGCGCCGGCGCCTGTTGGTGGCACGTCTGTGGACTACACCACGCAGGATCAGCCACCGGCAGTCAACCATGCGATAGCGGGTCAGGACTATACCGCTTCGTCAGGTACTGTCAGCTTCGCAGTAGGCGAGCAGTTCAAGACGATCCTGGTGCCGGTCTTGTCGGATGCGAACAACTCTGAGGTGAATGAGACGTTCCTCGTGAACCTGTCGACCCCGGTGAACGGCATCATCACTGATGGCACGGCCACCGGCACAATCCTGGTTGCGAATCCAGCAGGAGCGATTCTGATCAGCGAACTGCGCACGAGTGGACCGGCGGGAGCTGGAGACGACTTCGTCGAGATTTACAATAACTCCGACTCACCGCACACGGTTGCAGCCACTGATGGGTCGAGTGGATATGGCCTCTTCAAGATGGGTGCCAGCTGCAGTGCAACGCCAATTCTGATCGGGGTCATTCCGAACGGAACAACGATTCCGGCTCGTGGACACTTCCTGTTCACCGGATCTGCTTACAGTCTCGCCAACTACGGGGGTTCTGGGGCGGCGGCCGGCGATCTAACCTTGTCGTCGGATATCGAGAATGACCGCAACGTCGCAATCTTCAGTGTAGCGACGGTGACGGGCATCTCAACGGCGGCGCGGCTTGATGCGGTGGGTTTTGGTGCCAATACCGGAGGAACTTGTGACCTGCTACGCGAAGGCACGACGCTGGTTCCGCTCAGCGGCAGTGTGCTGGAATACAGCTACTTCCGTGATGAGTGCGGTAAGAAGGGCAACCCGACGACGTTTGGTCCGTGTCCGACCAATGGTCTGGTCAAGGATTCGAACGTTAACGGCGACGACTTTATCTTCATCGATACGTTGATTACTTCTACACCGGCGGGTCAGCGCCTGGGAGCTCCGGGTCCGCAGAACCTGGGCAGTCCACACACGACCTTCAACATCGCAGTGTTCCTGCTCGATTCCACCAAGGGAGCTGCCGGTAATCCAAACCGCGTACGCGATGGGGCGGCTATCGGCCCGAATGCGGCTAACGGAACAATGTCGATTAGACGTCGCTTCGTTAACAACACCGGCGCGCCGGTAACGCGGTTGCGGATCCGCGTGGTGGATATCAGCACTGCCTTTATCTCGGGAGGAGGCGTTGCCGACCTCAGGGTGTTGACTTCGGGCAACGTGACAGACACTGTGAGCGATCCAGTCACATGTCTGGCAGCGGGCTTCGCGTCAGCGCCTTGCACTCTGACCATACTTGGCACGACGCTCGAGACACCACCTGCCCAACCTTCGGGTGGAGGGTTCAACAGCAGCGTGACGACCGGTACGGTTACGTTGGGTTCGCCTTTGGCTCCAGGAGCGAGCATCAATCTGCAAGTCCTGTTGGGCGTGCAGACAACCGGCTCGTTCAAGTTCTTCTTCAACGTTGAAGCCCTGCCGTAAACCTCGGCTTCAGCCTTAAACCAAATGAGGTCACCGGAGAATTCCGGTGACCTCATTTTTTTGAACCCTGGAATATAGGTCCTATATGTCCTATGGGACCTATTTTTCTATTCCCTTAACCGTCAACGGCTGCGGTTCGGGCTCGGTGTGGCGGCCACGTGCTGATTCCATCGCGCCCGTTGATGCCAGCGGTGGTGGATTCGCGACGAGCACCTCCAACGCAGCGTCAAGCACTTCAGCAATTCCCGACACGAACACTATCTGCAACTCATTTCTCACGTCCTCGGGGATGTCATCGACGTCAGCTTCGTTACGGCTCGGCAAGATAATCCGCCGAATTCCCGCGCGATGCGCTGCTAAAACCTTCTCCTTAACACCGCCAATCGGAAACACAAGACCCGAAAGAGTAATCTCGCCGGTCATCGCCGTATCTGGTCTAACGCGGCGGCCTGTGTACAACGAAGCGAGCGCTGAAGTGATTGTTACGCCTGCGCTTGGCCCGTCCTTTGGAATGGCGCCCGCCGGCACGTGTAAGTGAACTCCGAACTCCTTGAAAATCTCCGGCTCGATGCCAAACTCCGCCGCGTGCGACCACAAATACGACTGCGCCGCGCGAGCCGACTCCTGCATCACTTCACCAAGCTGACCAGTGATAGTTAAGCCGCGACCTCCCGGCAGCAGTGTCGCCTCAATGAAGAGAACCTCACCACCCATTTCCGTCCATGCCATCCCGGTGGCGACGCCGGCGGGCAGCTCTTTGCGTGCCTGCTCGGGATAGAACTGCGGCGCACCAAGATACTCACGAAGATCAGCAGCCGACACAGTGACGGCCTCTGCCTGGGCTTGCGCAATCTTCAGTGCCACTTTGCGAGCGATACTGCCGATGTTTCTTTCCATTTGGCGCACGCCTGCTTCGCGCGTGTAGCGCGACGCGATCAGCTCGAGGGCGTCGTCTGTGATCTTGAGTTGTGCGTTGTTGAGACCGTTTTCAGTGATCTGTCGCGGAATCAGGTAACGACGTGCGATCTCGAGTTTTTCACGGTCGCTGTAGCCCGCCAGACGGATGATCTCCATGCGATCGCGCAGCGGCGCCGGAATTGGTCCAAGCTGATTCGCCGTCGCGATGAAGAAGATCTTCGACAGATCGAACGGCAGATCCATATAGTGATCGCGGAAAGAGTTGTTCTGCTGTGGATCGAGAATCTCGAGCAGTGCGGCGGCCGGGTCGCCACGATAATCGTTGCCGAGTTTATCAACCTCATCGAGCATCAGTACGGGATTGTTCACGCCCGCGCGACGAATCGATTGAATTATGCGACCTGGCATCGCGCCGATGTAGGTGCGGCGGTGGCCACGCAGCTCGGCTTCATCACGCACGCCGCCGAGCGACATTCTTTCAAACTGCCGTCCCAGGGCCCGCGCGATTGACCGGCCGAGAGATGTTTTGCCGACTCCCGGCGGACCGACAAACAGCAGTATCGGACTCTTCGTGTCCGGCCGCAGTTTGATAACTGCCAGAAACTCGAGAATGCGTTCCTTGACGTCTTCGAGACCGTAGTGATCCTCATCAAGAATGCGCCGAGCCTCGGCGAGATCGAGTTTGTCTTCCGAAGACTTGAGCCACGGCAATTCCAGAATAAACTCGAGATACGTGCGAATGACGTGATAATCGGGCGCCGCGGGTGGCAGGCGTTGCAGTCGTTTTAGTTCGCGGTCTGCTTCCGTGCGTACCTCTTCAGGGAGTTCTGCTTTTTCAAGCCGTTCGCGCAGTAACTCAGTTTCCGCGGCTTCGCCTGTTTCGTCTTCACCCAGCTCTTTTTGAATGGCGCGCATCTGCTGGCGCAGCACGTAGTCGCGCTGGGCTTTATCCATCTCAACTTGCGCTTCCGACGCGATCTTCGAACGCAGTTGCAGTATTTCTACTTCCCTGGCGAGATTGGTGTTAGCGAGACCCGCAAGCTCGTCAGCAGTGTTTGCTTCGAGCATCTTCTGCTCTTCTTCAACGCCGAGAGTGAGAATTGACGCCAGAAAATACGATAGCCGCACCGCATCCACCTGACCCAGCACTGCGATTCGCACTTCCGGAGGGACGTTTGGCAATAGCGCCAAAGCCTCCGTGATCATCTGTTGCAGATTGCGCTTGGCTGCTTCGACTTGTTCAGCATCGACGACACGTGGCTCGGGCAGGATTTCCACGATGGCACGCATGTGTGGATCTTCCTGTTTCCACTGAACCACGCGGACACGCTCGGTTCCCTGAGCGATGATGCGCATTCCGTCAGAAGTGCGCTCCATGCGCTTGATCATCACGAGCGTGCCGACTTCAAATAGATCGGCGGGCTTTGCGTCTGTATCGTCCGAGCGGTCCGGATGCACAGTGATGCAACACAACAATTTTTCAGGAGTTGAAAGTGCGGATTCGACGGCCGCAAGCGAGCGCGGCCTGCCGACGCCCAAAGGTACAACTGTTTCCGGAAAGATCGTGAGGTTTTGCAGTGCCAACACTGCGACCTCGAAAGGCTCTCCGGCTGGCCGTGCAGAAAACCTCAAATCCTCGCTCACCGGAGTTTCTGGCTCGGTACCGGGCGTTTCGGGGGCTGGCTGCACATTTTCAAGAGATTCCGGCATAACTAATCCTGTTCCCTACGCACGTTGATGATCAGAAAACCATCGCTGTAATCCTGTCTGATCGACGCTCCTTCAATCGGCGCCGGAAACTGGATCGACTTTTCAAAACGGCTGTAGGTGATTTCCATCTGCTGGCAAACGAAGCCTTCACGATAGTGTGTGTCGCGTCGACAGCCACGAATACTGAGAAGTGTGTCGCGTATTTCGATCTCCAACTCGTCCTGACAGACACCCGCGAGATCAACTTTCACGACCCAGCCATCAGACGAACGATAGACGTCGGCAGCCGGATTCCACAGCCGGCCCGACGGTACCACTCGCCGACCCGGACGGATCAGCGAGAATTCACGATCGGTGTTTCGCATGGCAAGAGGATAAGTGAAATCGAAGCGTTCGAGCAATATAGGTCCTATATATCTATAGGACCTATATTATCGAAGCGTTTGATTAGCCAAAGATCCGGTTCCAGAACGACGAACCCTTCGAGATCTCCTCGAGAGCATCTGAAAGTTCGCGATCCTGACGGGTTTCGATTGCAATGTCAGCCATCGAGATCAGTCCCACCAGGTAGCCGTTATCGTTACACACCGGAATCCGGCGCACTTGTTTGTCTCCCATTTTCCGAATCACATCGACCACGCGATCGTTCGGTTTAGCGGTGTGAATATCAACCGACATGATGTCTTCGGCACGAACGCTTGCACAATCTTTGTTATCTGCAACAGCGCGCACGACTATATCGCGGTCAGTGATTAAGCCAGTGAGTTTGCCACGTGTGTAATTGCGACCTTCATGTTTTCGTTCCGGAGCGTTTTCTCTGCCATTACCTTGCGTGTCGTACTCAACCACCGGAATCACGCCCGTATCTTCCTGTTTCATCATCAAGGCGATTTCCGGAAGCGTCGTGTCGCGTGTGGCAACTGCGAGATCGCGCGTCATGATATCGCGGCATCGCAGGCGTGAACGTTCAGGGCTGTAGTAGTCCCGGTCTCGAGCCGTAGCGGATGAAATATCTCGGCGCCAATCATCGCGAAAGCGATCACTGCCGCGATAGTCCGCATAACGCGGTTCGTCTCTTTCATAATCCGCACGTTCACCAAACCGGCCGCGGTTATATTCAGGTCGCCGTTCAGTATCGAATTGACGGCGGGGACGATACGGTTCGTCGTAAGCGCCAAAGTTTTCCCTTCTCAGACGCTCCTCACGTGCGTAATAGTCTCTCTCATCATCCACGTCATTTCTGTATCTGGCCATTGCTTCCCTCCTTACCAGGAACCTCGGTTCTTTTGGGGGCTCGGGGGAATCGGGGGCCTTATAAATTACCTTCTACCTCGGCGATCAATTGAACGCGCGAACTGATGTCCAACGAACCGACTTCAATCGGCGTCGACACATCCGCCTTCATGGCATACGCCTCAGCTCGTAGAATCGGCACTGGCGGTCGCTGTTGAAATCCTTCTTCCTGGACCTCGATGATCCGCACGACCTTGCCACCCAATGCCTGTGCAATCACCTGCGCTTTGCTGACTGCTTCACGAGTCGCCTCACTCAATGCTCGATCGCGTGCCGGTCGATCCTGACGCAAGGTAAACGCGATGCCCGCAATCTCATTCGACCCTGCTTGCGCGGCCGCATCGATGATTGTGCCGACTTTGTTCAGTTCACCCGTGGTAACAGTGACGCTGTTGCGCGCTTCGTAACCCGTGATGGTTGGTGGCTGCCCTTCTTTGTACACGCGTTGCGGCTGCAGGCTGTAGCCACTCGTTTTTACTTCGGCGCCCGTGCCGGCCGCAGCTTTCAATGCGCGTACGACTGCATCGGTTTTAGTTGCGTTTTGCTGTTGTGCTTCGAATGCGTTTCTGGCTTGTGTGACGACGGAAATCGTCAGAATTGCAGTGTCAGGCTGCGCTTGAATGATGGAATCGCCGGCAACCATCACGCGTGTCACCCGTCGATTATCGTCGCTGCCCGGAGTCGCTGTCGCTTGATCGATAGGTTTCAGCGACTTCGCTTCGAACGGAGTGCCTTCCATCGCGGTGGTCATCACGTCCTTCGTTTCGCCAACCGCCTCGACGTTAGTCGACTCTTTAAACCACGAATTGTTTTGAAAGTCTTTTGCGTTAAGGATTAGGTATTTGGTATCACGGGTTGCGATCAGCCAACCACCGGCTTCGACGGTTTTTTGAAGTTTTCCGCGAACAGTGATCTCTTTCGCATGCAGGACGGTGGCAAAGCCGAGAACAAGTGCCAACGCGCCAGTAATCAAAGATAGTCGTTTCATAATCTCTCCTCTTCTGGTCCTAGAATCTCACAGCCGAGGGAGAGTTGAAACCGGCAGCAAAGATAGAGAACGGACGAGAGATGAAAACTTGCTAGCAACTTGTAATTGCCGCACTTGTGATTCTGGTTCTGCAAAACGTGTTTTGTTACCATCCATTCAATGCAATCATTCGATACTAAAATAGACCTACGCCCCGGCGCCTGCATTAGCTTGGAGTTGCCTGATGGCAACGAATTAGCTGTGTACAACGTAGACGGCGAATTCTATGCCACCGAGAATTTCTGTCCGCACAAAGGCGCGCGGCTCACGGAAGGAACACTCTGCGGGCACATTGTTGAATGTGGATGGCACGGATGGCAGTTTGATGTGAGAAGTGGGGAATGCCTAACGGTGCAGGAGAGAATTCAAACGTACCGCGTGACCATTGAGGATCATGTAATCAAAGTTCATTTGGCCACAGATAGCACGGATTAAGAATCCGGATTTTCTATCCGTGTAATCCGTGGCTAAATTAGCCGTCGTTCCCAATGGCCTCAACCGGGCAACACGTCAGCGCCTCTTCACAAAGCGCTCTCTCTTCCTCGTTCTCCGGTTGCTTGTAGACAAACGAATAGTTGTTCTCGTCGCAGCGTCTGAAGTTGTCCGGCGCCGTATCGCGGCAAACGTCGCAATCGATACACGACGAATCCACATAATACGATCCGCAGACGTTCTCTTTTACTTTGTCGTTCTTATCAGGCACGCCAGAATTTGCCGATCAGGGATGCGTCATGTCTTCCGGGATCACGAGCTTGTCAAACTGTTCCTCAGTTAAATAACCGAGTTCCACGGCCGACTGGCGCAAACTGATGTTCTTCTTGTGAGCATTCTTTGCAACCTGGGCAGCTTTGTCGTAACCGATGTGAGGATTCAACGCAGTTACAAGCATCAGGGAGCGTTTCAAGTGCTTGTCAATCTGTTCGCGATTGAGCTGAATTCCTGAGATACAAAATTCCACGAAACTTCCTATCGCATCATGCAGCAAACGCACCGAGTGAAGAAGGTTGTGAATCATGACCGGCTTGTAAACGTTCAATTCGAAATTGCCCTGTGAACCGCCAAAGCTGGTCGCCAGATCGTTGCCAAAAACCTGCACCGCAACCATCGTAAGTGCCTCGCTCTGCGTCGGATTCACTTTGCCCGGCATGATCGATGAGCCCGGTTCGTTTTCCGGCAGGATAAGTTCGCCCAGACCGGAACGCGGGCCCGAAGCAAGCCAGCGAACGTCATTCGCAATCTTCATACAAGAGGCGGCGAGAGTTTTGAGCGCGCCACTGGCGTAGACGAGTTCGTCGTGTGCGGAGAGTGCAGCGAACTTATTTGCGTGTGACGTGAATGGCAGTCCGGTGAGTTCCGCGATCTTCCTGGCTGCACGTTCACCAAACTCCGGATGGGAATTAAGTCCGGTACCGACGGCTGTGCCGCCGATGGCGAGATCGAGCAATCCGGGCATCGCGGCTTTCAGACGTTCGATGTCGCGCCCGACGAGACTTGCCCAACCACCCATCTCCTGATCGACTGTTAGCGGTGTTGCGTCCTGAAGGTGAGTTCTACCAATCTTTACTACGCCGGCGAATTCTTTGGCTTTCGCATCGATGGCATCGTGTAGTTCCTGAACGCGCGGAATGAGTTTGTTCAGCTGCTCTGCCGCCGCAATGTACATCGCAGTCGGAAACGTGTCGTTTGAGGACTGCGACATGTTGACGTCGTCATTTGGATGAATCGGCTGCTTGCTTCCCATGACGCCACCGGCGAGTTCGATTGCGCGATTCGAGATCACTTCGTTGGCGTTCATATTGGTTTGCGTGCCACTGCCGGTTTGCCAGACGCGCAACGGGAAGTGAGCGTCGAGTTTTCCTTCAATGACTTCATCACAGGCCTGCACGATCAACTTCGCCTTATCGTGCGGCAGCTTGCCGAGTTCTTCGTTCACAAGGGCGGCGGCTTTTTTGAGAATGCCGAATGCGCGAATCATCTCGCGCGGCATGCGATCGTCGCCGATGTTGAAGTGATGAAGTGAGCGCTGCGTTTGAGCTCCCCAGTAGCGATCAGCTGAGACCTCTATTGCGCCCATCGAGTCGGTTTCTATTCGGGTTTTGGTAGTTTGTTCAGGGGATTGTTGAGCCATCGTCAGAAGTGATCTTGCCACAAAAAGGCACAAAAAGCACAAAAGGAAAAGCAGAAGAACGAAAAAAGTTCTCGGGCAGGTATTCAGCGGTACTGGCTGGAATTTTCTTGACAAGTTTTGTGGCGCATACCTACTCTGGAACAGGCGTTCCTCGGCCCTGAAGCTCACCTGAAACACTAGTAAAGTTCAACGATCATGATTTGGGATAATACGAAACTCCTCCTTGGCCTGCTTTATCGTCCCGTGTCGTCGATGGGTCGAATTGTCGATGAAGGCCACTGGCTTTATGCGGCCGTGGTTGTGGCGGCGCTATCAATGCTCTTCCACGCTACCGTCACCTCCGTTATATACAACAATGTGGAGGCAGTTTACCGTGAAGTGCCGCCCCAACCCGCTGCAACACCTGACCCCGAAGGCTACGGCGAAGAAGAGTTCGAAGACGTCCCGCGCCCGCACTTCGTCTACGATCGACACCCGTTACCGCTCGTTGGGAATCGCGGTTGGTGGTTTGTGTCGTTTGCACAGCCGAGTTTCTTCACGACGGTTCTCGGCATGGCGATTTTGTACATTCCATGTCTGTTACTGCTGGTCGCAATGTCAGGAGTGAACGCAAGTTTCAGTTTGCTGCTGCGACGTGACTATGGACCACTGTTAACGTGTGGACTCATGGCGTGGGCCGCGGCCCACTTGCCGTTTGTCCTGGCCGGATTTGCACTCGAACCGTTAGGCCTGAGCGAGAAGACTGCACTTGGACTCTGGGCCGCCAGCGCCACCTGTTTTGGACTACTGATGGCGCTCGGACTGCGAATGCTTTTTGGTATTAACTACTCTAAAGGTCTAGTGCTGGTGGCCGTCGCGGCGTTGTCGTTCTCAGTGCAAGCGAAACTCTTTTCTGCGGTGTCGCCGTTCCTATTCTCACCCTTTCTGCTTTTCTACGCCTTCATGATGTTTCGCGGCGGCATTGGCGACATCGGCTACTCGTTGCGCCAACGCCAGAGCTTTCGCCGCTCGATGGAAGCTGCGACGATCAATCCGCGCGACGCCGGTGCGCATTATCAACTCGGCTTGATCTACCAGTACCGGCGGCAATACGCGGAAGCGATCTCTCGCTTCGAAAAGGCCGTTCAGATCGCAAACGACGAAACCGACGCGCATTTTCAACTGGGCCGCATTGCGCGCGAACAAGGTCGACTGCAGGACGCGATTAACTATTTCAGCACCGTGCTCGAACAGGATGACAAACACTCGCACAGCGAAGTCTGGCGTGAGATCGGCGCCACTTATCTTGCGGCGTCCATGTTTGACGATGCGAAAGACGCGCTAGCGAAGTTCATCGATCGGCGACCGTATGATCCGGAAGGTCTTTATTACTACGGCAAGACACTCGAACAACTGGGCCAACGTGACGAAGCGAGGGAAATGTTCGGTCGTTGTGTCGAGGCTGTGAAAACGATGCCGTCCTATCGTTACCGTGAGCAGCGCAAGTGGGACAAACTCGCCCGCGATCGCCTGGCCTCGAAAACTGCATAGCCACAAAAAGGCACAAAAAGCACAAAGTTGGAAGGAGTTAAGGCGTCAAATTCAAGATGAATCGGACGCCCTCCACTTGTTAATCATCTCTGCTGTGCTTTTTGTGCCTTTTTGTGGCGACTATTTTGTGGCTTTACTCCGTGCGAACGTGCTCGCCTCCGAGCTCGGTAAGCAGATCCTCAATGCGATCTACTTCTTCATCGGTTCGTGCTTCCACACCGATCAAGATCCCACCGCCCTTTAGTCCAGCTTCGTAGACCTTAGCGCGATATTCCGGAATACCTGCGCCAATCAGGGCGCCGATTAATCCGCCTGTAGCTCCACCGGCACCCGCACCGGCAAGTGCGGCCGCAATTGGACCAGCAATCACGAGATTGATGCCGGGAAGAAAGAGCGTAGTTCCCACTGCAGCAATCGCCGCCAGCACCGCGCCAACTGCTCCACCGACAGCACCGCCGATTCCCAATCCATCAGCAGCGTGTGTGCGTGTTTGCAGCGCAAATTCCTTTGATCGCGTAGCGTCTGACATGAGTACGCTGATGTCATCCCGACTGAAACCGCGTTTTAGCAGCGCGTCGACGGCGGACTCGGCGGCTATCTTGCTCTTAAAAAGTCCTGTTACTAATTTAGCCTTGGCTGCCATACAATCCTCCCCACCAAGCAGTTCTGTTTGAGACTGTTAACGGCAACAGGTGTGCCATCCATAGACAAAGCAGATTTATCTACACATCTGTGAAATCTGTGGATGGCTTTCGTACGGATATCAAGATTGAACATTCTTCAAATCAGTTCAGCATCGTCCTTCGGCGGCGGCGAGCGTTATGTTGCTGATCTCACGAATGCTCTGTTAGTGCGGGGTCATGATGTTTATGTCGCCGTGCGCCCAGGATCGCCATTGCCGCGTCATTTGTCGTTGTCGCGAGAAAAGATCCTGACGCTGCCGTTGCGCAACGCGCTCGACGTGCAGAGCGCACACGAGTTAGAGAGAATCGTAAGACGAAAGCAAATCGACGTTATTCACGCACACATGGCGCGTGACTACTCGCTCGCGTCCTACGCCGCGCGGCGTAACCGCCAAACCAAGTTCATTGCCACCCGGCACGTCTTATTCAAACTTAATCGACTTCACCGCCACACGCTGGCGCGAGCGACGCGCGTGATTGCAGTGTCCCAAGCGGTTGCGAGGGAACTGCGTGCGTCTCAGATCGTAAGTGATAACCAGATTGTGGTGATTTCTAATGGTATTGATGTCGAGCGCTTCAGCAAAACATGTGTTGGATTGGATCGTGAGTCTTATCTTCGAAGCATTCACTTGCCTGTGGATGGTCGTTTGGTAGGAAGTATTGGTGAGTTAAGAACCCTGAAACGCCATGACGATTTCATTCGCGCTGCGGCGCTGATCGCCAAAAGATTTCCTGAGACTAATTTCGTGCTTGCAGGGGTTGACACCTCGAAATCAGCCGAAGTTCGTAGACAACTCGAGAGACTAGTCATTGAACTCGATTTGACTAAGCGTCTCCATTTTCTCGGTTGGTTGGATGATGCGGAAAAACTGTTATGCGTAATGGACGTGTTTGTTTCAGCGTCAGAAACCGAGTCGTTTGGCTTGGCGATCGTGGAGGCAATGGCCGCCGCCACTGCTGTAGTAGCGACAGCAACCGAAGGGGCACGCGAGGTTATTGAAGATCAGAAGACGGGCGTCCTGGTACCCATCGGCGATGTGAAACGAATTGCAGAATCCGTGATCAATCTGCTTTCCGATCCCGAAAAGCGTCGGACCATCGCCACGCAATCCGCTCAATCCGCGGCTAAAAAGTTCAGCTTGAGGCGAATGGTGGACGAGATTGAAAAGATCTATTTCAACTGATCGATTTTCGCCGCCAGTATGAAATCACTTTCCGTCAGCCCATCGATCTTATGTGTCCAGATCGTGATCTCCGCCTGTCCCCAGCCAAAGCAGATATCCGGATGATGACCCTGATCCTCCGCCAGATCGCCGACGCGATTCACAAAGGTTTGCGATTCGCGGAAGTTTGAAAATCGATAGCTCTTTTTCAAGTGATGATTGTTGACAACTTCCCAACCATCCAGTTCCGGTAAGAGTTTCGCGATCTCGTCGGCTGTCAGCGGCGGCACACCGCCGCGACAGGGAACGCATTCTTTCTGTGATAGTCCAGCCATAGCAGTCACCAGTTACGAAGCAACGCCTTCAAGCGCTTTCTTCAATATCGCTATTTGTCCCGCGTGATACAGATCGTGCTGCACGCCGCCGTGTAGAGTTACGTACACAGTTGAATACGACGCTATTGAGTTCGTAATGATCGGATCATTCAACCGCGACTCATCGAGATTCGCGATGGCGTCGAGTAGTTCACGATGAGTTTTGATCAACTGCTGTTTTGTGCTCTCCCACGATGCTTCACTCGTGTCGTTGAGCGGGCGCCAGTCTTCTTCATCAGAGATTCGTGCCGGGTCACCATTGAGCCGTCGCAGGCATGTGCGTTCCCACACTTCAATGTGTTGGGTCAACTCCCAGATCGAATGAGCACCGGGAATCGGATGCGCTGCAGCTTGTTGCGCAGTCACACCGTTGAGCAAAGCCAGCACTGCTGGTCCATGCCAAGCTTCACCGTCGAACGCGCGACGAAATTGATCTCGAATGCGATCCACTTCAGTGATGGATCGTTGTTCCTGAGGCGTCATCGTTTTTGTTTCCTCCGTGCCCAGATTCTACAATTTCCTTCGATTGCGTGATAGGCTACGTCTCACCGAACGCAAATCTCAACTGTGCAGAACGACGACAAACAAATTTCTTCCTTGAAACAGGTGGCGATCTACTGCGACGGCTCGAGCCTCGGCAACGGGCAGGAAGCGAGCCGCGCTGCTGCCGTCGCGTTACTGGGGTACAAAGGTTACTGGCGCGCAGTTGGCGAGTATTTAGGCAAGGCAACGAACCAGCAGGCCGAAATTGTCGCCGCCGCCGTGGGACTTGAATCGTTGAAGC
Organism: Pyrinomonadaceae bacterium; assembly: GCA_036003745.1. GTDB lineage: Bacteria > Acidobacteriota > Blastocatellia > Pyrinomonadales > Pyrinomonadaceae > PSRF01. The sequence goes on from DASYSD010000038.1 coordinate 93,827, forward strand.
AGCCTTGTCAGGTCAGTGTGTTTACTGATTCGCGATATGTTGTGGAAACGATGAACGGCCGCTTTCGGCGCAAGACCAATCTGCCCTGGTGGCAGCGATTGGATCGCGCTGCATCGGTTCATAGAGTTCATTGGGAATGGACCCGCGGGCACGCGGGCCACGTGTTGCAGGAAGCTGCCGATAATGCAGCCCGTAGAATCGCCGCTGCCGGACACGTCGAAGAGTCGATTTTACGGGACGCAGTCGACAAAATCGGCACCTTTGAACCCGCGGATCTACCCGGATAAAAACACAGGTTAGACCACCGCTTCGTGTTGATTCGGTGAGATCTGTGGCTCTATAATCCCCTCTCCCCTTTTCAACATGAAAAGAAACTTAGCCCTCGTAATCTGCCTCCTCATTGCCCAGCTTGCTCACGGACAGGATCCACTGCGTGGCTGGCAATGGCAGAACCCGTTGCCGCAGGGAAATTCGATCAACGCAATCAAATTTGCTCCAGACAAGAAACGTGGCTGGGCGGTCGGCTCAAACGGAGTCGTCCTCACCACCAATAACGGTGGGTTCGAGTGGGACGAGCAGGTGTCACCCGCCATAACGACGCTCTACGGTCTCTACGTGAAAGATCGTTCACGTGCAGTCATCACCGGCGCACGCGGCGTGGTGCTAACCACGAGCAATGCCGGTGCAAAATGGGTTCTGCGGCAGAGTGGCGTGCGCGATCATCTCTTCGCCGTAACCTTCGCGCCTAAGAATCCCTTGCTTGGCTGGGCGGTCGGCAGCTTCGGGTCAATCATTGCAACTACTGACGGCGGCAAAACCTGGAAAACTCAGTCGAGCCAAACCACAGCTCATCTTTTTGCGATCGCTTTCGCCGACGCAAAAAACGGCATCGCCACCGGCTCTCGTGGAACTTTGCTCATAACCACGAACGGTGGGGCCGATTGGAAGCATTGCAAGAAATTAACTGAATTCCCGATCACGGGCGTGACGTTTACAACTGAAAAGAAAGCGACCGCCGTCGGTTATCGCGGCACGATCCTGCAAACGCAAGACGGTGGTGAGACATGGACGATCAAAGACAGTCTGATCACGACCGACCTTTATGCCGTCTTCTTCACTGACGAGCTGCATGGCTGGGCAGCCGGCGAGGGCGGCGTCGTCTTAACAACTGGCGATGGGGGGGACATCTGGCTGCCGGTGAACCTTCGTACTGGACCACGTCTCGCGACTCTCTACTTCTCAGATGAGTCGATTGGCTGGGCTGCGGGCGCGAATGGACTAGTCGTGCGCACTGACGATGGTGGCTTGTCGTGGCAAAGACTAACGGAAGGCGGCCGCGACGATCTGGCTAACATCTACTTTATCGACAACTCACACGGTTGGGCCGTTGGCGATCGCGGAAAGATTCTCTTCACAAGCAACGGCGGTAAGAGTTGGACCATTCGTCCTTCAGGATCGACAACATCACTGAATGCGATCACCTTCGCGACTGAGAAATCAGGATGGGTGGTTGGCGATAAGGGCACGGTTCTTCATTCGGTCAATGCCGGCGTCACCTGGGCTGGCGTTCCAGCGCCGGCGACAGAAGATCTGTTTGGGGTTTCATTTGTGTCGCCGACCGAAGGATGGGTCGTGGGTGCCCGCGGGGCCGTCTGGCATACGAAGGACGAAGGCGCAACCTGGCAGTTTCAACAAACGAATTCGCTCAACTGGCTCGAGGATGTCAAATTCGTCGATCAGTTGCATGGCGTTGCCGTCGGGTCTGGCGGCGCGATCCTGCGCACGGAAGATGGCGGTGAACACTGGAAGCGTGTTGATCGGAACATCAAGGAATGGTTGTACGCGCTTGCTTTCGCGGACGCGCAGCGTGGCTATATTGTCGGCGCAGGCGGAATCATCTTGCGGACTGATGACGGCGGAGAAACGTGGAAGGATCTCGAAAGCGGCGTGAATGGAAACCTCTTCGGCGTAGCGCTGGCAAACAGAAACGATGTGCTGGTGGTTGGTGAACAGGGAAATATTATTCACAGCAAAGACGCAGGGCAAACCTGGGAAGTACAACCGACGATTACGAGTACTTCGTTGTTCACGATTGCTTATCGAGGTGGCACTAATATCTGGGTTGCAGGACGTGGTGGCGCGATTCTGCGACGCATCGATCCGATTGCGACCGTGAGTTTGCCGGTTGGAAAATTACCGCCAGTGCTGAGAGGTGGACCGCCGAAGTTGGATGGTGGCGCGCCTGTGGATCTAGAGGATATTCCTAAGGCGGTGCGGCCGAAGAAGCCAGTCAGACCATAGACAGGATTGTTTCAGGATTGACATGTAAATCCTGAACAATCCTGTAAATCCTGTCTAACTTAATCCTGAGAATCAAACCCGTATCGGATGTTCTTTCGCGTAAGAGTAAGCGCAGTACGCGGAGATGATGTGGCAGATCCAACCCAGCGTTCCGCCAGTTCCAAGCCAGAATCCCGGCGTAAGAATCAGCCACAAAATTCCTGCCAGAATTCGGCCGTTATAGATCTGGCCAACGCCGGGAATAATCAAACTCAAAATTCCTGCTAAAACCGGGTCGCGCATCGTATCAAGCTACCTCCACAAGTGGAACCTCATACGACAACCACGCGGGTTTTGTTCGTTCAGCGATCGCCGTCAACGCGTCGCACGTCCACAATCTCGCCCCGAAAGGTCTTCAACATCTGCTGCACAACCGGACTGCTCTCAGCCGTTTCACGCAAACGCTGCTTCTCCTGGCGCTCTTCGTCGTCGCGACTCAGTGGCTCGCCCTCTGCGGCGGGGTTCTTCACGAGGATCCTTACACCCATTTCCTTCCCGGTGACCTCGCGACACGCGTCGCGCACAAACTTATTGTTATCCGGTTTTGAAAGGGTGTCGCGGAAATGGCGCGCTTCGGGAGCAAACTCGATACGGAGTTCGCTGTCCTCGAAAACAGTCGCCTGAGCGGCTTCGATGGCAGTTACAAGCAACATCTTGCGCTGAGTTTCCAAAACCGCCTTTACTCGGTCGATTATTGAAAGCTCCGACGACAGTGTGAGTGATTCGAGTTTTTCTTCAAGCGGTGTTTCGAGTGCTGGTGAAACTGCCGTTGCCGCAAACGACGAGCTTGCCGAACGTGAGCTCGCAGGCGGTCGTTCTGGATTCATCTTGCTCGGAGTGCTGGAACCGCCGCTCGACAGGGGCGGGGTTTGGCTCGCGATCGGATTGCCACCTGCATTGTTTTCCAGTGCAGCCAGGCGTTGAATAATCTCGTTGATGCTTTCAACCCCGCGGAGCTCCATCAGTTTCACAATCCCGATTTCCAACTGGTAACGAGGTTGAGTTGCAGCCCGAAGCTTTGTTTCCGTTTCAGCGAGCGAATGAAAGAAGCGAACCAGATCCGACTCTGAAAACAGATCCGACTGGCGTTTCAATTCCTGCGGCTCGCAAACGGCAGATTCCAACAGCTCTTCGTTACCGGAGACTTTGGTGACGAGCAGATCACGGAAGTGCGCCAGCAGGTCCCGACAGAAGTTGCGCAGGTCATGACCGCGCATCACGATCTCGTCAACAGCAGCGATCGCTTCCGCCGGTTTGTTGGAGGCAATGCTGTCAATGATGCGTTTGAGGATGTCGGCGCCGGCCACGCCCAGTGCCATCTCAACGTCGTCTTTGGTGATCTTGTCACCTGCAAAACTGATTACCTGGTCCAATGCCGATTGCGCGTCGCGCATTGATCCTTCGCCGGTGCGCGCGATCTCGCGCAGCGCATCGTCAGGAATAGAAATCCCTTCGGATTTCGCGATCAGTTTGAGGCGTTCGACGATTTTGGCAGTCGCGATGGTGCGAAATTCAAACTGCTGGCAGCGAGACAGAATTGTTTCCGGAACTTTGTGGCGCTCAGTCGTGGCCATGATGAAGACCACACGCGGAGGAGGCTCTTCAAGCGTTTTCAACAATGCATTGAAGGCGGCTCCGGAAAGCATGTGAACTTCGTCGATGATGAAAACTTTGTAGCGGTCACGTGCGGGCGCGATGCCGACGCTGGCGATGATTGCTTCTCGCACGTTGTCGACACCGGTATTTGACGCGGCGTCGATTTCCTGCACGTCGATCGACCGGCTTTCGGTGATCTCCCGGCACGACGAACACTGATCCGGATCGTCAGAGCGACACGGCGTTGGTGTTGGCTGTTTTGATTTGTGGCAATTGAGAGCCTTCGCGAGCAGCCGGGCGCTGGTAGTTTTACCAACGCCGCGAGCGCCCGAGAAGAGATACGCGTGATGAAGCCGCTGATGCTCAATGGCATTGCGGAGAGTGCGAGTTATTGGCTCCTGGCCTGTTACTTCGTCAAACGTCTGGGGGCGCCATTTGCGCGCGATTACTTGATAGGCCATGTTGAGCGTTTCGTCGTCTTACCCTATGACTGTTGGTTCTTGGGAATTGAGTTTGGGCGCCGAAAACTTCTTTATGATCTTCCAGACAAGGGTGGCGCTGCCGTCCGAATCTATCCGTACGACCTTAAACGCCACCAGCACGTCGGACCTGAGAAAGTTTATCGATCGCAGCAAGTACGTCGAGTTGAGTTTCACTGGCACTCGACTGCAGACATGCGTTCCGTTGATTTCCGCGCCTTTCCCGAGTTTTTGATATTCATTTCTCGCCACCTGTTCTTCCCTGGCTGCACGATAGGAGCCGAGCGCGTAAACTGCCTTGTTATCCGGCATGACGTTTTCAATTGCAACGTCGCCAATATCCGTCAGCATACCGTAATCTGCGCCGGCGAAGCCGGTCTGGAACAGGTTGCGCTCGAGACTCAGATCACTCCCGTAACCATACTCGTGCGTCCTTCGCAAAAAGGAGTAATAGGCGCCTCCGCCGCGTATCTGCATCGACTTCCTGATGTCCTTATACATGGCGCTATCGAAGCGTTCGCGAGGCAACAAGCGGATTATGCCGGTATCCGGCAGTTGTAAAAACTCCGCATACCTCAGCCGGTCTTCTTCAGAAGGCAGAATGTAGAGTTCTTCGAGAGCGTCGACTTCGGCGCGTTTGGCTTTAATCTCTTTCAGAATATCTGAGCGCGATTGAGATTGGGCGAAACCAACTAACGAAGAGAGCAGAAAAGAGGCAAGGAACGCAGTGCTGACTACGGTTCTCTTCATCGAATGATCCTCCTTTGGCCAGACCCCGGACTTTCCCGCAACACACGCTGCCGTTGCTACCGTTGCTCCGTTCCCGGCCTGGCGGGGTTCACAAGGCTAGCGTTGTGCGGAGCCCGGGATCTGATAAATTGTCAAATAATCGGCGCTCTTCGATCTCTCTAAATTTCGGTCTTTCGATGCGCGAACATCCGCAAAAGTCCATTGATGAGCAGGTGTAGCAGCGCATACGCGATTATCGCCACAACGATGGGCAGGAGCAAGGTATGCCCGCTATCAGTGCTTGGACTCGAGACAATCCCACGAAACGGCTCGTAAAAAGGACTGCTCACCGCCACTATGAAGCGCACGAAACCGGCGCTACTACGCGCGGCGAGTAAAGCCAGGAGAAATCGCATCCCGAGCAACGCGTAGATCACATAAAAGATGTAATCGACAACCTGCGAAACTCGCGCGAGTCCTCTGGAGCGCTGCACTTCGTGCTCAGTTTCAATGACCTCATTAACGGCCTTCGAACGAAACTCACCTGCGACCTGATCTATCTGCCGCGATTGACCCGGCGCATTCTTTACCGCTGCACGTTCCCCGATTTCGGCATGGACTTCGCCTTCAACCTGACTCTTTACCGAATCGTGCTGTGCTGCGCGTCTTGCCTCTTCGATCGCTAACTTGTCGTCGCTCATCGATCTCCCCCGAAGTCAACAGAATGCTTGTCACATGGGGGCGTCGGGGAACTCGATTTTCTGGCGGAGAGGGTGGGATTCGAACCCACGGAACGGTTTCCCGTTCACAGCATTTCCAGTGCTGCCAGTTCAACCACTCCTGCACCTCTCCGATAGGTCCTATTGGTCCTATAGGACTATTTTTTCGTGGCGGAGAGGGTGGGATTCGAACCCACGGTGGGCGTTAACCCACTCCGGTTTTCGAGACCGGTGCACTAATCCACTATGCGACCTCTCCGCGTCTCTATTCTGTTCTTCTGCTCCGGAAAAATTCCTGCATGAGTGCGCGGCATTCCGCTTCTAACACTCCGGAACTGATCCGGATCCGGTGGTTCAGGAACTCAGTATCGCAGATGCGAAAGCGACTCGTAACCGCTCCTGCCTTTTCATCCGGCGCGCCATAAATCAAACGCCTGACGCGCGCCTGTATCAAAGCTCCTGCACACATTGCACACGGTTCAATCGTCGAATAAACATCCACGCCGGTGAGCCGGTAATTCCCGAGCTTACTGGCGGCTTCGCGAAGAGCAACGATTTCAGCGTGGGCTGTGGGATCGCAGTCGGTACGCGTGCGGTTTCCTGAAACAGCGACGAGTTTGTTTTCGCTAACGATGCAAGTGCCAATCGGCACCTCGCCATTCGCCTGCGCTTCACGAGCAGCGGCCAGCGCCTGCCGCATCCATTGCTCGTCAAACTCTAATTCCACCGAGCGGCCACTATAGGGCGCGCGCTGAAAGAGTGTCAAATACGCCGAAGGCGTTGGCTAATTTCAGCCCAGGGTTGGAGCGTAGAGACAACCCTGGGATCACCGGCAAAGAATTACTTAAACCCTGAAAAGGTTCGCCAATTTCCGAACCCTTACAGGGTTCAAATACTTTTTTATGTCGTTCCCCAGGGTTGTCGCTGTGCTCCCACCCTGGGCTGAAATTAGCCAACGCCTTCCGCGTTCTTTTTTTAACCCCGACGTATTCCTTACTTTAGTCAACATTAAAGCAGCGCGCGTGCTATTATCGGATTCCGGGGTTCCGCGCTCCAGTCTGGCCGTCGCGCCCATCAGTTCCCATGTCCACCGAAGCAAGCCAAAGAGGAAGTGGTCCATTAACGTCAGAAAGGGTAACCGGGAGGCTTAGAACGCCACCGCCGGCAGAGCCTTTGTCAGACCAGTCTGCCCACTCACCAGCGGGGTTGATGCGGCGCATGACGCCCGGCGAATTCAACACCGCGATGATCCACTTTTATCGCGGCGAAGTGCAGCGCTCCAATACCTGGCGCAATCGACTCGACACCACCACTAACTGGGCCGTCATCACTGCGGGCGCAACACTGTCGTTCGTCTTCAGTTCTCCCAACAACCCGCACTTCGTGATTCCGATCAACTCGATACTCGTTGCCATCTTTCTGTTGATGGAAGCGCGACGTTATCGATACTACGAGATCTGGTCGAGTCGTGTGCGAATTCTCGAGACCGGATACTTCGCGCCTCTACTGATGCCGGACAACAGACCTGTAGACGAAGCTTGGGCGGAACATTTGGCGGCTGACTTGACCACACCACATTTCACGATTACCGAGTGGGAGGCTGTCGGACGTCGCCTGCGTCGCAACTATCTCTGGATTTTTGCCCTCCTCGCATTGAGCTGGAATTTAAAAGTTTATCTTTCGCCGTTGCCGGCTCGCGATTTCAACGTCTTCATCGATCGCGCGACAGTCGGAGTCGTTCCGGGTTGGATCGTGTTCGTGGTGGGCATCGTGTTCAATGCCGCCGTGTTTGTCTTCGCGATCGGAACGTTGAGACTGCGTGAGGCAACCGGCGAGGTGCTGCCGCAACACGAGTTTTCACTACGGCCGTTGAAACGAATGACGAACTGGACAGCCGCAACTAAACGACGCACCACGGTACGCGCAAAGCGCGCGCGTCAACGTGTTCGCGGTCGTGAAGTCACATCAGAGTTCAAAAAGATCGACGTTTCTGAAACTCCGGATAAGAGGGCTAGCATCAGTTAATTGCGATTGATTGGCCACGGGTTTCGCGGATTACACAGATCAGTGTAGATCCGTGTAATCTGTGGCTGATTTATTCATATGCTTCAGCTTAACGGCCAACAACTAACTCTTCAGCAAATCGTAGATGTTGCTCAGGGGCGAGAACAGGTTGTTCTCGCAGACGGCGCACGCGTTCGCGTCGAGCAGGCGCGGCAGGTAGTTCAAAACATCGTAGATGAAGGACGAACTGTCTATGGCGTCAACACTGGCTTTGGCAAGCTCTCGGATGTGAGTATCGATCGATCAGACTTGATCCAGTTGCAATTGAATCTGGTGCGGAGTCACTCCTGTGGTTTGGGCGAACCACTTTCGGAAGCTGAAGCACGCGCGATGTTATTGTTGCGTGCGAATGTTCTTGCCGCAGGATTTAGCGGCGCGCGACCGCTGGTAATAGACACACTTGTCGCGATGCTCGAAAAAGGCGTAACGCCTGTCATCCCGGAAAAAGGAAGTGTCGGCGCCAGTGGTGATCTGGCGCCGCTCGCGCATCTGGCACTCGCGGCGATCGGCGAGGGCGAAGTTTTTTATAAAGGTGAGCGTTTGCCGGCGGCTGTCGCTCTCGAGCGCGTTCAAATCGCGCCACTGCAGTTGGAAGTGAAAGAAGGCCTCGCGCTTTTGAATGGAACGCAGGCGATGGGAGCAGTTGGAGCTCTCGCGCTGGGTCGCGCGGAAAAGCTTGTTCATCTTGCCGACGTTGCCGGTGCAATGACCTTGGAAGCCTTAAAGGGCACGCCCGTCGCTTTTGATGAACGAATTCACACGGCGCGTCCTCATCCGGGCCAGCTCGCAGTTGCCGCACACCTGAGAGAGTTGTTGAAGGAAAGTGAGATTCGGAAGTCGCATCTCGACAATGATCCACGCGTGCAGGACGCTTACAGTTTGCGTTGTATGCCGCAAGTGCATGGAGCAATCCGCACAGCGTTGAGCCACGCGATACAGGTCGTCGAGATCGAAAGTGGCAGTGCAACAGACAACCCATTGGTGTTTGCGGAAACTGGCGAAGTGTTGTCGGGCGGAAACTTTCATGGCGCACCGCTCGCACTCGTTTTTGACTATGCCGCAATCGCTTTGACAGACTTGATGAGTATCACGGAACGTCGCATAGACAGGTTGGTGAATCCGGATTCAAACGAAGGATTGCCGCCGTTTTTAACATTGCAGCCGGGCATCTCATCGGGTTTCATGATGCTGCAAGTGACTGCTGCCGCGCTTTTGAACGAAGCGAAAGTGCTAGCTCATCCAGCGAGCATCGACAACGTGCCGACTGATGGTGGCAAGGAAGATCACGTGTCGATGGGCATGACGGCGGCGGCGAAGTTGCGTGGCATCGTGAAGCTGGCTGAGATGGTCACAGCGATTGAATTATTGACCGCCGCGCAGGCTTTGGAGTATCGCCCGCTTGCACCCGGCCGCGGCGTGAAGAAGGCTTACGATATTGTCCGTAAACTGGTCCCGCCGCTAACGCAGGATCGAACGATGGCGGGTGATATTGAGAAGATTAGCGCAGCGATCGTGCGTGGTGATTTTGAGTCGTTATCCGCAGATTACACAAATTAGGAGCTCCATATGTCGAACCCAATGGACGAACGTCGCAGAGGTCTTGAAGGAGAATACTTCCATAAAAAGAACCAGGAAGCGATTGAAAAACTGCGCGCCAGGATGAAGGTTGCCGAGGAAGCGAAGGCTGCCGGCACGTCTTCAATGAAATGCCCGCGTTGCGACGGTAGTCTGAAGGAAAACAAGTTTGAGGAAGTGCTTATCGACACCTGTGACAAGTGCGGCGGCGTGTGGCTGGATTCGGGTGAGCTGGAACAGTTGACCAGGAAAGAGACTGGCGGTTGGTTCAACCGGTACTGGTTCTCCGAAGGGTGAAGGCGATGGAGCACCGAGTAATCCATGCGCCCCGCGGCCCGCAGTTGAGCTGCAAGGGGTGGCATCAGGAAGCAGCTCTTCGTTGCCTGATGAATAATCTCGATCCGGACGTCGCCGAACGTCCTGACGATCTGATTGTGTACGGCGGCGCGGGAAAGGCCGCACGCAACTGGGCCGCATTCGATGCAATCGTGCGTGAGTTGCGTTCGTTGGAGAACGACGAAACGTTGTTGGTCCAATCGGGCAAGCCGGTTGCGGTCTTTCGCACTCATGAACATGCGCCACGCGTTTTGATCGCAAACTCAAATCTGGTGGGCGCGTGGGCCAACTGGGAACACTTTCACGAGCTCGAACGCCGTGGGCTGATGATGTATGGTCAGATGACCGCCGGCAGCTGGATCTACATCGGCACACAGGGAATTGTTCAAGGTACATTCGAGACATTCGCGGCCATGGCCGACCGGCAATTTGCCGGCGATCTCTCCGGCAAACTCGTCGTCTCAGGCGGCATGGGAGGAATGGGCGGCGCCCAGCCACTGGCGGCAACCTTGAATGGCGCTGTATTTCTTGGCATTGACGTCGATCCGGTACGCATCGAACGGCGTGTGCGCACGGGCTACTGCGATCGGATTGCAATGACGCTCGACGAAGCCCTCGACATTTGTGACGACGCGCGAGATCAAAAGCGGGCGATCTCTGTTGGCTTAGTCGGCAATTGCGCGGAGATTTTGCCCGAGCTGGTGCGACGTGGTGTCCACGTCGATGCGGTGACAGATCAAACAAGCGCGCACGATCCTCTGAATGGCTATGTGCCTGCCGGAATGTCGCTTGAGGACGCCGCCGAGCTGCGTACGGTTGATCCGGCTGCGTACGTTGAGAAATCGATGGCGTCGATGGCCCAACACGTCGAAGCGATGCTGGCGTTGAAGCGCTCGGGCGCAGTGGCGTTTGATTATGGCAACAACATTCGCAAGCAGGCGTTCGATGCCGGATGCACCGGCGCTTTTGAGATCCCTGGATTTGTCCCCGAATACATTCGTCCGCTTTTCTGCGAAGGCAAGGGACCGTTTCGCTGGGTAGCGTTGTCTGGCGACGGCGAGGACATTCGCAAGACTGACGACCTCGCACTGGAGATGTTTCCGGACGATCGTACGTTGAATCGTTGGCTGCGACTCGCGCGTGATCGGGTGCACTTCCAGGGTTTGCCGGCGCGCATCTGCTGGCTGGGCTATGGCGAACGGGCGGAGATGGGTGAAGCAATCAACGATCTCGTTAAGCGTGGCGATTTGAAGGCACCGATTGCGATTGGCCGAGATCATCTGGATACGGGATCGGTTGCATCGCCGTTTCGCGAAACTGAAGCTATGAAAGACGGATCTGATGCCGTTGCAGACTGGCCAATCCTGAATGCTTTGCTGAACACAGCGAGCGGCGCGAGTTGGGTTTCATTTCATCATGGCGGTGGTGTTGGGATTGGTTATTCATTGCATGCCGGGCAGGTATCGGTAGCGGATGGAACTGATGAGGCGGCGAAGCGATTGAATCGCGTGCTGACGAACGATCCGGGACTCGGCGTCGCGCGACATGTTGACGCTGGATATGAAGAAGCGGAACAGACCGCGCGCGCGAAGGATATAAGAATTCCATTAGCCACGGATCTTCACAGATAACTCGTGCTTAACTTCGCCACTCAAATCGCCCGTGAGGCGGGCAATCTACTGGTCCAACGTCTTGGATCCGCGAAAGTCAGCACCAAGGGTGACATCAATCTCGTCACCGAAGCGGACATCGCTGCCGAGAACCTGATCATCGACCGCATTCGTTCTCACTACCCGCAACACGGAATCCTTGCGGAAGAATCAGGCGAGGCAATCTTGGTTGGCGGAAAACGCAGCGAGTGGAAGTGGATTATCGATCCGCTGGACGGCACGACGAATTACGCGCATGGGTATCCGTGCTTCTGTGTTTCGATCGCTTTAGAACGGTCCGGAGTGCTGGAGATTGGCGTGGTTTACGATCCGATGCGCAATGAGATGTTTGCTGCCGAACGCGGTAGCGGCGCCACGCTTAATGACCGCCAGATCCGTGTTTCGTCAGTCGAGGAGTTGAGCCAGGCGATGTTGTGTACCGGATTTCCGTACAACGTGCGCGAGCGACCTGACTTCGCACGCGGGTTCACCAACTTCACGATGAATGCACAGGCGGTGCGACGGGACGGCTCGGCGGCGCTAGATCTGGCGTATGTCGCCTGCGGACGTTTCGATGGATTCTGGGAAGATGGTCTCAGCCCGTGGGACGTGGCCGCCGGCGCGCTCCTCATCACCGAAGCCCGCGGCAAGATCACGAATTTTAAGGACGAGCCGCTGGATATCTACAACGAGCAGGTGTTGGCCAGCAACGGGTTGGTGCACGAACCGATGATGCGTGTGCTGGAAAAGCTGTAATAGACCTATAACGCCGAAGCGATCACCTGAGCTAACCGTTCGCTTTCACGGCGGGCGTATGCGCGGGTCTCTTCGTTTGGTGGTGGCTCGGCGTGAATCAACGGATGATAGGTCACCACGACTTTCCCGAGTCTCGGAAAACGCCAGCCCCTGGGCCAAACACGATTCCCGCCCCTGATCGTCACGGGAAGTATCGGTACCTGCGCTTCCAAAGCCAATCGCACCGCGCCGGCCTTAAAACGATCCAGATCGCCGGTTACCGTGCTGCGTGCTCCTTCTGGAAAAATCACCACTGCGCCGCCATTACGCAACCACTGTAACGAACTCCGAATTGCCGCCGGATCACTTCCCTCCAGCGCGAGCGGCCACGCTCCAAACCACGTTAGACATTTGCCCACGACAGGCCAACGAAAGGCCGCGCTCCACGCCAGATAACGCGTCGGTCGCTTGATCGGAACTGAAAGCCAGAACGGATCGATATAAGTTTGATGATTCGCCGCGATGATCACCCCACCATTCTTAGGAACGTTCTCAACGCCGTAGTATTCAATCTTCCAGAACACACGACTCACCGCGCCGACGACGGGTCTGATCGCCTCAAGCATCCATTGCGGCAAGGGCGAACGCTCAGGCGACGCTCTCGGATCCTCTCGTTTAGCTGGTGCTGTACCGTTGTTACTCAATGGTTTACGTTCTCGGGCGGGTTTATCTTACAACGGCCATTCCTTATCTATGAACTCCACATGAATTCGCGGAATACCGTCGACACCCGTGCTGCGCGATCTAATAGCTGCATGTGCGGTGATGCCGTAATGCTCGCTGGTTAAGCGAATAAAACGTCCCAGAGGAATCTCGAGCGTCGTGAAAATTGTCGCGCCTTTGGTGCTGATGTTTTCAGTCACTGTGTGCTCACTCGCAACCACTTCACCATTAACGTCTACCAACTCCAGTCGCATATCAACCGCGATATTGTGTCGTGTGTAGGCGCGCTGATCGGCTGAAGGAAGCGGCGTCAAAATATCGTCGGGAGCTGCCAAAGCCTGGAAAGCAGAGGTCGAAATGTCGTAACGCTTCCACGGCTCTTTTTCATAACTTGCCGGCGCACGCTTTCCGATAAACGCAACGCCGATATTAAACGTAGTGCTGCCCACAGCCGCCACTGCTTTCATGTATCTCACGACAGCCCAAATCCGGTATTGGTCTTCAACGTGATCGAACACTCGGAGCTGGCGTGGCATCGGGATCGTCATGTGTAACAAGCGGCCTTTTTCGGTGGGACGTTTGAGAGGAAAACCGGCGCCGAACGGAGTCACGTTGGTGAGTCGGGTCATCTCGGTCCATTCGAAATCGGGCGTTTCGCGCACCTGAACTCGCACCGGTAGATGCAGTGCCAAACGCTCGCGAATTCGTTTCCAATTTCGCTCTTCACTCATGGGAGCCGACAGAGGTGTGAAGCCGTCACAAAACGGTCGGGAGTGGCTACACGAAGCTATTGATTCTATTGGAGTTTACGCCAATTTCCGTGTTTGCCAAACTGGGCTAAAAAGGCTAAAATACGGGCTACGTTGATAGTGATGCTCCACCCGTTTTTCTTCCCCGAAAAAGCGCCAAACTCAAGCTCGGTATCTCTTCAACAGGGGCCAGACTGCGTGGCGGATTGTACTGGAAAGGCTACTAGATGGAAACAACTTCTGAACGCAATCATATAAACATCGAAGACGAGATGCGCCGCTCGTATCTCGACTACGCGATGTCGGTAATCATCGGCCGCGCGTTGCCGGACATTCGCGACGGATTGAAACCCGTGCACCGGCGCGTGTTGTGGGCCATGCATGAGCTCGGCAACACGTATAACAAGCCCTACAAGAAGAGTGCTCGTATCGTCGGCGACGTCATCGGTAAATACCACCCGCACGGCGACATGCCTGTTTACGACACGATTGTGCGCCTGGCGCAGGATTTTTCGATGCGCTATCCGCTCGTCGATGGTCAGGGAAACTTCGGATCGGTTGATGGCGACGCTGCCGCCGCAATGCGTTACACCGAGATACGCATGGCGCGTTTAACGAATGAAATTCTCGCCGATATCGAAAAAGAAACCGTTATATTTCAACCAAACTACGACGAGTCGCTCAGTGAACCGACAGTTTTACCGACGCGCCTTCCGAATTTGCTGATCAACGGTTCTGACGGCATCGCAGTCGGAATGGCGACGAAGATTCCGCCACACAATCTCACTGAAATTATCGATGCGACCCTCGCGCTGTTGAAGGACCCGGAAGTCACTGTTCAGGATCTGACGAAGATCGTTACCGGTCCTGATTTCCCAACAGGCGGATTTATCTACGGTCGCGACGAGATCAGAAAGTCGTATGAAGAAGGGCGCGGCGTTTTGCAGATACGGGCGCGCGCCGGTATCGATCGTATCGGTCGTGGCGCACAGGAACGCGATGCGATCGTCATCACCGAAATTCCTTTTCAAGTCAATAAAGCTCGTTTGCTCGAGCGCATCGCCGAACTGATCAACGAGAAGAAGATCGACGGTATTTCGGATCTGCGCGACGAGTCAGATCGCACTGGCATGCGCATCGTCGTTGAACTCAAACGCGATGCAGTGCCGCAAGTGGTGCTCAATAAACTCTACAAGTTGACCCCGATGCAATCGTCCTTCGGTGTCATCAATCTCGCGATCGTTAATGGACAGCCACGAGTTCTAAATCTCAAGCAGATGCTCGAGGCGTTTGTCGAGTTTCGCCGCGAAGTCGTGCGCAAACGCACGGAGTATGAGCTGCGCAAGGCAAAAGCCCGCGCGCATATTCTCGAAGGACTCACCAAGGCCATCGATGCGCTCGATGCCATCGTCTTTCTCATTCGCAACTCACGCTCAGTTGATGAAGCGCGCCAGTGGCTCCAGGGCGACTTGAAGACCACGAGTGAGGTTAAGGCATGGAAAGGCATTGGATCAGACGTTCAGATCAAGACTCATCTTGCCAGGTTGCAGAAGACAATGTCGAGTCTTGCGTTTTCTGAGATTCAGGCACAAGCAATTCTCGATCTGCAGCTGCGACGACTCTCGGCTCTCGAACGTCAGAAGATCACCGACGAATACGAACAGGTCATCAAGCTTATTGCAGAGCTCGAAGAGATCCTCGGGAATGAGCGTTCATTGCGACGCGTGATCGCCAAAGAGCTTGAAGAGGTCAGGAAGGATTTTGGTGACGAACGTCGCACAGAGATCGTCGATGAAGGCGTCGAGCTCTCAATCGAGGATCTGATTGCGGATGAAGACGTCGCGATTACCGTGACCAACAGCGGTTACATCAAGCGAACGCCAATCACCACTTACTCGCGGCAGGGACGCGGCGGTAAGGGGCGTTTTGGCGCCGCAGCAAAGAATGGCGACTTCGTCGAGCATCTCTTTATCGCTTCGACTCATGCTTATCTGATGATCTTTACTGACGACGGCATGGTCTATAAGTTGAAGGTTCACGAAGTGCCTGATGCCGCTGCTTCAGCGCGCGGCAAGGCGGTCGTGAATCTCATCAACATACCTTCCGATCGCAGGCTGGCTGGCGTTGTTCCGGTGCGCGAGTTTGCCGAGGGCCGTCACGTCGTGATGGTCACACGCAAAGGTGTAATCAAGAAGACGTCACTCGCCGACTTCCAGAACATTCGGACGAACGGCATCATCGCGATCAACGTCGACGAGGGCGATCAGTTGCTCGACGTGGTGTTGACTGACGGTACGAAACGCATCTTCATCGCCACACACAATGGACTTGCGATTCGGTTTGACGAGAAGAATGTGCGGCCGATGGGGCGTGCGACGCGTGGTATGCGTGGCATCGACCTGCGACAGGATGACTATGTTGTTTCGGTCTGCCCGGTTTCAGCGGAAGACAAGGAGAGGATGTTATCCGTTTCCGAGCAGGGCTACGGCAAACAGACTGCGATTACGACTTACCGTCTGCAGTCGCGTGGTGGTAAAGGCGTCATCAACATGAAGACGACTGAGAAGACAGGCAAGGTGGTGGCAGTCTTTCCGGTTGAGGACGAATCGGAAATCATGATCATCACGCAACAAGGCAAGCTGATCCGGCTCGAAGCCGCTGATATCCGAAAGACCGGCCGCAGCGCGCAAGGTGTGCGTTTGATCAAGACCGACGCGGGAGACAAAGTCACCAGCGCCTCGCTTGTCGAAGCCGCTGCTGACGAGGAAACGGAGGAGACACCGAGTTAGGCCACGAAAGGGCACAAAAAATAGTTAGCCACAAAAAAGCACAAAAGCAAATTGATGAATGAACCAAGGCGCCAAACTCCCTGGAAGAATTTGGCGCCTTTTACCTGGAGAAAAATCTTTGTGCGTTTGTGCCTTTTTGTGACTGTTACGGTACGGAGACTTTGACTGCTTCCAGGATTGAGTCCTTTGAACCGGCTTCATTGTAAGTGGCAAACATCAAAAGATCCTGCAACTCAGGACTCACCCATGCCTCAGAGTCGTGTCCCTTTTCGTGGATGTATTTAAATCCTAGATGCTCCGGCCAGCTGGCGTCTGCTGTCTTTGATGTGGCTCGCCCTTTCAGTTTACCGCTCGTATAAACAGGTGGCCCCTCCGGATTGATCTGTGTGTGTTTCCAAGTTCCATCTGAAAGCACTTCGCGAATTATAACGCTGTGAATCGGCTTCCCGCTTCCATCATAAGAAGTCAATCGGTAAATAATGGTGTGCGCTTTAAACTGCTGCTGAGCACGCAATCGTACCGAGGCAAAACCCACTCCCAGCGCTAAGGTTACCAAGACGCTTATCAAGGCGATTCTTTTCATTGGAAATCTCCTCAATGTTTGTAATATCTTTAGCAACTGCCGCCACCACTACCGTCGCAACCGGTGGAGCAGAAACGGCTGTAATCCCACCCTTGACCATCGGGGCAACAAGTACCGTATTCGCTATAACATGAATATCCATACTGACTACCTGAACAAGTCATGCCAGCGACTACGTAGCAACCAAGTACAGTGTAAGAACAAGATGGCTGATGAGTGACACAGTTAACCGATTGTGCTGCAGTCCTGCCAACCATGAACGCATTCATAACCAGGATCAGTGTGAGAACCCGATTTAGTGTAAAGAGCCGCATTGTTTTTCTCCCTGTTGGCTGGTCGCGAAGACAGGACAGTTAAGTGAGTCAAGCGTGAGAGCCTCAAAAAGTCCAATCTGGTGGGCGACGCGCTTCAAACGGCCGCTCGATAAGGGAACGGATGGCACTATACTCCGCAGCCAGATTAGGGTCAATAAAAGAATTTGGCACAAATCCCAATTGACACATCAGGGAAGATGCCGCCCCAACCCGGCATGAAATTTAGGTGATTTCCTTTCTAACTCTTGTGCCTTTTGTGGCTCAACCGGTCTGTGGTGTGACCCATTCTTCCCCACCTTCGAAGACTTCTTTCTTCCAGATGGGTACGGTGCGTTTGAGCTCTTTGATGGCCCACTCGCAGGCTTGAAATGCTGCCTGGCGATGTGGTGCGCTGGCGGCGATCACGACGCTGGTTTCACCTATCTCCAGGCGCCCGGTGCGATGCACAATGCCGAGGTGAGCGATCTCGAAACGCTTATGTGCTTCGGCACCGAGACGTGTCATCTCGGTCAAAGCCATCGAGTCGTACGCTTCATAAACGAGGTAAAGCGTGCGTTTGCCTTTGGTCCATTCGCGTGCGTAACCGTCGAGTGTGACAGTGGCGCCGCATTCCGGAAGCACAACACGTCTCGCAACCGCGCCTACATCGATCGGATCTGTAGTGATCTCAAAAAAATCGTAGGGACAGCGGTAATCACAACTTCCACCACTAACGGGCGGAAACACTGCGAGTTCGTCATTCGCTTTCAGCGGCGTATCCGGCGTGGCGTATTCCTGATTCACTGCGAACAACAGCGAACGACCAAAACGTTCGAGCTGCGAGAAGTTAGCGACCAGTTGTTGGAAGGCACTGGAAACCGTTGCGGGTGAGTCGAGCAAAAGATCAAGCTGATTGGCGTCAACAACATCTCGCGCGGCGCCAAAAAACAGTACTCGAATACTGACCTGCGGCTGCGGACTCGTCATTCGAACTCGATCCTCCGGCCGCTGTGTCCGTTGCTCTTGGCTAGCTCATGAATACGCGCGCGTTCCTCGTAGCCTTTCACGGCAATGCTCAACATCCCTCGCAGTCGCTCCAACCGTTCTGAAGTTGAACGAAGCTCGAGCAGTTCCTGTTTGACTTCCGCATCGATCTCCATTGCAGCAGCAACGAGAAACGACAGGCGCTGCGGCTCAGTGTTTGAGATGTCCGGCAGGACAGCGCGCTCGTCGTTAATGGTGCGCACGGCCTGCGCGATACGAGTGAATGTTTCGGCTACCTCTTTCGCCGGTGCAGCCAGCAGTTCTTCGTCCTCTTCGTAGTCTTCAAAGTAACTGACCTGGGTCACCAGATACGGATCGCCGCGTTCGATGTACGACTCGATGCGATACCTGATCACGCCGAGCGTCAAGATGTTCGAACGGCCATCCGGCAACGTTTGCGTCTCGGTAACTTCGGCGACACATCCGATGTGACCTGCCGGCGGGACATCCGTGCTGGCGATTGTCGGATCGAAGTAAGCAAGTCCGAAAAGATTGTTTGTCACACGGATGTCGCTGAGCATTTGCCGGTAGCGCGGCTCAAAGATGTGTAGTGGTAAAGGAACGCCGGGAAACAGGACCACCGGCAGAGGAAAGAGTGGAAGCTCGCGCATTCCACTCACTTTGTCACTGGCTTCGCTCATCGCTCGGGGATTATGGCAGAGAGGCGACCAGAAGTCAGTTTGCGACGCAAAAATACGGCCCCCGCATTCGTGTTGGGCAACGGCAGCGGGGGCCATCGAGCACACCGTCCGATGAAGAGGGTTTCATCTACGGTGCTTTTACGGACGCCAAAGGGAGTGACGCCCGGATCCCTTTTCAAAGAATGTGAGCGAACAATTCCAGCCGGTGAACCGGACTCAGCTTGCAAATGCTCGCGAGCATGTCCTGAATTTCAAACGGCTTCGCGAAAAAGCCATCGGCGCCAGCTGCAAAACAGGCACGACGTGTTTCCGTCGTCGCGTTAGAACTCATGATCAAAACTCTCGAGTTCGACAGATGACCCTTGATGTATTCCAGCAGCTGCAGACCACCGGCGGGCGAATCTTTTTCGGGAGGCATTTGCAAGTCCAATATCGAAATATCGGGCTTGTAAAAAGTTGCCCGCCTGATCGCAGTGTGCAAGTCGTTTGCCGTCACCACGTCGTACTCATCACACAAGCTCCAGTAGAGCTGTTGTGTGATCTGTGAGTCGTCATCAACTATCAAAATCCTGGGCTTCATTCAGGGAGCGTTCCTTCCTTGCTGACATTCGCTAGTGCAAAGACCGTACCGTTGGGCTGATCGAAGTACGAACGCCGGAAACAAAGCGGATTTGGGGTTTTGCAGGGAATTTTGCGTGTCCACGGATGTGGACACCCTGTAGACGGCAGGCCACAGATCTATCCGTGAAAATCCGCGGCTTATTGTTGTGGTGGCTTGATGGGCTTCGGAGGCGGAGGCGGATCATCGTCGTCTTCACCGACTTCGTCGACGACCTTCAGCTCAGCACCAAACTTCTGATAACTACGAAACTTGATATCGTTTCGACTCTGAAGCACGAACTTCGGATTGATGGTCGTCAGCAGGATTTCGGAATGCGTCGGTAGCAGATACTTGCGCTCGTTAATCATCACCCAGTCGTAGTCGATCAAGCTGCTGGCGGCCGTGATCGGAAAATCGGGAGGAATCTCTGTCGCAATCTGCTCAAATCGAACCACACGATCCAACTCGCGGTCGATCCACATGCGGCCTCGCGACCCAACCACCGCCCGAGCGCCGGTGTCAGCCAGGCTAAGAGTCAGTTGTGAATCGTCTCTCTTGACGGTGTACTCGTAAACGATTGTCCTTCTGGTCTGAACGACATCCGTATCAACCATGCGAAATTCGGTCTTTGATTCAGGTTTGAAAATGTCTGCGAGCGCGGAGATGTATTCCACGCCGCTCGAGGAGGCGCCTTTAGGAACGTACTTATTCTTACTGTAATCCTTACTCGCTTCTCCGTCCTCGGCAGGCGGTGGCATTCCATTCACAGTTAAAACTTTGTATTCCTCGCCGAGGTTGGCGCGATAACCGACCGCAATCGTGAGATTGTCCCGTGGAATCCAATTGGCCGTGTTTCCGTAGGCTACGGAGCGTTTGATGATCTGCTTCACGAGGAAGTCGGGCATCGCATTCGCTGCGGCCAGAGTCACGTTGCGCGTGCGCTCGAGAAGCTCTTTTCCTTCGATTTCGGATGGAAGTGCGGACGCCTTCGGGTTCACGCGGCGGCGCTCGGCCTCTTCGAGTGTACGCCGCAACAATGAGTCGTTACCGCTCTTCGTAGCGACGAGCGAGCGCATGCCGTCGGTTAAAGGAAAACCGATCCCCCGCGTTCTGATCTGCTCGAGAATATCGTCTCGCGTGGCCGGATTGCGCGGCAGTTCATAGAGCAGTTTGACGAATTCCTGGTTGGTTAGAGGCTTTGGATCCTGTGCCAAAAGCGGGACACACGACGCCAAAATAAGAATTGCTAAAAGGAGTTTATTAATGCGGAGCATTGCACCTTCCGATGGACTTTCACTGAAAGCGGTTGCCTTGCATCCGCGTAAATCGGTGAAGATCTGTGGCTAAATCACGATGAACAAAGCTGCTGGATGGATTGTCTCAGAATCTCGGCGCAACGCTCAAGTTCGTCCACCGGCACAAATTCGCCGGTCCGGTGCGCTTCGCGGATGTCGCCGGGGCCAATCACCACCGATTCACTCCCTAAAAGCATCATTTGTGTGGCTTCGGTGCCGAAAGCCACGGTGCCTGAGTTGTTGCCGGATGCTTTCTCCAAGAGTTTGATCAACGGCGAATCGGGAGCAGTCTCGAATCCAGTGTCCTGGCGGTTCGCGTCAACTTCGCACTGAAAGTCAGGATCGGCTTTGATCTCTTCTGCAATCGCTGCGCGGAAGAGATTGAGTAGATGATCGGACGGTTGCGTTGGTATCGGTCGCCATTCCAGTGTGAAACGGCATTCGCCTGCTAGCACATTTTTGGCTGAGCCACCGTGGATCAAACCGATGTTCAGAGTTGTGTATGGCGGATCGAAAGCGGGATGCTGATCTTCTTTGAGTTGGTTTGCGATTGATTCCAGTCGACTGATGAGTCGGGCGGCGCGAAAGACAGCCGACGCGCCGAGTGCTGGATAAGCGCTGTGTGCTTCGCGTCCTTTAACGATCACTTCGGCGAGCGAGTAGCCTTTGCCCGCGCGAATGGGTTTTAGTGAAGTCGGCTCACCGACGATACTGTAACGCACTCGTAGTGGCTTCGCCTGGGCCAACTGTTTTGCACCTCGCAGGCCGATCTCTTCATCGGCTGTGAAGATGAATGCGAGGGGTTTATTCGGCTTGATGGTTTCGAGTGCAGTGAGCGCAGCTGCGATGAATCCTTTCGTATCGCAAGAGCCACGTCCGAATAGTTTACCGTCGCGTTCGGTGAGATTTGTCGCTTCAGACCAGTTTGGATCGTAAGGAACTGTGTCGGTGTGGCCAACTAAGGCAAGCTCAACTTCACTGACGTTGCTCGTCAGCGCAATCAAGTTGATCTTCTCGATCCCGAGCTCGTCTTTGTATGGCAAACGTCTCGTGATCAAACTCAACGCCTCACATCGTCGTTCGAGATACTCGACGATCTCCACATTGGATCGCGACGAAACCGAATCAATCCTTACCAAATCCGCGAGAATCTCTTTGATCATCCGTATAATCCGTGGCCCACTATCTGCTTGCCTGCTACCACCACATCCCGAACTGCCGTTCGCGAAAGTGAAAAGACAATGTTTGCGAGTAGATCTTCAACCGAGCATCCCGCAATCGAGAGATCACCGAGATCCACTGTGAAAAAATCCGCCGGAGCGCCGGCTTCGAGCTTACCGCCATCGAAACCGATACTCTCGGCGCCGTTGATGGTTGCACAGTCAAACAACCTTTGCGCCAATGCCGAACTCGTAGCGTCGTCAGCGGGCGCGAGAACGTTGCGCGCGGTTTTCTGTAATCGCAGGTGATATTCCAGCTCGCGTGCATCTTCGAGTAGATCGATCTGAATTTGACTATCGGTGCCGAGCGAAATTCGCACGTCCGCTTCAAAGTATGAATCGACCGGTACGACACCATCGCCGAGATTTCGTTCAGTGGTTGGACACGCACACACGAGAGCACCGGTCCGTGCCATTGCAGCAATCGCCTTTGGCGTGACGTGAATTGCGTGAACAGCAGTAAAGCCCTTGCTGAGCAGGCCTTCAGTATCGAGTAACGCCACAGGTGAACGGCCGTATTCCTTGATACAAGCGCTAACCTCGGCGGGCTGCTCGGCCACATGCATATGGACTGGCAGATTATGATTGTTGGCGAACGATATAACGGTTCTCAAATAATCGAGCGGAACCGCGCGAACACTGTGCGGCGCGACGCCGGCCCAGGCCATTCCATCTTTCATTTCCGGTGCGCTCAGTAGCTGCTCCAGATGTTTTAGGTAAGTGTCGGGCGAGGCTTCGATAAAACGAATCTGCTGCGGGTTTGCCTCGGTTTCAAAACCGGCGCGTGCGTAAGCGACGCGAAGGAGCGCAATGCGAATACCGACGTCGCGTGCGGCGCGAATTACTTCACGAGCGAGTAGATTCGGATCCGAATAGCTGGAGCCATCAGGGGCGTGATGAATGTAATGAAACTCGCCAACAGCAGTAATTCCGGTGAGCGCCATTTCGAGAAACGCCATTCGAGAAGCGGCGTAGATTTCTTCCGGTCCGAGACGATTCGCGGCAGCGTACATCTGCTCGCGCCAGGTCCAAAAACTGTCGTTCGTGTGTTCCGAGCGACGCTCGGTGCGCCCGCGAATAACACGTTGAAATGCGTGCGAGTGAGCGTTAACCATGCCCGGTAAAAGCGCGCGGCGCGTGAGACGAATCGCGTCGGGCGCCTTTGCGGCCTCGACTATCGCCACGACTTTACCTCCATCGCATACAAGTGCCAGATCAGACTGAAAGCGTCCGTCCGTGTAGATAAGATCCGGTAACCAGGATTTAGCGGGCATGATTTCCGAGATTTAGTTGTCTAACTCTACTTCTTAATAGCAAGCACTTCACGCGCAGCGGTGCGATCACCAGTACAACTGATCCGCCGCGGCGCGTCGAGATAACTCAACTCAAACCCAAACCCTTCATACAACTCGATAATTCTCGGCGTCGCCTGATTCGAGATCACTACCGGTCCAGGATGCGCCGCGAGCCGCCTGGCTGTCCGCACCTGATCCTCCCAAGAAAAACCTCCAGCACTGTAAGTGGTGAACTCTACATCATACGGCGGATCGGCATACACAAAATCTTCCGCTTTCAACTCGAGCGCCTCGATATCCTTGTTACTAAATTGCCACTGCCTGAACACGCCCGCGTAACTCGAAAACTCTTTCGCGTAGTTGATCTTCGTATACGTTCCGAAGGGGACATTGAAATCCCCGCGCTTATTAAAACGACAAAGACCATTGAAACACGTACGGTTAAGGTAATAGAACAACTGCGCGGCTTCCTCGCTGTCTGCTTTACCCTTTCGAATCAGACCGTTGAATCGATCGCGTTGGCGATAAAAGAGCGTCTCGTCGTTTCGCATCTGCACGCGCATTCGCAGACCATTTTGCAGCTGACGGTAAAAATTTATCAGATGTGGATTGACGTCATTCAACAACGCAAGCTTTGGCTGCAGCCCAAGCACAACGGCGAGACCGCCGCAAAATGGCTCCACGTATCTTCGCTCTACGTTCGCTTCCCAAATTGGTTTGATATGCGAGACGAGCCAACGCTTGCCGCCGGCCCATTTCAAAGGCGGCTTGAACATCATGGTTTTCTGAACGGCGGAAGCTTTCGCAAAAGTGAAGCGCTGTAAATTTTTGAGAGTCGCAAAGGTCGATACGCATAGTAAAGCGAATGCAGTGACGGCGGCAGCGCAACCGCCTGCCAGTCCGGCAAGGTGGGAATGAAGATCGAGCGGAGCGCAGAAATCAGCGCGTCGCGTTTGCGGTCCATGATGCGCAGATTATAGAGATTGGTCTCAGTTGAATCGGCGGCGCCAAATGTGTTGAAGAGTTGCGCGCGGATTTCGGCGCCCATCCGTTTCATCGTTGCATCTTGATCGACCGAGACGAATACGTGTTCCGGAATGGAAACATCAGAGAACTGTTCCACCAGTCTCAATCCCAAGGCGAGCATCCGGGTAGCGTGAGCTTTCGCCGCGCGACTGATGATCGTTTCCCAATTAACGTCAGGCGTTACGCGCAGTGATTCTGCCAGCGAGGAGATCCATTCCAAACGTCGCCACAGATGCTTCGCGCCGTGCATCGCCTGGTAAAGCAGAAGATCTTCAGCGCCAAACGTCTTTACGATAGTACCCGCCAGCGAGACTGATTGCAGTCGGGACATTACTTCATCTGCTTTGAGTCCGAACACGAAATTCCTTGGCGCCAGGTCCCAGTGAAGATCGACCACCGTAAACCCCCCGTCGCGCATGAACTGAATCTCGCAGTGATTGTTTAGATGTGAAGCCAACTGCGTTGGGGTCAGGCTTGGCCACATTTGATAGCCGAGCGATTCGAGTAGCGATCTTGCTTCATGAAAATGCTGGCGCTCGATCAATATGTCAATATCGCCCGCTTGCCGCAAAGCAAGCTCGCCATACGCCATTTGTGATAACAACGCGCCTTTGAAGATTGCTGCCGGAATGCCATGCTCCTGGAAAAGCTTGTAGACGCGCAGCTGCTTGCCTACGAGGTGGAGAATATTCTGCGAATTCGCAACGGCTTCCCGTTTGAGACAGGAGAGAACGTGGGTGGGCAGTACGTCGGCCGCGATATTGGTTAAGTGTTTTTGAAGCAGCGGCAGCAATCCGTGAGTCTCAGCTGTAACTAAGACGTAATCCCAATCGAGTTTTTGCCATACGAGTAGATCAGGGACCTCACGTCGCACGATGCTGAAAAGTAACTCATTTTCACGGCTATGGTTCATCGTAAACTATCTGTGTAATCCCTTGTTAACATGTTCTGACGGAACCACGACTCTGCGTAGAGTCCACTCTGTTCCAACAATTGTTGATGATTGCCTGACTCGACGATCCGCCCACGGTCCATCACGTGTATCACGTCGGCGTGCATCGCTGTGGTGAACCTGTGCGTAATGATAATCGATGTTCGCCCAACTGCGAGTTTGCGAAAACGCTCGAGCCAGTCGGCTTCGGCCCAGGGATCGAGTGCGCTCGTCGGCTCGTCAAGAATGATGATTGGCGCGCGTCTCAAAAAAGCGCGCGCGAGTGCAATGCGTTGCCATTCGCCGACACTGAGTTCCGTACCGCCCGCGAACCATCGGCCCAGCAGCGTCTGTTCCCTTTCAGGGAGGCGGGCGACGATTTCCGAAGCGCCGGCTGTTTTGACTGCGGCATCGATGTCGGCATCGGATGCGGCCAGTTTTAGATCGCCATATAGAACGTTCTCCTGGACGGTTGTGTTGTAGTGAAATGGTTGTTGAAACAGCACCGTGATCGAGCGGCGCAGATCGTCGACAGCGAGGTCTTTCAGATTGTGGCCGTCGATTTCGATTGAACCTTCGTCCGGATCGTAGAAGCGGCAGAGAAGTTTGAGTAGTGTGCTTTTGCCCGCGCCGTTGGGGCCGACGAGGGCGACGATCTTGCCGCTTGGGATTGATATGGTGAAGTTGTCGAGTGCGTTGGTGGTGGCGTCCGGGTAGGTGAACGACACGTTTGTGAAGACGATGTTTGGAGGCGACGAAGGGCGGCCACGGAGGGCTGCCCCAACAGTACGTTCCGAGAGATCTGGTGACTCTTTGATCAGTGGCTGCAGTGAGAGGAATTCAAAAAGATTGCTGAGGAAAAGGCTGTTGCCGTAAAGCTGACCGGCGTTTTCAAGCAGGGTGCGCATCAGACCCTGGCCCTGGTTAAATGCGGCAACAATCATCGCCAACTCTCCGAGCGTGACCGATCCTAACAGTGCTCGCCACACCATTACTCCGAGCGCGAAGCCGGCGATGAGCAGTGCAATCAAACTAGCTGTCAGTTCCGCGAGACTCTGTCTTCGCGTCAGGTGCAAACGTTCATTGCGAAGACGTTCGCGCAGACCTTTGTATCTCGACTGAAAAAGACTCCCGAGTCCGAAGAGTCTGATCTCCGCGGCCGCGTCTGCCGTGGTCATGATCCAGTCGTAGTACCACGCGCGGCGGTCGTCGGTAGTTGTGCGCTGACGCCACTGATACTCGGCGAGCGCGTAATGGACCACTACGTAGAAAGCAGGCAAGGTGCTGAGCAGTAGTGCGATAGCGAGCCACGGTCCAAGCGGGATCAGGATCGCGCCCATCGCCAGCAGTGTGATGCTGTTTTGTAACAGCGCCCCGAGGTTTCCGAGCAGAGCCACGGGCCGGTAACGTGCCTCGACACGCGCGCGGTGCAGGTGATCGTAGTAATCGGAAAGCTCATAGAAAGCGAGATCGGCGGTTACTGATCTTTCATGGATAAGGGCGGTGATATGGTCCTGCAAGAGCTCGGCTTGTACGGTGCGTACCCAATTGATCGCGTTGCGAACCACTTCCATCAGCAACAGCACGACGCCGAGCAGCAGAGCGAGCAGTAAGACCTGCTTCATCTCGGGCCACGAGCCGCCGATTCTCAGTGCGACTAGCAGGCTATCGACTACCAATTTCGTGAGGTAAACCGTGGCCGCCGGCAGCAGACCCTGCACGATAAGCAGCACGATCCACGTGATAGTCCATGGACGCGCAACTTGCCAGACGAGCGCGAGCGCCCGCGGCAAGTAAGGCAGTTGGGCCAACGCCTTTCGCAGTTTACTGCTCAGAATCCCGGCTGAATTGAACATCGTCTACTGAGCGGATTTGTGCAACTGACTTGTTGAAAGTGGTACGCCAAAGAAAGTCGACTGTTTGAAACTTGCCTTCACGTGAGCCTTATCACCCGCAAAGAAATCGGTGTCCCAACGCCAAACATAACCGTCGTTAACGAGATCGGCAGCGACTCGAAACGTGATGCGATCTCCTCCGATCACTTCCACAGGTTCGGAAAACGGAAAGAAGCCGATGCCGTAAATCATTTCCGGTTCGGCTGGATGGTTTGAAAACCGAATGCCTTCGGCCAGTTCAGAATCAAACCACACCGCCACACCATGAGCCGTTCCTTTACGCGGCGCGTGCCATGAAATTTCGGCGCGCATGTCGGGACTATTAACCTCGTAGTAATCGAGCGTGCTCCAACAGAACGGCTCGGTCAGCAACTGCTGCGGCTTAATCCGCGATTTGCGCCACGTGTTTGTCACGAGGCGCGTTCCCGCCGACAGGTCGAGATCGAACTGATTGCGCCACGGACCAACAAGTTCTTCATACTGGTCAGGAGCTTCCACAACCGCCGCCCACAGAATGTCGCGTTGCGGAATGAGCACGCCTCCACGCGCCAACAATCGTTCTCGCGCATCAATGATTGAGGGAATGTGTTGTTCAAACCACGGCAGAACTCCACGTAGATCGGAAATGATTACGGTAGCTGGTTCTGGAAGCGAGATCTCAGTGGACAACTTTTCGTAAAACTCGATCCGATTGGCGAAACCGTTTGCGGCCGCCGCCTCACGCGCGAGACCAACAATGTTCTCTGTTTCCACGGCATAAACACGTCGCGCACCAAGCTTGCACGCAAGCAGCGCAAACACTCCCGGCCCACAGCCAAGATCCATCACCACGGAATCCGGTCTCACTACCCGACGCAGCGCCGCCGTATACGCTTCCATGCGCGGAGCGTCGGCAATCATCTGACCATAAAAATTGACGCTATACATCCATCCGTGATGATCTGTGGCTAAAGTCCGTGATAATCCGATCACACAACTCGGGAATGCGCGCTGGGTCTGCATGCGGTGTCACGCGTCGCAGCGGCACGTTGTTCAAGACACGCGTCAAGAGTTCAAACTCGCGCGCACGCATCGCTCTATCCATGAGCTTCGTCGCATAAGTGTTTGCAATCAGCGAAAGCAATCCTTCTGACCGATCAAGAGTCTCAACAAAAGGCGCCCGGGCGTCGTGACGTCTCTCGCTGAGCTGGTAAATTGCAGCCAATGGCAAAGGCTCGCCGTGAAACTGCTGCTTTAGATCGAGATAACACTTTTCCCAGTTTGGCGTGAGTTTGGGCAGATGTGTCTCTGATCCGTAAAGCGCTTTTACTGAAGCGGGCCACAAACGGATGCATGGGTATCCAGGTCGCACCAGAAAATGACGCCCGTGATCATCAAGCGTCACCACGTCTTCGGCGAGAATGCTGTAACCCCGATCAGAAAACGCTGCGGCAGTCGTCGACTTTCCGGATCCTGCCGGACCCAACAACGCGATCGCTTTGTCACCGACTGCAATCGCACTGGCATGCAGGCAAACAATGCCCCGCAGCAACATCACAAAACCCATCACCGGCCCAAGCAGATACGTAGTGGTGTCTTCGATTGTGAGCGGTGTAGCCCACTGAGCCCAGACTTCAGTGCCTCCGCGATCGATCAAAAATTCTGTCTGGTCGGCGTAGTAGAACCTGTAAAACTTTCCGTCGAGCACACGGAAAACGCGCAAGGCAGGTTCACCGCATTCACTTTTGTATTCTGCGACGTAGGAGGTCTCGATCTGCGTGGCGGTTACATCGTTGAGCCAAGCAGGAAGCGAGCCAAAGGATATGCGAACGTCTTCCGATGCTATTGTTGAAGGGGGAACGCCGGGAATTGGTCTATTGGCGATAACTCCAATGCCATAGATCGAGCACCGGTAATGCATGATGGAGATCAGACTCCGGTTTTCGGACCGGCTGCTGAACCACCACCACCATCGAGATTTCCTTTAGGACCAGCGTTCCTGGTGATCTCACGGATGTCTCCGTAGACGATGACTTCAGGTTTGTGGTACGGCTTTTTGGTCTCGTGTTCCTTTCCAGCGGCTTCTGGTTTAGGTTCCATGCATTGTCTCCATCTTCAGGGAGTTGGGAGTTTTGTAAGCCAATAGTTTAACGCGAACACTCGAAGACTTGCCCAGAGGGCGTCGGAAGTTTTTTCCTCCGCAACGGGTCGACGACGATTCAGGTTAACAAAAGCTCTGAGCTGCGGACTGACCTCAAATCTGTCGAGCCATCTTACACTAGCGCGCCGCACCAATTGAAGGGCTGGATCGCCCATTAGACCGGTTTTTGCACGATTTAATACGGCCTCAGGTAGTTTATCCGACATTGCTCGCCGGAGAAGATGTTTGTTGATGCACCATGGTGTTGTCGGTATGGCCAAAAGATATTCGATTAGTCTGATGTCGAGAAAAGGATGGCGCACGTCTAAGTTCAATTTGGTCGCGCCCGGATCATATCCTTCGAACAGCGACGTCCAGATCTTCGAATTGAGCGCCCTCATCGCTGCAGGACGTTTCCCGCCAGGTGTCCTCGCCCAAAATTCTTTATACCTCTCTCCCAAATTCGTGCGCACGGCAAATGATTCATCCACCCATTCCGGCAAAGATCCGTGGTAATCGTTCTTGCGCAGCATCCGTGAAATCCGTGTCCGCAGTTTTACTTGAGGTTCATGCATGTACGCGTCCCCGTCATAACCGGTGAGCGCAACCGGGCTGAACGCCGCGCAGAGTCGCAACAGATCGTTAAACTGTCCGGTCAATGGAGATATGAGAAACGGTTCAGGCTGGTCCACCTGACCGTCAAATAACGAATATCCGTCACCATTCAAATGAGTAATCCGAATACCGAGATGCTCTGCTGCTAAGCTGGAATAGTGACGCTCCTCGTCGGGAATTAGACTGTCATATACGACCGTAAAACCTGCGACCTCTGCGTGCTTTGAGGCGATCGCGGCGAGACTGGTCGAATCGAGACCACCACTCATCGAGATCGCGACGCGTTCCGCGCGCAGGCGATCTTTAATCGCCTGTGACAAGAGTTCTGAAAAGCGTTCAACATACGACTCACCATCGCGAAAACGCACTTCCGCAGGTACGGATGGCATCCAATAGCGTCGAATCCGAAATTCGTTGTTTACAACGGTGAGCGTGTGGCCCGGCGGCAACCGCTGAATGTCTTTAAAAATCGTGGTCGAGTTATCCTGGTTCACACCAAACAGCAGATAGTCGCCGACCGCAATCTCGTTCAGCGTGTTTGATACGCTTTCGTCGCGGCGCAACTCGTTCAACGTGCTACTGAAATTGAAATTACCGCCAACATGTGTGTAGAAAAACGGCTTGACGCCGAAATGATCTCGGGCGCAGAAAATTTGTTTGCCGTCCCAGATCGCAAAGGCGAAATCGCCGATGAGGTGTTTGACGCATTCGTCACCCCAGGCTTTATAGGCGTGGAGGATCAATTCGGCGTCAGTGAGAGGTTCGTGTATTTTGAGTTTTGCGATCAGTTCGTCGCGAGCATCAATGCGGGCCGTAGCACAGATTTTCACGGATTTAGGTACGGATTAAGAGGCCTTGATCGATGAGTTTCTCTACCAGCTGAAGCAGGTCATCGCGCAGGCCTTGTGGAGCCGCTTCATACTCGTCAAGCAGCTTTTCATAGGCGGCTTCGATCGATTCTGATGAAGTGAGGATCGTTAAAAATCTCGTACCGACGTCGTCGAGTCCGAAGTAGCGTTCGCTCTCGAGGTTTAGAATTACTGACTCTTCCTGCAAGTGTGAGATCAGCACTCCGTCAGGAACAGTCACACGATCCGTGAATGCGATTGTCATGGCCGCGCATTCTATCATGCGGTTCTGTTATGCTGTCGATCAAAAGGAGCCCATTTGCGCATGCGAGCATTAACGAAGCTTCTTGCTGTTTTACTCGCAAGTTCTTTGGCCGTTTCAGCACAGTTACGTCAACCAGATCTCACGAAAGATCTCACGAAAGAACCGACGCTCTACGTCGTCGCCTACTCGCATCTCGACACGCAATGGCGTTGGGAGTATCCGCGCGTTATCAACGAGTACATTCCCAAGACGCTGCACGATAACTTTGCACTGCTCGACAAGTATCCGAATTACGTCTTCAACTTCAGTGGTGCGAATCGTTATCGCATGATGAAGGAATACTGGCCTGGCGATTATGCGCGCTTGAAGCGATATGTTGCCGCGGGTCGCTGGTTTCCGGCTGGTTCATCGATGGAAGAAGGCGACGTGAATGTTCCGTCTGCTGAGTCGATCTTTCGCCAGATACTCTACGGCAATCGATTTTTTCAACGCGAGTTTGGCAAGACAAGCGCCGAGTATATGTTGCCTGATTGTTTTGGCTTTCCGGCTTCTCTGCCGAGCATTCTGGCGCACGCGGGTTTGAAAGGATTCTCGACGCAGAAACTCACCTGGAATTCGGCGGCTCACGTTGGCGGCACAGGTTCGATCGAAGAAACACCGCGCGGCATTCCCTGGAACGTTGGCTGGTGGCAGGGAACAGATGGACGCGGAATCATTGCGGCCTTGAATCCTGGCAGTTACGGTGGTCAGATCCGCGAAGACATCAGCAAGAGTCCGGTTACGGTTCTAAATGCGGGATCAAATCTGGTCGATTGGCCGCGTCGCGTGGATCGCAACGGAAAAGTCAGCGGTTTATTTACTGATTACCACTATTACGGCACAGGCGACACGGGCGGCGCTCCACGCGAAGACTCCGTGCGCATGATGGAAGCGATCGTGACGAGAAACGGCGCGCTTGTTGGTTCACAAACCAGCTTTGGTGATGGACCGCTGCAGGTGATCTCAGCTACAGCAGAGCAGATGTTTCTCAATATTCGTCCGGAACAGATCAAAAATCTGCCGCGCTACGAAGGCGATCTATTGTTAACCGATCACTCCGCCGGTTCAATCACTTCGCAGGCATATCAGAAACGCTGGAATCGCAAAAACGAATTGCTTGCCGATGCGGCGGAGAAGGCATCGGTCGGCGCCATGTGGCTGGGCAGTCGTGTGTATCCGCAGGAGCGTTTGAACAATGCGTGGACGCTCGTGATGGGCGGGCAGTTTCACGACATTCTGCCGGGGACGGCGACGCCCAAGGCATTTCAGTTTTCGTGGAACGACGATGTGATCGCGATGAACCAGTTTGCCGGCGTTCTTACCGATGCGACTGAGGCGATCTCCGCGGCGTTAAATACGCAGACAAAGGGACACGCGATCGTTGTTTACAATCCGTTGAATATCGAACGCGAAGATGTTGTCGAAGCGACTGTGCCAGGTGACGAGCCGAAGGCGACTGTTCGTGTGTTTGGTCCAGATGGGGTTGAGGTCCCGTCGCAATTAGAACGTGGAAAAGTCTTGTTTCTCGCGAAGGCGCCTTCCGTGGGATACGCTGTCTACGATGTGCAGTTTGTTCCTTTTGTTAGAAAAGAGTCGACGCTTACAGTCTCGCAATCGTTGCTTGAGAATCATCGATACAGGATCCGTCTCAATTCCGCTGCTGACGTCACGAGTATCTTCGATAAACAACTAAATCGCGAACTACTCGAAGCCCCTTTGCGTCTCGCGATCAAAAACGATACGCCGGCGCAGTGGCCTGCGTGGAACATGGATTGGACCGATCAGCAGAAGCCTCCACGCGGATACGTGAGTGGTCCAGCGCAGGTTCATGTAGTTGAAGATGGTCCGGTTCGCGTGGCGGTAGAAGTAGTGCGCGAAACCGAAGGTTCGAAGTTTCAACAAACTGTACGCTTGTCAGCGGGCGATGCAGGTAATCGCATCGAATTTGGCAACGTCATCGACTGGCACACGAGCAATGCGAATCTAAAGGCAACTTTTACCCTGAGGGCTGCAAACGCAAACGCCACTTACAACTGGGACATCGGCACGATCGAGCGCGGCAACAATGATGAGCGGAAGTTTGAAGTTCCGTCGCACCAGTGGTTCGACCTGACGGATCGCAGCGGCGCTTTCGGTGTCACGATTCTCTCCGACTGCAAGTACGGATCTGACAAACCTGATGATAAGACTCTGCGGCTGACTCTCTTGCGCACGCCGGGAATTGGACCACGCGCCGGTTATGCTGATCAGTCGACACAGGACTGGGGCCGTCACGAGATCATTTACGGTCTCGCGTCGCATGCGGGTGATTGGCGTCGCGCACAGACTGACTGGCAGGCGCAACGTTTGAATCAACCGCTGATCGCTTTCGAGGGTTCGAAGCATCCGGGGCGGTTGGGAAAGACTTTTTCAATCCTGCGTGTGAACAATAGTCGCGTGCGTGTCCTCGCGCTCAAGCGGGCCGAAGAAGACAGTGAAGAAGTGATCGTAAGGATTGTCGAATTGGACGGTCAGCCGGCGTCGAATGTGCGGATCGGTTTTGCTACGCCCGTGATTGCCGCCCGTGAAGTCAATGCGCAGGAATTGCCGGTTGGTAAGGCAACTGTTAGCGGTGGTGAACTGGTAACAAGTTTGGGGCGTTTTCAACCGCGCACCTTTGCGGTGAAGTTAGCCAAACCCGCAGTTACGCTCTTCCTGCCGCAAACGCAGTCAATCACCCTGCCGTATGATCTCGCCGTTTCGAATCGCGATGGTGAAAGATTGAGAGGCGGCTTTGATGGCGAGGGGTTCGCGTTACCGGCGGAAATGATCCGGCCAATATTTTCGTATGCAGGTGTGGCATTTTTTATGGGACCGACTGACAGAGCGAATGCGTTAGTCGCCCGTGGGCAGCAGCTTCCGGTGCCGCGAGCTATGAGCAGGCTGCATGTGCTTGCGGCCTCAGCCAGCGGCGATCAGAATGTCACGTTTCGTGTTGGGAACGAAACAACGAATGTAACGATTCAGGATTGGAGTGGTTTCATCGGTCAGTGGGACAATCGACAGTGGAAGCCGAGCGAGGTGCAACTCAAACCACGCACGCCACCACCGGACATCCCGCCTGATATCGCAGCGCTGCTGCAGAGATCCCGATCGAGATCTGATCCGTACGGCGAGATGGTGGGCATTAGCCCTGGGCTTATCAAACGTGCGCCGGTAGCGTGGTTCGCCTCGCATCGCCACACGCCCGATGGTAAGAATGAGGCTTATGCATATTCTTACCTGTTTGCCTACACGATCGATGTGCCTGCAGGTGCGAAGACTTTGACGCTTCCAAACAACGACAACGTACGGATCATGGCGATCACCGGATCGAATGAACGCGCGAGCGTAAAACCCGCGCAGCCACTCTACGACACACTGGAAAAAGAATAGGTCCTATAGGACCAACAGGACCTATATTTGTTCGGCAATGATCGCCCTCAAATTATCAAATATCCACAAGTCCTTTGGTCCAACGGTGGCACTCGACGGTGTCGATCTCGAGTTGCGTCAGGGCGAAGTACATGCTCTGATCGGCGAGAACGGCGCCGGCAAGAGCACGCTGATGAACGTCATTGCCGGCTCCCTCCGTCCCGATCAGGGAACGATGGAAATGTATGGCCAACCGTACACGCCATCAAATCCACTTGACGCCCGCACGCACGGCATCGCATTGATTCACCAGGAACTGTCTCTCTGCCCGCATCTCAGCGTGGCAGAAAATGTTCTCATGGGAATCGAATCATCACGCATGGGATGGCTCGATCGCGACAAACTCTTCGTGCGCACGAACGAAGTGTTGAAGACTTTCCATCATGCTGACATCCGTCCCGAGAAACGTGTTGCGGATCTTTCAGTTGCGGCGCGGCAAATTGTGGAAATCTCCAGGGCGATTGCGGCACGCGCCCGCATCATTCTCATGGACGAGCCGACCAGTAGTTTGCAACGCGACGACGTCACGCATCTGTTTAAGTTAATTAGAAAGCTGAGCTCAGAAGGCATCTCGGTCGTCTACATCAGCCATTTTCTTGAAGAAGTACGCCAGATTTCGGATCGTTTCACGGTACTTCGCGATGGACGCAGCGTTTCGAATGGAGAGATTGCAACCACAACCGATGATGAACTCATCGCAAAGATGGTCGGACGCGCTCAACAGAATCTGTTTCCGGTTCGCACTTCAGCCGCGGGCGAACCAGAAACAATTCTCGACGTACAGAACCTTGCATCGCCGCCGTTACTGAAAAACGCGAGCTTTGAGCTTCGTCGCGGAGAGATTCTCGGTATCGCAGGCTTGATGGGTTCGGGACGAACACCGTTGCTGCGCGCCATTTTTGGTCTCGAGCGTCCTGAGAGTGGCGCAATCAAAGTTAATCAAAAGAGTTTGCCGCCGGGACGGAGCACGCCCGCGATGCGATTGATCGAGGGCGTTGGATATCTGAGCGAGGATCGCAAAGGCGATGGTCTAACGTTGAACCAGTCGATTGCCGACAACGTCACGGTCACGCGATTCAATTCATGCTCACGTTTTGGCTGGCTCGATCTCAATGCTCAGCGCAAACATACTGAGAGACTGGTCAACGCGCTTAAGATCAGAACTCAGGGTGTGCAGCAAGACGTCGGATCGTTATCGGGTGGCAATCAGCAGAAGGTAATCGTTGCGCGTCTGCTGCATCAGGATGCCGACGTGCTGCTTCTCGATGAGCCGACGCGGGGAATCGACATCGGCAGCAAAGCGCAGGTTTACGAAACGATCGCGGCGTGTGCCGCACAGAATAAGGCGGTGTTGATGGTCAGTTCGTATCTGCCTGAGTTGTTTGGAATGTGTGACCGGTTGGCGGTGATGAGCCGCGGACGACTCTCAAAGGTTCGCAATATTGATGAGTGGACTCCGGAGAGTGTGTTGCAGGCGGCAATCGGGGCCGCGGATTAAACGGATTGGAAGACGGATTATGTGCGTGAAGATTGCGTTATTTGGGTTCCTTTTGGGCGTAGCATCAATCGTGCAGGGACAGTCGGCATTGCAGGAGATGGTGAAGACGGAACAGGCGTTTTCGAAAATGGCCGAGGAGAAGAACACCCGCGATGCCTTTATGGCGTTCATTGCCGACGATGGGTTGTTGTTTCGACCTGGCGCTGTAAACGGGAAGAAGTGGATGACTGAACATCCTGTGCCGCCGTCAGACAAGAGACCGTTGCTTGCCTGGCAACCTGCGTACGCGAAAATGGCACGTGCCGGAGATCTTGGCTTCACTACTGGACCATGGGAGTTTAAGAATGACATCAACGATAAGAGTCCGTCGGGGTATGGCCATTTTGTTACGCTGTGGAAGAAACAGGCTGACGGTTCGTGGAAGTTTGTAGTGGACCTGGGAATCACGCATCCACAATCCGGTGGACCACAAACGCTTTGGCACCCGAGTGATGACAGGGAGAAGCCAAACCGATTTGCTGTGCCAACGATAGCGAAGCACCTAATAGCTCAAGATCGAAAATATTCGGATCTGGCGAAATTGGGCGTATACCATGCTTTTGTCACCTTTGCAGCAGAGGAAATTCGACTGTATCGTGCCGGCAGCCTTCCATTCGTCGGTATTGAATCCGCATCGAAGGCCTTCACTTCGATCAAAGGTCAGCCTGGTTGGCAGCCAGCCGGCGGTGACGTTTCTCGTTCCGGCGATCTTGGTTACACGTATGGCACTTACGAAATAGCTGATGACACATACAAAGTGATCGAGAAAGGCAGCTACGTTCATATCTGGAAGAAGAACAAGTTCGGCTTGTGGCGTGTGGTGCTTGATGTAGCCAATCCGCACTGAGCCAAAGTGCAAACAAAGTGCGTACTTTTCGAGCGCCGGGGCGCGTTAATCTTATTGGCGAACATACCGATTACAACGACGGCTTCGTGATGCCGGCGGCGCTGGATTTCTCCACGTGGGTAAAGATCTCACCACTCGAAGAACGCAAACTCAAAATCCTTTCGGAAAATTTTGATGAAGAGATTGAAGTCGATCTCGACAATCCGAATCTCGCGGCGCGTGGTGACTGGAGTGATTATCCAGTTGGAGTAGCGGTCGTACTCGAAAGAGCCGGCCATCGCTTGCGCGGTGCTCGATTGCAAATTCGCGGCGAAGTGCCGATTGGTTCGGGCCTGAGTTCTTCAGCGGCGATCGAAGTAGCCGCAGCGTTTGCACTCGTCGCGAATTCCGAGCTGACGATTGATCAGCGCGAGCTCGCACTCCTTTGCCAGCGCGCTGAAAATGAGTTTGTCGGTGCGCGCGTCGGGATCATGGACCAGTTCATTTCACTTTTCGGGCAGGCGCAGAAAGCTTTGTTGCTGGATTGTCGTTCACTCGCATTCCGTTTGTTACCGTTGCCTGAGAATGTTCGGTTGATAATTTGCAACACGATGGTGAAGCACGCGCTGGCGTCGAGCGCTTACAATGAGCGTCGCGCGCAGTGTGAAGCAGGTGTGAAACATTTGGCGCAGTTCTATCCGAATGTCACTGCATTGCGTGATGTGACGATCGAGCAGCTGGAACGCCATCGCCAGGAACTGTCTGATGTAGTTTACCGGCGTTGCCGGCACGTGCTTACGGAGAATGCGCGCGTCTTGACGGCTGGCGAAGCGCTCCAGCGTGGCGACCTGAAGAGTTTTGGTGAATCAATGACGCAGTCGCATCGCAGTTTGCGTGATGATTATGAGGTTAGTTGCAAAGAGTTGGATCTCATGGTTGAGCTTGCGGAGAAGGTCGACGGCGTTTACGGTGCGCGGATGACCGGTGGCGGGTTTGGTGGTTGTACGGTTAATCTCGTCGGTGATGCGCATGTTGAAGAGTTCCGTGCGAGCGTCGCAAGTGATTATGAACGAGCCACGAGCTTGAGACCTGAGATTTATATTTGTACGGCGGCGAACGGAGCGGAAGAAGTTAGACAGAATTAAGAGGATGTTTTCAGGATTGACAGGATATTCATCTTGTAAATCCTGAGACATCTTGTTAATCCTGTCTAACTTGAACTCGGAATGCGAGCTTGTAACGACTACATATGAAGCTAATCATCCTCGCGGCTGGGTACGCCACACGTCTTTATCCGCTGACATTGAATCAACCCAAGCCGCTGTTGCCGGTGGCCGGTAAGCCAATGCTCGAGCACGTCATCGACAACATCTCAACCATTAGTGCTATCGATCACGCGTACATCGCCACCAACGCAAAGTTTGCGACGCATTTCGAAAAGTGGGCCGAAAGCTATCATCGGCCGACTCTGCACTTTGGGTTTACGATCGTCAACGATCAGAGCACTGACGAAGCAAATCGACTTGGCGCGATCGGCGACATGCATCTCGTATTGAGGAAACATGAAATCGACGATGACATTATCGTCGTTGGTGGCGATAACCTTTTCAGTCACGATCTCGCCGGCTTTGGCGACTATTGCGAGCAGAAGCAGGCACCGGTGACAGGCGTTTATGACGTTGGTGATCTGGAACAGATCAAGAAGTACAACTCGATCGAAATCGACGATGATCACCGCATCACCTTTTTCGAGGAGAAGCCGCAAGTGCCAAAGAGCACGCTGACGGGAATCGCGCTGTATTATTATCCGAAATCGGTGCTGCCCTTGATTTACGAATACATCTCGGAGGGAAACAATCCGGATCAACCGGGCCGGCTGGTCCAATGGCTGTATCCTCGGGCTCCCTTCTACGTTTGGAAGGTACCCGGTCTCTGGTACGACGTCGGTTCAATCGAAACTCTCGAAGAGGCAAATCGCGTTTTTAGTAAACAAGATTAATAAACCCTGCACACTAACTGTGACGATAACCAAAACAGAATTTGGCACGATGCCTGATGGCGTCGACGTCTTTCTTTACACGCTCACGAACGATCGCGGTCTTCAAGTCTCAATCATCACTTACGGTGGTGCTATCACGTCGCTCAAGACCCCCGATCGTGACGGCAATTTCGGCGACATCATGCTTGGCTACGAAACGCTCGAAGCTTACACCAGCAATCCGCGTTATTTTGGCGCGCTGATCGGGCGTCACGCGAATCGTATCGGCGGGGGAAAGTTCTCCCTGAACGGAGTTAACTATCAACTGCCGCAAAACAACGGCGCGAATCATCTTCACGGCGGGTTCAACGGCTTCGACAAACGTGTTTGGAGTGCAAGAGACGATGGAGAAGTTTTACACCTCTCGTACTTCAGCAAAGATGGCGAGGAAAGCTACCCTGGGAATTTGAGCGCCGAAGTTGATTTTCGCCTGCTTAATAATGAGTTGCGTGTCGACTATCGCGCGACCACCGATCGCGACACGCTCGTCAACCTCACTAATCATTCCTATTTCAATCTCAAAGGTACAGGTACGATCCTGGACCACGAGTTAACGTTGAACGCCGATAGTTTCACGCCGGTTAGCAAGGATCTAATTCCGAACGGTGAGATTCGATCTGTAGAAGGGACGCCGATGGATTTTCGCAAAGGCAAAACGATCGGGTCAGAAATCGGCGCGCCTTACGACCAGCTCGGCTTTACCGGCGGATACGACCACAACTTTGTCTTGAACGACTACGATGGTTCTTTGAAGCCGGCGCTGCGTTTGTACGAGCCGAGTACGGGCCGTATTCTTGAGGTGATCACAACGCAGCCAGGCATGCAGTTTTATTCGGGAAACTTTCTCGACGGAACGTTAATCGGGAGAAACGGAGTCGCTTACGTGAAGTATGCCGGACTCTGTTTAGAACCGCAGCACTTCCCGGACGCTCCGCATCATCCGAACTTTCCATCGACGGTGCTGCGTCCGGGCGAAGAATACAAACAAACGACCGTTTATCGTTTCACACAATCCGGCTAGAATCCGTGAAAACCCGTGGCTAAACTTTTCCTTCTCTTCGTTCCCTTTTTGTTCCTGGATGCTCGCGTCACGTTTGATCACAACCCGAACAGCACCGCGAATCGTGAGTTCAAGTTCCGCAATATCGCCTCACCATCAAAAGACGATGCTGCGGCGAATGCGAAGTTGACGTTGATCGACGGTGATTTGGACCAGTCGAGTGGAAGTCTGTCCACGCTTGTCGACGGACGTGTGCCCCAGGATGAAGACGAGCCAGGCGGAAATGTTTTCTTCAGAGCCGGAAGCACTGGCGGCCGCTTTCGTATGGACTTCGCCAC
Organism: Pyrinomonadaceae bacterium; assembly: GCA_036003745.1. Lineage (GTDB taxonomy): Bacteria > Acidobacteriota > Blastocatellia > Pyrinomonadales > Pyrinomonadaceae > PSRF01. Next base: position 134,212 of record DASYSD010000038.1, read on the forward strand.
ACCGATCGAGATTTCTAAAATCAACTCGTATTCGTGGCATCCAAACTCACGTGGTCCACAGTTGTACAAAGTCTACGGAGCAGATGGATCGGAACCTGGTCTAAACCTTGATCCCAAGCGTGGAGTTGATCCGGCGAGTTGTGGCTGGAAATTGATCGCGCTGGTGAGTACGCTCTCAGATAAAACCGATGATGGTGGCCAGTACGCAGCAAGCGTTACCGACGTAGGCAAATATCGTTATCTGCTTTTCGATTGTTACGTTACCGAGCTCTATGACAACTGGGGCAATACCTTCTACAGCGAAATCGATGTGATCCGTAAATAGATCCGCGTTTATCTGTGGCTCAATTCGTAAGCGCTGATCGCGTCTTCGTGTTTCAGCGTGAGCCCGATATCATCCAATCCTTCCAACAAGCAATAACGCTGAAACTCGCCCACGACAAACAAGATCGACAAACCTTGTGAATCCTCGACTGTCTGCCGTTCGAGATCTACAGTCAGGTCGTAACCTTCCTGTTGTTGCGCGCGGCGCATGATTTCCTGGACCTGCTCGGCCGTCAGAGTGATCGGCAGCATGCCGTTCTTGAAGCAGTTGTTCGCGAAGATGTCGGCAAACGACGGGGCGATGATTACTCGAAAACCAAATTCGCTCAATGCCCAGGGTGCGTGCTCGCGTGATGAGCCACAACCGAAGTTTTTGTCGGCAACGAGAATTGATGCGCCGTTGTATCGAGGTTCATTTAATACAAATGATGGGTTCGGTTGACCATCAGGCAGATAACGCCAATCGTAAAACAGAAACTCACCGAACCCCGTGCGTTCGATGCGCTTGAGAAACTGTTTCGGGATGATCTGATCCGTGTCGACGTTGGCGCGACCCAACGGAGCCACTAAGCCGGTGTGTTTCCTGAATGGTTGCATATAGTATTTTATCCGCGTTCATCCGCGGCTTATTTAAACTTCCAAGCCCGCACGTCAGTAAAGTGACCCTTGATCGCCGCCGCCGCTGCCATCATCGGACTGACAAGGTGCGTGCGCCCCCCGCGGCCCTGCCGTCCTTCGAAATTTCTGTTACTCGTCGAAGCGCACCGCTCACCGGGCTGGAGAATGTCTGCATTCATACCCAAACACATGGAACATCCCGCCTCACGCCATTCAAAACCAGCCTCATTAAAAATCCGATCGAGGCCTTCTCGTTCCGCGGTTTTCTTAACGTCCTGCGAACCAGGCACAACCATTGCGCTAACCGACGAACTCACCCGGTATCCTTTAACAACGCGGGCCGCTGCTCGCAAGTCCTCAATACGAGCATTTGTGCATGAACCGATGAACGCCCGATCAATCGAAATCTCTTGAATACTCATATGCGGCTTGAGCGCCATGTACTCGAGTGCATGCTCAGCGGCTTGTCTGTCGGCCGCGCTCTTTGCCTCTGCAGGATCGGGAACAAAACTCGTCACCGGCACCACCATCCCGGGACTTGTGCCCCACGTCACAAACGGCTCGAGCTTCGCGGCGTCAATCTCAATCACGCGATCAAATACGGCGTCGTCGTCACTCTTCAACGTCTTCCAATAACTGACGGCTTTGTCCCATCCTTCGGCAGTTGGAGCAAAGCGACGACCTTTGAGATACGCAAACGTCGTTTCATCGGGCGCGATCATTCCGGCGCGTGCGCCGGCTTCGATGCTCATGTTGCAGAGCGTCATACGTCCTTCCATCGAGAGCGCACGCACTGCTTCACCGGCGTATTCGATCGTGTATCCCGTAGCGCCATCAGTGCCGATCTTGCCGATGATGCCGAGTGCCAGATCTTTCGCAGTGACGCCTTCGGGTAGCAAACCGCGCGTTTGCACTTTCATTGTGAGCGGCTTGTTCTGCGGCAGACACTGCGTTGCCATTACGTGTTCAACTTCGCTCGTGCCGATGCCAAACGCGAGCGATCCGAACGCGCCGTGAGTGCTCGTGTGACTATCGCCACAAACGATCGTCATGCCGGGTCGCGTCAAACCAAGCTCGGGACCAATGACGTGAACGATGCCTTGTTCAGGGGAGTGAATATCGAAGAGTTGAATGCCAAACTCTTTACAGTTGCGACGGAGTGTCTCGATTTGATTAGCCGCAATCGCATCCGCAATCGGCAGACTGCGATCGGTAGTGGGAACGTTGTGATCGACAGTGCCGAAAGTAAGATCTGGGCGTCTTACTTTTCGACCTGCCTGGCGTAAACCATCAAACGCCTGCGGCGACGTCACCTCATGAATGAGGTGCAAATCGATGTAGAGGAGTGTGGGTTCTCCTCGCGCTTCACGGACAACGTGTGCTTGCCAGAGTTTCTCGAATAGCGTGCTCATAAAAGCAAAGAAAAGCGTTTTCTCCCGCAACGGCGCTACGGCGCAACGTCAAGAGCCGTTCTTTTGCTTTTTCGTTGCGCCGTTGCGTCGTTGCGGGAGAAATCTTCATTCAGACGGCATGATAAGCATGACGCATATTAGCAATCTCTGTCACTGCCTGACAGAGCAGTTCACCAAACTCGCTCGTGGTGACGACGTAGCCGCCTGTTCCCTCAGCAATGTCAGGGGTGCGATAACCTGCTTCGAGCACGTCTTTGATTGCCAGTTCAATGTCATTCGCTTCCTGCTCGAGTTCGAATGAGTGACGCAACATCATCGCAGCCGACGCAACGGCGCCACAGGGATTTGCGATTCCCTGGCCCGCGATATCCGGCGCCGAACCGTGAACTGGTTCATAGAGTCCAATTTCGCCACCGATTGTTGCGGACGCGAGCATACCCAACGAGCCGCTGATGACGGCTGCTTCGTCCGAAAGAATATCGCCAAAAAGGTTCTCGGTTAACAACACATCAAAGCGACGCGGATTTGCAATCAAGTGCATCGCACAAGCATCGACGTAAAGATGATCGAGTGTGACGTCAGTGTAATCCTGCGACACCCGAATGACTGTTTGACGCCAGAGTTGCGAAGTCTCGAGGACGTTTGCCTTATCGACTGATGTCACTTTGCCGCGACGCTTGCGAGCGGCTTCAAATGCAACTCTCGCGACGCGCTCAATCTCTTCAACTGAATAGCGCATCGTGTTGCTCGCGACGGAAGTTCCGTTGCTGTTGTCGATGCCTCTCGGTTCGCCAAAGTAAAGGCCACCGAGCAATTCACGAATGATCAGAATATCTGTGCCCCGCGCGACTTCAGGTCGCACAGGAGAGCAGGCCGCTATCGATGAATAGGAGATCGCGGGACGGAGATTGGCGTAACCGCCGAGTGCGCTTCGCAACAGCAGGAGTCCTGCTTCAGGACGTTGATTTGGTGGCACGCGATCGTATTCCGGAGATCCTACCGCGCCAAGCAACACCGCGTCTGAAGACAGACAGGCGTCGAGTGTAGTTCGCGGCAGAGGCGAGCCGAACTTTTTGATCGCAACGCCGCCGACGGGGTGCTCTTCGAAATCAAATCGATATCCGTGAATGGCTGCAACTGTCTGAAGTACTGTGATTGCTTCTTTAGTTACTTCGGGACCAATCCCATCGCCGGGAAGTGTTGTGATCTTAACTCGCATAACTTCTTAGTGCTTTCTAATAATGTCCTTCAGGCTGCGGCGCCCACAGCGTGATTTGAAAGTAGTGAAATCAAATCCTGGTCGTAGATTCGCTTCTTGCGATCCGCAAGGTCAGTAAAGTTTCGATAGGCAACTTCGAGTTCCACCCCGCTGATGTCGTAGCCTAACTCGGCATAGCGCAGTGAGAGTGCATGGCGTCCTGAATGCTTGCCCAATACGAGTGAATTTGTAGGAACGCCGACTGACTCCGGAGTCATGATCTCGTAGCAAAGCGGATTGTTAATCACGCCATGCTGGTGAATACCGGCCTCGTGCGCAAACGCATTGCGCCCGACAATTGCTTTATTCGGTTGCACGTCAAAGCCGACGATGCTCGAAAGCATTTGACTCGTCGGATAAAGCTCAGTCGTCTTGATCCCGGTTTCAAATGGGAAGCGATCTGCACGCACATGCAGCGCCATCACGATCTCTTCGAGTGAAGCGTTGCCCGCACGCTCGCCGATGCCGTTGATCGTGCACTCAACCTGTCGTGCGCCGGCTTCGATCGCCGCGAGACTGTTTGCAACCGCCAAACCGAGGTCGTTATGACAGTGAACACTGATGATCACGTCGCGATCTCTAACAACTCGCTCGCGCACCTGTTGCACCAGATGTGTGTACTCCGTCGGTGTGGTGTAGCCCACTGTGTCCGGCACGTTGAGCACTGAGGCACCTGCATCGACTGCCGCGTCGAGTACTTGACACAAATAGTCGATGTCGCTGCGTGTTGCGTCTTCAGCGGAGAACTCCACATCTTCGGCATAGCGGCGTGCCTGGCTCACGGCGGCGCGCGTCATTTCGATCACTTCGGTTCGCCTCTTCCTCAACTTGTGCTCGAGATGTATGTCGGAGGTTGCGCAGAAGGTATGAATTCGTGGATGGGTGGCGTACTTCAAAGCTTCGGCGGCGCGAGCTACGTCCTGTTCGGCCGTCCTACAGAGCGCCGCGACTTTAACGTTCCGGCACTGGGCAGCCACAGCCCTGACAGCGGCAAAGTCACCTTCCGACGCGATCGGAAAGCCGGCTTCAATGACGTCGACTCCGAGATCCTGGAGTTTGTTCGCCATCCGGACCTTCTCTGTCAGGTCCATTGAGCAGCCGGGCGACTGTTCGCCGTCGCGCAATGTCGTGTCGAAGATACTGACTCTGTTTTGTGGCATGGATTACCCCTCCTGTGGGCAAGCAAATGAGGATGCTACGGAGGGTTGGGACAAGAGTCAAAGCTATAATCTTTATAGGAAGATAAGCGAAATTAATTTTGGGAGGTCCAGGTTCTATAGGACTGATAGGACCGGTATTTTTGCGGCTAAATTGCCGGGACTTCGGCGATCCGGCGGGCGTATTCCGCGAATTGGCCGGTGTAATAAAGCCGGGTCAGATCTTTCTCCAGCCCGTCCATTTTGGCCTCTCGGAGACGTGCCCGAATGATGCGGAAGATCTTCTCCTTCAACCAGTAACCGTGATCGTAACGCTCCCCGATAGCTGAGGCGGAGGCGAGTTTGTCGATTTCCGGGGTCGTCAAGCCACGTTTCCAGGCGGCCCGGTAGACCGTCAATCCTTCCTGAAACGACTGGCTGGCAATCTGGCCAAACAGACTGTTGAGGCCCTTCCAACCTTCTTTGTGGGTATCGATCAACGGCACAACGTCAGGATGCGGATTACTCGGAGTCCTGTAATCGAGCAACGAAACTTTAAGATCGATCGTTCGATCGCCATCGTAGTCGTACTCAATCGTGTCTAAAAACCCGTTTTGATCTGTGTCGGTATACTTCACTACCTCATCAACTTTTGGAGCAATCGGCTTTGATGAAGGTGTTTTGCTGCCGCCGTGATATTCGCCGTTCTTATCCACAGTCCATGCGCCCCACTCAGCTCCGCCCAGGTGCAACTTGCGATCAAAAACACCGACGTAGAGTTTGCCGCCGCCCGAGTTGTCTTCGTCAAATTCACCGCGATCGCCCAGTGAGTCGGCCTGCGGATGACCTGAGATTCCGGGACGCTCATTGGGTCCTGCCATCGCGAGTTCCGCATAGTTTCCACGACGCCACTTCTTCGTCGAATAAAGATCGATATCCTTTGGACCACCAAAACCGTGCATCGGGTAATACATCTCCACACGCTCCCAGCGGTGATCGTCATCGTCTTCGTCAAACACGAAATACATTGTGGCCCAACGAGCGGTGAAGAAGGAGTCGTAACTCTTCTCGTGCGGCATGTACATCAGCTCGTCAATCTTGCGCCAGTTGTTCCATTGAAAACACTCGTCGAATTTCGGATTGCCTTTGAGTGCCGGATACTTGTGCACAAACTGACGGTAAGGAATGCCTGGTCCACCTGCGCCACGCAGCGACATGTCGTAGTCAGTCTCGTTACCTTTAGTAGAGTCGTTGTCGAGATCGAAAGTCGCAAATGCTTCGCTCAAAACGCCAGAGAGATTGGTGACGTCTTTGTCGAGAGGCGGCACCGGATCAAGCCAGCGAATCGCCATTTCACTGGCGCCATCTCCGTCGAAGTCAAAGAAATCAAAGGGGTTTTCCCAATTGAGTCGTGGATCCGGAAGAGATTGCGGTGGGCGATGGACTTTGAGAAAAATCGCATTGCCGTTGTAATCGGGAAGCCAGTCGGTGGCGCCCGTATATCCCCAGTTGTCGCTGCCGAAGTCGTAGTTTTGCCAATCGAGCCAACCGAGCACGCCGTCTTTCTCAACGTCAATAAAGACCATCCAGTGTGACTCGGCGGCATTGAAAGTTCCGTTGGACCACTCGCGGCCCTGCGTTGCAAATGCTTGCATATCGGCGCGGCCGTCGCCATCGTTGTCGGCCCACTTGATGTTAATGTCGGTGGCCGTGTCGTAGCTGCCATCACCGTTCTTGTCGATCTGCATCACGTCAGCGATCTGATCGCCGCGCGTGTCGGTAGGCAGCATGTCGCCGTTCTCATCGAGCCAGCGAACACGTTTGCCATTCCACCAGCGTTCGAGAATATCTGGTTTGCCGTCGTTGTTGATATCGAGACGAACTACTTCGTCGGATGGTGTGGTTGACTTGAGCGCGCTTTTGCGGAGATCGAGATGGCCGTTTTGTGCGAAAGCGCTGTTGGCGAGCAGTATCAGTGTGATGAAAAAGAGATAAGGGCGCATATAGGTCACGGTTTATCTCACATGATTTGCCGGATTTTCAAGGTGAGCAAGATTAAATCTTGTCAATCCTGACTAATCCTGTTAATCCTCTGAAGCCAACCATGAACCGTATCACGCGACGATCATTTCTCAAATCAACCTCTACAGCAATGCTCGTCGGGACGATGCTCGACAGATTACCGGCGCAAGTGGTCGAGGAACCAACGGTCAAGCATCGCCTGACTGCGTGGGAGTATCGTCGCGGCAATCTTGGTGGACCATGGGAAGTGTGGCGCAAGGCGAATGACGACTCGAACGTTTGGACAAAGATCAACGTGCCTCACTGTTTCAATGCCACTGACGCTGTCGATCCCGATCTGCCTTATTACCAGGGACCGGGCTGGTATCGAACAAAATTCGCAGACACTAATCCTTATTCAGCGGGACGCGCGCTCTTACACTTTGAAGGCGCAGGACAGAAAACTGAAGTTTTTGTTCACACGGAAAGGGTTGGTTCACACGTTGGTGGATACGATGAATTTGTTGTCGACATCACCGATCAGGTAAAGAAATTCCCCAAAACCGCGACGGATCCTGGACTCTTGCCGCTTGCGGTGTTGTGCGACAACTCGCGCGATCTGGAAATGATCCCGTCAAATTTGAGTGATTTCAATCTCTACGGCGGGCTCTATCGTAATGTGAATCTGCTCTACGTGCCCGCGATTTCTTTGGAGCGTGTTCATATTCACACTGAGATCCTTGCGAACGGCAAGGCAAAAGTCACCGTCACTGGAAGGCTCTATAACCCTTCGCACCTCACGGATGAACTCGAGATCAACGTCTCTGTGACTGATCCTGATGCTCGCGTGATTCATGATCTCTCGCGCAAGTTGAGTCCATGGACAGAAACGCAGAATCTTTCAAGCTTCACGATCGACAAACCTGCGCTTTGGTCTCCATCCAAACCGTCTCTGTATCGCTGTCTTGTAACGTTGAAGAGTGTTCACGGTCCAACGCAGGTCAACGAGCGTTTCGGACTCCGCACGTTTGAGTTCATCAAGAATGGGCCCTTCAAACTCAACGGGGAGCGCCTGTTGATTCGTGGCACGCAGCGTCACGAAGATCACGCCGGCGTTGCGGCCGCGATGACCGAACCCTTGATGCGCAGAGAGATGCGTTTGATAAAAGATCTCGGCGCAAATTTCGTCCGCCTCGGACATTTTCAACAGTCACGCACAATTCTGAACCTGTGCGACGAACTGGGCCTGCTCGTATGGGAAGAAATTCCCTGGTGTCGTGGCGGCTTAGGTGGCGAGCGTTACAAAGAACAAGCGCGCCGGATGTTGCGCAACATGATCGACCAGCATCGGAATCATCCTGCCGTGATTATCTGGGGACTCGGAAACGAGAACGATTGGCCCGGCGATTTCGAAGAGTTTGATAAAGACAAGATTCGTGCGTTTATGATCGAACTCAATACGCTTGCGCACGCGCTCGATCCAACACGAAAGACGGCAATCCGGCGTTGCGATTTTTGTAAAGACGTAATCGACGTCTACTCGCCTTCGATCTGGTCGGGTTGGTATCAGGGCCGTTATACCGAATACAAATCTCGAACGCAGACTGAGATCAAAAAAGTCGATCACTTCCTGCACATGGAGTGGGGCGGCGACAGCCATGCGCGACGCCATTCCGAGGCCATCGATCAAGTGCTGGCACGCGCACCCCAGGAAGGCGATTGGTCGGAGACGTACATCTGCGATCTCTTTGACTGGCACTTGAAAGAGCAGGAGACGATGAATGATCTGACCGGCAGTGCGCAGTGGATATTCAAAGATTTCGCGACGACACTGCGACCGGGAAATCCCGTGCCGCGCGTTAATCAGAAGGGTCTCGTCGAGCGCGATTTCACTTTGAAGGAAGGATATTTTGTTTTTCAGTCGTACTGGGCGGCGCACTCGATGGTTCATATCTACGGTCACTCGTGGCCGGTGCGGTGGGGCGAGCGCGACGAAGAGAAGTTGGTCAAAGTTTATTCAAACTGTCCGGCCGTAGAGTTGTTTGTAAATGGTCAATCAGCAGGCATGAAGAAGCGTAACAGTCAGGATTTTCCCGCGGCGGGTTTGCGTTGGTTGGTGAAGTTTAGGGAGGGCGAGAATGTTGTGCGGGCCGTCGGCCGGCGCGACACGGTTGAGATCGAAGACGAAGTCAGGTTCGTCTATCAAACCGAGAAATGGGACAAGCCTGCGAAGCTCGTGCTTGAAGAGTTAAGGATGGATGGTGACGTTGTGACGATTGAAGCGAAACTCGTGGATGCGAAAGGAGTTTTGTGTCTCGATGCGCGAAACTTCGTGAGATTTGGATTGGCAGGTGACGGGCGTTTAATCGACAACCTCGGCACGTCAACAACAGCGCGCAAAGTTCAACTCTACAACGGTCGCGCAGAAATTAGGGTGCAAAAAGACGGGAAGTCAGTTGTTAGTGTGTCTTCAGACGGACTACCTACTGCATTCCTGAATACTTAGAGCGAGAATGTACCGTAAAACGCGCTATTCTCACCGGAGCGTGACCATGGCTCGCCGACAACTTTGCCCGAGTAGAGTGCCTTCGAGGTGTAGCCGACTTTCCTGTTTTCCAGACCAACGAGTGGAGCGTACCAAATGAGATTCGGCATCTTGCAGCACAGATCGTTTGGCATCGCTTCAACGTTGATTGCGGCTTCGTTGGTGACGACAGCGTAGGTGCGACCATTGCGTTCGAAGCTGATGGACGCCGTCCGAACTTCGACGATCTTGCCTAAAGATGCAGCGTACTTTTCTTTGAGAGCATTCGTAATCGCTAACGCCTGCGTGCGCGAAGCGCTCGAGTCGATGATGATCTCGGATTGACGCGGAGCATTGGCTTCGCCAAGGTTTGCATCAGCGCTGACAATTGCCAGCACACGAACGCCGCTTAGATCCACGCCTTGCCATTTTCCAGAGGTAACGTTCCATGCCATCAGCGCGTCGCGCCCGGTGGTAACCACTTCTCCGTTGTAGTGGCAGGCGCCGGCAAAAACACTCGCTGTGCGCACTTCGACGTAATCTCCACGAAGACTGACACTCTCAGCTCTTGAACTAAAAACCAGCGCGCTCACCGCTATGAACATTGCCGCGACTGTTAAAAATCCTTTTCGCATGCTTTTACCTCCCCCCAAATACAGCCACAGATTACACAGATTTTATTGCGGATGTATAGCAGGCGCGACCAGGTCCGCAGCGTTCCGGATCCACACGGCGGTTGTCCGGACCGATGACTTCCTGTGTTTCGCAGCACCAAACGTGATTCGTCGCGTCGAGATACTCGTCTGCGCTCGTCGCAAGGCGATCGAGCATGAAGTACTTCTTCGAACGCAACGATCCGCAGAACGGAGATTGGAGTGGTTCAACTGAATCGTTTGCCATAAGAGTCTCCTAAACGCTTCCCGCTTTTGCCAACGCACGTCGCACGAGCGTTTGCGCGAGCGGAACCTTGTATGCATTTTTCTCCAGCGGCTTCGCCTCCGCGAGAGCGATCTTTCCGGTCTCTGCAAGAACATCCGGTGTTAGCTTCTTCCCGACCAGAAACTTTTCTGCCGCCGGAACACGCCACGGAATCGGCGCTACGCCTCCGAGAACAATTCGTGCATCTCTTACCGTCTGATTCGGTCCTAACCGCAATGCGACCGCGGCGGATGCAAGCGCAAAGTCGAGCGATTCCCGCTCTTTGAATTTCAAGTAAGTTGATCTCTCGCCGAGCGCCAACGCGGGTACGTTAATCTGCGTGATGATGTCGTCGTTCTTCAAAACGTTCTCGCGTCGAATATTTCCCTCCGACGGCAACGTGAAAAACTTGTCCAGGGGAATGACGCGTTTGCCCGTTGCTCCAGTAACGGTGACTGTCGCGCCCAGCGCAACCAGCATTGGAGCAAGATCCGAAGGGTGAACAATGTATGATGGACCACCAGCAATGATCGCGTTGTACTTGTTCTCACCGCTTGCCGCGTAACACTCCGACCCACCTTTCTTCAAGCAACTCACTTCTTCAAGACGGAAGTACCAACAGCGCGGGCGCTGGCAAAGATTGCCGCCGACGGTACCGAGGTTGCGGATCTGCGGCGTTGCGATCGAATGCGCAGCTTCTGCGAGTCCGGGAAAACTTTTGCGCACACCGGCATGCTCTTCGAGTTCAGTCAATGTGACGAGCGCACCGATTGTTAATCCTCTGGTATTCAGCGTTATGCTGTTGAGGCCGGAAATATTCTTGAGATTGACGAGACGAACAGGGCGCGACGTGTAATCTTTCATCGTCGTGAGCAAGTCCTGCCCGCCCGCAATTGGTCGTGGTGCTTCGTCGATATCACCGGGCGAAGCGATGTTCAGCAACTTCACGGCTTCGTTAATGTTTGCCGGATTGGTCCATTCAAAGGCTTTCATCTTCGTATCCCTTTTCCGTGTTATCCGCGGCTGAGAATGTTCGGATTCATCAAACCCATCAGAATCTTGTCCGGTGTGACCGGCGTTTCTCGCACGCGCACGCCAGTCGCGTTAAAGACCGCGTTCACAAGCGCGCCGACTGCGGGAATGATGCACCCCTCGGCAATTCCGATCACGGCCTCGCGTTTATCGTCGTCGTCGATGATCGGCACCATCTCCGGCATTTCGAGACTCCCTGGCAACTTGTAGTCGCCAAACCCGGGATTGAGCTGCATACCGAGATGAGCATCCATCACGCGACCTTCCCACAGCGCCATGCCGAGCGACTGGATCATGCCGCCATTGATCTGGCTCTCCATCGTCAAACGGTTCAGCGGCAAACCGCCATCTTGAATATGGACCATTTTGATTGGCTTGACGTGACCCGTTTCAACATCGACTTCGACTTCGGCAAAGCAGACGCCATGAACACCGCGTGCTTGTAAATCCGAACGCCACACTCCGTGAGCAGTAATACCCGCCGCAGGCAGTGCTGCCACAGCCTGTTGCCACGATATCAACTGACCTTTCGCCGAAACCTTTCCGTCAGCGAAGATTACTTCTTCGGGTTTCGGATTGCCGAGTAAAGGCGCGACCCGCTCGGCCATCAACATACGAGCCTTGATCGCCGCGTCTTTTACTGACGGAGACAGAGAAGGGGCGGTGGTGGAACCCCCGGAAGGATTCGCGTTACCGAGTTTCGAATTACCGATTCGCTCCCTTATGTCCTTGATTGTCAGACCAAGCTCTTCGGCAACAATTGCTCTCGTGTATGTTCGTGTTCCGGTACCGAGATCCTGCGTGCCGACTGCAATCAGCACAGAGCCATCGCGCGAGATCGTCACATCAACTTTGCACTGGTCGTTGCCACCTCCGCCCCACGTGCCGACGGCGCAACCCATTCCTCGTTTGAGAGGACCAGCATTACCACCTGCCACCGGATTTCTTCTTGACCATCCGATCTCTTGTGCGCCACGCCTCAACTGCCGGTGATAAACCTCGTCGCGCAGATTCTTAATGCGAAACTCCACCGGATCCATCTTGATCTTGTAGGCAAGCTCGTCGACGAGTGATTCAACTGCGAACGACGCCTGTGGGTGACCGGGTGCGCGCATCGCGACCGACGAATCTTCATTCGTGTGCAGTGCATAGACCTCGCGATACGTGTCGCCCATGCGATAGATGTACGGTTGTCCGGCTTGCGAGCCCGGACCAAGACCGCCGAGCCGATACTGTCGCGCCTGGAGCGCGACGATCGTGCCGTCTTTTTTCACGCCGGCTTTTAACTTCTGCCATGAACCCGAGCGATTTCCCGCCATCACAAACTCGTCATAGCGCGTGAACATCAATTTCACCGGTGACTTCGTTTGTTTCGAAAGGCGGCAGGCAAGCATTCCTTCGAGACCGATGCCAAACTTCGAGCCAAAGCCACCACCCATGTGTTCTACGGTTGTGGTGACTGCGCTTGCCGGAAGTCCCAACTCTTTGGCCGCGTCGTCGTGAATGGTGAACGTTCCCTGCGTCGATGCGTAGATCGTGGCGTCGCCGCCGCCACGATAATCGACCACCATGCCGTGTGTTTCGAGACAGGTATGATGAATTCGGGAAGTGATGTATTCACCTTCGACAACCGCATCGGCAGTTGCGAAAGCAGCTTCCGCTTTCTGTGGATCGCCGTTCTTTCCTTTTTCCTGAAGATTGCTTTCTTCGGCGACTACTTTTGGGGCCTCAGGTCGAATAGCGTGATGTGCATGGACCACGTGCGGTAGCACTTCGTAACTGACTTTAATCGCGCGCAGTGCGTCACCTGCGATCTCCGGTGTTGTGGCCGCAACTGCTGCCACCGGAGCACCCGCAAACCGCAGTTCCTCGAGTGGTCCGGCAATGATTGCTTTCACACCGGGAATCCTCGCCGCTGCATCGGTATCGATCTTCATTACACGTGCGTGGCCGTGCGGGCAGCGAAGCACGCGTGCGTAGAGCATGCCGGGCAGTCGTTGATCGTATGTGTAGCGTGCGACGCCAGTGGCCTTCAGTGGTCCATCTACGCGCGTGATACGGTGATTGAGTAACCTGTGCTTGTCGTTTGGGCCCCAGCCTGGTCCGGCATCTTCGTCGACTTCGATCTCGACCATCTGTTCGACGCCGTTAACGACACGTGGCACACGGATTTTCTTTTTCGGTTTGGGAGTCGGTTGAGCTTGTGGCTGTTGTTGCATTTGTTCTCCCCTCTACGCCCTGGAAGCCTTCGCGGCCGCGAGCGCCGCTTCAAAAACTCTCGGATAGGTGCCACAACGGCAGAAGTTTCCCTTGCAGGCTTCTTTGACTTCCGCGAGCGTTGGATTTGGATTCTTCTTCAGATAGGCAGAGATCGTAGTGACAAATCCGGGTGTGCAGAAGCCACACATCAGAGCGTCGTTCTCGACAAAGGCTGCCTGCACTGAGTTCGGATTTTCAGGAGTGCCCAATCCCTCAACGGTAGTAATTTTCTTTTTTGCGGCATCGACCGCGAGTACGAGACATGAGTAAACAGGTTTGCCGTCGAGGAGAACGGTACAGGCGCCACACGTGCCCACGTCACAAACGAGTTTTGGACCAGTGACCGCTGGTTCGAGATGATTACGGAGCGTGTTGAGCAGTGTGGTGCGTGGCTCAACCTGAGCCTCGCGCTGTTGTCCGTTCACATCGAGAACCACTTTGCCAGTTCCCGACAGCGTCTGGGGCGTCGCTTCTTTTTCTTCAGCTTCCGCTTCGACCCATAAGTGGTCGGCTATCGCGGCGCCTGCGCCGGCGATGCCCATGCCTTTCAGAAACCTGCGTCTGCCTGGGTCGTGAACATTCTGCTGCTCGTCGTCACGATCGTCACGAGACTTGGTCATTGCTTCTCTCCCACAGTTATGTTATTGGTCAAACCATTTCCGGCTGACCGATAGTTAATTCTGATCTGTATTTGTCAGATAAGTTAGCACAGGATTTACAGAATCCTGAAGAATCTTGTCAATCCTGTCTAAAGAAACGAGGAGAATCAATGCGGCTCATTGTTGTAATCGCGTTGTTGATAATTCCGTTTACCGTTTCCGCAAAATCAACAACTGATTGGTCCGTCGCGATGGTTGAATCGACCATGAAGCGATACCCGACCGCGAAAGATCTCGGCTCGTGGGGTTACGCCAAATCGCTTTACCTCTACGGGCAATATCTCACGTACAAGCGAACTCGCGATCCTCGTTATCTGAAGTACATCAAGGATTGGATCGACCTTCACGTTGATGAACAGGGAGTTGTCAGAAGCGCCAACGCGCAAGGCGAAGTCAGGGAAATCAAGTTCGATAACCTCGACAGCATGCTTCCCGGCAATCTCCTGCTGCTGCTGTATCAGGAAACAAAAGACCAGAAATACAAGCTCGCCGCGGACCGCATCCGAAAGCGATTCGATACTTATCCGCGCACGAAGGATGACGGTTTCTGGCATGCGACCAGCAAGAGCCGCGAATGGCAACTCTGGGGCGATGGCGTGTTCATGTCGATGCCGTTTTTAGTGCGTTATGGAAACATGTTTGGCGACAGCAAGTACACCAATGACGAAGCTGTTCTTCAACTCATGACCTATTCGAACCATCTAAACGACTTCCGCACAGGCTTGATGTTTCACGCCTACGACGAGAGCGGTCAGTCGACCTGGGCCGACAAAGAGACTAAACATTCGGCGGAGTTCTGGTGCCGGGCCATGGGCTGGTTTGGAATGACGTTGATTGAAGTGCTCGAACTCCTGCCTCGCAACCATCCGATGCGACCGATCTTGGTTGGTCAGGTCTTTTTGCTCGTTAAGGCGTGGGCGCGTTACCAGGACGAAAAAACTGGACTCTGGTATCAGATAGTCGATAAGGGGGATAACCCGAGCAACTGGCTCGAGACGTCGAGTTCGAGTATGTACACGTACGTCACTTCAATGGCCGTCGATCGCGGTTATGTAGAGAAGAAATATGCAAACAATGCGCGGCGCGGATATGCAGGCGTACTCAGCAAAATTTCACTGGATAAGGATGGCCAAACCAACCTCATCGACATCTGCGAAGGTACAAATGTCGCAGATCTAGCCTACTACCTCGGACGCAAGCGAAACACAAACGACTTCCACGGCCTGGGTGCGTTTCTGATCATGAACGAAAAGTTCATGAACAAGACGCTGAAAGGAAGCAGTAGCACTCTCTTCCAACCGCAAAAACCCTCCGCAAATTCCACTAATTAAATTTTTCCGGGAATTTGTGTCATCTGTGGACAAAAAAACTTGACCTCAATCGAAATTGGTATTATAAGTTCGGCGCTTCGGCCAAATTGTTATGACCAATTCGAGCTCCAAGTTTAAGATCGTTCCCCCGGTCCGTTCCGGTCAGACGACGGAACAGGTCGTGGCTCGTGTTTACGAGCTGATCAAGCGCGAGGATTTGAAACCCGGCGATCGCTTACCACCGGAGCGCGAATTGTCAAAACAACTGGGAATCAGCCGTCCCTCTTTGCGGGCCGGCTTGAGCTCTTTGATTTCGATGGGCGTGCTGCAGTCGCGACAGGGAGCCGGGACTTTCATCGTCGATGGACCGCCTGCGCTCGACAGTGAGCCGCTGCGTCTGTTGGCTCAGCTTCACGGTTTCAGTTTCGAGCACATGTTTGAAACCAGGTCGTTTTTGGAAGTGGGCGCCGCCGGACTTGCTGCGGAGCGCGCTACGGGTGAGCAACTCGCCACCATGTCGGAAGAGATAGCTGACATGTTTGCTGCACTCGATGATCCACAGCAGTTTCTCGTTCACGACGTTGCGTTCCATCGTGCAGTCGCGTCTGCGTCGGGAAATCCGACTCTGGCCACGCTGGTTGAGATGGTCTCAGCAATTCTTTACGAGCGGCGGCGCGAAACAATCGAGCGGGCACATGATTTCAAGGAGGCCCTGGAGTTGCACCGCAGAATTTACCGGGCCATCCGTGCGCGCAAGCCAGAAGAGGCGCGCGAAGCAATGCGGGAGCATATTGTTCGCGCACAAACAGCTTTTGCGATCGAGGAAGAGCAGCACCAGGCAAAGCGCGGAGAAAAGTTCGAAGCAAAATAGTTCACCCCGAAGGCGTGTCGGCTTGCCGCAACTGTTGTTCGAAAAGGCCGGCCATAACCGGAAAACCAGTTTTGCAGTTTTGAGCGGATAGGCCCCTCGTCTTTTTATTTTAATTGTCCCAAGTAGAGACAATTTCAGTAAGCGGTCGATTGGAAGGATTCGCAAAACTCGAAGGAGGAGTCCCATGTTCAGTTTTCTGCGTTGCAAACCAACCATCCTGGTGGTCCCAATGGTTATCGTCGCGCTAGTTGCTCTCGGTGCAGTCACTCAGGCGCAAACGATTACCGGATCGATCTCAGGCGCCGTCATGGACTCGAGTGGCGGAATGATTCCGGGCGCCACGGTCACGTTAGTCAGCGACAAGACCGGACAGTCGCGCAGTTCCACTACTGACAGCGAGGGCCGGTTCAACTTTGCCGCCTTGCAGCCAGGCGCCTATGCTTTGAAGGTTGAGCGCCAGGGATTCCAAACACTTGAACAGCTAGGCGTGATTCTGAGCGCAAATGAAAATCTTGCGCTCGGCGATCTGAAACTGCAGCCCGGTCAGGTGAGTGAGACGGTGAGCGTGATGAGTGAAGGCGCGATCGTTGAACGTGAAAGCAGTGATCTGACCGCGCGTCTCACAGCCGATCAGATCAGTCTAATTTCTACAAAAGGTCGCGACATCACGTCGTTGTTACGACTTATTCCAGGCACCTCTAATGACGATGACATCGAAGCTGTAGGCGAAGGTTTTGGTACGAACTTACCCAATATATCCGGTCAACGTGGACGCTCGACCGTTGCATCAATCGACGGATTAAATGCGGCCGAACCGAGTGGCAGCAACAAGATAAGCATGACCATTAGTCAGGATGCTGTCGCCGAGGTAAAAGTCCTGCGCAATAACTACGCAGCGGAATACGGGAACAACGGGGGAGCACTCATCAACATTGTCTCAAAAGGTGGCGGCCAGGACTTTCGCGGCACAGCCTATTATTTTCTGCGAAACGAGGCGTTGAACGCCGCGCCATTCTTCACCAATAAAGCCGGGTTGAAGCGGCCTGTGTATCGTCACAACATTTGGGGCTTCAACGTCGGTGGTCCACTCAGCGTTCCGCGTTTCGGCGAAGGCGGCAATGTCTGGCTAAAAAATAAAACCTTCTTCTTCGTCAACATTGAAAAGCCGCACACCATTACGCCAACCGATCCTGTTTTCGTCACTGTACCAACAGCGCTTGAGCGCAAGGGCGACTTCTCGAAATCAATCAACAATGCCGGTAATCCCATCACTGTGATAGACCCCACAACGGGAGTTCAGTTTCCCGGAAACGTCATCCCGCAGGGTCGAATTAACTCGAGCGGTCAGGCGCTTCTGAACTTTTTCCCTTTGCCAAATGCCAACGGCAGAACGCTCTCTGGGGCTGCTTTCAATTATGTAAACCAGCAAAGTGTCGACGTGCCAAAACACAGTTATGTTTTTCGTTTTGATGTCAGACCATCTAACAATGACACTGTATATTGGAAGGGCCAGTGGTGGACCTCAGACAATGTTGGTCTTGGCACTTCCGGATGGCCGAGCGGGGACAATAATCGCTGGGGCATTAACTCCCATTATCTGTACAAGGATAACGGCTGGTCAGCTAATTGGGTCCACATCTTCGGCCCGAATGTAGTGAACGAATTCAATGTCGGAATGCGACATGATTCGGAAGGGTTCGTACCTGCCGACGGCGTCATTGAGGGACTCCAACGCTCGGCGCTGGGCTACACTGCGCCGCAGATTTTTCCCGCTAACAATCGTCTTGGCACAATTCCGAGAGCCACCGGTTGGTCCGGCGTCCCGGGATCACCCGCAAACATCAACTGGCTCGATCGCTGGGGTGAGATTGGCAATGACTACATCAAACCATCATTTGCCGACAACCTCTCCATTACTCACGGCAGTCACACGTTAAAATTTGGAGCCTATTTCGAACGGTTGCAGAACGGTGAAGCTCCTGGCGGACAGTGGTCCGGGGTATTCAACTTTGACAATAACAGCGCATTCACAGCTGCGCTTGGAGCGACGCAGTATCCATATGCAAACGCGTTGCTGGGAAATTTCCGCACCTACAGCGAATCGAGCGCTCGACCATTCACAAATCTCGAAATTAAGATTTTTCAATGGTATGGACAGGATGAGTGGAGAGTTAATCGACGGCTGAGTGTGAATTATGGAATGCGGTTTGGATATCACTCACCGTTCGCGCAGATCGACAGGCAGGGATCCAACTTTGATCCGAGACTGTTCAATCCGGCTCAGTCAAACGTACTTTTTCTCCCGTTCTGTACTACTCCGCTGCCGTTAACAACGACCACCGCTTGTCCTACGGCGAATCGGCGTGCGCTCAATCCGTTGACGGGTGCTCTTTCAACTAATACTAATCTGGTCGGAACATTTATTCCCGGAGCAAATCTTAACAATGGACTCGCGATCGGCACCGATCCGAATACGCCAAAAGGCTATCGCACTACCAGGCCCATAGATCTGGAACCCCGTGCCGGTCTTGCCTATGATCTGTTCGGCTCTGGAAAGACTGTATTGCGTCTCATGGCTGGCATTTATCACAGCCAGCGTGTGGGAGGCGGCACAACTGGTGGTAACCTGGTTAATAATCCCCCTGCAAACCGCACTTTCACCGTCGGACCATGTGTTGGATGCAACATCAATAATTTGGAAAACATTCTCGGTGGCGCGATCTTCTCTCCCGGATCCATCAATGCTGTCGAGGTCAATTCGCATACGCCAACCATCTATAACTTTACGTTGGGCGTCCAGCAGGAGATTGGATTCAAGACTGTGCTTGAAGTTAGTTATGTGGGTTCGTTGGCGAGGCACCTCGGAGAGAGGCGCAATATTAACTCCGTGCCAGACGCGGCTAAATTTCTCGACGTCAACCCCCAGAACAGAAATCCTTTTGGCACGGTCAACATCAACGGCCCGCATCTTTCGGGCGCCGTGACTGACAATCTACTGCGGCCCTATCGAGGTTTCGGTGACATCAATATGGTGATGTGGTCCGGTACTTCGAACTACAACGGCTTGCAGGTGCAGATGAACCGTCGGTATACGCGTGGGTTCCAGTATGGAGTTGCCTATACCTTCTCGAAGACTTTCGATTACGCCAACGATGACTCGTCTGACGTTAACAACGGAAGACCGTACAAGGCGTTCAACTATGGCCCGGCCGACTTTCATCAGAAACATATTTTGACCGTCAACTACATCTACGACTTTCCGAAGCTTAGTCAGCGCTGGAAGAACGGATTTGTCAGGACAGTTCTCGACAACTGGCAGATCTCAGGAACAACGTCCTACGCAAGCGGGAAGCCGAAGACCTTTGGCACTGGGACTGGTTTGAATTGGGCTTACAGTGGTGGTTCTTACACGACCGCCGTTGGACAGACATATCTGAGTACCGGTCAGATCTGCGCACCAGGGTTTGCGCCTGCGCCCGGATCGTCGACTACTGCCGGCAATAACGTTACTTGTCAGTGGACTGGTATTACCGATTTCACGGGTGGCGAAATTGACGCTCGGCCGGTTTTAGTTTGTGACCCGAATCACCGTCCGGGAACATTTGATCCAACGGGAACGCCTTACGTAATCGATACCGCCTGTTTCCAGAAACCAGGCACTGCCGGCTCTATCGGCAACTTGCAACGAAATCTGATTCGTCTTCCGGCGATCTTCAATACCGATATTGCCCTTTTCAAGAACTTCAAACTTGGCGAAAAGCGTGCAATTCAACTGCGGTGGGAGACGTACAATCTTTTTAACCGGGCCAACTTTGGTGACATTAACGGTGCCATGACGTTTGCACCTAATGTCAGTGTCACCAGCCTGGCCGCCGGTGGGGCATGTCCGACCGGCACCATCCTGGCCTACCAGTCGATCACCGTTGGCAGCAATGTGATTCCGGCGCGTTGCGCTGCAGCGAACCTGGGTCAGGTGTCGCAAACGAACACGCTGTTCGGAACTCCCAGAACAGCCCGTGCGCCGCGTGTGATGCAGGCATCAATTAGAATCAATTTCTAATTCTCAAATCGGGAGGTCGCGTCATGTTTTCAGTCAAGCGTGCACTCGCATTGTTGGCGCTGGTCGGTGTAACCGCGGGCGCCGCTCTTGCCCAGGCGAATGCGAAAGTAAGCGGCACGGTTACTGATCCGAATGGCGCGGCCGTTCCAGGCGCTGCGGTAAAGCTTATAAACCAGGCAACAAAGATCGAAGTTGAAGCCACCACGAATGAGGATGGTTATTTTAACTTTGTGAATGTGAATCCTGCGATGTACACGCTGCGCGTGGAAGTGCAGGGGTTCAAGGGTGTGCAGACGGCGCCATTCGATGTCGGCGTCAGCGAAGCAGTGGTCCAGAATGTTTCTCTCACTATTGGCGCTGTTTCTGAAACGGTGGAAATCATCTCTGGCGCTGAACTCATACAGCAGGCGTCATCGGATCTCGGCACAGTCATCCCAGAGAAGGTGGTCCAGGATCTGCCGCTCAACGGCAGAAACTTCACGCAGCTTCTAACGCTGACACCCGGCGTAACTCCCGTCTCGACTTCTCAGAACCGAAATGTTGGTGGCGTTGAAGGAAACGTTGGTATTCCTGGCTCAGGCTTTGCAGATCCGTCGTTCCACGGTCAGGAGAATCGCTCGAAGCTCTACTTCTTCGACGGCATCATCAACACGAACGTTCGTGGACCGACGTACATCGTCATTCCGAACATCGATCTGGTGCAGGAATTTAAAGTTGTGGGCCACGACTCCCGTGCTGATTACGGCGGCGCTGCCGGCGGCGTCGTAAACATGGTTTCAAAATCGGGTGGCAACGACTTTCACGGTTCTGCTTTTGAGTATGTGCGGAATGACGCGTTTGACGCTCGGAACCCATTTGATGTTTGCACCACCGCTCGCTGCAAACCCGGACAGGGTGTTCCTGATGAGCCATTGCCGTTTCGCCAAAATCAGTTTGGTGCGACTTTAACTGGTCCAATATTCAAAAATCGCACTTTCTTTTCCGTCGGCTATGACGGCTGGCGCTACAGTCAACCCACACTTGCGTTGTCGTATGTTCCAACAACCGCGGAAATAAATGGCGACTTCACCAATACGCCCTTCCGTCGTCAAATCTACAATCCATATTCGACGCGGCCGGTAACCGGCGGTTTCACTCGCGATCCGTTTCGTTGCGACGCGGCCGGTAATCCGCTGCCAGTGAATGCGCTGAAACAGCAGGATCAGACGATCGGCAGCGTTTGTTTCAAAATTCCACAGGCGTTGATATTCGCGCCCATGCAGAGTTTCTTCCGGACGTATGCGCCGACGCCAAATCTAACAGGCGATCCGACAAACAACTTCGCTCAAATCCGCCCATCCACTAACAATTCAAACAGCTTCCAGATCAGAATCGATCATCGCTTCAGCGATAACGACAGTATTTTTTTCCGCTATACGCAGCAGAACGTCACCGTTTTCAATCCCATCGGGACAGAAGGCTCGACGGCGGGCAGCGGCAAGGGACGAAACTATGGTGGTGCGTGGACACACACGTTCACCCCGAGTCTGATATTTGATATTCGCGCTGGATATGCAGGCCGACCCGGCGTGGATTCCAGCCAGCAGAATCAACACGAAGCGGGGACCGATCCGCTCAACCAGTTTGGTTTCCGCGACATCGACAAATATGCTGGTCTGTTGGTCACGTTGGCAAACTGGACCGCCGGTGGGAACAACAATTTTGGAGTTCGCGGAGCGGCGTTGCGAGAGAACCCAAACTGGAGTGTGACGCCGAATTTCACATGGCTCAAGGGTAATCACAGCATTAAGACGGGCGGCTGGTACATTGAAGCAAAGCGTGTCCAACTCAATACGTTTCAGACTTACACTTTCAACGATGATCAGACGCGACTACCAAATGGGCCGGCAGGAAATTCAGGCTTATCGCTGGCGTCAGCGCTTTTGGGCTTTCCGAATACGTTCAATGCGCAGTTACCGGTGCTACACGGCGGGCCAGTGCAATTCAAATATGGCTCGTGGGCGGCGTTCATCCAGGACGAGTGGCGCGTGCGGCGGAATTTTTCACTCACGCTTGGACTTCGTTACGATTATTTAACCCAGCCAAAGACCACCGACGGGCGTTTGTGGAACTCGCTCGATCTCGATAACCAGAAATGGATCATCGGCGCCACCGAGATGCCACCGTTTTGTAGTGCCGCACAATCGGCTCCGTGCATACCTGATGCGTTCAAGACCGATCCGCACTTCGCTAATGTAGTTGTGGCTGGCAAAAAGTTCTTTGCGCCGCCGCCAATCAAAGACAACTGGGGGCCGCGCGTCGGTATAGCGTGGACGCTGAATCCGAAAACCGTCTTGCGAGCAGGTTACGGGCTATATTGGGATCCACTGCCTGCCCGCAGTCAGTACGCGCAGAACGATCTTGAAGCCACGACCTGGCCCGATGCCACGGCGTTTTCAGGAAATGCGAATGCTCCCGCGAATTTCACCAACGGCACGGCATTCAACATCATCCAGGTTCAATCGCAGGGCTTCGCGACTCCGTTGCCGACAACGAATCCCTGGACCGTGGGTGGCTTTCCAAACACGCCACGCTACAAGGACCCGTATTCCCAACAGTGGCACGTCGAAGTGCAACGAGAGTTAACCGGTAATTCGATGGTATCTGTGGCTTATGTCGGCAGCAAAAACGGGAGATTACCATACGCTGGATTTGCTAACGCGGCGCGCCAGGCTTCGCCTAACGGTACGGCAAACTCTGTAATCGACGCATTACGGTTAATGCCGTGGGTCAGTGCAAATTTCACTTACACTACGAACATCGGCTACGCAAACTACAACGCGCTCGAGTCGAAATTTCAGCGCCGCTTCGCTAAGGGATTCAGCACGCTGGTTTCATACACCTGGAGCAAGTCGATTGATGTGAGCAGCGGCTACTTCAACGTCGAGAATGGACCAGGCGGCAGCGCAACTATTCAAAACTATTACGATCAGAGCACCGCGAAGGGAGTTTCTTCGTACGACATTCCGCACTTCTTGTCCTGGGCCACGGTCTACGAGCTGCCAACGGGCAAAGGCAAGCGCTGGTTTAGAAGCGGTCCAGCTTCGTGGATTCTCGGTAACTGGCAAACCAACTTCATCATGCAGGCACGCTCGGGTGCACCGTTTAACCTTTCTGTCAACGGCGATTTTGCTAATCTTCGCGGCAGCGCCCCGGGGAACGCACCGGCAAACTATCTTCGGCCAAACGTGATCGCCGATCCGTTTGTAGCCGGTCCAGTGGCGGCGAATCCAGACCCGCTTTGTCAGAAAACGATTTCAAACGGTGGCAAGGCGGCAGACGAAGTGCGCACAATAGCGAGCTGGTTTAATCCCTGCGCTTTCGGCATTCCGTCAGGTTCATTTGGAAATCTCGGCCGCAACGTATTTCGTGGCAAGTCGGTCTTCAGCACGGACCTATCGTTGTTCAAGAGTTTTCCGATTCGGGAAAACTGGGAGTTGCAGTTCAGAACGGAACTCTTCAACGTGTTCAATATTCAAAATTGGGACACACCAGCAAACGCAAACTTGACGCTGAACACGAACGCAAATACGTTAGCAACGGGCGTGGGTAAAATCACCACGCTTGCAGCGGGAACCAACCCGCGGCAGATCCAGTTTGGTTTGAGGCTGATGTTTTGATGTCGTTGATTTGGGCGATCAGGATTGTGTTGGTTACAGCAGTCCTGATTCTGCCGGTTAACACACTGGCCCAAACTGCTCCCCCGCGCGTCTTCATTCTCGACGCAAAGCAGCTCGCGCCTGATCTCGTCAAACTCGAACGCGAGGCTCAAAAGGCGTTGATGAGTGGTCCGTTCTCTGTAACCACCAAGGCCACTACGCCGCCCAGTGGCGACAAGCACGACTACATGAGCCAGGCGCCTTACTTCTGGGCCGATCCGCATCGTCCCAACGGTTTGCCTTACATCCGCCACGACGGCGAACGCAATCCTGAGATCAATAAGATTTCGGATCATCGTGTCCTGGACCAGATGGAATCGGCGGTCGAGACGTTGGCACTCGCCTATCACTCAACGCGAAATGAAGAGTACGCGGCCAAAGCTGCTGCGCTGCTGCGTGCGTTCTTTCTCGATCCAGCCACGCGCATGAATCCCAACTTGCAATTCGCGCAAGCGATTCCGGGCATCAACACTGGCCGCGGCATCGGCTTGATCGAGACACGCGGATTGACGCGTGTTATTGATGCGATTGGATTGTTGGCGGGTTCTAAACATTGGGCCACCGCTGATCAGAAAGCCATGGAAGATTGGTTTTCAAGATTCCTGCAGTGGATGTTGGAGAGCAAAAACGGTCGCGATGAAGCGGCGGCGAAAAATAATCACGGCACTTTTTATGATGTGCAGGTCGTGTCGTTTGCCTTGTTTCTCGGAAGGACCGATCTCGCGAAATCGGTTTTGGAAACTGCTAAAACAAAACGCATCGGAGTTCAAATCGAACCCGATGGCCGGCAACCGCTCGAACTCGTGCGCACAAAAGCCTGGAGTTACAGCATCGGCAATCTCGACGGTTTGATGTTGTTGGCACGTCTGGGTGAGAACGTCGGCGTCGATCTATGGACCTACGAGACACGCGACGGGCGCAGCATCCGCAAAGCACTTGAGTTTTTGGAGCCGTTTGCATCAGGCGAGAAGAAGTGGAGTTATCAACAACTCGGCGAATGGCCTCCGCAGATGTTATTTCCGCTTATTCGTCGTGCGGAAAATCATTTTCCAGCAAAGTAAATTGTACAATCTGTGGTTAAGATCTCTCGACGAAAACTACTTCCATTCGGGCTGTTATCTCCGTTCGCTTCGATTCTCGATGTTGGTGTTTATGGTATTGCTTTGGACCACGCGTCACGGCTCAACAAGTTCTGGATAATCTCGACTTCATCGCGAAAAACGCTCCCGGTTTGCGCTACGTACAGATCGACGATGGCTATCAACCCGCGATGGGCGACTGGCTCGAAACGGGCGCCGCGTTTGGTGGCAACGTCCAGGGTGTTTTGCAGGAGATTCGCAAGCGTAGTTTCGAGCCTGCGATCTGGGTTGCGCCTTTTGTTGCTGAAGAGAGGTCGCGCGTCTTCCAACAACATCCAAACTGGTTTGTTAAAGACTCGGAAGGAAAGCCGCTGCGTTCCGATCAGGTCACGTTCGGCGGTTGGCGACGCGGTCCCTGGTAGGTGCTCGATGGCACACACGCACAGGTGCAGCAGCATTTTGAACGGTTCTTTCGGTCGACAGGGACGTCTGCTTATTTGTGATCCGTAAAATCCGCGGCTAATTTGTTGACAGAACTTAACCAACCTAATAAACTCCGTTACCGCTAACGAAAAATCAAAACCCAACCCAGGAGACAACTGATGAACAGGCGAAACTACCTGGCCCTAATGGGCGCAGCTGCAGGTGCTGTCGCAACCGGTTCAAAGCTCGATCTGGTTTCCGCACAGGAGCCTCGTCCCGCAGATCCAGGCGCTCCCACGACTTCTACCGTTGAGGATCGCGCGCGCCGTATGAAGTGGTGGCACGAAGCGAAATTCGGCATGTTCATCCACTGGGGTTTGTACAGCACCCTTGGTCGTCACGAGTGGGTGATGGAGAACGAAGGTATTCCGGCGAAGGAATACGAGCAGTACGCGAACAATTTCCGGCCGAAGCCAAACTTCGCCACCGCGTGGGCTCAGTTAGCGAAGCGTGCCGGCATGAAATACATGGTGATGACTACCAAGCATCACGAAGGCTTCTGCAATTTCGATTCGAAGCTGACCAACTACTGCGCCACCAAAAAAGCCCCGGGTCGGGATCTGGTTAAGGAGTACGTTGAAGCAGCGCGAGCGGAAGGATTGAGAGTTGGTTTTTACTATTCACTGATGGATTGGCATCATCCGGATGGCGCGCGTTGCATGAAGGATGAAGCTGCTCGTCGTCGCTTTGTCGATTACATTCACGGGCAGGTTAGAGAGTTGATGACAAACTACGGCAAGATCGACATTCTCTGGTACGACGTGCCATGGCCGCTCGATGCAAAAGGCTGGGAGTCGGTTCAAATGAACACGATGGTCCGAAAGCTTCAGCCCGACGTCATCATCAACAATCGTTCGAAGATCCCGGAAGATTTTGATACGCCGGAACAACGCATCGAGGCGTCAGCGAACCGGCCCTGGGAATCGTGCATGACGCTCAATGATAGCTGGGGTTATCACAAGGCCGATCACAACTGGAAGAGTCCGACGACGGTTATCCGCAATCTGATTACCTGCGCACGCGATGGCGGCAACTACCTTTTGAATATTGGTCCAACTGAAGACGGCTCGATTCCGCTCGAATCGGTGCAGGTGCTCACGACTGTCGGCGACTGGATGAGCAAGCACGGTGATACCATTCGTCTTTCGAATAACTGCCAGCCGCGTCGTGGTAATTATTTGAGCTACACGCGCAGAGGCAACACGCTTTACGCGCATGTTCATTACTGGCCGGGTGAAACGGTTGTGATTGGCAATTTGTTGAATAAGGTCAGTTCAGTGACGATGCATGGCAGCAACACGCCGGTGAAGTTTGAGCAGGATGATTTTCGTATTCGGCTAACAGGCCTCCCGAAGCGCGCGCCGGAGCTTGTTACAACGTTCGCGTTAGAATGCGATAGCGAACCGCGGCAAAGCCACGAAGGCAAGCGGGCTGAGAAACCCCGAGACGTGAACGCCTAAAATCCGGTTTTTAAAATCCGCGTTCATCCGTGTTACATGATCGATAGCCATCAGCACTTCTGGCAGGTAGGTCGTTTCGATTACCCGTGGATGTCGAGCGATCTGGGAATTTTGTATCGCGATTACCTGCCTGATGATCTGGCGCCAATCCTGAGAGTTAATCGCGTAGACAAAACCGTCCTGGTTCAGGCGAGCAATAGTGTCGCCGAGTCGAGATGGTTGTTGGATCTTGCCAACGCGAACAGCTTCATTGCCGGAGTCGTAGGTTGGGTCGATCTAATGGGCCCTGAGATCAACACGCACTTAGACGAACTGTGCGCGGATCGGAAATTCAAAGGCGTTCGGCACCTCGTCGAGAGCGAACCGGCTGACGATTGGCTTGTTCAACCGGCTGTCCTCGCAGGCCTGAAACAACTCTCTGCACGCGGCCTTTCCTACGATCTTCTCGTCCACACCCGACATTTGAAACACGTGCCGCGCATCGCTGAAAGCTGTCCGGATTTGGCGTTTGTGATCGATCATCTCGCAAAGCCACCGATTGCACGTAACGAGATCAACGAGTGGTCTCAAGCCCTGCAACCGCTTGCGCGCTATACAAACATCAACTGCAAGCTTTCTGGTCTGGTCACTGAAGCTAACTGGCAATCGTGGCAAGCAGATCATCTACGTCCATTTATCGATTTGGCTCTCGAGTATTTCGGCCCGGATCGAATGATGTTTGGCAGCGATTATCCAGTTTGTCTACTGGCTGCTTCCTACGATCGGGTTCTTGACTCGTTCCAGGAAATTCTCAAAGACCTCAGCGACGCAGATCGCGATAAGATATTCTCCAAAAATGCTGCAAAGTTTTATCGGGTCAACTGATGTCTGAAACATATTTCATTACTGGTGCACAGGGTTGTATCGGATCCTGGATTGTGAAGGCGCTGATCGAGCGTGACGACGCGGCCGTCGTTTTCGATCGCAGTGACGATTCGCGTCGTCTGAACGCGATCGTGAGTGACGAAGATCTCGGCAAAGTACGTTTCATCACCGGCGATATCACCGATGGCGCATCGGTGTTATCGGCGCTCGACGAATCGGGGGCCGTGAACGTCATTCATCTCGCTGGTCTCCAGGTGCCAACCTGCAAAGCCGATCCAGTTGCCGGATCGCTGGTGAACATCACGGGCACGCTAAACGTCTTTGAAGCTTCACGAAAGCTCGGATTGAAGCGGGTCGTTTATGCCAGCTCGGCGGCTGTTTACGGGCTGAACGACGACGATATTGCGCTCGATGAAACCGCGGCGTGTGAACCAACTACGCACTACGGCGTCTTCAAGCGTGCCAACGAGGGCAACGCGCGTGTTTACTATCTCGATCATGGTCTCAACAGCGTTGGACTGCGCCCATTGACTGTGTACGGCGTCAATCGCGATACGGGTCTGACAAGCGATCCGACGAAGGCGATGAAGTCAGCTGTCCTCGGTCGCCCTTTTCACATTCGCTTCGGCGGAGCGACTGATTTCCAATACGTCGCGGATACTGCGGCCGCCTTTATTGCATGTGCAGACAGCACAACGGATGGCGCACACGTTTTCAACCTTCACGGCGAAACAGTCACTGTCGATCGCATCGCAAATTTTATTAACGCGCAGGTCTCATCATCCAATCGCGACTTGATCACGTTTGGTGGTCCACCCATTCCGATTGCCGCCGCGATGGACGATTCGGCCATCAGAAAAGTTATTGGTTCGTTGCCCTCAACACCGCTCGAGGTTGGCGTGCGTGAAACGATGGACAGATTTGCAGCACTTCGTGAAGCCGGGCGGCTTGATATCAGCGACTTGAACTTATGAGTGCAGTTTCTCTGCCAAATCAGAATGACTTGCAGTTGCCGTCGAGCCAGACGATGAAGGCAAGCGTCCTGTGTGACGTGTATCGTCTCGAAGTGCGCGACATCCCGCGTCCGGTGATCTCGCCTTACGAAGTCTTGATTCGTGTTGCGGCTGTTGGTCTTTGCGGCACAGATGTGCACATCTTCGCAGGTCACGCGAACTACAACACGAACGAATACGGACAACCAATTCCGCTCGCTTTGCAGCCGCAGATTCTCGGTCATGAGATCACTGGGATAATTGAGCAGGTTGGTAGCGCGATTACTGATCTGCACGAAGGTGATCGGGTGGTGGTGGACCAGGGATTGAATTGTGTCAGTCGTCGCCGCGAAATACTTTGTGAGTATTGCCGCACTGAGGACAGTCATCAATGTGAGTTTTACCGCGAACACGGAATCACGGGCTTGCCGGGTGGGTTGGCCGAGTTCATTGCGGTTCCGGGTGTGAATGCGGTAAAGATCACTGCGCCGCTGGATCCAGCCATAGCAGCGTTGGTTGAGCCGCTCGGTTGCATAATTCACTCGTCCGACACAGTCGCGAAAGCACGTACGCGTCATGCGGTCAGGGCTGAAAGCGGAGAGCGACGCGTTCGCAGCGTGTTAATATGCGGCGCTGGACCTGCAGGATTGTTATTCACACAGTATCTTCGGAATGTGCTCTTGTATGAAGGATTGCTGTTTGTCAGCGATCCAAACGAGCGCAAGCGTGAGCTAGCAAAAAGCCTGGGTGCTGACGAGGCAATCGATCCGGTCGCTTCGGATCTGGTTGAAGTGGTGCACGAGCGTACCGGCGGCAAAGGCGTTGAGTATTTGATCGAGGCTTCGGGATCGGGCGAGGTTTTTCGTTCCATGCCCGGATTGATCCGCAAGCAGGCCGCAGTCCTGTGTTATGGGCACGGGCATTCCGGAACGGATTTGAGCGTATTGAGCAGTATCTTTTTTAAAGAGCCTGTGCTGGTGAGTTCTGTTGGAGCGTCTGGCGGATTTGAAAGTGATGGACGGCCATCGGTGTACACACGCGCGTTGAATTTGATCGAGCAAAAGCAGATTGATATTGCGCCATTGATCACGCATCGATACACATCGTTTGCGGACGTCGAGAAGGCGTTGTCGACCGACATCCACGCCGCCGATTACGTTAAAGGAGTGGTCACTCTCTAAGCGTACTATTCAATGAAGGTTTCGCTTTTCGTAACTTGTCTTGTCGACCAACTGTGGGCCAGCGTCGGCATGAGTAGCGTCGAGGTGTTACGGCGCGTTGGTTGCCAAGTTGAGTTTGACAAGCGCCAGACTTGCTGCGCGCAGCCGGCTTTCAATACCGGTTATCTCGACGAAGCGCGACCGGTGGCCCAGCGGTTTATCAGCATCTTCGAAGAGAGCAAGGCTGACGCAATTGTCAGCCCTTCTGGTTCCTGCACCGCGATGGTGCATCATTACCCGCAACTGTTTGCAGGCGATCCCGAATGGTTGCCGCGCGCGCAAGCCGTCGCAGCCAAAACGCACGAACTGAGCTCGTTCCTGGTTCGCGTACTCAAAATCGAAGATGTAGGCGCCTCCTGGCAGGGCAGGCTAACCTGGCACGACGCGTGTCATGGTTTACGTGATCTGAATCTGAAGTCAGAACCACGAGCGTTGATTCGAAACGTGCGTGGGGCTGAATTTGTTGAGCTCGAGCATGCCGATGCGTGTTGCGGATTTGGTGGCACCTTTTCTGTTAAGTACCCCGAGATCTCTGTCGCGATATTGGACCAGAAGATTGAAGCTATCGAGCGCGCCGGTGTGCAGGCCGTGGTGTCTGGCGACGCGAGTTGTTTGATGCAGATTGGGGGACGGCTGTCGCGCAAGGGGTCAAAAGTAAAAGCGATGCATCTCGCAGAATTGTTAAGCCACAGATGAATCATTTAAGTAGCGAGACATTCGATCAAAACGCGAAAGCCGCGCTGGCTGACGCGCACTTGCGTGGGGCGCTGAAGAATGCGACGTCACTCTTCGGTGAGCGACGCAAGGCCGCGGCCGCGAGTCTGCCAAACTGGGAAGACTTGCGCACCGAGGCGCGCGCGATTAAAGACGAAGTGCTTTGGCATCTCGATCGATACCTGGAAGAGTTTGTTCACAACGCAGAGTCTCGCGGCGCAAAAATTCACTGGGCACGCGACGCAGCCGAAGCAAACTCGATCATTTGCGGATTAGCAACAGAGTGTAAGGCGCACACCATCGTCAAGAGCAAGAGCATGACGACCGAGGAAACGCATCTCAATACGGCACTCGAAGCTGCAGGAATGCAGGTTGTCGAAACAGATCTCGGTGAGTACATCATTCAACTCGCGGAAGAGCCGCCCTCACACATCATCGCACCCGCTATTCACAAGACTCGCGGACAGATCGCAGAACTCTTTAATGCAGAATTGGGAATGCCGCTCACCGACGACGTGGCGCGACTTACCAGTACCGCGCGCGCGACGTTGCGCGATCGCTTCGCGGCGGCTGACGCCGGCATCAGCGGAGTGAATTTCGCAATTGCTGAAACCGGGACGATTGTTATCGTTGAGAATGAGGGCAATATTCGTTTGACCACGAGTTTGCCGCCCGTTCATATCGCGGTGATGGGCATTGAGAAAGTCTTGCCGCGATTTGCGGACCTCGACGTGTTTCTCAAGCTGTTGCCTCGTTCGGGAACGGGGCAGAGACTAACTACCTACCAGTCGTTTATTACCGGTACAAAACGGCAACCGGGTGACGAAGGTCCGGAACAACTCCACATCGTGTTGCTCGACAACGGTCGCTCGCGTATGTTGGCCCATCCGGTAACACGACAGTCACTCGCTTGTATTCGTTGCGGCGCTTGTTTAAATGCGTGTCCTGTTTACCAGCAGGTTGGCGGTCATGCTTATGGATCGGTTTATCCGGGTCCGGTTGGCGCCGTGATTACGCCGCAGTTGATGGGTATTCAAAAAGCCGCGCAGCTTCCCTATGCGTCCAGTTTGTGCGGCGCCTGCCGTGAAGTCTGCCCGGTGAAAATTGATATACCACGACTCCTGTTGCACCTGCGTGGAGAAATTTCACCTCTTAAAGGCAAACTCAGTGAACGGCTGGCATTCAAGATATGGGCTCAGGTTATGATGCGCCCGTCGCTATACAAGATGAGTTCGGTGATGGGCCGGTTCATGCAGCGTTTCGTTCCAGTAGCGAAAGCCTGGACCAAGGGCCGTGACCTGCGTCCAATTGAATCGAAGAGTTTTCACGAGCTGTGGTCCGATGAATAATTCCGCACGCGAAGATATTCTTGGAGCTATTCGTTCGCACCTTGCCGCCAGTGTGCCGTACGACAAGCAGGAAATTAGCCACGGGTCTTCACGGATGAACACGGATACTAATCCGATTTCATCCGCGTCAATCTGTGGCCAATTTAAGATGAGTCTCGAGGCCGTCGATGGGCATGGCCGTATCGTCCATGGTGACAAGGAGATCGCGCAGGCCCTCACCGAGATCATCAGCGTGCTTTCACAAACGAAGATTGCCATTTCAGATAACCCGGAAGTCGAGCGTTTGCTTAATCTAACAGATCTGGAAATCGAAGAGCTGAGCATCGCCCCAAACGCTCACGACATTTTCCGGTTCGACGTCGGTATCAGCACCGCACAGGCTGCAATTGCTGAAACCGGAACGTTAGTGCTCGATAGCACCGGCGAACGCCATCGACTGGTTTCGCTCGTACCGCCGGTGCATATCGCCATCATTCGAGCTTCACAGATCTACAGAACCCTGGGTGAAGTCTTAACCCTGATCCACGGAGCTAAAGAAGTCAGTCCTGCAGTCACGTTTATCACTGGTCCATCACGCACCGCCGACATCGAGTTGACACTCGCTATCGGTGTGCATGGACCGCAAGAGCTTTATGTCATCATCGACGAAGTGAACTAAATGCACATCATCTCTTTTGCAACTGAAGATTCAAACTGGCGCTCGCCACGGATGGGAATTATTTTGCAAGTCGGCGATCGCGACACTGGCTATCGTCTCGACTGCGAAAAACTTTTCGAGAAAGCTGATCGTCCGGCAGATCCACTCTGTTGGTTTGACATGGATGGGCCATGGTTCAAAAAAGCGCGCGAGACAGCCGACGCTCTCGTGCGTGATGAGAAAACGCTCGCCGATGCTCGCGAGAAAGGTTGGCTCGTTCCAAGCACAGATGCTTATTGGTTCGCGCCTGTCCCGCGGCCCGGTAAGATCATTTGCGTCGGACTTAACTATCGAGATCACGCGGCTGAGAGCAAGATGGCCATTCCTGAAAAGCCGGTGCTGTTTTCGAAGTTCTCAACGTGCGTGATTGCGCCGGGCGAACCGGTGGTCATCCCGTCTACAAGTCAACAGGTGGATTACGAAGCCGAGCTTGCGGTTGTAATCGGGCGTCGCGCAAAAAACGTCAGCGCCGATCGCGCTTACGATTACGTGCTGGGTTACACGGCTTTTAACGACGTGAGCGCGCGCGATTTTCAGTTTGCGGATGGACAGTGGCAACGCGGAAAATCGTGCGACACCTTTGCGCCGATGGGTCAGACGATCGTAACCACGGATACGATCAAGGATCCGCACAAGCTCTCGATCAAACTGGTGCTGAACGGCCAGACTATGCAGGACTCAAACACCGATCAACTGATCTTCGGTGTTCCGGCGTTGATAGAGTTCATCACACAGTCGATCACCCTCGAGCCCGGTGATGTGATAGCGACGGGCACGCCTCCGGGTGTCGGGTTCGCTCGCAATCCGCCGGTGTTTCTCAAACCGGGAGATCGGATGGAAGTGCTGATCGATGTGATTGGTGGTGTGGGGAATCCCGTGGTTAGTGAAGCCGAGTAAAAGAAAACTCTTATCAGGAAACCAAGATGCGCAAACTTCTATTGTTATTGCTCGCTTTGAGTCTATTCACGGCCTGCACGAACTCCAGCGGCCCGGCAACAAACGGCAAGAAGAAACTCACGATTGCCGTGATTCCGAAAGGCACCACCCATGAGTTTTGGAAGAGCATTCATGCCGGCAGCAACAAGGCCGCAACTGAGCTGACCGCACAGGGAACCGACGTCGAAGTGATCTGGAAAGGCCCCTTGCGCGAAGACGATCGCGAACAGCAGATTCAGGTCGTCGAAGGCTTTGCCGCGCAGGGTGTGAACGGCATTGTGTTGGCGCCACTCGACGATCGCGCGCTTGTTCGCCCCGTGTCGGATGCCGCTCGCGCTGGTGTGCCTACCGTGATCATCGACTCCGGTTTGGTGTCGAACGACTTCGTCAGTTTCGTCGCCACTGACAACCGCAAAGGCGGTTCACTCGCGGCGGATCGCATGGGCCAACTCTTGAATGGCAAAGGAAAAGTGCTCGTTTTAAGATACGCGGAAGGTTCCGCGAGCACAACCGAACGTGAAGCGGGCTTTATCGATCAAATCAAAGCGAAGTTTCCGGAGATCGAACTCGTCTCAACCGATCAATACGCGGGCGCGACACGCGACACCGCGAAACGCGCTTCGGAAAATCTGTTGAATCGCTTTGGTGATGTCGTGCAGGGCATCTTCACGCCCAATGAGTCGTCCACCGCGGGAATGCTTTTGGCGCTTCAGGATATCGGGAAGGCCGGGAAGATCTCGTTTGTCGGTTTCGACTCGAGCCAAACGTTTATTGACGCCATCAATGCTAATCAATTGCACGGCATCGTTGTGCAGAATCCGTTCAATATGGGTTATCTCGGCGTGCGTACGATGGTTGACAGTCTGCTTGGCAAGCAGGTCGAGAAAAAGATCGACACGGGTGTAATGCTCGTGACGAAAGAAAATCTCGAATCACCGGAAGTGAAGACGCTTTTACACCCTCCGCTGGACCAGTATCTGAAGTGACATAGGTCCTAGGACCTATAGGACCTATTGAATGGTCGCCGATGTAAAACAGAACCGCGCGTTAGTCAACGCCAGACTATTGCAAGGATGGCTGAACCGCCTCGGCCCGGTGCTCGGTCTGCTTTTGGTCATCGGCATCTTTTCACTGCTGGTAGATACGCCCGCCCGGCTTCTTTCACCGAACAACCTCCGTATCGTTCTCTCGCAAACAGTGATCGTTGCCATCGGCGCGATCGGGATGACGATGATCATCATCAGCGGCGGCATCGATCTCGCTGTGGGATCGACGATCGCCTTGACGGGTGTCGTCACCGCGCTCGCGATCAATGCCGGCTTTCCACCATCAGTCGCTTTGCTGAGTGGAATTCTGATGGGTGGATTTGTCGGCGTGGTAAATGGTCTTGTGATCACACGCCTGAAGGTCGTGCCGTTTATCGCCACCCTGGGAATGCTCGGCGTCGCGCGCGGTGTCGCGAAGTGGATGGCGAATCAGCAGACGGTGAACATGCCTGGCACCTGGCTGAATGAGTTGCTGGTGATGTTTCCGACGCCCTCGTGGCTACTCGTCGCGCCGGGTGTGTGGATTGCGATCGTGCTCGCTGTTTGCGCCGCGATTGTTTTGCGTAACACAGTTTTTGGCCGGCGTGTTTTCGCACTTGGTTCGAATGAAGCTGCGGCACGTGCGTGTGGCATTGCGACTGACAGATTGAAAGTCTGGATTTACGGCCTGGCTGGATTGTTGTTCGGACTGGCAGGAGTGATGCAGATGTCGCGTTTGCGACAGGGCGATCCTACTGTCGCCGCCGGATCGGAGTTGGACATCATCGCGGCAGTGGTGATCGGCGGTGGCAGTTTGAATGGTGGCGAGGGAAGCATCCTCGGATCGATGATTGGCGCTCTGATAATGGCTTTCCTGCGCAACGGCTGCCAGCAGGTTGGTTGGCCCAACTACATTCAGGAAATCATTATCGGGGCTATCATCGTCGTCGCTGTCGCGATCGATCGTTGGCGCTCAAGCCGAGCTTAGCCACAAAAAGGCACAAGAAGCACAAAAGAAAACATACCGAAAAAGAAGCACCTCGGGTAACTCACCAATGCCGGTAACTCTCGAAGATATTGCACGCGCGCTTAACGTCTCGAAGATGACGGTATCGCGCGCGATCAATAATCATCCAGAGATCAGCAGACAAACGCGCGCCCGTATTCTCGCGACGGCGCAGAAAATGAAGTATCGCCCAAATCAGTTCGCCCGAGCGCTCACTACTAATCACTCCTATCTGATCGGCATCGTTGTTCCCGACTTGATGCACTCTTACTTCGCAGAGATCTGTCGCGGCATCGAAGCACATGCGCGACCAGCCGGCTATCAAAACCTGATCTGCAGCACCGACGAAGAAGCACGCAAGGAGATGGACGAGATTGAGGCTTTACTTTCGAGAACCGATGGTCTCATTGTCGCTTCTGCGTTGCCGGCAACCGAGGCGAAGTTCTATCGTCGTCTTATTTCGGAAGGCGCGAATATCGTCCTGATCGATCGCTTGTTGGATGGGCTGCGTTGTTCTGCAGTAACAACTGACGACGTGCAAGTGGGAATACTCGCCACTGAGCACCTCATCAAGTTGGGCCATCGAAAGATCGGGCACCTGCGCGGTCCAAACGTTTCGACCTCAAACAAGCGTTTGGAAGGTTATCAGCGCGCAATCAAGAAGGCCGGGCTGAAGTCGTCAATTCGCGATTGTGGTTTTACTGAATCCGACGGTTATGTAGCCATGCAGAAATGGATTGCGTCAGGCAATCTGCCGTCTGCGATCTTTGCGGCCAACGATCCGGCGGCGATCGGCGCGATGGCGGCGATCGACGAGGCAGGTTTGAAAGTTCCGGATGATGTCGCGTTTGTCGGCGCGGGCAGCATTCACTATGGCGACATGTTGCGTGTGCCTCTCACGACCGTCTCCTGGTCGAAAGCCGAGATGGGTCAGGCGGCTGCAAGTCTCCTGCTGGAGTTGATTGACGGGGAGAAAAAAGCACGACGTCACCGCACCATCACAGTCCCACCAGAGCTCCTCATTCGGCAGTCATCCGGCCAGGGATCTAACCGATAAAAACAAGAAAACTCTTGACAGCCCGGAACCGGAGGAGTATATGTTCCGCGTTTAGACAAATTCCGGCGCTTCAATCACTACAATTCCAGCGGGCCAGGCCGCTGTTTGTTATTTCAACTATTCGTTCGGTTTAGGGCTATTCAATAAGTCCAAACAAGGAACAATTAGCTGCCATGCGCAAGATCAACCCACACGATTTCAAGGTCGCTCGGCGCGGTACCAGTCGCGAAATCAACCGGCAGATTGCACTGAACCTGATCCGCACCCATCAACCCATCTCGCGCGCGGACCTGGCTCGGCTTATGAGCGTCCGGCGTGGCGTCGCCAGCCTGCTGGTTAGCGAACTTCTCAGCGAGTCGCTGATCTTCGAAGGCGCAGTCGGTGAGTCAGTCGGACGTGGACGGCGACCGACGTTTCTTTATATCGACTCCCGCCAGCGCTGCGTCGTCGGTGTCGATATTCGCGCGACCCGCACTTACATCATCGTCACCGATTTGATGGGCCGGCAGCTCGGCGTCGTCAGCAGTTTTCAAACCAATCGTGAAGTGGATGTTTTGATTCAGGAACTGGCGCGACGCATCAAGCAGATCCTTGCTGATTACAAGGAAGTTGGTGCTTGTGAGGGCGTTGGTGTCGCTGTTCCCGGTATGGTCGATCCTGCCAAGGGTCGCGTGCTACATGCACCGACACTATCGTGGCGCGACGTCAACTTACGCGATCCACTTGCCGTTGCTCTCGGCATTCCTGTTCAAATCGAGAATTCAGGTAAGGCATGCGCCCTGGCCCAGGTATGGGCCACGCGTAGCGACGTCATCGCTTCGGGAAGTTCTGTTTTTGTAAGCGTCTCAGACGGTGTGGGCGTAGGCATCGTAGTGAATGGTGAAGTGCTGCGCGGCCGTCATAACACTGCGGGCGAGTTTGGTCACGTGCCTCTCAGCATCGATGGACCAAAGTGTTCATGTGGCGCTACAGGTTGCTGGGAAGCCTATATTTCGAACCTGGCGACTCTGTCTCGCTACTTCGGTCGCGACTTGTCTGAACCACGACCGCGTGACACCGAAACTGCCAGCTTCTCCGTCGAAGATTTGATTGCACGCGCTCGTGCGGGTGATGCAAAAGCTCTCGCAGCAATCAACTCAACTGCGCGTTACCTGGGGTTGGGTCTTGCATCGATCATCAATGCTCTCGATCCCGGCCGAGTTTATATCGGCGGCGAAATCACTACAGCATGGAGTTTGATTGAACCAATCGTGCGCAGTGCGCTGCGCGAACGAACGCTGACTGAGTTTGGGGGCGCGACTGAGATCCACGTTGTGCCCGCGGAGGATCACCCGCGTCT
Source organism: Pyrinomonadaceae bacterium (assembly GCA_036003745.1). GTDB lineage: Bacteria > Acidobacteriota > Blastocatellia > Pyrinomonadales > Pyrinomonadaceae > PSRF01. Next base: position 172,513 of record DASYSD010000038.1, read on the forward strand.
GCGTGGTGCTGTTGCGCTGGTTGCGGCGCCGGCGTTCGCCGCGCCCATGGTTGCCTGAGACAGTCTTTAAAGAAAATCCGTTTGGCGAAGCCCGGTGTAACCCGGTGTAAATCTGTGGCTAACTTTCCCCTCTGGAGGTTCAGATCGATGCGAGGCTCTACACAAACCCGACTTCCACTTTTGTGGTTGCTGTTATTCATCCTCGTCGCGTGTCAAAACGCATTCGCACAAACTGTGGTAGGTCGCATTTCCGGCACTGTCCAGGATGCCAATGGAGCAGCCGTTCCAAACGCATCGGTCAAGGTCATCAATAGTGCCAACAACTCGGAACGCGCGGTCACGACCGATGAAAACGGTTTCTACACCATAACCAATCTTCCGGTCGGCACTTATACGATTGAAGCCGAGCAGAAGGGCTATAAGAAGGCCCTCGTGTCCGGTCAAAGCGTGACTGCTGACGCGCGACTTACTGTCGATTTGAAACTCGAAGTCGGTGAAGTTTCAGAAACGGTCGAAATCGTCGGCGCTGCAGGTGAGACCGTAAATACGACTTCCGGTGAAGTCTCGCGCGTTATCGATCAACAACAGGTACAGAATCTCGCGTTAAATGGTCGCAACTACATTCAACTGCTTTCATTCGTGCCTGGCGTTGCCTTACTCAATGACGATCAGCTTGAGTTGACGACGAGCCTTGCTACAAACAACCAGTCGATCAACGGCAATCGCGGCCAGACTAATAACGTCACCATCGATGGCGGCTTCAACCTGCAGTCAGGCAGTAATGCGAGCCAGATCAACAACCTCGGCATCGATTACATCCAGGAAGTCAAAATCCAGACGTCGAACTTCTCGGCGGAATACGGTCGCAACTCCGGCGCACAAGTCAGTCTTGTCACACGCAGTGGCGGCAACGATTTTCACGGCAGTGCATTTGAGTTCATCAGAAACGACAAACTCGACGCGCGCTCGTTCTTCGCGCCCGTGCGGCCCACGTTGCGCTTCAATAACTTCGGCTACAGCTTCGGTGGCCCAATCTTCAAAGACAAACTCTTTTTCTTTGGCGGGCAGGAGTGGAAGTACATCCGCCGTCTCTCGGCTGCGCAGCGGCGCACCGTGCCGTCACTCACTGAGTTGAATGGCGACTTTTCATTCCGTTTGCGTGGTCCGGACGGACTTGTTGGCACGGCTGATGACGGCGTGCTGCGCGATCCAAATAACGCCGCAAACACCTGCGTTGCGCCAGTGATCACTAACGGAGTTGTTACCACTGCGGCGAATCGAAATGGCTGCTTCGGCGGTAACAACGTCGCGTTGCGAAATATTATCCCGACGAACCGGATCACAACTGATGGTCTTGCGATCGCGAACGTCTATCGCACTGCGATTGGTCGCGCAACCGCATTCACGAACAGCCCGGTCGGCAACAACGTGACGTTCCAACAACCAAATCCGCTCGACTATCGCGAAGATCTGCTGCGTATCGACTATAAGATCAATGAGAAACACACGTTGTATGGTCGTTACATTCACGACAAGAATGTGTTGATCGATCCGTTCGGCACGTTCATCACCACGCAATTACCGACGATTCCGAGTCTGCGCATGCGTCCGGGAACTTCGATCCAGCTCTCGCACACGTGGATGATCAGCCCGACGTTCATTAATGAAGCTAAAACGACCGGCGCCTGGGTAGCACAGCGCATTCCACCTGACGGTGAGCTCTGGAAGCGTGAAACTTATGGCTTCCAGTTCCAGCAACTGTTCTTTAACGGCGGGAGATTCGAGAATTCAATTCCCGACACGACGATCAATGGCTTCGCAAGCTTCTTCGGCGCCGCGCGCTCGTTGTTGTCTCCGACAACTGACATTAACGCGAGCGACACAGTCACACTCGTGCGCGGCAATCACACCTTCAAGACAGGCTTGAGCGTTACTCGCAATCGCATCGATCAAAACGCGCGCACGACTTACGCCGGGCAGGTCGATTTTAATACCGGCGGCAACACTCGGACGTCGAACAACTCTTTCGCCGATGCGCTGCTCGGAAATTTCAGAACTTACAGCGAACAAGCCCTCGATCCGATGGGCTTTTTCCGTTTCACGCAAACCGAAGCGTTTTTCGCCGACAGTTGGAAAGTGAATCGCAAGCTGAGTCTCGAACTCGGCATGCGATATCAATATGGTCTACCGATCTACACTCAGGCGAACAATCTTGCCAACTTTGATCCATCTCTCTACAACCCGGCCCAGGCTGTGACGATTCTCGCAAACGGAAACATCGACCCGACTAAGGGCGGCAATAGATTCAATGGACTCGTTCGTGCCGGCGATGGCGTGCCTAACGAAGAGCTCGGTCGCGTTCCGGGTGGCAATAGTGCAGACGTACAGGCTGTACCGACCGGCGCTCCGCGAGGTCTTTACTCGCCACACCACTACTTCATGCCGCGCGTAGGTTTTGCCTATTCACCTTTTGACGACAACAAGACTTCGATTCGTGGCGGCTTTGGTATGTACTACGATCGCATCGAAGGAAACCTGATCTTCCCGTCGCTCAGCAATCCGCCGTTCGCTACGAGCGCGCAGTTCCAAAACGCAAACCTGAGCAACATCACTGGCGGTTCGACAGCGGCAGCGCCGTTTGCCCAGATCAATGCGGTGAATCCGGATCTCGACACGCCCTACACGATGAGCTACAGCCTCAGTTTGCAACGCGAACTGCCGCACGGGATCTTTGCAGAGGCTGCTTACGTTGGTAATCTCGGCCGGCATTTGATTCGGCAGCCTGACATCAACCAGCCGACATTTGAACAGCTTCGCGCCAATCTTCCACCGGGTCCAAACGTCAACGTCAACGCGCTGCGGCCATTTAAAGGTTACACGGCGATCAGAATGCGCTTGAGCGATTCGACGTCGAACTATCACGGCATGCAGCTCTACGCAGCAAAGCGCAAAGGCGATCTGTTGATGACTGCTTCGTACACGTGGTCCAAGGTTCTGACAGATGCAAGCGGCTTCAACGACAACCCGGAAGATCCCTTCAACAGGAATTTCAACTACGGACCGGCAACGTTCGATCGGCGTCACGTCTTTGCTCTCACTTACACTTACAATGTGCGGATGTTTAGTCGCACGCGCGGCTTTGTTAAAGCTGTGCTCGACGGTTATGAGATCAGCGGTGTCACGCGGTTACAATCGGGTCCGTTGCTAACAGTCACTGGAACGGCGAACTCAGTGTTCGGAAATCGTCGCGCCGATTGTGTCAGCAGCGACCCGCTCTTTCCGGACGGCGAGCGTGGTCCAAACAATTGGGCCAGGCGTGAGGCGTTTGCGATTGCGCCTGACACGCGTCGTGGCACTTGCGGCGTCGGCACCCTCCAGGGTCCGGGCGCGCAGACGTGGGATTTCTCGCTGCGTCGTAATTTCGGGTTGACTGAGAGGTTTAAGTTGCGGTTCCAGGCTGATATCTTCAATGCGTTCAATCGCACCAACTTCCGTGATCTGGAGAGCAATCTCAGCAATGCGGCGTTCGGAACGATTTCGACTTCGGGACCACCGAGGAATATTCAGTTCGGATTGAAGCTGACTTTTTAATGAAACTGGTCTTTACCTGCGTTATCTGCGTCACCTTGTGCTTTACGGCTCAGGCACGCGCGAATAACGTCTCGACGGCAACTCTTCGTGACGAGGTCAATACGTTTCTCGGCAAAGAGCTAGCGGCGCATCTGAGTGCGATTAAATCACTGGATCCGCCGCCCGATCGCATTCTGGGTGTGCCGACAACCGGGGAATTTTCTTGGGGCACTTTCATGCGTTCGCTTGCCGCATACGCTGAGACGACCGGCAATAAGGAGTTGGCAGGACGCGATCTTGCGAAGTGGGTGGGCCAGATTGGTTTGATTGAGTCACGTGCGGCGAGCAAGGCCTTTTCGCAGCTGTATGCCGCACTCGCCTTGCGGCACTTCGGACGCGACCTGAAAACCAATCCGCTCTGGCAGAGTCTTTCGCCGGAAGAGAAAAAGGCGTGGCTCTCGCTGCTTAATCCGGAGCGGTTTTATGATCCGAAGGCGAACCGAGTTATAGATCTGGCTGAAAACTATCTCGGCGTTGCGGCACGGATCGCGAGTATCGGTTACGAACTCGGTATTTCATCTGATCGAGCGTTTCTCGACAAGCTACTCGATCGCGCTGCAGTTCAGTTCACCGAAGGCAACATTTACGCTGATGATGCGCCGCCGACCGGACGTTACGATCGTTACTCAAACGAGTATGCGCGTTACATTTGGGAAGCCGCGGAGTTGGCTGGCCGAAGAGATTTGTTGGATAAGGTGCGCCCCTCGTTGAAGGCGCAGATGCTGCTTTGGTGGGACGTGGTTTCGGAAGATGGTTACGGTTACAACTGGGGGCGCAGTCAGGGAGTGGTCAGTTATCTTGACACTCCCGAGATTGCCGGCTTTCTCGCGGCGCACCCGGAATTCAGGCCCGCGCCTCTCGCCGACATAGCGGCGTTGTATTACCAGGCGTGGAACTACCTGCTGCACGATTACCGCAGCGACACTCATCTTCTTTCGATCTTTTCCTTTGGACGCGGAAACTACTCTTACATTTCTCGCGATCGTGAGTGGCAACAGACGACCGGCTTCTTCGGCAAACTTGCCAACTCTCACACGCCGATAGTGAATGCGTTGGAGAAAGAAGGGATAAGTGCGTTTCCAGTCGTGCCGACGTTATCGCCGGTTGCGCGTTTCGAATTCTTTGATCGCTCGCCCAAACGTTCTGCGGGAGTTTGGGTTGTACGTCAAGGCGAACTGCGTTTCGCGTTGCCGATAACGACTGGGCCGAAACCCGGAATCTCCGATTACTTGCCTGCGCCTTATGGTCTGCCGGGTTTCGCCGCGCCGGTCGAGCAGATCTATCCGGTGATGACGCCGCAAGTTGAACTAGCAGATGGCCGCGTGGTTGTCGCTGCCGACGGCGCTGATGTGATCGAGCCTGCCACTGATGGACGCAGTTTGCGTGTGCGTTGGACCAAGTGGGCGGTTGTTGGAAAGCCTTCCGGTAAACTGGAGGACGCCGGTCTCACGAGTGAAGTGGTGTGGCGGATCGAAAATGGCACGCTCACTCGCGAAGAAACATTAAGTTCAAAACAGCCGGTTAATATTCGTCGCTGGCGCTTGGCGGTGCCGACTTCGCACGATAAGGTGGAGACGGAAAACATCAGAGGCGTACGTGTCGATCGATTCAGTTCAACGAAGGGATCGCTGGAGGTGAGACTGTTGGATGCGACCTTTCCGGTGAACGCTTCGATCAGTGCCACCGGCGATAGCCCACTCGGACGCGGAGTGCACGGTGCGATTCCGTTGCATCTCGTGTTCGGGGCTGAGAACGTGGTTGTGAAAGCCGGCAATCCGCTGAAGTTTAAGCTCGCTTTAACGCCACACGACAAAAGTTAATTCGAACGAATGAGGGAGATTTTGATGGAAGAAGTTAGACAGAATCCGATAACACCAGAAACTTGCTTCGTGCCCAAAACACACGAGGGACGTGGACGCCGCACCGCGGTTTCGCCGGGCGAGACTGCCGCGCGTTATCTGCATTACGGCCGCATCACGCTGGCAGCTGGGGATGGCCCGGAAGAGTTCTCAAACGGAGATCACGAAACCGGCTTGATCTGTTTGAAAGGCAGCGCGAAAGTCACTGCCAACGACGAATCGTTTCAACTGGGCCAGTACGACGCGGTTTATATTCCGCGCGACTCGAAGATCAAAGTTGAAGCGAATGGCGACACTGGTTGCGATCTCGCCGAAGTCTCTGCTCCCGTCGCG
>DASYSD010000039.1:0-19276 GCA_036003745.1 Pyrinomonadaceae bacterium
GAGGAATCCCAGAACAAGGACTTTTTGTGCAAAGCCGACGGGTTGACGGGTTGACGGGTTGACGGGTTGGGTACCCGCTACCCAAGTGTATATCCACGTACCACAAAGGTTCGTAACACATCGGTGAAAATACTGAGATAATTTGTCCATTTTTTGGACGTGCTTACTTCGTATCCAGAAGGTATGCCTAGGCGCGTCACGCTCTGTGGTTCCATTTTCCCTCTAAGTCGTTCTAAATAAAGTATATCTCGTCAAAATCTCGTCGCTGCAGAACTACGGCACAAGGGTTGTAGAACAATGTGGCGTTGGACCCGAGGGTAGACCCAGTCTGACGCGGCAAATTTCCCCCTCTCTTTTGGAGCAGAAAAAACGACGATGATTAACTTGCTATCTGCAGCTACCTCAGTGCCCCAAAATGTTTTTAAGACCACTGAACTGGTCGGAAGCCTGATGCACAAGCTCTCCCCGGAACTGATCAATACAATCAGCGCTCTGGGGGTCGACCAGCGATACTCAACTCTAGAAAATTATCCAGACTTTCTTTGCGGCAAACCGAAGTTAGCCACCAGTTCCACAACGGAACTCGGCGTGGCTGCCGCCAAACGCTGCATCCACGAATGGGGAGGTGATCCGACTCGGATAGGTTTACTAGTCGCGGCTACTAACACTCCTGACCAGATGTTGCCGTGTTTGGCGTCCGAGATCATGGGGAAAACGCATGGACTCCTCTCAAGGTCTCTGCGAACTGTAAGCATGCAAGCTCAGGGTTGTTCTGTTTTACTCAAGTCAATCGAAGTAGCTCAGTGGTACCTGACTGCGAATCCCGGCAAACTCGCAATCGTGGTGATGGCTGAATCCCACACACCATATGTTGCTCCTCTGCTCCGCGATGAGTATTCCGGTTACCGCGAAATCATCAGACTAAAGAAGGAGCAGAGGCTTGATCCCGATCAATTTGAACAACAAAGGTTGGATACCACCTTCGTAATCCAATCAATGCTCTTTGGGGACGGCGCGGTGGCTTTGCTGGTAGGCAATGAAGAAGGAAAACCCGCGTTCGGACCAATCTCCCACCTGACCAACGACCAGCCTAACGACATGAACCTGCTCACGATGGTCAGCAACAGTTCACATCCCTTCCTGAAAGGAAGGCCGCAATACTTCATGAAGCCGAGCGTACCCAATCGTGGTGCGCACTACGCGGTGACCACTGTCAAGAATGTTCTGAAACATCCCGACTCGCCGGTATCGGATCTGGCCCAGGTTGACGATTGTCTGATCCACACCGGTAGCAAGAAGATTCTCGACGGCGTTTGTTCTCAACTCGACCTGCAACCAGATTCAGCCAAAGTTCATGGTTCCTACAAGGTGCTGGAACGTTATGGGAATCTGTCGAGCGCGTCGACCGGTTTTATGCTGGCTGAGAAAGACGAATGGTCAGGCCCGACGATGGTGGTTGGATTTGGAGTAGGATTTACTGCCAGCGCCGGAATCATGAACTTCAATTAGTTTGAGCGTTTAGCCACAGATCAGTGAAGATCTGTGGCTAAAACTGCTTCACGGCTTCTGATCAGGGTATTTAAAGTAGAGCCGACCTGCGTGAAGTCGAAGGGCTTACCGATGATGGCGTCGACTAGAGCTTCTTCACCTGGTGGCGGAGTCGTGGTTGGACCATAACCCGTTACCAGAACGATCTTCAGACCGGGCCAATCTCTTCGAATCAGCCGTGCGGTTTCCCAACCGTCCATCTCGGGCATCGCGAGATCGGTGAAGACGAAATCAAACCCTCCTGCGCGCAATTTTTCTACCGCCTCCTGACCGCTTCCTGCGAGTTCCACGCTGTGGTTGACGGCGATCAGCATTTCCGCGAGTGTTTCTCTCACGGGTTGTTCGTCGTCTACAACAAGAATCTTCAGGCTAGGTGAATCACTGCGTGTTGTTGCGCGATCGTCAGACTTCGTTTCAGCGGCGATTGCAGGTAGATCGATCGTGAAGTTGGTCCCGCTTCCAGGTTCCGAGACGACGCTGATCGATCCCGAATGTCTTTCGATAATGCTGTAGCTAACTGACAAGCCGAGTCCGGTTCCGTGCGCGCCTTTTGTTGAGAAGAATGGCTCGAATATCTTCTGTCTGACGTCGTCAGGCATTCCCAATCCGTTGTCGCTGAAGTTGAGTTGCAGCCTGCTGTCTCTACGATGGCAGCTAATCAACAGTTTTCCACCGCGTGGCATCGCATCGACGGCATTCACGATCAAGTTGACGAATACTTCACGCAGCTCAGAAGCGCTACCATAAGTGTAGTGTCCCTGTTCAGTGTCGAGCTTGACGTCATACTCGAGCCCGCGAATCCGTGCTTCGTTTTGCCAGCGCGTTCGCGTTATCTCAATCGCATCGTTGAGTAGACCGGCAACGTCAACAAGTTCAAACTCCTTCACGGCCGATTTCCGCGCAAACGTCTGAATACGACGCACCGTGGCTGCGGCATCTTCGGCCGCCGTTTGGATGATGTCGAGGTTACGGACGAGGGCCGGTTCGTCGATCTGGCGACGTAGCAGTTGGGCGCGACCGAGGATAGCAGCGAGTGAATTATTGAAGTCGTGAGCTACGCCCGACGCGAGTTGGCCGAGGGCTCGCAACTTATCGGCTCGCGCCGCGCGTTCGCGTTCTTCCTTCTGCTCAGTGATGTCGCGTGCAATACCCAGCACGCCTGTCGTGCGACCTTCAACTACGAGCGGCGAGTTGTCAACGCGCGCGTAGCGCAGTTGTCCGTCGTGTGCGAAGTAGCGCATTTCGTAAGTTTGCGGGACGCCCTGCAAGGCCGCTGCAAGCTTCTCACGAACCAGGTCACGGTCGGGTTCGTAGACCATGCTCAGCAATGGACGTCCAATGAAGTTGCTACGTTGATAACCTAAACCCTTCAACGTTGCAGTGTTGCACCACTTGAAATTTCCATCAGTATCGACTGCATAAATCGACTCGCGCGCGCTTTCGAGAATATTCGTCAGCAGTGATTGATGCTCGCGTGCGACCGCCTGTACTTTGCGCAAATCCGAAAGATCACGTGCGGTGCACACCACGGCTACAGCCTGGTTGCTTTCATCGAAGACTGGCTCAACCGAAACGAGTAATGGACGATTGAGACGATTCGGGGTGATCTCGATCGTCACACTTCGACCCGTTTCGAGAGCATTCTCAACGACACAGGTTTCATCTCCTTCGCTGGTTCGCAGAATGTCGCAACACTTCCTGCCGAGCAGTAATCTCGGATGGACCGCTTCCATTGCGGCGCCCGCGCGATTCACACGTTTTAGCTCTCCGGCCTGATCGAAGATGAAGATACCATCCGACATCGCGTCGAAAGTCGTTTCCCATTCGGTCTTGCCACGAGCGACCATCTCAAAAAGCTCGGCTTGCGCGATGCCGATTGCGAGTCGTTCTGCGAGAGCCTCAACAAGAGCGAGTTCATCCTCTGTCCACAGCCGTATCCGGTCTGTTTGGTAAATGCAGAGTGATCCACGAAATTGTCCCTTGATGAACAACGGATAATTGATCTGTGAGCGGATATTGAATCTCTGCGCGCGATCACGCACGAAACGACTTAATGCGTCTGACGCGTCGTGGAAGTTTAGTGCGTCGTCAATGATGAGCGGCTGGCCTGAACACGAGAGCTGGCAGCCGATGGGATCGTCACAATTGATCACGCTATTCTTAACGCCGCTAACGCCGGGTGCGAGATATTCGTATTCGAGCATTTCACTAACGCCTTCAGCGTTAGAGAGGCAGAGCTGGATTCTCGATGCCGCCAACGCGTGCCCGAGTTCTCTCGTCGCAGTGCTGAGAACTTCCGGCAAACTCAGTGATGCCCGAATCGCCATAGTTAATTGATTCACCAGTGCCTCACGGATTGAGGTCGACTCAGCCTTTTGATAGAGCTCAGCTTGCCGGATTGCGATACCGGTTTGATCTGCAACTGCTTTCGCGAGTGCGATATCAGTTTCACTCCATTGCCTGACCTGTTTCGTCGTCGAAAGCGCAAACGCGGCCGGCACATCGTCGCCGACGCGAATTGCCACATACATGATCGATTTCACGTTCGCTTTCGAGAGGATGTTCTGGTAGAGGTCGGCAATTCGCGCATCCTTCGCGGCATCCGTGAAAGGCAAAACACCGGTCGTATCCAGAGCTGAAATCAAAGACTGCAGATGTGCGAGCGCGAAATCGGAAGCCGCCGGTTCAACTCCGGTAGCGTGATACTCGGCGACGTTGGTCGCGCACTTTGCGCGGTCGTCTCGCATAAACAAAGAACAGCGGTCAACAGCAAGATACGAACCGAGCTCTTTAACGGCGGTCTGGTAGATCTCGCGACTGTCGAGCGAACACCGAATCGCTTGAGAAATGCGATGTGTCATCGCCTCGCGTTGAGTCTGCTGAGCGAGATAAGCCTGGCTCTCCCGCAACACTTCTTCCGAATGTTTGCGCTCCGTCAAATCGCGGCCGATTCCCTGCACACCGATTGGTTTACCGTTACTAAAAATCAGCCGGGTGCTGACTTCGAGACGAACGCGACGTCCATGCTTCGAAATAATGTCGATCTCGTAAACGGTCGAAACTTTTTCACTTGCCTTGTGTGCAATCATCTCGCGCGCGAGATTTAGATATTCAGGGGCGATAACATCAGCGACGTTCATCAGTGCAGCCTCTTCACGGGAGTAGCCGGTGATTCGCTCGCCGCTGCGATTGAGTGAAGTGAAGTTGCCCTGGAGATCGTGCGTGTAAATGATGTCGTTCGCGTTTTCAAAGAGTTCTCGATAACGTTCTTCGCTCTCTCTGATAGATGCTTCCGCCCGGCGCTGATCGGTTATGTCGGTTGCCACGCCAATAACGCCCAGCACGTTGTCGTGCTCGTCGGTCAGTGGTGAATAACGTATATCGAAAACAAGGGCGCCGACAGGTACTGAAGATGTGAACGATTCGCCGCTCAAGGCCCGCCGTATATTCTCACCGACTTTTGGCGAGTCTGCGTACACGTCAAACACTGACTGGCCCACCAGTTCACCAGGTTCGAGCGACAGACTCTTCAGTCCTTCGCCTTCACAAAGAGTAAAGATGCCGTTCTTATCGGTCGCGAAGAGAATTAATGCGGCACTACCGACGACGGTGCGCAGACGCTTCTCAGCTTTTCGCAGCGCCTCGCGCGCCTGCTTCTTTTCAGTGATGTCTCTAATGACCGAGAGCACCGCTGCTTTGCCTTCGGAAGTAAAAGGAAGACCGGTGACTTCAACATCAATCGCGGATCCGTCGAGCCTGAGATACTTTTGTTCTGCGAGGGCTGTCGGCTGTTGATACGTTTGAATGAAATCGATGCCTTCCTTGACGTGGTCACAGTAATCAGGATGCACAACGTCAAGAATCGATCTATCGATTAGATCTTCGGGCGATGATGCTCCCCAAAGTTGCACCGCGGCTGGATTGACGTAAGTAAACTTGCCTTCGTGATGAACGACGATCGCATCCGGTGAGAGTTCGACGAGATTGCGATAACGTTCTTCACTCTCCTTTAACGCGCCTTCAATCCGATGACGCTCGACGAGCCGGGCGACCTTCACCAGCAATTCTTCATTCCGGAATGGGAGATCGATGTAGTCGTCGGCGCCGGCGTGCAATCCCTCGATGCCGGCATCGTTTGCGGGTATCAGACCGCTGATGAGCAGCACCGGGACATTTACAGTAAGAATGTCTTCTTTCAAACGCCGGCAGAGTTCGAGACCGCCGACAACAGGCATCACTACGTCGCTCACCACGAGGTCCGGAGCAAACGAATGGGCCAGCTCGATTGCTTGTGCACCATTCAGGGCGGTTTCGATTTCGTAGCCTTCAAGCTCAAGAAGATCGACAAGCAGATCGAGGATCCTCCGATCATCATCGACGATCAGGACTCGGCCCCGCTCTGAGGTGCTTGTTCTCATTCAGTCTGTGTCCGGCGTTTTGAGTAAGAAAACCTCGGGAGGATTGCTGAAGTTTGGTGCGGGAGTTCTTACAGGGCCAGGCGGACGCGCTGGCCGACGCAGTATAACAGGTTTAGTCCATAGATTACACGGATTTGCAGAAGGATCTGCGCCGATCCGATCTCAAATCCGTGTGATCCGGGGTTAAATTATTGATCTTGAACGCGTTTACGGGTCGTTGGTGGCTGTGGACCGTCAGTCTTTGCGAAATAGCCGGCACGGTAGTTGAGCTTGAGGTTTTGCTGTTTCATTTCGGGATTTATCACTTGAATCTCGATCTTACGATATGAACCATCCCGGGCTTTATTCGACGGTGAATAAGCCACCAGATACTGCTCGCGGAGATCGCGTTGAATTTGAGTGAAGGCGTCGCGAAGATCTCTTTCGTGTTTTGGAAAATAAGCGCGCCCGCCGGTTTTCTCTGCGATTTTCCGCAGGTCGCCTTCATTCACATTAAACGAATAGCGGTCACCGATGCCGATGGCGTAGATGAGAGCATCTGATTTCTGCGCGCGATCGATTGCGTCATGCATCTTCATCCGGCTGCTCGTGTCGACTCCGTCTGTGAGCAGGATGATTGCGCGACGTGTATGTTCGGCCGATTGAACCATTAGTTCTTCGGACGTTGCCCACACGGCGTCCCAGATTGCAGTCGAACCGGCCAAACTCTGGTTCGTGCCTGAGATGGGAGGTGTTCCGTTAACGACCACTCCGCCGCCGATGTAACCTGATGGCGGAACAAACTCCACATGATCGATGGCTCGTCTGAGTCGTTCGAGGCTGCCGGTGAAACCCTGTTCGAGGGTGACTTCGCCAGTAAACGAAACGATTGCCGCTTCATCCTTCTGTGGTCGAAGCAGGTTCTCGAGAAACGCGCGAGCGGCTTCCTTTTCGTCGGGAAGAGTGCGTTCCTCTGAAGCGCTCGTATCGATCAGAATTGCAAGCGAGAGCGGCAGATCTATGTTCTGTTGGAACGTGAAAATCTCCTGCGGCTGACCATCTTCAAGTATGCGAATGTCTTCCGCTTTGAGGTCGCTAATAAAGCGCTTATTTTTGTCGGCCGCGGTGAAAAAGATGTTGGTAAGATTGGTGTCGACTTTAATGACTTCGTCGGAGTCCTGTGGGACTTCTTCGCGGTTTCGCGGTGTCGGCGAAGGTGATGCTGATGCAGACGCGTTGGTGCGCTGTGCGTTTTCCTGGTTTTTTGCTGACAACGTGCGACTTGTTATGCCACCACACAAGAGCAGAAAAACCAAAACCAACAACAACACTGGGCGACTAACTTCGCGATATTGCATCTTTAGTTCTACAACTCCTTATTGCGTTACGCTGTCGGCGATCGCCTTGTAACCGCGCTTAGTTCTCACTTTCAGTTCCCCACGGCCCTCGGACAACTTCACATCGATCTTTCTGAACGAGCCGTCGTAGCTCTTGTTTGTCGGGTTATACGTGACCAGATATTGCGCTCGCAGTTCTTTTGAGATCCTGGTGAACGAGCGTTCAAGGGAAAGCATGTCTCCAGTGAAGAAAGCGGCGCCGCCGGTTTCTTCAGCAAGAGTCTGCAGATCCTTATCCTTTTTGTCCGCCACCTGTCCGGCTTCGACACCCGGCACTGTTGCCAGAAAACCTGCTTTCGTCGAAATGGCGAAGATTGTTGTCTCGGTACGTTGCGCGATATCGATCGCGTCGCGAATGTTTGCGCGACTGTAAGTGTCCTCACCGTCGGTGACAACGAGCAACACGCGGCGACCAGGAACCGAACGCATCTTCTCATCGCAGAACTGCCAGACGGCATCGAAGAGCGCGGTTTGCGTTCCCATCTTTTTAACGCCGTAGACAGCCTTATCCAGTAGATCGAGTTTATCCGTGAAGTCCTGCATTAGATTGATCTGATCGTCGAAGGTTCCGAAGAGCACTCGATCTTTGCGTGGCTTTATCACGGTTTGAATGAAGTTCATCGCCGACTCCTGCTGAAACTTCAGTTTGCCGGCAGTCGACGGCGACGTATCCATCAACACTGCGACATAGAGTGGCGTGGTTTGCGAAAGATCATCAGAAAACGTTTCAATCGTCTGCGGAACTTTATCTTCGAGAATAACGAAATCGTTTTTGGTGAGTCCTGGTACGAACTGACCTTTTTTATCCGTTACCGTAATCGGCAGACGAACGCGGCGAATCGCGATTTTTTCAATGCCCTGCGGAGTCTCGGTGGCCGGTGTTGGTGACGGAGAAGCCTTGGGCTTCTGCGCAGAGACCGAGACCACGGTTGCCATGCTGATAGCAGCTACCGACAAATATTTGAATAAAAATGATGTTATACGTGCTGGCATGCTACGTGGATTATGGTTCGGAGCTGACCGCAGTCTACTGAGACCGGCGTTTCGATGCGATCGATCCCGAACTTGTTGCCCCTTTCTGGGTGATAAGCCGCGATCATAAGCCGAATTCGCTATAAGTCCTATTCGACCTATAGGTCATATAGGTCCTATACAGGCGGCGGTCGTGGGGTGCTACAATGCCCTAGAAACTGTTCACGGCCCAACTTAGTCGCGCAAGTAATCGCCTTCATGCCCGACAGCCCGAACAAATCAGACACAGCCGGCACCAATTCACTACCTGAGTACATTGCCCATTATCGCATCTTACGTAGACTGGGCAAGGGTGGCATGGGTGAAGTATTCCTCGCTGAAGACACCAAACAACACAACCGCAAAGTCGCTCTCAAAGTACTGCCGCAAGAGCTCACGAAATCGGAAAGTCGCCTGCGTCGTTTTAAACAGGAAGCACGCGCGATTCTCGCGCTCAATCATCCGAACATTCTGACCGTGTTTGAAATTGGCGAGTCGGACGACAGTTATTACATCGCCACCGAATACATCGACGGCGAAACTCTGCGTCACTGTTTGTGGCGTGGTCCATTGAAGCTGGATGAATCGCTCGGCATTGGCATCCAGGTCGCGATGGCGCTCGAAACGGCGCACGCGGCCGGCATTGTTCACCGCGACGTAAAACCTGAAAACATCATGTTGCGGCAGGACAAGTTTGTTCGCGATCGGTTTGTAAAAGTGTTGGATTTTGGTCTTGCAAAACTCACCGATCGCGACGGCTCAGGCGCAGATCCGGATGCGGTCACAATGCCGATCACCGAGACTCATCCAGGCGCGGTTATGGGAACGACCGGCTATATGTCGCCGGAACAGGCGCTCGGTGAAAGTATTGATGAGCGAACGGACGTTTTTAGCCTGGGCGTGGTGCTTTATGAGATGGTTGCCGGCGAGCCGCCCTTCAAGGGAAAGACTGACAGTCACACACGTGTGTCGATCATCGATCACGAACCGTTGCCGCTCGTTCACCATGTTGCAAATGTTCCGCGCCAGCTCGATCGAATCGTGGCGAAAGCACTTGCGAAAGATCGATTGAAGCGTTACCAAACAATCACTGATCTAAAACTCGATCTCGAACAACTCAGAGACGAGCTTCACACCTCCGACAGTGCAGAACTAATCCGGAACACGTCGTCAGTCACGCAAGCTGATCTACGCTCGACTATGCCAACAACGGCCAGATCGCAGGTCGAGACTGTCGCCGATCCGATAACAACCTTCAGTAATGCGCCGGTCGATGCAAAAGCGGGTAAACGGAGATTATTTCTATACAGCGCGGTCGGACTGCTGGCGATATTGGCCGTGGTTGCGGCAGTTCTCTTCATTTCATGGTCGCGACCGATCAACTCCGTTGCTATCTTGCCGTTTGTTAACGACAGTAAGGATCCAAACGCTGAGTACCTGTCTGACGGTTTGACTGAGAGCATCATCAACAGTCTTTCGCAACTACCAAATCTGAAAGTCATGTCGCGCAATGCTGCTTTTCGTTTCAAAGGCGCGAATCTCGATCCGCTGGAAGCGGGTCGGAATTTGAATGTGGGCGCAGTTCTTACCGGACGACTCGTCAAGCTCGACGATCGCTTCGTCATCAAAACTGAACTGATCAAAGTCGATGATGGATCGCAACTTTGGGGCGCCGAGTACAACACCAGCCTTGCTGACATCTTCTCGGTGCAGGATGAAGTCTCAAAAAAGATCTCTGAGAGCTTGCGATTGCGTCTCTCGGGCGCGGATGAAGAGAAGCTGGCCAAGCGTTACACGAAAGATGCTGAGGCGTATCAGCTTTACCTGAAAGGCCGATACTTCTGGAACAAACGCAACGAAGAGGGTTTTCGCAACGGAATCGACTACTTCAAACGCGCCGAAGAAAAGGACCCGACCTTCGCACTCGCTTTCTCCGGGCTCGCCGATTCATATGCACTCCTTAGCGACATTGGCGTGGCAAGACCCGTCGATGAAATGCCAAAAGCCAAGGCGGCGGCACAGAAGGCAGTAGATGCGGATCCGACACTCGCTGAAGCCTACACTTCACGCGCTTTTGTGCGACTTGCCTACGACTGGGATTGGTTTGGAGCGCAAAGCGATTTTCAACAGGCGTTGAAGTTGAATCCGAAGTACCCGACGGCGCACCAGTGGTATGCCTCATATCTCATGCAGATGGGAAAATTCAGTTTGGCAAAAGCGGAAATCGAGGAAGCGCACAAACTCGATCCCTTGTCGCCCATCATCAGCTCCAATACCGGGCTCTACTCTTACTACGAGCACAACTACGATGATGCAATCGCAAAGTATAAGTTAACCTTGCAGAGTGATCCCGACTTCTGGGTTGCTCGTCACTACCTTGCCCTTGCTTACGTGCAAAAGGGAATGTACGACGAAGCAATCGCCGAGCTGCGCAAGCTGATCAAGGCGCCAGCGAGTGGTCCAATATCAGACCAGATTGTCGAAGCTGAGACGGAAGCAGCGGCGTCGCTCGGTTTTGTGTATGGGATGGCGGGCAAACAGGCTGAGGCGCGCGCGATCGTCAAGCAGCTCGAGGCGTTGTCAAAGCGGCGATATGTCAGCGGGTTGTATTTCGCGAATGTGTACGCCGGGTTGAAAGACAGTGATAACGCGATTGAGTATTTGAACCAGGCTTTTGAAGCACGGCATCCGGGTTTGGTGCTGATCCGTATTGAGCCGATGTTTGATGGGTTGCGATCGGATGAGAGGTTCAAGCAGTTGATAAAGAGGTTCGAGCCGATGCCGTAAGAGCTGATTCGCTCTACGTCTCTAACGACGCCAACAATTCTGTGAGCTCTTCCGGCAACGGCGATTCAAACTTCACCCATTCACCAGTATTCGGATGCGTAAACGCGAGCTTCTCTGCATGCAGGAACTGTCGGTTGAGACTGCGAACACGCGCACGGAGTTGTGCGTTCTGAATCGTATTATCACGCCCGCCTCCATACGTCTCATCACCCACGACCGGATGCTTCAACCACGCGAAGTGCACTCTGATCTGATGTGTCCTGCCGGTCTTGAGCTCAACATCGAGAAGCGTGAACCGATCAAATCCGCGCCGCACTCGGTAGAGCGTCAAAGCATTGCGACCGGAACGCACGACGGCCATGCGCGTCCGGTTCGATGGATCGCGACCCAACGGCTGATCAATCTTTCCCGAATCTGAAAGTACGCGCCCGTGGACCAGCGCCACGTACTGTTTAAACACCGTTCGATCACGAAACTGATCGGACAGATTCTCAAGCGCACTTTCGGTTTTTGCGACGACCAGCAGACCGGATGTATCCCGATCGAGACGATGAACGAGTCCGGGTCGCACGCCCGTTCCGCCGTCAGGCAGTTGTTGAAAGTGATATGCGAGTGCGTTGGCAAGCGTGCCGGAAGGTATACCTGCCGCTGGGTGGACCACCAGTCCGGCCGGTTTGTTTACGACGACGAGAGTGTCGTCTTCGTAAACGATCTCAATCGGAATGTTTTCCGGTAAGAACGCATCCACAGCAGGCGCAATCAGTTCGACTTCGATTTCGTCGTTTTCGCGAAGTTTGTAAGAAGGCTTCGAGGCCTTGCCGTTTACGAGAACGTCTTCATTCTCGATCAAGCGCTGCAAGCGTGCTCTACTCCAGCCCTCGATCTGTGAGGCGAGGTATGCGTCGAGACGAAGGCCTGCGTGATCCGATGCGATTTTGAAGTTATGCAGATTCAATCCACAGATTACACGGATTATCCGTTGCGACGTTCGAAGTCTTTCATGAACGAAACCAGGGCCTCAACGCCTGCACGCGGAAAAGCGTTGTAGATCGATGCTCTGATGCCGCCGACAGATCGATGTCCTTTCAAACCATCCAGGCCCAGCGCGGTGGCTTCGGACACAAATTTCTTATCGAGTTCCTCAGCCGGCAAGCGAAATGTAACGTTCATCGTAGAACGGCAGTCCATGTCAGCATGGCCGCGATAGAAATCGGTTGCATCGATCGCGTCATAAAGCAACTGGGCCTTCTGTTCATTCAGTTGCTCCATGCCGGCGATGCCACCCTGATCCCCAAACCATTTACAGACGAGTCCCATGATGTAAATGCCCCAGGTATTGGGCGTGTTGTATAGCGACTTGTTTTCTACGTGAATGCGATAGTCGAGCATCGTCGCCAGGTTATCGGGAATGCGTTGCAGCAAGTCGTCGCGCAGAATCACGAGCGTAACGCCGCTCGGTCCCATGTTCTTCTGCGCGCCGGCGTAGATGAGTGCATATTTGTTTACGTCGATCTCGCGCGACAGAATGTCTGACGACGAGTCAACTACAAGAGGAACATCGCCAACGTTTGGTTCACGTTTCCACTGGACACCTTCAATCGTTTCGTTACTCGTGATGTGAACGTAAGCGGCATGTGGACTCAAGCTCATCTCATCCCGCAACGGACAGCGGGTGAAGCCACCGTCTGCCATCGTGGCGGCGACGTTGACACCTCCGACTTTCTTCGCTTCCTTCAACGCTTTTTTGCCCCAGCTTCCTGTCAGCACGTAATCAGCGTTGCCCTCAGGCGGCAAAAAATTCATCGGCACCATGGAGAATTGCAAGCTCGCGCCGCCCTGCAGAAAGAGGATGTGATAGTTGTCGGGGATTTTCAGAAGATCGCGAAGGCTGGCTTCGGTGCGGGCAATGATTTCGTCAAACGTTTTGGACCGGTGGCTGATTTCCATCACTGACATGCCAACGCCTGGCAGGCTGACCATGTCGCGTTGAGCTTCTTCCAAAACGGGCACCGGCAACACGGCCGGCCCGGCACTGAAGTTAAAGATTCGTTCCGTCATTTTGTTCTCTCACTATTAATTGATCCGTGCTAATCGGTCACCAATCCGGGTTGATCCGCGTTACTCGAATCGTGAACGCAAGGCTTTGCCGGCCACCTTTGTCACCATCGAACGCGGCACAAATCGCTCCGCTTCAATGGTGAACCAGTTGGTCCAACCTGAAATCACCACACTCTTTTTACGATGCGACGCACGAAGAGCCGTTTCAACTACTTCCTCAGCCGTCTGAATGGTTCGCATGGGCGGACGATCGATTCCGGAAGCTTCAAAGAAATTTGTTTCGGTCACGCCAGGACACAACGCCATCACGTGCACTCCGTGCTGCCGGTTCTCTTCCCAAAGTGCTTCTGAAAACGAAAGTACAAATGCTTTCGTTGCGGCATAAGTGGCCATGAACGGAACAGCTTGAAAACCCGCAGTCGATGCCACATTGATGACCGTGCCGCGCTTTCGTTCACGCATCGGCGGCAAAAACCGGTGCGTCAGGTCCACCAGTGCCGCGATGTTGAGCTGGATCATTTCGAGTTCTCGATCGACATCGAGACTGGCAAAGTCGCCCATCGACCCGAAGCCGGCATTGTTGATGAGCATGTCGATCTCAAGCTCTCGCTTTTGTGTCTCTTCAAACAACTGCGCCGCTGCGTCAGGTTGTTCGAGATCGAGCGTGAGATACTGTGCGCGAATACTGGTTAGCCTTCCCAGCTCGTTGCATAACGCGATTAGCTTGTCTTCCGAGCGCGCGACCAGCAGCACGTTTCTGCCACGCGCAGCGAGTTTGCGGGCAAAGGCGGCTCCGATGCCCGACGATGCTCCGGTGATGAGGGTTGTGTTCATTGAGATCTTTTATAGGTCAGATAGGTCCTGTAGGACCTATACTCACTTTAACTCAAGCAAATCGAGCTCGATTATATCTGTGCTGTTTGCCTGGAGCTTATTGAGGCTTTCTTTCGTTGGCGCATTGTCCAGGTTGATGCGAGCCACCGCGGCTGCCGCGCCTTCGAAGACGATGTTCTCCATTTCCTGAACGTTGATGTGTTCTGCTTTGATTGCGTCGAGCACGCCCGCAAGTACCCCTGGTCGATCGAGATGCCGGACCACGAGCCGGTGCGTAGCAGGAGTTTGTCGTGCCAGGTTTACAACATTTGGCACTTTGCCTGTTTCTTTAAACTCTTTCACGATGCGCACGGTCTCGGCAGCGATCGCTTCCTGCGCCTGATCCGTTGAAGCGCCGATGTGGTGCGTGCCGTAGAGACCCTCTTCTTTGACGATCTCATCGTGAAACTCACCCGCGCTGCTGGTTGGTTCGACGGCATAAACGTCGAGACCCGCGCGAATGCCACGATTCCTCATCGCTTGCACCAGTGCCGGCTGATCGACAACTTCAGCCCGCGCAGTGTTGATGAAGTATGAGCCCTCCTTCATGGCATTGAAAATGTCAGCGTCGACAAAATTTTTGGTCTCCGGATTTAGAGCCAGGTGAACGCTGACAATATCTGAAGAGGCGGCGACCTCTTTCGGAGACGCTTTCAACTCGACACCGAGTGCCGCTGCTCGATCTGCAGTCAAACTTCTGCTCCAGACAACGACCTGCATTCCAAAGGCACGCGCACGAGGAATCATCTCCTGACCGATTTTGCCGACGCCAATCAATCCAAGCGTCCGGCCATAAAGACCGCGTGCTTTCGAAAACTCTTTCTTGTTCCACTCGCCGCGCCGTAGAGTGACGACGTTGTCAGCGATGCGGCGATCGAGTGCGAGAATAAGTGCGAAGGCGAGTTCGGCAACGGCGATCGAGTTTTTGCCAGGACAGTTTGAAACGTAGATACCGCGCTTCGACGCGGCAGACACATCGATCGTGTTGTAGCCGGCGCCCGCACGCACGACCAGCTTCACTGGTCCAGCCTCGAGCATCGGTTCGGTTACTTTCGTACCTCTGACCACCAGCACGTCAGGCGCTTCTTTTCGAATCGCGTCGACAAGAGCGTCATCTTTCAAATCCGGTTGAAAAGAGATCTCGCAGCCAAGGGACTGCAAACCATCCCGGCCTGACTGTTCGAATTTATCTGCTATCAGAACTTTCATAATGATGTACTTGGTATTTTGTACCTGGTACTTCGTTTAAGAACAAAGAACCAGGCACAAAGAACAAAGTTCAAATAGTGTGAATCAGCAGCCCGTCGCGCAACTTGGGTTCAAACCAGGTCGACTTCGGCGGCATGATCTCATTTGCGTCAGAGACCATTAACAACTCGTCGACCGTCGTTGGAAACAGTGAAAATGCAACTGCTGCTTTGCCTTCATCCACTAAACGTTCGAGCTCTTTTGTGCCGCGAAGACCGCCAATGAAATCCACTCGCTTATCAGTGCGAACGTCTTTGATACCTAAAATGGGATCGAGCAGTCTGTCCTGCAGAATACTGACGTCGAGCGCGGCGACCGTGCCCGTTGGCAAAGTCGCCGCGGGAGATTGTTGCAATCCATACCACTTGCCACCGAGATACATGCTCCAATTACCGCGCTTCGGCGGCTCAGCGCTCGCGTTCATGGTGATCGTGAACTGTGTTTTGATCTCATCAATAAACTGTTCCGGTGAAAGGCCGTTCAGATCCTGAACAGTCCGGTTGTAAGCGAGTATTTGTACTTGCGAATCCGGAAAGATCACGGTCAGAAAATAGTTATAGTCTTCTTTGCCGGTATGAGCGAAGCTTTGCTCCTTCAGTTCCGCGCGTGCCCGGCTTGCACTTGCCGCGCGATGATGGCCGTCAGCGATGTAAAGAAGTGGCACTGACTCAAAACTCTTCACCAGCGACTCAGTTTCGCCGAGACGCCAGATTGTGTGACGAACGCCATCAGCCGCAGTGATATCGAACAAAGAAGAGCCAGCGATTGCGGAGGAGACTTGTTCGTCGATTTCAGAGCGTCGTCTGTAAGTAAGAAACACCGGACCTGTTTGAGCTTTCAACATGAGCATATGACGCGTGCGATCGTCTTCTTTGTCGCGGCGCGTGCGCTCGTGTTTGCGGATCGTACTGTTGTCGTATTCATCGATCGAGCAGCAAGCCACGATTCCGATCTGTTCGTGGTCTCCCATGATCAAGCGGTACAGATAAAGACTCGGCTCGTTTTCCTTTTCGAGTGGACACTCGGCAATCAGCTTCTCAAAGTTTTCGACAGCCTTTCGATAAACAGCGTCACTATGAATATCAGTCCCCGACGGCAGGTCAATTTCGGGCCGTGAAACGTGCAGAAAACTCAGTGGATTGCCTTCCGCCAGCGCGCAGGCTTCGTCAGTATTCACAACATCGTACGGAACGCTTGCTACCGATTCCGCGCGATCAGGTCGCGGACGCAAAGCTCGAAAAGGACGAATAACCGCCACAGATCCTCCCATTGTCTACGGTGCGAATTGAATAAAGGCTTATGGAATTCAAGACTAATGCAGCATTCCAAGATTTACAAGTTAGGGAATGTTGGGCCGCATCTGCGGCTTAAATGGTTTAGAATCGGAACGATGAGGAAGTTGGTGCGAGTTATTGTCGCAATGGGCCGCAAGGTTGTGTCGAGACCTGGGGAGGCGTGGCTGCTACTCAGGATGGCGTGGTGGGTGGCCGTGCTTTCAGTAACTGCGCGCTATTATTCATTGCCTCGAGCGTTGCAGATCGTGGCCGGAGATCAGAAGAGAACTAAGACGTCGTCACATTCGAAAGCTCAAGACGAGCTGGCCCGCGCTATCGACTTGCTGCTCTCGGCTGACGTTTTAATGTTCAAACCCATCTGCTGGAAACGAGCGGCCGTATTGCATCGGTATCTCTTTCGCAACGGAATACAGACGCGAATTATATTTGGTGTGCGTACTGAGACCGGTGGTAAGGTCGCCGGTCATGCGTGGCTTGAAGCTAATGGAGAGCCTATTCTAGAAAGCACGCCACCAGAATACGTTGTAACGTACAGATTTCCTTCGAACGATCGTTTCGATCCTCAACTTGCCACGATCACAGCAGACTAACTAACCACACAAACTCTACATTTTTTTCGCTGGAACAAAAAAGGAGAGGTGAATTCACCTCTCCCTGATTGAAAATCTAGCGTTTGAATGCTATGGCAACGCTTCGACGTTGATGAAGAACTTAAAGCTTCCTGTTTGCTGAATGCCGAGCAGGAATCTCACGTCGATAGACGCGCCATTGGCAAGCGGAGTCGCCAGCGTGACAGTGCCGGCCGACATTGATGAATTGAAACCACCACCATTTGGCTGTGATGGAGGTTGTTCGAGAGTTGTTCCGTTAACGCTGACGTTGCTGGTACCGCTGCCGCATGGCGGACGGTCGACTGTGACCACCACTGTCGTAGAAGTTCGTGGTCGCAAGTCGGCGATGCCGCTCGGCGCCGGGAAGGTCGTCAGGTCAACCACTCGGAAGCGCAAGCGGGTTACATTTCCGCCAGTGTTATTGACGACTGTCCTGCGAATATCCAGTGTTCCAAACGTCGAGTTGTTTGGTGGATCCGACGTGAAGTCGCGAACGCGATTCGGTGGCGAGGCTGGTGCCACACACACGTCGAGGAGGTTGACCGCGAAGGACCCGTTACGTTCAATCGGTGAGCTCAGATTCTCCGGTCCAGGCGCTCCCAGGCGTTGACCGGCGCCGGCCGACGTACCGTTAGTGTCGACGAAGACGAAATCGGCGGCGTTGTTGTTGGTGTCTTTAAGGTTTCCACCAGTGGGGCATGGCCCGAACGTAGTGATCGAACCTCCTTTACCGCAGTTGTCGCGATAAAACGAGTAATCGATTGAGAATGGAGTGAGCGCCGGATATCCAGTGCCTTCCTTGTAAAGCGTGTTCGCTTCCGAGGTTGATCCAACTGCGTCCAGGCGGTTAGCCAATGTGAAGTCGACTGCAACGCTGGTGTTGAAGATCGCGATACCGGCGTTGTCTGGAATGTCAGTTGTGTAGGTGGCATCACCTGTCGCGGTGGTTCCGTTACCAGCGGGATAAGAAGCGAGGCTATAACCCACGCTATTTACGCAAAGATAGTGACCCCGGTTCGGAATCACCGTACCATTCGGAATAACGCAGCGCGCTACGCCGTTCGAAGCGGCAACAGCATAACCAGTGCCGCCGCCGGCGACGGTATGGTCAGCGCCGCTGTTGTTTGCAATCTCGATGAATTCATCGTTCATGCCATTTGGACCACGAACGCGAAATTCGGAAATGACTAATTGGGCTGCTGCAACCTGATACAAACCAAGCACCATAACTATCAGACCAGCAGTTACAAACGAACCCCGAAATAACTTTGACATGCCTGTAATCTCCTTTAAAGGTGGGCCCACGATGTTCAGTGTGGCTGGAAAACCTACCATGCTTGTTTGAAACCAGTCAACGAAATTTAACGGCAACTGGAGGTTCAGATTTCTCTCATTTTTGTGGCGATTCGGCTTTTTCACCATGCGTTTTCGGGCGGTGGAATACATCCGCGACCTCAACAAGTTAGCGCTGAATTGACTACGGTTCACGGTAGTGCCTCGATGTTAATGAAGAACCGAAAACGACCGGTCTGTTGAACTCCAAGCAGAAAATTGACGTTGATTGACGAGTTCGCCGGCAGCGGAGTCGGAAGCGTTAAAGTCGAATTCCATCCGCCTCCGAGTGGCTGTCCGGCGAGCGATGAAGTTCCTTCCAAAGTTACGCTCAGCAAATCGATCAGCTCACCGGGAGCGCACGGGTTACCTTCCGTTGAGTCAGTCGACGTTAACGCGCGCAAATCGGCCACACCTTCGGGCGCTGGAAGAGTCGTGATGTCGATAATCCGGAATCGCAGTTGGGTGATGTCGTTCGGAGTGGTGTTCGTTACCGTGCGACGGATCGAGAGTGTGCCGAAAGTTGAGTTATTTTCCGGGTTCGGAGTTAAGTTGCGAACTCGGTTCGGGGGAGTGCTCGCGCCAGTGCACGGCGCTACCAACGAAACAACGAAGTTGGCGTTTTGTTGTAGCGGACTCGAAAGATTTTCCGCTCCCGGTGCTCCCAGTATTTGGCCGTCGATTCCTTCCCCCTCGCTCACAACCCACATAAAGTCGGT
>DASYSD010000040.1:0-3005 GCA_036003745.1 Pyrinomonadaceae bacterium
CCCAACGTTGACAACAGACGCTTGGCTTCACCGATAGCCTTGCGTCTTGGGACTCCGGCGGCGAGCAGTGGCACCGCGCCATTTTCTGCGGCAGTCAGCGCAGGCAGCAGGTTATACTGCTGAAAAACGAAACCGAGATTCTTCCGGCGAAAGAGGATTTGCTGTCTGCCCGGCAGCCGCTCGATTTGCTCGCCCAAAACTTTGACCTCGCCAGCGCTCGTATTCAGCAAGCCTGCAATCACGGACAGCAAAGTCGTCTTTCCACAACCACTGGGCCCAACAAGCAGGGTCATCTCTCCATACCGCACATCGAGATCGACACCGCGCAGCGCCAGTACTTTCCCGCCGCCGTTTCCAAAGGCCTTCTCCACGCCTCGACATTGAACTGCGATTTCTGAATCCATAGCTTATCCTCGGAAAACCTCAGCCGGTTCCAAAACCAGAACGCGACGAATACTAATCAGGCTGGCCAAAACGATGACGACAAGAATAGCGACTCCGGTGCCGATGGCGTTCTGCCACATCAAGACCAAGCCGCGCGTGGGTGGATTGTTGAGCGTAATCGCAAAAAACAGAGCGCACAGACCAGAGCCGATCGAGAAGCCCATCGTGCCGACAGTCAGAGCTTGCAGGACAATCATCCGCGTGATGCGCCAGTTGGTGACTCCAATTGCCTTCAACGCCCCGAATTGCTTCAGGTTTTCGATCGTGAAGATATAGAAGGTCTGTCCGGCCACGACGATCCCGACGATCAGCGCGATGGCGATGGTGATCCCGAAATTCACTGGAATGCCGGTGTGCTTCAGATAGTAGAGAACACAGTCCCATTGAAACTGTTCGCTGGTCCGCGCGCGGAGGCCCGTCTGCGCTTCAATTCGCTGAGTCAGTTCTTGAGCACTCACCCCCGGCTGCGGCTGCACCAGCACGTATGACAGTTGCGTGCGCTCGCGCCCGACGAAGTTCACTGCCTGGCTGTAGCGTGTGTGTATAACCGGCCAACTGACAAAAGGCGCCGAGGCGTCAGAGATGCCGACAATGTTGGCCTTGTGATCGTTGATTTCGATCGTGCGATCGACTTGCAGCGGCTCGTCGGGGAACAGCAGCGCATAGCCCGCCTTATCGATTACTATCGAATCAGGTTCACGCAGACGTTCCCACGATCCGAGCACCATCTTGCGGGGAGCGCCGGTCAACGTGGCATCATCAAGCCCAAGACAAAAGGCCACGGCAAACTTACCGTCCAGTGTCCGAGCGACCGGACTGCCCTTGAAAAGTTTGACGGCCCACTGCACGCCCTCGATACCGCGCACGCGGGTGAGATCCGTGTCTTTGAGGGCCTTGGTCTGCTCGAAATATTCGGTCTTGGGATCCATCACCCAAATCTCGGCATCCGTCACGTCTTTGATCTGACTGCCCGTGCGTCTGAGTATGCCCGCGAAGATGGACGTCTGGTTCTCGAGTAAGAAGGTGCAAAACGCAATGGTGAAGATCAGACCGAGATATTTGGCCCGGTCGCCAGTAAGCATCTTTAACGCAATGAAGTTCATTTGGGCTCACCTTTCGTTTTCAACTCTCCAAAGCTAAGACGAACGAGAAGGCCTGAAATCGACGAATAAACTTATGCTCGCTTCAGATTGCGCTTTCATTTGTCCAGAAGATGATGATCATCATCCTATCGTCGCAAAAAAAAGGCGTCGCTTCAACCTGTGGTCAAACCAAACTGCTTGCGCACACCCTTGTCGAGAATTCCTGAAGGAGCAAACCTCTTGAGCAACGAGAGAATCTTCACCTCCCGTCCGCCCGCGTATCGCAAACGCGGATTGCGGCTAGTCAACGCACGGAGAACCACGGATGCCACGGACTCAGGCTGAGTGCCGTTGGCGATACTCTTTGCCACAGCGTCCGAGACGCTACTGCGTTCGGCGTCGTAATTCGTAAGCGGCCGACCGACTACCTGGCCCTTTTGGCTAAGATTTGTGCGCGTGAATCCCGGCTCGATCAGCGAGACGCGAATTCCAAAGCGCCGCACTTCGTGATCCAACGATTCCGAGTAACCTTCGATCGCATGTTTCGTCGCCGCGTAGATTCCCATGTAGGGCGCCGGCAGAAATCCCAGAACTGAGCTGATGTTGATAATGCGCCCGTAGTCTTGCTGCCGCATGATCGGTAGGACGGCCTGGCACATTCGCAGGACGCCGAAGAAGTTGGTGTCGAACAATTCTTTAGCCTCGTCGATACTGGTTTCTTCGAGTGACCCAAACAAAACTGTGCCCGCATTATTGATTAACGCATCGATTCGCCCAGCTCGATCAAGCACTTCCTGTACGCCCTCCCTTACCGATTCGTTGTCGCGTACATCCAATCGAACTATTTCTAAACCGGCGGCAAGGCTACGGGGCTGGCTCGTCTCGCGGATTGTTCCAAATGTGTGAAATCCTCGCTCGAGCAACTTCTTGGCCGTCGCCAGGCCAATGCCGGAGGAAACTCCGGTTACTAAAGCGACATTCTTCTCAGCCATTTCTCTGGCTCCTTTCGCTTACCCTGAGTGGGATGATACTCATCATCCTATAACGATAAAAAAAGGGCGGCGGTTCAATTGCAAAAAGCCCTGATGTAAAAATCCTTAGAAGCGTCCAATACGGCCTTACGCGCTTCTAGATCAACCAGGGCGCGGGCGACGTTCACAGTGCCGATCATTCCCGAAAGCAACGCCATGCAGTTGCGTTCTCGTTCCTTTTCGGTTTTTCCCGGTAAGAACGGTGCGGTCCGTTTCACCCGCCGCTTGATGGCCCGATCTATTTCGGCGCGAACGGCGCGGGGCAAACGTCCAATTTCGGAAGCCAAGGCTGCCATCGGACATCCCTCGCCCACGTTCGCGCAATGCTCTATCGATAAGTAATTCTCAATCAGAGTCTTGAGCTCGCTGCCGGGTTTCGCTTTATTAACGGCCTCAGTGAATCTGTTTTCTACTTCTTCGAACGCTCCTTTAATTGCTTCCTTGAGGA
>DASYSD010000041.1:0-38807 GCA_036003745.1 Pyrinomonadaceae bacterium
GTTTGTTGACGTGCATGAAAGTCAACGCCGATATATATTTTTTGCACAGCGCCTCCTTTCAGTCTCATGTCAGAGAAGCTGAACGTGAGTCTAACAACTCACGAACGGAGGCGCTGCTTCATAACATCAGGGTTGGAGCGCAGCGACAACCCTGGGGAAATTGCCCCGCATCCTCTTGAAACCCTGTAAGGGTTCGCCTCGCGATAAACCCTTTTCAGGGTTACGATGTTTTCTTTATATGCTTCCCAGGGTTCGAGCGTAGCGAGAACCCTGGGCTGAAATTAGCCAACGCCTTCGGCGTTTTTTCAAACTCAGGCATTACCGATAAAAAACTCTGGTCATGTCAGCGGTCACAGTAATCTCACTCGAGCGTCCTGACAGTGAGGATGCGATAGCGCTCATCACAGAGCTCGAAGCTCAACTCGATCCGCTTTACCCATCAGAAAGCCGCCACGGTTACAGCGTTGAGAAGCTGTTGAGAGAGGGCGTCGCCTTTTTCATCATCCGGGACAATGGCGTTGCGATCGGATGCGGAGGCGTGCAATTCTTTGGCACTGATTATGGTGAGATCAAGCGCATGTACATTCGACCTCAGTTTCGTGGTCTCGGCTTCGCCCGGTTAATGTTGGACCATCTTGCCGGGTATTCGCGCAGCAATGGTGTCAATGTCCTGCGTCTTGAGACTGGCATCCATCAGCACGAAGCAATCGGACTCTACGAACGCGCCGGCTTCCGAACGATTCCCCCTTTTGGCGAATACAAACCAGATCCCCTCAGCAAGTTTTACGAGAAACGAATTGATTGAGAAACAGTCATGATCCTGGCGGAAACCCCCAGCACTGTCTCTGATGTGAATGATTTCTTCACCGCAGTGATTCACTACTGAATTTGAAAGAAAAGGAGCCACGGGATTACACGGGTGAACACAGGTCAGAGTTCGTCCGTGTAAATCCCAGCAAGAAAGAAATGCTTAACGACAAGGTTGCATTAGTTGCAGGGGCAACACGCGGCGCTGGACGTGGAATCGCGATTGAACTGGGAGCAGCCGGAGCGCTCGTGTATTGCACTGGCAGATCGACTGCTTCACAGCGATCCGAAATCGGCCGGCCCGAGACGATTGAAGAGACAGCCGAACTCGTTGAACGAGCCGGTGGACATGCGATTCCAGTGCAATGCGATCACCTGGACATCACGCAGGTTCAATCTTTGATCGAACGGATCGATCGTGAGCAAGGACAGCTCGACATCCTCGTAAACGACATTTGGGGCGGCGACAAGTTTACCGAGTGGAACGTTCCCGTTTGGGAGCACTCGCTTGAAAAAGGTTTGCACATACTGCGTCTTGCGATCGACACACACATCATTACCAGTCATTTCGCTCTACCGCTGCTGATCAGGAATCCTGGTGGCCTCGTGGTAGAAGTGACTGACGGCACCAGGGAATACAATAACAATAACTACCGCCTGTCTTTGTTTTACGATCAGGCTAAGACCTCAATCATTCGAATGGCGTGGGCTCTGGCGCAGGAACTGAAATCACATGAATGCACAGCTGTAGCATTGACTCCGGGCTGGCTTCGATCGGAACAGATGCTGGACAACTATGGCGTGACGGAAGACAACTGGAAGGACGCAACCAAGATCCAGCCGCACTTTATCATCACCGAAACGCCGCGCTACGTGGGCCGAGCCGTTGCGGCTCTGGCCGACGACCCATACGTCGACCGATGGAACGGCCAATCGCTCTCAAGCGGACAGCTTGCACAAGAGTATGGATTTAAAGACCTGGATGGTTCTCAACCGGATGCGTGGCGCTACGTTGTTGAGGTGCAGGACGCCGGGAAACCGGCGAATGCGAAAGGCTATCGATAAAAACGGCATGGCTTTGCCTCAAAGTCTACCTCTCATTCACACCAGGCTAAAGCCTGGTGAGAATGAAAAAGACTTTTGAGGCAAAGCACAACGTCATAGTGCCATCACTTTGCGTAGTTGGAAGGAATCATTGCATAAGCGGAGCCCATAATTGCCAATCACTATCGACGACCTGCGACGATTCACGGTCGCCCGAAACTTTCCCAAACTAACGACTCTCAACCGTGCCCTTCAACGAATGGGTTTTGTACAGGCAGATCCGATTCGCGCTCCGGCACGCGCACAGGACCTGATACTCCGTCATCGCGTCAAGAACTATCACGCCGGCGATCTTGAACGTCGCTATACATCTCTCGAGATCGAAGAAGACTTTTTCGTTAACTATGGCTACGTGACGCGAACATTACAGGCACTGATGCATCCACGCTCTAATTCTCGTGTCCCTGTCGACGACGTCATTGCGCCCTGGCCGTTTGGTCAAAAGAAGAAGGATGCCAAACTCATCCTCGATTTTGTGCGTGAGCGTGGTGTTGTGCATCCGCGCGAAGTCGACGAGCATTTTGCTCACGGCCGCGTCACGAATTACTGGGGCGGCTCATCAAATGCCACTACGCGTCTTCTGGATACAATGCATTATGCGGGACTGCTTCGAATAGTACGCCGCGAAAAAGGCATTCGTGTTTACGCGGCCCACAAACATCTGCCTGTTCCTCGTGGCGCTGCCGAGCGTCGCGCGCGCGTCGATGCACTCGTCGACGTGGTGGCCCGAATTTACGCGCCACTGCCTGGTCCAGGTCTTTGGAACTATCTGCGACGTTTGCGCTATGCCGCGCCACAGTGGAGAAAAGAGTTGCCAGACGCGTTGAAGCGTGCGAAAGAGCGTTTGTCTCACACGCGCGTTGGAAAATTCGACTGGTATTGGCCGCCCGAAGAAAACCTGGCGAACGAGGCGACACAGGATGTCGTGCGGTTTTTGGCGCCTTTTGATCCGGTGGTCCACGATCGCGATCGATTTGAGCTTCTCTGGAACTGGACCTATCGTTTTGAAGCGTACACACCGGCGTCGAAGCGCAAGCTCGGCTATTATGCGATGCCGCTACTCTGGCGAGACCACGTTATCGGGTGGGCGAATCTCTCGATAAAGAATGGCACGCTTGCTTGCGATCTGGGTTATATCACTTCAGATCCGCCGCGTGATGGTAGTTACAAACGAGCTCTGGATGAGGAGATGGATCGCATGAGGCGATTTTTACGCCTTTGAAATATTGCGTCTAACACCCCATAGACTCCATCCGGAATGTAAACTCCTCTTGTGCGATCGTCAGACCGTTCTTGGTTTTCGTTAATGTTCCTCGAAGTACAGCCTTCTTTTTACCGTCAACAGCGTCAAAATCCGTTCGCAACCACTCACCGTCGAAGCGATACTCAAAATCGGCTTTCTTCAGTTTCTCGGTAGCAAAAAACACGCGGCGTTCTGTCACCAGGGCAAAGTTCGCAGCTGCGCTGTCGTACTCATCACCCTTGCCTGTGGAGACGAAAATGGATCCCAGGTGTGTCGTGGACTGCGGATTGAGCCATACTTCAAACGAGTCAAGGTCGGCGAATGCTTTCGACTTGGGCCCGATGATGTAAAAAAGAGCCCCGATGTTGAATCTCTCGTGATCGACATCAAGGATGAAGTTTTTTTCGGGTGGTGTGGGTGGTGCGGGAATATAAACAATGTCTCTTATCGGTGGCCCGCAGTCCACAGCGAGGGGTTGAACGTTTGAGGGAACGGGTGGAACCGCTTTAAACAGCCACCACCAAAGCTGATCCGCCCCGACTCCTATAGCAAATGTAATCAATATCGCAGCAAGCCAAAGAATGACGCGTCTCATAGAGCCTCCTTTTGCTGCTACGAAGATACGAAACTCAGAGGCGCCGTCCCACGTCACCAGCTACGTCCGTAAGCTGTGGATATCAACAGTTTCGTGCCTCGTTTGCTAACCTGCACGCTCCCACACCATAATCAGCGCCTGTATGGAACCATTAAGAACCCTTTACAACGAGATTGAACCGTATGACAGCGGACACATCCGCGTGTCTCCCATTCATCAACTCTATTACGAGCAATGCGGCAACCCGAATGGAAAGCCCGTCGTGTTTCTGCATGGCGGACCTGGCGCGGGATTGATCCCGGATTATCGGCGTTTCTTTGATCCCGCAGCCTACCGCGTGATTCTTTTCGAACAACGAGGAGCGGGCCGAAGCCGGCCGCACGCATCACTCGACGACAACACGACCTGGCATCTGGTCGAGGACATCGAACAGATCCGGCAACACTTCGGTATCGATAAATGGCTGGTCTTCGGCGGCTCGTGGGGCAGCACACTCTCGCTTGCCTATGCCGAAAAACATCCGGATCGAGTGAATGGGCTGGTGTTGCGCGGCATTTTTCTCTGTCGTCCAAAGGAGATTCGCTGGTTCTATGAAGACAGTCAGGGCGCCAGCGCGATCTTCCCTGATAAATGGGAACCGTACGTCAGCATCATTCCGGAGTCTGAACGCGGCGACATGATCAACGCCTACTATCGACGACTCACCAGCGACGATGCAGCGGTGCGACTTGAAGCGGCGCAAGCGTGGTCTATCTGGGAGGCGAGTGCTTTAAAGCTTCTTCCCGATCAGAAGATGATTGACGACTTTGCCGAACCGGAGATGGCAATCGCGCTGGCGCGAATCGAGTGTCATTACTTCGTCAACAATTGTTTCTTTCAGACTGATAATTATCTGATTGAGCAGGTTGGGCGGATTCGTCACATTCCTGCTGTGATCGTGCATGGCCGTTACGACATGGTGTGTCCGTTCATGAACGCGTGGGATCTGCATCGTGCCTGGCCGCAGGCAAGGCTCGAGATTATTGCTGACGCAGGTCACGCCGCAACCGAGCCCGGCATCGCCGACGCGCTGATCCGCGCGACGGACAGCTTTCGATGACTGTTCCGCAGAGTCAAATTAATCAACGGAGCTGGTGATGCTTGTGGCGGATCCATTCCACCGTGGCGGATTTACGCCCAGCAGGTGTCGCACAAAAAAGTCGTAGCGCTTGTGATCGCCGTAAGCCGCATAGCGATCACCACGTCCGGCGCCGTGATTCGCTCCGGGAATCACCAGTAAATCGAAGTTCTTGTTGTGCTTGATCAACTGATGAACCACCTGCATCGTCGACGATGGGTCGACGTTCGTATCCATCTCGCCAACAACCAGCAGCACCTCACCCTGCAATCGATAAGCATTGTCAACGTTTGAAGACGCAGAATACTGTGGTCCGATGGGCCAAGCCATCCATTGTTCATTCCACCAGATCTTGTCCATGCGGTTGTCATGACAGCCGGCGTAAGCGACTGCGGCTTTGTAGAACTCAGGATGAAACAGCAATCCGCCCAGTGCGTTTTGCCCACCGGCAGAACCACCGTAAAGCCCGACGCGTGAGATGTCGTACCACGAATACTTCGCTGCAACTGCTTTGTGCCAGAGGATTCGGTCGGGAAAGCCCGCATCGCCTAGATTCTTCCACGCCACGTCGTGAAATGCTTTCGAACGATTTGAAGTTCCCATGCCGTCGATCTGCACGACGATGAAACCGATATCAGCCTGGGCCATCATGGTCGAATAAGTAAGAAACGACTTCGGCACAAATGAACCCTGAGGTCCGGCGTAGATGTTTTCAATCACCGGATACTTCTTTGAAGGATCGAAGTTGGTCGGCCGAACGATGATGCCCCAAATGTCTGTCTTCCCGTCGCGACCTTTTGCCCTGAACACCTCCGGTGGCTGCCAGCCGGTCTTAGTGAGATCAGCAATGTCGCCACGCTCGATTGTCGCCGCAACGGAATTGTCGGCGGTCTTGCGCAGTTCGAGAACAGGAGGAATATCGAGCCGCGAATAACTGTCGACGTAAAACTGACCATCAGTCGAATAACTGACGTTGTGATTCGCCTCAGCGGCAGTTAATTCCGTTAGACCGGAGCCATCAAAGTTGATCTGAAAGTAAGATGCAAAATAAGGATCCTTGCCTTCGTGAGTGCCGCCCGCGCTGAACCAGATCTGTCGCTTCGATTCGTCAACGCGCTGTACTGCTCGCACCACAAACTCGCCGTGCGTGATCTGATTCTTATGGATTCGGGAACAATGTGTTCTCGTTTGTAACCGGGACGAACGCGATAGACAGCAATCTTTGTCGAATCAGGTGACCAGACGATCGAACGCGCGTTGTAGTAGTTCCCTTCGGATCCATCTGTGCTGAGCAGAATCGGCTCTTTCGCGTTTATTTCGCGAATGGCAAGATTGTAATTAATGATCAGCGCTTCCCATTTGCCGTCGGAGATCGAATGGGACTCGGCGGTCGTGTTGGAAATTCGGTTTACTACAAACCGAGTCGGCGAGTGTTTCATAACAGTCTCCGTTATCTGATCGCGATAGGATTAACAATCGACTGCACACCGCCCGTGATGCGAGCAGCGCCAAGCGTAAACAGAAATTCCCAGGCCTGGTCCTTTACCATTTCTTCGGTGTTGATGTTTTCGAGAATGTGAATACCGTTCAGCGGGATCAGAATCTGATGGACTTCAAAAACACCTGCGTCCTTTTCAAATGGAAGCACTTCAAAACTCCACGTGTCTGACCCAACCATCGCTATATCAAGAGAAGCAAGATACTTTGCGCCGTCTCGGCCAAGACCAGGCGCAGCCGAGCCAAAACGTTTGTTGTCCTTGCCAAGCAGCTTCAACCAGCCTGTGTAGAACAAAACCACATCGCCCTTTTCGATTGCTTTAATTCCCTGCCGCTTCATTGCGCCTTCAATTTCGGCTCTATTAAACGCGGTTCCCTCTTTAACAATATCGGTGTTGAAGTAACCGGCCATGTCCAGCAGAACACCGCGTGTCGCAACGGCAGGGACGTGCTCAACACCGAGTTTCTTCAACCCGTCTGTCGCTGCGAAATCGGCCGACTTGTTGCAGTTGTAAAAGAGATTATCGATTCCGATATGACCCAGGCCGTCGAGTTGGGTGCCAATTCCGGCCCAACCAGTGATGATGTCGTCGTTGTAGTTCGTTTTGGTTGGACCAAGCGAGCCACCTGCGTTCTGGCCGGGTTGAACAATCGTGACGGCAAAAGTGCGTGGTGGATAAGCCGGCGTGTCTTTGTTGGTCTCGATCCCGAGACGATAAGCTTTGCCTGTAGTTACGAGTTTGGTTGCGGCGAGTGTCTTTGCCGGCGTGACATAGTTGATATTGCCGATTTGATCGTCTGGGCCAAACTTCGACGCTGTCAGACAAGCCTTCTGTTGAGCGTAAGCGCAGATATTGAAGGCAAGTAACACGACCCAGCCCATGCAAAGCTTTGCAGTAAGCTTCATTTCGAGGTTTCTCCTGTAGTGTACCGTGTCGTGGATCGTCTAGTTTTGCGAAGACCGAATTCGAGCGATCACATCGAGCGCCCGACGGCTATGAGCGACGATATTTGTGAGTGGCCCGCGAAAGTTCGCAATCTCCGGTTTATCCTCATCAAGAAATCCGAGACACTCCTGCGCTGCGCCGATGATTGCTTCGAGTTGCTGGTGGATCGCATCGGTGCTCGAGAGTGCCGCCTTTCCTTTATCAGCAGCATATGATGCTTCCGCAAGTTGCGCCTGAGTTCGCGCGAGGATTTCTTTCGCAGCGTGATGCTCAATTGCCAAACCGGCGATTCGCGTCGCGACCTCGGTGAGATCAGCCTCGTCACCCGTTGGTGTGCGGGGCTCCCGGTAATACATCGCAAAGGAACCAAGAACCTTGCCGCGGCCAGAAAGTATTGGAGTTGACCAGCATGCGCGGAGACCATTGCCGAGGGCCAGATCACGATAATCTTCCCAAAGTGGGTCGCTAGCGATATCAGTAACTATAACGGGTTCGCCGCGATACATCGCAGTGCCGCAGGAACCGTGCTTTGGTCCAATTGAACCACCGTCGATTGCTGCCACGTACTCTTTGGGCAGACTTGGAGCAGCACCGTGTCGCACGTGATCGCCGTCATCGCTCAGTAGCAACACAGAACAGAGCATGCCGGGCGATTGTGCTTCGATCAGCAGCACGAGATGCTCGAGAATTTCGCTGAGCGGTGCGTTTGCGGCAAGCCGTTGCAGGATCTTACTCTGGCCGCGGCGAAAGTCGTCCTGCTTCTTTTCAGCGTCAGC
The DNA here is from genome assembly GCA_036003745.1 of Pyrinomonadaceae bacterium. Classification (GTDB taxonomy): domain Bacteria; phylum Acidobacteriota; class Blastocatellia; order Pyrinomonadales; family Pyrinomonadaceae; genus PSRF01. The sequence goes on from DASYSD010000041.1 coordinate 8,087, forward strand.
CTTAAAAGATGCGGTATCAAGACGGGGGAGGGGTCGCGTTTTTTCCGGGTCTTCGAATGTCAGTGTTTTATCTGGGTCGTCCATAGACTTGCTCCGTGGACCTGTTTGATTAGCGCGGTTATTCTATGCCGCGCACACACCGGAAGCCACTGAACTTCGAACTAGCTTCACAGGATTGACAAGTTTTACAAGATGAACAAGATTCTAATCTTATAAATCAGGAAAATCTTGTCAATCCTGTGAACAAAGCAGGTTTTGGTTTACGATGCCACGACTATGACACGAATCGTAATCGCTCTCTCAATCCTTTTGCTCGCGACGTCACTCGCAACCCAAGCGAGAACGTCGCCCGTCGTCGCCTTTGTCGATGTAAATGTAGTGCCGATGGATAAAGAACGTGTTGTGCCTCATCAGACAGTTATTGTCCGCAACGGCACCATCGCTCAAATCGGCGACGCCAAACGAATCAAGATCCCGAAAGACGCGCAGAAAATCGACGGTGCCGGGAAGTATCTCATTCCTGGACTAACCGACATGCACGTTCATCTTTTTTCTGACGACGATTTTCCCGACACGCTGGCGGAGGACGAATTCAAGATCATGGTCGCGCACGGCGTCACGACGATCCGGCTGATGACCGGCACGCCCGAGCAATTGGTCCTGCGCCGCAAGAGTACGAGCCAGGAGATTGTCGCCCCAACGATTTACGCCGCCAGTCCGCAACTCACTGGCAGGAAATCAAGCAATGCTTACGTTGTTACAACGGAAGCCGAAGCACGATCGGCCGTCATCAAATCAAAACAGGACGGCTATGACTTCATCAAGGTCACGACTTTTCTCAAGCCCGAAGTCTATGAAGCAATCGTCGATGAAGCCGGCAAGCAAAACATTCGCGTAGTGGGCCATGCTGATAGTCGCTCTATCGGCCTCGCACGAGCATTAAAGGCAAAACAGCAGATCGAGCATCTCGACTCTTATCTTGAGGCACTGCTGCCCGAGACGGCACCCGTCAAGGGTTCTGTATCAGACATCTATCTTTACAATCCAAAGAACTGGGAGAGTATCGATTACATCGACGAGAGCAAGATCCCGGAAATTGCGCGCGCCACCGTACAGGCTAATCCGTTTGCAACCCCGACCTTGCATCTCTTCAAGTTCACCTTCGGCAAAGGCAGAACTGAAGAATCGTTCAGGACTCAACCTGACATCCGATTTTATCCGCAAAAGATCGTCGATCAGTGGATGGCCGTCAGTAAAAGATATCTGGCCACAGCCGCGCCGACGGAAAAACGCGAAAAATATATCGCCATTAGAAACAGGATCGTGAAAGCAATTTACGACGCTGGTGGACGAGTGATGGCGGGTTCGGACACACCTGAGTGGCTCTTGTTGTACGGCTACACATTGCACCTGGAGATGGTTGATCTGCGAGACGCCGGGCTTTCGAACTACGCCGCGCTCGAAGCTGCGACGCGCAATCCGGCACTCTTCTTTGGAACGTTTGAAACAACGGGAACCATTGAGAAAAACAAACGCGCCGATCTGGTCCTGCTTGACGCCAATCCGCTCGACGACATTGCCAACACGCAGAAACGCGCCGGCGTTATGCTCAAGGGAAAATACTATTCGCAAGCCGAGCTCAATCAATGGCTGGATGAAATCGCACCACGATTTCAACACGCGCTCGAGGGACACCCGTGAGCCACAACGCGGTATAAAAGAATTTGGACACAAAGAAGCACAAGAGGCACAAACTAAGAAAGAGGGAGAGCAAAGTGAAGGCGTTTGGAAACTATATCAATGGCGAGTTTGTAGAAAGCAAATCGGGTAAGACTTTTCCTAATATTAATCCTGCGAATATCGACGAAGTTGTCGGCACGTTTCAATCGTCAAACGAAGCCGATGTTGCTGACGCGTGTGCGGCCGCCGCAGCAGCCCAGACGGAATGTGCTGCAACGCCTGCTACAAAGCGAGGTGAATACCTTTTCAAAGCCGCCGATCTTCTCGGCGAAAGACTGTCGCAACTGGGCGAGGACATGACTCGCGAAGAAGGAAAGACGCTGCCCGAAGCGATCGGTGAAGTTACGCGCGCCATCAATATCTTCCGTTACTTCGGCGGCGAAGGCGCACGTCAGTTCACTTACAATGTGCCGTCTGAACGCCCGCAAGTTCTCTGTTACACAATTCGCAAGCCACTCGGCACCGTGGCCCTGATCACACCGTGGAATTTTCCCTCTGCAATTCCGGCGTGGAAGCTCGCGCCTGCTTTAATTGCCGGTAACACAGTCGTACTCAAACCCGCGTCGCTCGCACCGCTCAGTTCCTATCGCCTGGTCGAAGCTCTACATGAGGCCGGTATTCCGAAAGGAGTCATCAATTACATCACGGGCAGCGGTGGCTCGGTAGGCGACGCCTTAACGAGTAATTCATCCATCAATGGAATCTCATTCACCGGCTCAACCTCAGTTGGCGATGCCCTATATCGCAAAGTCTCGGATAGAAAGCTTCGTGTTCAACTCGAGATGGGCGGCAAGAACCCGACGATCGTCCTGAAAGATTCGGACCTGAATTACGCGGCCGACATCCTGATCAATGGCGCTTTTTTTTCAACCGGGCAGAAGTGCACTGCCTGCAGCCGCGCAATTATCGAGCGCCCGATTTATGAGCCACTGCTCAAACTACTCATCGAGAAGACGCGCGCGTTAAAGATCGGAAACGGACTGCAACCCGGCGTTCAGATCGGTCCGGCAGTCGACTCACATCAACTCGAAACGGATCTCGAGTACATCAAGATCGCGAAACAGGAAGGTGCGGAATTGCTCTGCGGCGGAAACCGTCTTTCGGGTGGTGACTACGACAAGGGGTACTTTGTTGAGCCAACAATTTTTACCGGTGTTACGCCAGATATGCGTATTGCGCAGGAAGAGGTTTTTGGACCAGTGCTCGGATTGATGATTGCGGAAGATTTTGAAAACGCCATGGAAGTCGCGAATGGCGTTCGCTTTGGTCTCTCGGCGTCAATAGTTTCCAGGGATCTGACGCGCGTTCACCAGTTCATCGAGAGAATCGAAGCGGGATTGATCACGGTGAACCTGCCGACGGCTGGCGTCGAGTATCAACTTCCATTTGGTGGGACGAAGGAATCGAGTTACGGCATGCGCGAACAGGGACCGCAGGCAATCGACTTCTATTCGGAAACGCGCACCGTGTATTTACGTTACGCGCAGTGATACGCGGCGCAAATTAAGTACAGGGTACAGACGACTTTGCAGTACGCGGTCTGCCCGTGTCTGCGGCCAGGCTTCGTTCATTCTCGATATGAACCTCTACAGCGTAACTCACTTCATTACATTCGCTGACGGTGAAGACCGTGCTCTTCTTCGGCACTAAATGTTGGCCTTTGAGAGCAAAATCTATTCTTGTAACGTCGAATGTGTCTCGTATCACCCAGTCATTAGATTGCCCGGCTCGTTGCGGGCATTTGCCATATAACTCGAGGGCGAGCCGTCTATTCTTCACCGTAAGGGATCTCAAAGAACAGCCACCCTGACCGCTACCAGACTCGTATCTTAAAATCTCGCTAAAGCCTTGGGAATTGAGTCCGTAGATAAAGAGCAGATTCTTGCCTCCGTCGCAAGTCTTAAAGCACTCAAGATGTGTAAGCATTACGATCGCCTCGGGGCTCCCGTCACCGGTCAGATCGGTGTAGTAGGCGTCGTTAAAATCGAACCAATGCGATGAGCCACCATAGTGCCGAAATTGACCACCGGTTAGTGCGAGATCTACATCCCTTCCATCTGACAATCTATAGTTTCCGTAGGAATGGTTCTTAAAGTCGATGGTCCTGAAGTTCGACGGGACAACGCGAAACCTTGCGTTCAGGTCAAAAGGTGGCGGTGGCACTTCAACACTTACCTGTGGAGCGCTGCGTGGCTTCTCAAATGGCCTCAGCGGTGGCGGTGGCACCTGATCGCTCCGAATGATGGTAACCTGCCTGCGATTCCTCGGGCCGAGCCAGTGAAAAGCAGTGAGAAAACCGATAAATAGGAGACAAGCCAGAAGCGCGAAAAGAACAGCTTTTATCTCTGAAGAATCCGGCGCTCCGCTGCTTGTTGGGGTCTTTCTAAAGCAATTCATACAAAACACCGTTTCATGAGCCCTGACCTTAACAATTCGCGTGGCTCATTATATAGAAGGTTCCGGCGAAGTTCTAAGATGTTTTTGTAGGGGCGGCACTCCGTGGCCGCCCCTTGCGAGAAACTAAACCTCCATCGAAAAGAGTCGTCGCCTCTCGCGCGGTTCAGACCAACATCGGAGACCTCGAATGCCACGAAGGGGCGGCCACGGAGTGCCGCCCCTACAAAAACAATTTCCCGATTCTTAAAAGCTGCTACCTGACATATTCCCAATGCCACGGTTCGTAGAAGTAAGGACGAAAACCGAACCGTTCGGCGTTAAGGACGAGCCAGCGGTAGACCGGTGTATTCACCTGCATGGCTCGATTTGCGTCTTTCGTATCAACCGGGCTGCCACCGACGTAGAGATCGAGTGCGCGACCGGTGAAATGCGGGCTGTTGTTGACTGCCAGTCCCGCGCTACCAGCATTCGGTGATTTACGGCGCAGTTCATCCTGATACTCGCGTGAACGAAAAGCAGAAACGATCTTCAAGTACTTCTCTTCCAGCGCAAGTTCACCCGGCGCAGTGTGCGCTAGATTCAGAGTTGGATCAGCAATCGCAGCAGCAATCATCTCTTTATAGGCGGCGTAAGTGTTTCGCTCGACCTGCCGCAGCTCATCTACTCTCGACGGATCGTAGAAATCAGTTGCAGGCGCTGTTAGTAACTGATCTGGCGTGGCGTAAGCTCGATTCTTGAGCCGGTTACCTTGCCACTGTGAGACCATCGCCATCAATGCATCTTCGTCAAGCACACCGTTTGCGCTCAAGCCTCTTTTCTTTTGCCATGCGGCAAGCGACTCCGCGAAGTCAGTCGATAGTGAGTCGTCGCGAGTGTCGAGCGTTTTTCCGATCAATAAATCGTAGAGGTACCAACCGCGCTGTTGTTTTCCGCCGAAGCTCCACGTGAGCTCATTCCTGAGATTAGAGTTATCCGTTGCTGCTGATGTAAATACTGACGATCGGTTAGCAGCCGTGGCAGAGCTCGTAACACGAGCGGTTGTTTTAACGGGTGATTCAGTCTTTGATACCACCGGTACCTGTGCCTTTGATTGCGACTGGCTGCGACCACTGTGGGCAGCAAAAGACACAACCGCGGCAACGAGAACAAGCAGGGAGATTATTACTAAATTCTTCATATTTTCTTTATTAGAAACGCCTGTGTGGCTGTTGTAGCCGGGTAGTAAAGAGATGCACGAAAGCGCCGAAATGGTTCGACGTCTAACATTAAAATAATGTCACAATTAGCGACGGCGCTTGCGGCTAATCCGCCCCCTGGCACGAGGCTTTTGCGTCTTCTTTACTGCTCTATTCACTGGCCTGTTTTTCACCTTCTCGGACTTAGCTTCTGGATGGTGTGCTTCCGGTGGCGGCGCACCGGCCTTTTCCAGTGAAGCAGAAACGAGGTCATCGCTGGGTCGAACTCCATCGACGAACGCAAACACGTGATAGTTCGCATTACGCTCTCGGACGACCTCGATCCGGCCCTCGCTTTTTATCCTCGCCAACTCATTCATGAGGAAGTTTTGTTCCGCGACGCTCATGTAACGATAGTCGATGTCGAAGGCTAGACCGGTCGAATGTGGCGGTGTATCGATAGTCACAGCATTTCTATTCACTCGTCGCAGGGCATGCTGATACTGCTCCGGTCTGACCAGCGAACTGACAGGCAGAGGACGATCAAACTCCTGGTGGTATGCCGCTGCAATCTGTTCCATGACTTTCAGCGCCTGCGGTCTGATCGTGCTGAGCATGTTGATCTTTAGCACATGGCGATCGTAAGGATTCTCCAGATCAAAGGAGCGCCCATTGAAGTGTTTTGCAAGCTTTTGCAGCGCCTGGTATTCGTCAGGATTTGTAGTATCACTATTACTGTTGTCTTCGTCGAACTTAGTAAAGGGATCTTCATCTGCGCGTTGGCCGACGCCCAGGAGGATATAGGTTTCCGTAACAGCGGGGACTGGGACTAGTTCACCTCTTTCTATCATTGCGGCAAGATCGAGATAGTCCTGAACCGTGTGAACCTTGTGCTTCTCGATCTCAGCGACCTGAGTAGCCAGGAACCAGTATCGTTCCTCGTAGTGTTTCAGCTCTGGCGGAACCGTGAGAGTTCCGCCCAATTCCTCGCCGCGCGGCGCTTTAACCTTCTCAACCGCCGCATCCCACGAATAGGCGGCGGAATTGGCGGCCAGTCTCGATAACTCGCTTGCCGATTGAAATAGACGATTGCGTCGTTCGCTTGTGAAACGGATAACACGCCACGCCGCTACACCTGCTAGGACCAGAATGAGAATCAACAGTACCCGTCTGCGCATTAGTCATAAAATATAGCACGCAGATCAGATCTAACCCGGCCTTTATCCGTGCAGATCTATGCTTAACATATTTTTGTTAGGGATTAAGAAACCCGATGGCAAGAAAATATAGCCCGAGGTCATAGAGCCCGAGCGTGTCGAGGCTGTTGACCGGATCGTCTGAAACCTTTTCGCCCAGGCCAATCGACAAATCAGACATGAACCACAATGAGCTTCCCAGAAACACTGGAACGGATGAGGTTGAGGCAAAGATGTTGGTCACGATGAGCATTCCAAAATAAATGACCTCGAGAATTCGCTCCGTTCCGCGAAGTCGTGGCAACACCCAGCGCAACACGAAAACAGCGATCACGATGTTGGTTATCGCGAGAGGCAGCAGCGGATGCCCCGATACCTGTCTTTGATAACTGAGAATAGAAACACAAACCAGCGCTGCGGCGAACGAGACAGCCCCAAGCTGAAAACCGTGCGGAACCTTGTCTGCAGGGAGATCCAGGAGAATGTCTCCAAGACCGCAAAACAGAAACATCAGCGCGACCAGATTTTGATCCAGCGACCACGATAGCCCGGCGAGGAACAATGCAGGAGCCGCCTTGAGTAGTGCGCGCAATATAAACGGCAGCGACCGCGACGTCGTTGTTTTCGTGATCTGAGTGAAGACGGCAATTGCAACCAGCACGAAAAAAAACGCCGTCGTTTGGACAGAGTCGCTGAGCAACCAATCAAAGTTCATCGTTTGTGCCTTTTGTGGTTTGTTGTGGCTACAACGTCTTCAAAAACTCGATGAGCGCGCGTTTGTCTTCGTCGCTTAGACCAGGCTCCTCCTGGAATTTATCTGTGCCGAAATAATGACCACGATTCACGATCAAATCCGGACACTTGCTGAATTGGAGCATTTGACCGACGAGTGGACGCAATGCTTCCGTTGCCTGTTCGTCGCTGGCTCCCTGCGGCAGATTCTTGAGTGCCCTTTTGATGTCGAGCAGAAGTTTCAGTATTTCGGCGTCTCGGGCGGCGCGATCGCCGAGGCCGGAAGTCTCCCTGAACAGATCAAGATTGGAGAGCAGGCCAACCGGAGTTCCTTTCGGTAGTGGTCCAATCTCAATACCTTCGTCTGCAAAAATAGACGGTAAGTATTTCGCTAAGAACCCGCTCGAACCCTGCAGAAAATTGGGAAGGAAGCCGGAGCTGACTCGTAGATAACTCTGTTGAGTGGTGCGATCGATCCGGCCAGGAATTTTATCGCCCAGTACCAGATCCTTGTCACGTTTTTCCGGCCAAAGCATCTGCTCGATCGAGTTCTGAAACGCGCTTATGCGCTCGTCGACGGAAGGGCTTACATGAAACTCGCCTACACTGTTGTTTAGCAGATACGGAGCGGTGGACCAGAGACTGATCAGTGACGGCGGCCGCGTGTAACCACGACCACCGGCCGGCATTTGATACTGGCGCGGCTCACCGGTCAACGGATCGTACCAGGTAATCGTGCCGGCAGACGGCAGATCTTTGTACGACTGGGATGAGAAGTTGTCCCAAATGTTACCACCAAGCGCGTTAGTTGCGAGTGGACTACATGCGTTTGTTTGCAGCAGCGTGACGGGCACGCGCAACTCGGTGGAGAGATAGTTGTCCTTCAGAAAGTCGTCAGCGAGAACGATCTCGCGCATTTTCTGTTTGAACTCTTCTGTCTTGGTCCACTCCCAGTACTTGTTCCAGCAGGTCAGATAATCCTTTCCGTTGCATCCACGCGCATCGTCGAGACCGGGAGCGGATGGAGGTATCTTGCTGGAGTGACAACGAGCACAACGTTCCGCGAAAACAGTCTTGCCGCGCGTTAACAGAGCCTTATCGGCACTGAGGTAAGCCTGCCCGCCAGGGGCATCTTTCAGATAATGAGGATCGGTAGTCTTCAGAAAGAACAGAGCCATGTTGAACGTCTGGTTCTCGGTGGCTTCGAAGTAACTGGAGTTCCGGCGCGAGTCTGCAATCGTGATCGGCGTGATCGGCTTGCCGCCAACCAGAGCGTTGAAGTGCAAGAGCCACTCCTCGCTGAAGGCGCCAATGTTAATGTAGACGCGATTCAGCGCGCCCATGCCGCCGACCGAATCTGAACCGTCTTTTAGAACACGCGGCGTGTAGACCGTGTCCGGCTTCTCATACAACTTCGTGAGTGGTCCTTCCTGCAGGTAGTCGTTGAATTGGCGATTGTCCTTGTCACCGCCGGCAAGGGTCTCTTTCCCCCAACGCTGCGCATGCAATAGACGCGGTCCGAGCATATACATCGCGTTCATCGTGCGCGGATTGTTGATGTTGTCAGTTGAGACCAGCGAGGTATCGAGTGTACCGGGACGCGAAGTGTGAAAGAGCTGATAGACGAAGTTGCTCGCATCTGCTTCCCAGTAAAAGATTCGATCGATCCAGAAATACTGCGCGCCGACATTTGAGCTTAGGTTTTCCCACTTCGGATTCTCCTGATCGGCCGGCGGTTTCAATGGATTTGGACCAACGTGGCAAAAACCACACGACATTCCGACGCGATAAGGTCGAATGAGATCTTTCGAGTAATAGTAATTCCTGTCCGTGTAATACTTCTCTGCGTCCCAACGTTGCGCCGCAGCTTCATCAAAATCAGGGTTGGGAAAGAGACGCATTCCGACGATGCCGGTCTCATAGCCGTAGTAAGAACCCGCTTCAATGTTTTTCCCGCGCGCGCCAACCCTTACACCGGGATATTTTTGTTCGTTCTCGAAAGGATCAGGCGCGCAATCCGCGCGACGTTTATCGAGCCATAGACCATAGCGTTTCGGATCAGGGCCGGTTGCCTTTTCGAAACATGGATCATTAACCAAACCGAGGTATTCCCAGCGCTTATCGCGCGTGAGATTCGGCGTACTCGGGTGAGATGAAAGGATCTTCAGAAAATCGAGAGCACCGGCACTGGCGTTAACCATCTTGTCCCAGAAGCGATCGTTTCCGGCAGTCCAAACGATCCAGGTGTTGCGACCTTTGATCTCTTCGGGACTTAACTGCACGCCACCGTCCATGTCGTGGAAGTAATCTTCATCGGCGGCCGGAAACGTAGAGGCGGCACGCTGAGCCACACGTGCTTCATCGACGACCTGGCCGGGCTTTGGACCATCGGGTTTAAGCCTGCTGTAAACAATGACGCCAATGGCGACTAGCGCTAGCACGACGACGAGAATCATCAATAAAGGGCGAGACTTTAATGACATCGTTCACCTCCAACAAAACCAATAGACAGATTGACAGGATGTTTTGAAGGATTTGCAGGATGCATCTTGTTAATCCTGAAACATCCTGTAAATCCTGTCTAAAACTGATTCCTCATGCACCCACACTCGCAAAGTATCTGAGCGCTCTCAAACTCGGCAGGAAGAAGTACGCACCGCCGCGCACCGTAACAAACTGCGGCAAACCGCTGCAGCGTTCCCTCAAACCACTCTCACGCGGGATCGAAAACGTGTCGGGTAACGGACAGCCCGCCACCGGCTCACGATCTCCCATCATCGGATCACTCTCCTCGCTCATACCATCAAACTTCGTGCTTACCACCCACGCGCCCTGCACAAACTCAAACTGCCGCGCGATGTTGGCGTTAATACAAATGAAATGTAATCCGGTCTCACTTTCGTTAGCTTGCGGCGGCTGAAGAGCCTGCTCTTCTGTCAAACCCTGCCCATATTCTCGCCCCCGACGCAGCAAGCGGTGAAAACGAGTCGGCGACATAAGATCGTCACGAAGACCTTTGCGGCCAAAGCCAAGCGTCTGAATCAGATGTGAAACTGGGCCCTTCACAGGATTCGGAAAATCTGCATTGCGAGGATTGGCGCGACGAGCGTGCGCACCCAACGGACAGCGCACTCCCACCGGATCGGAGTCAAAAGTAAACTGATTGTAAGCGCGATCTTTTTCCTCCGGCCCGACGCCTTCGATTGGTTGGTTTTGCAAAGGCACGAGTGGCGAGCCATTCAACGTGCGACCTAGCATCTTCTCTGCAAGTCGTTTGCGCTCTTCCGGATTTGATTCAGCAGCCTTATCGGCAAACTGCCAGAATCCGCGCACATCCTGCACCAGCTGTCGGATGACGAGGTAGGAACCGTTACGCCCGAGATCTTTCAATTGCGGCTGGTCCAACGCCGGTAGTAATTCCCCTGCGCCTTTGCTGTTTGGACTGAGCAGTGGCCGGTCCGTGTATTCATTGTACTCATTCGAGTAACCAAGCAGGAATTCGCCGAGCGAAACAAGATTACTGTAGACGAGTTGGTCGCCCTTGATCTGTCGCTTCCCTTTCCAATCGACCGCCGGCTGACTGATCCCGTCAACAAAACCAAATGGCTCGACTTCACCGAGATCGTCCGTCCCCAAACGTTCCAACACCTCGAACGCAACCTCCCAAGATGGCCCTTTGAACTCCGTTTCGCACGCTGCCATTTTGCCTGGTTGGCCGTACATCATGACTACCAGATGAGGCCTACGATCAGCATGTCCCCAACGCCATTTAACCGGCGCGTTTTCGCCGATATCGCCGAGTCGTCGCGAGCGACTTTCTTCTGTCATGCCCGCGAGAAACTCCGGCGCAAATCCTGCAATAGCTTCATCCGGAACCCGGAGCGCTCTTAGACCATCGACAGTAAACGCGACCTGTAAAGCAGTCTGTGGCGGAGGTTCCAACGTACGAGCGCTCGTAATGTGCGCGTTAGCAAGCCACGAGCGAGCCGCACTAAGATCTTTAATGCGCACGAGGTAGAAGCACGCTTCATTCATCTTGCCAAAGGCAAAGCGCACCAGGCCCTGAATATCGTTGTAGTCAAGATCAATCACAGGCATGGGTCACCGCTGCGTTGGCTTAAGTCCTTTTCATTCACAGCGGGAATTCCTTTCATTCTCACCGGGCTTTAGCCCGGTGGGCTTATTTGCTTGCCGGTTTCGAACCGTTTCAACGGTTTCTATGTCACCTGCCCGGGACAAACCGTTGAAACGGTTTGCCAACCCCATTTGCCGTTAGCACCGGGCTAAAGCCCGGTGAGAATGAGATAAAACTCAAAGGCGAAGCTTGTCACAGCAGTTGCAGCCACTGCACTGCTTCCGCGTTCGTCATCGATGGTTGTTCCAGCCCACTCCGAATGAGCGAGTTGCGTTTTAGATCAAAGTTGGTGAGGCCGGTGTGGCCGTCGTACCAAACTTCAGTCGGTAACTCATGTCGTCGAATGAAGTACTTAAACTTTTGCTCGTCCTTGGCGCCCTGAAAGAAAAGCCAGTTCGTTGTTGGATAACCAATTCCGTTGCTAAAGACAACGTTCAATCCGAAGGCGACTTTGTTGATGAAGTCGTCCATATAGCTTTCCAGACTGCTATCGTAGTTGCTGCAAAAGACCAATCGTCTTTTATTATCGATAAAGACCCAGCGCGCAAAATGAATTGAGGACACGCGTGCGAGATGACCGCGCGTGTAGATGTGACGTGTGGTGTATTGGATAAGCCACAGGAGAATCACGAGCAACCAGCGGCGGAATAATCCCGGCTTCAAACTGCCCATCGCGGTGAACTGGTTCGTTACATCGTAGTCCTCAATGCGGGCGAGCTTGTTCACGTATTCTGCCGAAGGCCGCGGAGCAATCTCCATGTCGCTCTTCTCGCGCCGGCGTAACTGAAATACGAAGATCGGCAGGTAAAGAATAAAGAGCGGAAGTAAGAACAGCAGCAGCAGTGGAACAAAGATCAGATTGTTCAGTTTCTTTATTCGCCACGTCAGCGGCATTTTTCCGACTGGAGTCAGTTTGACCTCCTTTTCTACGAAGGCCTTGACTGTACGACGGATCTCCTCGGCTGAACTCGTTTGAAACTGAGTTCCACTACTGAAGACGAGCGTCTGTACAACCTGGCGCAGGGCGTTCTCCTCGCGAATCTGCTGCATTGTGCGTCCGACCCAGTTAATGTACATCGTCGACGGGCGATGCTCGTGCTGTTTCATCCAGCGCACGATATCCGTGCCAGCCTTAAAGTCAGTGCAAAAGGAAAATATTTGCGCCAGACCCTTACCGGCGAGCGAGACCAACTGGTTGCGAAACCGATCGACATCGCCATCAAAGTCAGCAAGAAACGTGAGGTAGAGCGGATAGTTTCGGCGTGGCAGGCCGTAGGCCGTGGTGATGTCGTCCAGCGTCTGATCTTCGAGAACGACGATCCGCGCAAAGTGCAAATCGGGAAGCCTGCCAAACGGAATGATCTCATTATCGGGATTGGCCATTCCCGGGGCACGGTTCATCGAGGCGAGCAGATTTCGCAACTCGTCGGTACGTTTGACGTCGAGCGGTGCGACCACCATGAAACTCGATTGAAACGTCATGTCGATAACAGGATCACTGCTGTGGCGGGAACTGGAGCGCAAAATGGATCAGCGGCTTCTCACCCCAGTAAACGCGACCGAGATACAAATTCGGATCGATGAGGCGAATCTCATCTCGAATCCAGCGGGCAATCAGCGAAGTCTTTGAGTAGTCGAGAACGATGCATTCCTTCTGATCGTACCAGCTGGGTCCCTTGTAGACTTTGGCGATGATCGCGTTGATGCCGAAGTGCGTGATGCGATTTCTTAGTACGCCGTCTTCCGCATCAAACGTTTTTCCCTGCCAGGCAAAGACATTGACGAACTGCGCGATTTCATCGCTGAACCTTGTACCGTTAGCGACGATAGCCGTGCCCTTGGCTTCGCCGTTCGGAATGTCGCCGACGGTGCCGTTGCCGAAGAGTTCGTCGAGCTGAACGTCAGTCAGGTTGAGTAATTCCTCAACGGTGTGAGCCATATTCGTGCCCTCCTTTATCTACTGTTCAAACCTGGGACGTGCGAGGATTGCGGCTACCCTGACCTTGATAAGCGAGAATTGAACGCCAGAACTTTATGGATGGGCGAGGAGTTTGTCAATGAAATTAACCTGCTTCACGAAAATGCAGTACGTACTGTAGGGCGGCCCTCCGTGGCCGCCCGGGGCTTTGGTAAAGTGTTCGAGATGCGATGCGCTCGCGATTTGGACGCTCTTATCAAAACCACGGGCGGCCACGGAGGCCGCCCCTACAGTACGTTCGACAGTTCTCGATTATTCGGAGAGGATTACAGCCGCGGCTTTTTCACCAATCATGTAAATCGAACTGACGATGAAGAATCCGGGGATGCGCGGAAACACGGACGCATCAACAACCCGCAGCCCTTGCGTACCGTGCACACGGAAATTTGAATCAAGCACTCCGTTTTGCTCGCGTGGTCCAATCGCGCACGTGCACGACGCATGATGTCCCCACGCGTTGTTACGCACAAACGTCTTCAGGTCGTCGATCGTCTGACAATCACTTCCCGGGATCTCTTCGGTGACGATCATCTCTTCCTGCTGCAGCTTCGCGGTCAAATTGCGAACAAACTGAATCCCTTCGACCACGGCATCCAGATCGTCGTCAGCACCCTCTTCGAAGTAGTGGAAGTTAATTAGCGGCGTGTCGCGCGGATCCGCGGACCGCAATGTGACCCTTCCCTTCCGATTCTTTGTGTGTGCTTTGAGAATCACCCACGTCAGATAGTTTAAACCTTTAGGAAACAAAGCAGAATATCCCGGAAAGTAGCCTTTGAACTGAGCCAGCAAGGCCATACAAAAGAGATCCGGAAGCTCAGCGCGTCGCGAACGATTGAACATCGTCAGCACGGCTCCATTCGTCGCATAGATCCCTTCGCGTTTCTTTGACCACTGCTGATACTGCGGATCGGTCGTGTCGAACTTTACATCCTTGAACAGTTCCCAATCATCCCGCATGCGATTGACCACAGCGACTTCATATCGATCCTGAAGGTTCATGCCAACGCCAGCCAGTTCGACGCGTACAGGGATCTTGTGGTCCGTGAGCACATCGCGTGGTCCAATGCCGGAGAGCATCAACAGTTGCGGCGTGTTGAAGGCGCCACCAGCCAGAATTACTTCACGGGATGCGTAGATGCGCCGCAATTCCCCAGCGTTTTCACTTGGACGCAGGTGGGCACGATATAGGCGTTGCCCTTTCAAATATTCAACGCCGATCGCTCGATTACTGTCGTCGAACAACACGCGCGTTGCCAGGGCATTCAGCTCGACACGCAGACGATCAGGATATTTACACGCAATCTCCAGTACGCGTTCGCGCGTGCCGATACGTGCGTGATTGTTGGTCGAGAGAGGCACATAACGCACCCCAATAGAGTTATTTTCAACCAATCGCCAATCATTCGGATCAAGTTTCCCTTCGAAGAACCAACGCACTCGTTTCAACTTCTCACCGATATCTTCAAAGGCCTCGTGACCAGACTCGAGCATCACGTGCGCGAGGGTGCTATTGTGCATCGCAGACATCGGAATGCACTTCTCTGTACGTAACCATCCTTTCCATCCATGACGTGTCGGGTTGATTCCGATCCTGGCGAGCCAGCGGTGAAGTGGGCGATGCCCACAGTTTTCGAGGCGCTCAAAATACGCGCGCATCTTTTCTGCTTTCCAACTCGAATCACCTGTCAGCTCGGCGATGTAATTCCAATCGGCATTATGCGGATAGATCAGGATCATCGCGTTATGAGCGGTGCAGCCGCCGAGTGTGCCAGCGCGCGGATACAGCACACCGTCTACTGCTCGCCCCTCATATTCCGTGCTGTATTTCGGATCGAGCTTCTGCTTTTCAAGATCAGCGTAATGACGCACAAAGAAATCCCACTTCATCGCCTCATTTTCTGAGGCAAACGCATGAAATGCGGGCACGTCGTAATCGCACGGCAGACGCCCCTCGGAGGAGACAGCATCAGCTCCTGCAAGCTCTTTCGGATCACCACCGGCTTCCAACAGAACAACTTTCCGTCCGGCTTCGGCGAGCCGGGCAGCTACCGTCCCACCTCCCGCGCCAGAACCGACAACGATGTAGTCGCAA
This sequence comes from Pyrinomonadaceae bacterium, assembly GCA_036003745.1. Lineage (GTDB taxonomy): Bacteria > Acidobacteriota > Blastocatellia > Pyrinomonadales > Pyrinomonadaceae > PSRF01. Next base: position 23,532 of record DASYSD010000041.1, read on the forward strand.
TCAGCCTGTGGTTGAGTCTCAGTGCTCATTGATTAAAGTAGGCGAGTGATCTCCTGGGCCAACTTCTCCGGGGCTTCGAGATCGACATAATGGCCCACGCCGGATAGCGGTCGTATTTCTACATCACAACCCGCGTCCTTGCCGCTCTTGAAAGCGACCGTTGCAGGCAGTGCTCCGTCTTCCATGCCCCAGACGAGCGTGACGGGAGTGCTGATTGGAGTCTTGTAGACGTTATAGAGCTTTGCGCGCTTGCTGGGCGTAAGAATCATGCTCACGAACTGGCGGTAGTAATCGATCGGAGGCCTCATGTCCGACGCCCTCTGAAATCGCGCCACCATCTCATCGACAATGGCTGTGTTCATAGTCCCCTTTTGACCTTCTCTTGAAGTGAACGACCACCTAAGCAGCTTTCGACCAAGCGAGCTTGCGATAAAGGCTTCCGGGATCCATGGCAATTCAAAGAAGGGGATCCATGGGAGGCGAAATGTTTGCCAGTCTGTAACGTGAAATACGGCTCGAACAAGTGTTTTTGGATGAGTGCCGTTAACAACCACGAGACGTCGAATTAGGGACGAATACCGGTGGGCAAAGATCCAGCCCATCTCGGCTCCCCAATCGTGCGTCAACAGCAACGGCCGATCGAGTTTCAACGCTTCAATCAATGCCTTCACGTCGTCGGTAAGAGTGAAGACATCGTAACCACGTCGCGGTCGATCCGTCCCGGAATAGCCGCGCAGATCCGGTGCATAAATGCGCGCCTGCGGCATGGCCTCCATGAATAGCCGCCATCCCATCGAGCCCTCCGGAAAGCCATGCAGACAAAGAATCACCGGCCCATTCTCGGGTCCTGACACCGCAACGCGGAAGTTAATTCCATTCGCGTTTACGTGAAGATGTTCGATAGCTGTGGTCAAGAGGACAGCCTCCAAAGAGACAGTGGGACGACAGATCGGGTGCGCGCTTAACTGTAAGCAAATAACAAGGTCGTGTCCAGATTAATATCTCTCGCGACGCGAAAAGGTGCTAGACTGTCCGGCGCTTTGACCTCGCCTGTGCTTTTTGTGCCCCTTCGTGGCAACTACTAAGATGGCCTCAAAAGTTGGACCACGCTTCAATGATTTCGTTCTCAGCCTGGTGACGCTTGAGCATCGCTTTGATCCGTACTTTCGCGACGCGTTCAACTGGGTGTTTCAACGTCCGATCGTTGAGGTCACTCAACTGCTACTCCGCATACTGCATAAGAATCCGGAAACACGATTGTGCGAGGAGATCCCAATAGCTGATGAAGCCGCTATTACCGCCGGTATCAAAGGCGCGATGGCACAGTACACGCAACGTGAGTACACGGGACGAATTGCGGAACGCGCCGGCAACACCAAAACCTATGGCATAGTGCGAGCTGAGTTTCGCGTCCTCGACAACATCCCGGCAGCTTACAAACAAGGAGTCTTCGCGCAGCCAAAAAGTTACCCCGCATGGATTCGCTTTGGCGGGCCTGGTCCAGCCTCGCCACCTGACATCGCAGACAGCGGCATTCTGAGTATCGGCATCAAGCTGATGGGGGTGCCAGGAGAAAAGCTGCTCGCAGACGAGAAAGCGACACAGGACTTTACCGGTATTAGTTGTCCGACATTCACCACGCCAAACATCGTCGAGAACTTGAAGCTCCAGCGGCAGATATTCGCGGGCACGCCTGTGTTTTATTTCATCAACCCGCTCGATTCTCACCTGCTAGACATGACCATGCAGGGCATCTACGCGCGCATGAACAGAAGCCCGCTCGAGGTGCGTTACTGGAGTTGTGTGCCATATCTGCTGGGCGAGGGACAGGCGATGAAATACTCTGTAAGGCCCACTTCAAATCGGAAGACAAAGATTCCGTGGAACCCGCCGGACGACTGGCTGCGAAAGTCAATGGCACAGACGCTTTCGCAGAGTGATGCAGAATTTGATTTCTGCATTCAACTGCAGACGAATTACAAACGAATGCCGGTTGAAGATGCGGCTATCGAGTGGCCCGAACGGTTGTCACCCTTTGTGACCGTCGCGAAAATCACGATTCCAAAACAGGAGTTCACTTCCCCCGGACAGATTAAGTTTGCACGCGAACTTTCCTTCAACCCATGGCACTGCATTGCGGAACATCGTCCGCTCGGCAATCAAAATCGCGCCCGCTACCTGATTTACTCTGAGCTCTCCCGGCTGCGCCAGTCGATGAACAAGGAACCACACATCGAGCCAAATGGAACGGAACAGTTTTAGCCACGGATGACGCGGATTGCTTACTGCGGACCGAGCTGATAGACCGAGGTATCCGGATGGTAGACGCGCCAGTCGAACCAGTAATCTTCCAACACAAACACCTTCTTTAACTGGCGGCCGCTGAGAGGGCCGGCAACAGCTTTACCTTCGAAACTCCAGGTGCTGCCGGTTTCTGCGTCAATCAGTTGAAATCCGGGGCTCTTGTCGTCTTTCTTCTGAAAAAATTCCAGACGACGGCCGTCAACCGTTCGTTCGAAGGCACGGAGGGAGCGGTTGTCTTCACCCAGTGCGAGAACGATCGGAGTCGCTCCAACCATATCAATGATCGGACTCTGTTTCTGTAACGCTGATAGAGGATACGCCACTGACTTCCCACCCAGAGTGATGCCCATCACGAGGGTTCGCGGCGCGAGACGTTTGTCGACGTCAGCACCTTCAACTACCCGCAGCTTTTCGTAACGAGTCTCCCAGTCAACCTTCTCGTACTCGTTTTTAGCGACGATCTTTTCGTCGGGTTTCAACACGCGGCCATCTGGTTGTTCACGTTTCCAGATCGCGAATGAAACTTCGTCATGAAAAACGCTCTTGAGCTGATGGCCCTTCAATGGACCATGTATCGCTTTGCCACTAACCTGTTGCCACCAGCTTCCTGTTTCTTCATCACGCATGATGAAGTTTTGATTGTTAATGCCCGCCAGGTGAAAGTGAAGAACGCGCCCATCAACTGTTGATTCCCACACCAGACCGGTGTGACAGAGCGTTCAATACGTGGCCACGATCGGCGTACCGCCTATCGTGTCCTCCACCACGTGGTGATAACCCATCAACCTGATCGGATATGCAACAGCTTCGCCGTTTATCGTCACGGCCAGAACGCGATCATCGTCGTTCACATAACTCGCGTCTGCCGCTTTTGCATAGGCGGGATCCGGCAATGGATTGAACATCCACTCAAAGTGGTTTTGACGTGCCAGCCAGGTTGCGCCAAACGCAGGCAGTAAGAGGATAACGAGGGCGATTCGTCCCCACCAACGGCCGCCGATCCATAACCTGATCGCGATCGTGAGAATAAGCAGCGAGCCGAATAACGTGAGCCACGGCGACCAGCGTCGCATGAGATACGAAATCTCCATCGTGCGTGGCGTCTGCGCTTTGAAAGGCATGATGAGAAATACGGGCGTCAATACCATCGCAACCACGGCAACCACCAGTAAGAAAAGCATCAACCAAACGAGTTTCCGTCTCCCGTTTGCCCAGTTTGATAGTCGACTCAGAACTTCAGTCATTTAATCGGTCTCCAGTTCGGCTTGAGCTTACGAATCATGACGATGGCCCATAGTAGACCGACCGCCAGAAAAGGTGACAGATATATCAATAGATCCCAACGACCATAGCCGGGTGGCGTAGCTTCGACGGTGGCGATGGTTTCTGCATTCGATTGCCCGCTCTGCAATTGGATGCGCACCCGCCAGAGTTCCTGGGCGTCGAATTGCACCTGCGCGCGGTATTGAACACGGCCCTGAAGGTTCTCACGTTCGGCGGGGTAAAAGACTTCGGCTAAACGGCCGCTGACGGGTTGGATTCCGAGTTGTACGCGCAGGTCTGATGGAAGATCGGGGGCGTTGACGATTACGAAGAACAGTGCCGTGCCCACGTCTGGATCGGTCCAGACCGAGACGGTGTAGCGATCGACTTTCTGATCAACAATCAGCGGAAACGGCGGTCCCTCGTGCGCGTTCGTGGTTCTTGCAAACGCCAAAACCATGAGTAACAACAAACTCGTTCTCATACCTCTCGTAACCTCAAACGATCAGACTATCAGGGCCGATCGGTCGTACGTTCGATGGCGCCAGATTTGTCTGTTCATCCCCGGTTCAACCGACGCCCAGCGTCACGGCGCGCATTTCCATCGGCTGGGACATCAACCAAACCGCGCCGCCTGTGATGATCAATGCCACTGCGGCCCACACCATGAAAATACGCGATGGATGGTCCACCTCTTCATTCGCAGCGATCGCATAACCAACCAACAACGACCCGACGAACCCCAGAAACACAAAACCAAACTCAAAAAGCTGCACTACATTCGGCGCCAGGCCGGGCGTGCCCCACTGCGGATCACCCAACACTGACCAGCCAACCTCTGCGAGCGCCGACTGCGTAACCGGAACAATCGTGTAAAGCCCTGTCAAAAAATGAAAGCCATAATGCGCCAGCCAGATACCGAATCCGAGTGGCGCAAGCACATACGAATAACGCACCGCCAGAGCAACAAGCGGCTTCCTGCTCCCACCCCAAACGCGCGTCAACCACGCAGCGACGCCGATCAAAAGCAGCGGTTCGACAATTAGAAACAAGCCGAAGATGAAAACCAGTACCGGGAGTTCACGATTAAGTCCAAGCACTCTCGCGAGCCAATTCTCAAGGGCATAAACGGGACTAACCATACCAAACGCATTCAGCAAAGCACCGAACGTGAAGACGATCACGAGAGCTGCGAGATCTTTCCGTTTTGAAAAAAATCCCAGCCCGGATCGCATCGGATCAATCGTCAACTCCGTCGCTGGAACGCGACTGATAACGCCGACGTTGTCGTGTGGACACGCCTGCACACAATCGAGACAGAAAGTGCAGTCGATATTTCCCACTTTTCGCGGTTGATAGAGTGCAAGTTCACAACCGCGCTGAATCGCGACGAGAGGCGCTGCCGTCTCACGCACACCACGAATGCAGTCCTTCGTCGTGCAGGCATTGCAAACCGCATGGTCACGAACCGCGACTTCGAGCGGTGAAGCAGTTGAAGCAATGAAATTGAACTGACCGATCGGACAAACGAATTTACAGAATGCAGCGTGCTTGAAAACCGCGTCGACCAACAGCGCACCGGCAAAGTAAGCAGCGATTAACCATGCGGTCCACCATGGCGACGACCAGAGATCGAGCCACTCATACAGGAAAAGCATTGTCACAAACAGTGCCAGCGAGAACCACTTGTTGCGCAACCAACGAGGCCAGTTTCGCACTGGATGAAAAAACTTGCGCGCGAGATTACGCACCAACATGAATGGACAAGCAAGACAAAAGAAGTTTCCTGCCAGCAGCAACACAAACACTAGGGCTCCGCGAAAGTGTACCCAGGTGAACGTAGTCGCGAGATTCTTCGGCGCCAGCTGTGGCCCAAACAGTCCGTGCAGAATCATCGCAATGCTGACCAGGAATGGTGGAATTTGCAGCAGCGTGCGCGCGTGTTTGTATTTGAGTAACGCGCCGATGAGCGGAACCCGTAACAGGTCAAAAGAGTTTTGCGCGTTGCTGTTTTGGTCTGGCTGGAACACAGGAGTGAACTGCTTTTTACTCTGGCAAGACTCCCTTGACTTCAAACTGACGGTCCAACGAACCTTGACCAGGCAGGTTGATATGAACGATGACCACCCAGTCTCCCGCCATCGAAAGGTCCATATTCCCGACGTAATGCCCCGGCTCGACTTCTCTTACGCTGGCAGTGACCGGTGTCATACCTGCATGTGACATGTACCCTTCGAGACCGAGTTCTGCGCGAGTCACTGGTTTTCCCGAATCATCTGTTAGTCTCAGTGCGATCTGAGTCCGACCTACACGAGGCGGCTGAGGAGACACTTCGTGAGTAAGTTTGACATCCGGTAACGTTTCAGTGCGTCCACAACCTTGTACAAACAGGACGCAGAGACAAAGCGCAATCGGGGTCTTGCCTCTTAAGAACACAGATCAGGCAACCACTGCCGTCAGCGATTCTCGCTTAATAGCACAGGTACATGCGGCGGCTTCCTCACCCTTCGGCGGGAACAGGTGATAGTACATGCCGATAATCATCGGGATGAACACCACGGCATTGTAGAAGAGGTGCAGCTCAGGGCGAAACTTCGGGATCAGTGCCTGCACAAAACTGATCGGAACGGGTGAGCCAAACCAGTAGTGATGTGTCAGCGCCTGCCATTGCAAAACGAAGTGTTCGATGTGGTGCCAGAACTGAATTACTAAAGCGACCGTCCACCATTTGCGAGAGGTTCCGGTAAAACCTTTCCGAAGCGTCCAGATTCCGATCAGCATTACGATCGCGTAACCGTAATGCAGCGTTTCCGAAGTCACCAGCCACGGGAAGAACAAACCGAGCGCGCCATTGGATTGCGGCCTGGGCCAGCCAAGCACGTAGATCTGAAACGTCTGCGCCAGGTGCTCAGCCCAATGAGCCAGCACAATCACCATGAAGGTGTTCAAAGCGCGTTTGTGCCAAACGGTATTCAGCTTGTCGTAAAAACTCGAGTCGGCGGAGCCGATGCCCGCATGTGCGGCGTGGGCTGACATTATCGACCTCCCCTTATGAACTCTTCCGGCGTGGGTGATACAGGTCGAACAATCTTAAGACGGTCACCACGATTAGTAAATATGAAAAGCATATCGAGCGTGGTTTAGAATGAGGTGTCAATCCATAGTTGGAGAACAACATCAATCGATGGATTGACCCTCCAAGGTGGCGCTCAAAGCGAAACTACAGAAAGATACTAACCAATGCCCTCAAGCTATTTGGACATCTACAACCGGTGGCTAACGGACCCTGAAGAATTCTGGTCGGAAGCCGCTGAAGCGGTTCACTGGTATAAGAAGTGGGACAGAGTGCTCGATGATTCACGTGCGCCTTTTTATCGCTGGTTTAGCGGAGGACTTCTGAACACCTGCTACAACACTCTCGATGTCCATTGTGAGAATGGACGAGCAGAGCAAATCGCGCTCATCTACGACAGTCCCGTCACCGAAACAATCAAGACTTTTACCTATCGTGACTTGCTCAACGAAGTCTCGCGGTTCGCAGGTGTTTTACGAGGCAAAGGTGTAGAAAAAGGCGAACGAGTCATCATCTACATGCCGATGGTGCCCGAAACTCTGATTGCAATGCTTGCCTGCGCACGCATCGGCGCCATTCACAGCGTGGTTTTTGGTGGCTTTTCTTCTCCCGAACTCGCAAAACGAATTAACGACGCCCACCCTCGTGCGGTGGTTTCAGCGTCCTGCGGCATCGAGGTCAATCGTGTCGTACCTTATAAACCGTTATTGGACCAGGCGATTGACAGCGCATCATGGAAGCCGCAATCGTGCATCATCCTCCAGCGTCCTCAAGAACGCGCCCCAATGATCGCGAACCGAGATCTCGACTGGCATGAACTCATGGTCAAGGCAGAACCTGTCGATTGCGTTCCTGTGCTTGCAACCGATCCGCTCTATATCTTGTACACCTCAGGCACGACTGGCGTGCCAAAGGGTGTCGTACGAGACAACGGTGGTCATCTCGTCGCCCTCAAGTGGAGCTTGGCGAATATTTACGGAGCGCAACCGGGTGAAGTCTTCTGGGCCTCTTCCGATCTCGGCTGGGCTGTTGGTCACTCGTATATCGTCTATGGACCACTGGCCAACGGCAACACTACCGTCTTGTATGAAGGCAAACCCGTCGGCACTCCCGACGCTGGTGCATTCTGGCGCGTTATCTCACAGCACAAAGTAAGGACGATGTTTGTCGCGCCGACGGCAATCCGTGCGATCAAGCGAGAAGATCCTCGCGGCGAGCGGCTCTCAGCTCAAAACATGGACCACTTTCGCACCCTGTTTGTCGCCGGTGAACGCTGCGATCCGGACACTCTCGAGTGGGCCGGCAAACACCTCAACGTTCCGGTGATCGATCACTGGTGGCAAACCGAAACCGGCTGGCCCGTCGGCGCGAACATGGCTGGTCCAAATATGCTGCCTATCAAACCCGGCTCTTGCGGAGTGCCCGTCCCCGGCTATGACGTGCGAGTTGTTGACGATGAACGCAACGAAGTTTCAGCAAACATCAATGGGAACGTAGTTATCAAACTTCCGCTGCCACCGGGCTGTCTCTTGACGCTCTGGAACAACGACGCCAGCGCCCGTGAAGCGTATTACGATTCTTACCCGGGCTATTACAAAACCGGAGATGCAGGTTTTAAAGACGACGATGGCTATCTGTGGATCATGGGTCGCACTGACGACATCATCAACGTTGCTGGTCATCGTCTTTCAACGGGCGGGATGGAGGAAGTAATCGCCGCGCATCCTGACGTCGCCGAATGCGCTGTGATAGGAAAAGCCGACGCTCTCAAAGGTGAAGTACCGCTCGGACTCGTAGTACTTAAAGCCGGCACCGCTCGAACTGAAGAACAGATCGTCAGCGAACTGGTTGCAATGGTGCGTGACAGGATTGGACCAGTAGCATCCTTCAAGCAGGCACGAGTTGTGAGTCGATTGCCTAAAACACGTTCGGGAAAGATCGTGCGTGGCACAATTAAGAAGATCGCCGATGGAGTTGACTACCAGATTCCCGCAACGATTGAAGACGCAACAGTGCTTGATGAGATCAAGGCGGTATTAAGTTGATCCTCAGGGTTTTTTAAAGATCGCATCATCAATCGCGATGTTAGGCTGCACCTCGTCCACTTTGATACGAAAGTTAAACGATTCAAAAGCGAAACGAACATTGAACGGCATCTTCACGCCACCAACATCTCGATAATCATCCAGATGCACCTTTACGAAAACAGTTCCTCGATTCGGCACGCGTCGCGCCATGTCCCAACGCACGAGTAACCCATTCTCCTGATCGAAGAACAGTTTTTCAGCCGGGCCTTTCGCCGGCTTGCCTTCAATCACACGCATCTCACGCCTGCCCAGCCGCGCGTTGGTTTCCACTTTCATACTTTCGAACAGACTCCGAATCTTTCCAGCGCTAAACACTTCGGCATCTCGCTCCAGTTCAGCAATCTCCTCCGGGCTGTTGTCCGTAAAGGTGCCGGCGGGCGTTTGTACCCAACGAGTTTCGCCATCGAAACCTTTCTTGAGTGCGCCGATGCGTGGAAACTCGACTATCGTTAACGTTTTATGTGGCTCCTTGCGCCACTCAGTTATCGTTCCGGTCATTCCGGCGAGTTCCCATGTACCTTTCATTCTCAAACTGGTGATGGCTGCGACCGCTTGTTGCCCGCCGAGTGCCTGTTGGTAACGTTCGAGTATCTCATCGATAACAACCTGCTCACCTGGTGTAGGAGACGCAGCGGGAACCGGTTTATCGTTGCCGGAACCAACGCAGGATAGTTGCGCTGCTATCAGCAGGACGGCCAGCAGCAGAAGTGGAGGAGGTTTCAGCAGCATCGAGTATTCGACTGTCGCCCACAAAAAAGCATAAAAAACACCAAAGGCACAAGTGTTTTTCTGTTGTGGCACGTTTATGAATCCCCTTTGCGTGTGTTCAGCGGTCGCTCGGAACTCAATCCGTCCTTTATCCGCGTTCATCCGCGGCTCAATGCATTGTCTGTTACACCCAACTTAGATAACATCCCCACGAAATGTTGCGACCATTAGCCTTCATCGTCTTTACGCTTTTCATCTTCGAGGCTGTCGTTTTTGCGCAGCGTCCCAAAGACGATTCGCAAGCGATACTCGCGCGCAGCGTCACGATCTATCGCGACACCTATGGCGTCCCTCATGTCTTCGGCCGCACAGACGCAAGCACCGTCTTCGGCTTTGCCTACGCTCAGGCTGAAGATAATTTCTGGCGCGTCGAGGAAAACTTTATCTCCGCCCTTGGCCGCGCTTCGGAAGTTTACGGCCAGAAAACACTCGACGAAGATCGACTCAACCATGCACTCGAGATCCCGAGATTAGCACGCGCCGAATATGCACGGCTCGATGCACACATGCGTTCGTTATGCGACGCGTTCGCCGCCGGCTTTAACTACTACCTCGCACGTCATCCTGAAGTGCGCCCACGACTGCTGACGAAGATCGAGCCGTGGTACACACTTGCTTTCATTCGTTACAACTATTTCCAGAACGGTTTCTCGCGTGATCGAAGTCTGCGCCAACTCGGATTACAGACGGCTGCGTTGGAAAACGATCTAAAAGAACATACCGGTTCGAATGGATGGGTCGTTGGACCGTCAAAAAGCGCGTCTGGCTACGCGATGCTTTTCATCAATCCTCATCTGCCATTCTTTGGTCCCGGTCAGGTTTACGAAGGTCACGTTCATAGCGATGAAGGCTGGAATTTTACCGGTTACACGCGCTTTGGCTTTCCGCTGCCATATGTGGGCCACAATGAAAATGGCGGTTGGGTAAGCACCGACAATGCGGCCGATTTGACGGATGTTTACATAGAAACGTTTGACGATGCGGCTCGCCCACTCGCATACAAATACGGCAAGGAATATCGACTCGCGACCGAGCGTGTGGAAGAAATCAAGGTTAAGACGGCGAGCGGTGTCGAGACACGCAAATTCACGATGCGAAAAACACATCACGGACCGATCCTCGGAGAGCGTGATGGCAAAATGCTTTCGTTACGAATGGCGAAGTTTGAATCGGACGGGTGGCTGCGCGAGTGGTACGACATGACGCGTGCCAAATCACTTGCAGCACTCAAACGAGCGATGACCCCGCAGAACATGCTCTTCGGCAACGTGATGTATGCCGACCGCCAGGGCAACACCTGGTATCTCTACAATGGCGCAGTGCCACGGCGCGATCCGCGTTTCGATTGGACCAAACCGGTCGACGGCAGCGACCCGGCGACGGAATGGCAGGGCTATCACACCATCGACGAGTTGCCGCAACTCACAAATCCGAAAACCGGCTGGATGCAGAACTGCAATACAACTCCGTTTCAATTGACCAGTGAAGGCAATCCGGATCCAAAACAGTTCCCCAAATACATGGTCCAGGAAGGCGACAATCCGCGTGGGGCGATTTCGAGGGAGATCCTTTCGAGTAAACCACAATTCACCTTTGATGAGTGGACGCGCTTCGCGTTTGATACGCGAGTAATGATGGTGAACAAACGATTACCCGGCCTTCTTACGGCACTCAAACAGCGTCTTGATAACTTTTCGCAAACCGGATCGGGCGAAGAAAAGCGGTTACGCGAACTTTATGACGAACTGTCTCGCTGGAATCATCGAAGCGCGAACGACTCAGTCGCTATGACCATCTTCAGTCTCTGGCACGAACGCATCTCGAGAGATCAAAACCTGAATGTCTTTACGGCGTTGACTGAAGTTCTCAATGCACTTCAGCGTGATTTTGGCACATGGAAAGTTGCGTGGGGCGAACTCAATCGACTTCAACGTCTCGACGAAAGCAGGGACGAAGAGTTTCAGGACTCAAAGCCGAGCCTCGCTGTTAGTGGCGTGAGCGGTAATGATGGCGCTGTCTTCACATTTTATGCTGCGCCTACTCGTGGACAGAAACGGCGCTACGGCGTTGCCGGTGGAACCTACATCAGTGTGGTTGAGTTTGCTCCGAAGGTTCGCGCACTCTCTGTACACACCTTCGGCGCCAGCGGAGATCCCAGAAGTCGTCACTATATGGACCAGGCCGTTCTCTATACACGCGGAGAGTTCAAACCAGCCTGGCTCTCACTCGACGATATAAAAGCCAACCTCGAAGCTTCATACCATCCCGGCGAAGAACCGCGTAAACCTTAGAGGCCAGTGAGGCATTGCCGAGAAGGAGTATGAATCGTGAGCATCGATGTGCGCAGTATCTGTACGCTTCTATAAGTTTTTGACATGCGACTGGTTTACAAAAGATATCGATCTCCAGCGCACCGTGAAAGACGCCCAGTCTTTATCCGACGTTCCATTTCTTCGTTGGAGATGATTCGTTGTTCGTCCGAATCTTTGAGACCCCTTTGCACCATCAGATCAAAGGCTAGTTCGCGGACAATATCGTCATAAGAGCTATCATCCGGCTGACGCTTGATGACTTCAGCAATATGTTCTTTGGCAGTCGCCATAAATTCTTCCATTGTCTCAGGTCTGTAGAATGAGGTGAGATTACGGTTTAAATCTCACGCGTGAGTCATTGACTGAACGGTCGCTCCTGTAAAGGCGGTTATTCTGGACTCAGGTATATTTGTAATGGGGTTGGCGATGCAAACTCGTTTATAGAAAGAATATTTAGCTACGGATGAGCACAGATGGTTCTGTGTTCATCCGTGTGAATCTCTGGCATTTCAAGACTATCAACACCACCATTACGTTCCTGATCCGCGAAGCAACGACTCCAACTCCTTCGTGGCTGCTTCCAAACTGCGCTTTGCGTCCTCCAACATTTGCGCGGCCTCTTGCGCTTCGTCCGCCGCGGTTTGTGCGCGTCGAGTTGCATTCTCCGCGACGGCGGTCGCCCGCTGCAATCGCTCTTCTGCTGCGCGTTTCTGCTTCTCGGCTTCCTTCGCCTCAGCGTGAGCTTTCTTCTGAGCCGCTTCCAAACTCTGCGCCGTAGCGCGCGCATCACTCAACGCCTTCTTCGCTTCCTGCAATAAGAGTTTCGCCTCAGCTATCTTTGCCTGACGAATCTGACGAGCTTCGGCGTTCGCTGTCGACTTCTGACGTGTCGGCGGAACTGCACTTGCTGACTTTCCTCGCGTTGGCGCTTCAGTATGGCTGATTGTAGAGCCTTCCGAAATCAACGAGGCGAGTAACTCAAAACTCGGTGGGTCCACGTCCATGGTAAGGCGGCCCGGCTTTGGGCCATCGGGAAGCAAAGCGTAAGCCGACAGCGCCTCGAGTGTAGTGGTAATGCGACGCAACGTATCCTGCGACGGATTGTGACCTGCTTCCTGCAACAATTCCGTTGCCAGATCCGACAACTCTACGAGCGCTACGCGTCGCGCCTCGAGCGAGTCGCGCATGTTGGCGGCCTTAGCAGCGGACCGCGACGCCTGCGCCGAATGAAAGCGTTTCCCGGTCGCAATAAGCTGTTCGAATTCATCGCGGCAGTTCCAGTAAAGCTGGTTTACGGCCCACGCCGAGACTGGGGGCTTGGCAAGTAACTTAACGCGGTCGGCTTCGTCAGGACGTCCTTCTTTTTTCAGACGAGTAGCGAGCGTGTTGCGTACACTTGTGAACTCGGCCAGCGGCAGCGTGAATAAGGCGTCAATCTCATCTTCGAGCTTGCTCTTCATTGCGCAAAGTTTACACTTGAGGGGACGCCTTCAGAGCGTGTGTTTTTCCCGAGCCTTCTGTGCCTCTTCGATGTTGCGAAACTTAAAGACGCCGCGTGGGTAGCGCTTTGGCGAGATTGCCCAGTAGCGGGCGCAGTGACGCAAAAAACGCTCGAAGTCGGACTCCCGCGCTTCGGGCGCGGGCGCTTTGTTCATCTCTTCAATTGAGCGAAACTTCTGTACGGGCATGTCATTTCTCATCTTTCAATTTGAAGCGCTCTCGTAATACGGCAGCATCCGCGTGATCTTGTGCGCGGATCGTTCCCTTCTTCAGATGATAAAGCGCCAACGGTGTCGCAACCCTCACTTTAGTACCCTGAATTTCCTTGACTTCGGCGTCGACGGTTTCAAAGTTGGCTGACTCGTCCAAACGCGTAAGTACGTCGAAGTATAAGTCACCGCTTGGTGGATAATACCGAACAGCCGGGTATTCGCCGAGAAGGTCTGTCGAAGAAATCTGGTTAATATGCGGATCGTCATCGTAGGCCTGTCGCAGCGCAGTTCGAAGCCGTTCTATATTCTCCGCGGTGGCTCGTATGAAAAGGTCGATGTCTTCGGTGGCTCTGACAACACCATGAAACCCCATCGCTGTCGCACCGATGAGTACGTATTCTAGTCCTGCTGCCTCAAAGGCTCGCAAAACGCGTATGATTTCATCGTGGTCCACGCGGTTAGGATAACGTGTCACCAAGAAGCGCGCCACCTCTAGCTAAGAGCCGGCGAAGCCATTTGGAACCTATCGCACTCAGCGGACTCTAATTAACTCACGGAGTAGAATCGTGTTCTAGCCTGTTTTTTGGAGGTTCTGAAGATGTCGGTTATCAAAACGAAGTTCTTTAAAATCTTACTTGGTCCAGTACTGCTCATTTCATGTCTCTTGGTTTCGGTCGAGTCGTATCGAGCTACAGCATCGGTGATTTTTCTTGCACTAGTAGCTTGTTACATACAGTTCCTTGTGACTTCGAGGACAAAGTTGCTGCGATTGGCGTTTGTCGCCTTTTTGATAGCTTCCTTTCTACCTATTGATATCTCACTTCAGAACTTTCCTGGCTCTCCCAGGTTCGTCCCGCTGATCATGGGTCTGCCGAGGGACGAAGCAATCGCCCGAGCGGAACGCGGTCAGGTCATGTTAGGAGGCTGTATTCTCCGGGGAAACGAGCCGAAGTGGGTTTGGGTATGGTAAACACAACACATGAAGACCAAACAGCTGGTTCCGATGGCGTTTGTCGCTGACGTTGATCGGTCAATCGATTTTTACAGCAAGCTCGGATTCGAGGTGGGTAATACGTTTACGCCTGAGGATGCAAACAAGCCCACGTGGGCGTGGCTCAGGTCCGATGAAGCGCAGTTGATGTTAGCGGCGGCGACACACCCGATCATCGCCGAGCAGCAACCGGTGCTCTTCTATGTCTACACGGATGACGTCGCCGCAGCGCGGGACTCACTAATCGAAGCAGGTCTCAATCCCGGAACAATCACGACGCCATTTTATGCACCACGCGGTGAATTCCGGTTGGTCGATCCGGATGGGTACGTTGTGATGGTCACACACACCTGATATCTCTTGAGATCGTCTTGGGCATCATTTCAGGGGCGGCACTCCGTGGCCGCCCCTTCGCGAAATCGGACGACCATCGAAGGGATCCTGGCCTCTCGCGCGGCACAGACCATCACCGAAATCTTGCATGCCACGCGAGGGGCGGCCGCGGAGTTGTTCATTATCATGACATACTTTACAGATCGTTATCACGACATCCTTTACAGTTGATGGGGTAGGCTGCAGCACCAGGAGGAGCTGCGGATGCCCTGGAGAGCTGAGAGTGTCATGAATCAACGAGTGGAGTTTGTGCTGCGAGCGCGAGAAGGAGAGGAGTCGATTGCAGCCTTGTGTCGTGATAATGGGATTAGCCGGCCGACTGGCTATTTATGGTTGCAGCGTTATTACGAAGTGAGGAGTGTAAAGGGGCTGG
>DASYSD010000042.1:0-6145 GCA_036003745.1 Pyrinomonadaceae bacterium
CGATTTGCTCGGGCGGATGCGAAGATTCGCCGCCGACATGCTTACCGCGCGCAGTATCGAATTCCAGTTTCAAACGCCTGATGCTGAGAGAGATGTGCAAATTGGCGCGAATATCCGCCGCGAAGTGTTCCTGATTTTCAAGGAGAGCATCAACAACCTGGTGAAGCACTCGGATTGCCACCGGGTTGAGGTTCGGTTTCTGATCGACGAGCATAAACTGGAACTCACGGTCAGCGACAACGGCCGAGGATTCGATACCTCTGCGGAGAGTGATGGCCACGGCTTGTCGAGCATGCATAACCGCGCGGCGAGTTTGGGTGCCGAAATCGGAATAGTTTCTGGACCAGGACGCGGCACAAATATCACTCTGAAAATTCCGCTGGGCGCGAACTCATTGGTTTCGAAATCATGAATGCCGCTACCTGTTCAGGTGGTGCGGCACCGACTGGATC
The DNA here is from genome assembly GCA_036003745.1 of Pyrinomonadaceae bacterium. Taxonomy (GTDB): domain Bacteria; phylum Acidobacteriota; class Blastocatellia; order Pyrinomonadales; family Pyrinomonadaceae; genus PSRF01. The sequence goes on from DASYSD010000042.1 coordinate 453, forward strand.
AGCATAACCTTCGGACGGGCTTAAAACCGGGCCCCAGGAACGGGAGAGGCTATGCTGGATCAACTGCAAGAGTGGGAAACGCTAGACATGATGAACCCTAAACAACCACCAGCTATTATCAAGGTTGCGATCGTCGAAGATCGACGCGAAATCCGCGACGGTTTGGCGATGCTGATTGGTGGCACTGAAGGTTTTGAATGCACGGGGACCTACCGCTCCATGGAAGAGGCACTCTCGAGGATTAGCGGCTCTCTTCCAGACATAGTGCTCTGCGACATCGGCTTGCCTGGCATGTCCGGCATCGAAGGGATACGCATTCTTAAAGAGCGCTATCCCGATCTGCTACTGCTGATGCTCACGGTTTACGACGATGACGAACGCATCTTTGACGCGCTGTGCGCAGGCGCCAGCGGCTACTTACTCAAGAAAACCCCGCCCGTCCGCCTGCTCGAAAGTTTGAAAGACGCAGTGTCAGGCGGCTCGCCTATGTCGCCGGAAGTTGCCCGCCGCGTGATCGTGCTCTTCCGAGATATCCGTCCACCCGAACGCGCCGATTACGAATTGACTCCACACGAGCTGCTATTGTTGAAACTGCTAGTTGAGGGACACAACTACAAAACTGCGGCTTTCGAATTGAATGTGAGTGTCAACACGATCTCCTTCCACATGAAGCGCATCTACGAGAAGCTGCAAGTCCACTCAAAGTCCGAAGCCGTAGCCAAGGCCCTACGTGATCGGCTGGTCAGCTAATCCCTAATATGAAGTCTCCAGAACGGCTTTGCACAAAAAGTCGATCCTCCGACACATCGAATACGGCGCGCGAACGTTTTGAACCAGGTTTTACCGTGCGGAGCAGGTGTAAGCGTAAAGACTGGGGCGTGAGCCCCAGGACAAATCACGCATAACACAATTCGAGCCCGTGATAACGGGCGAAAGCCTTGTTTGTAATGCGCTGTCGCCCTCTGTCGCGAGCTCCGCCTCATTTCCAACTCCCTCCCTGGGGCTCACGCCCCAGGCTTTACGCTTACGCCCGCTTCGCAGACTAAGAAACTTTTTGGAAAACCAATTAGGACAACGAACCGAACTCCAATCTTTCCTACCTGCATAGGTGGTGATCGGCTTTAGCGATACCTATAACTTCGCGCCGAATTTGGCCGCGCGACCAACATCGCCCGGGAAGGAGAGAAATAAATGACAGGGAAACAGAAACGTCTCGTGCAGGCCAGCTTCGAGCAGGTGAAACCCATCGCAGATGTGGCAGCAAGATTGTTCTACGGGTGCTTGTTCGAGCTCGATCCACGTCTCGAAGGGCTGTTCAGAGGCGACCTCGAGGAGCAGGGCCGCAAGCTGATGCAGATGCTCGGACTTGCCGCCAAAGGTCTAGATAGACTTCACGAGTTGGTGCCTACGCTGCAGGCGCTCGGCGCTCGGCGCTCGGCACGCCTCTTATGGCGTTGCAGAACATGACTACGTATCTGTTGGTCGCGCGTTGTTGTGGACGCTTGAGCGTGGCCTGGGCGCTGCTTTCACACCTGAAGTGCGGGAGTCCTGGGACACCGTTTACACGCTGCTGGCGGACACGATGAAAGCCGGCGCCAGAAACGCTGTCCTGGCCCAGTGCCCAACGCCGATCGTTGCTAGCTACACAAGTGGTGACGCCTGAGATCCAGCAAGTAAAGATGCAAGCACGGTGAATGACACCGATTGATCAGAACTGATACGACACCAAATTTGTTCGATTTACGGAGGAGAGGAAGATGTATTTGATTTATACCACAGGTCGAACACGCCGGAGAGAATTTACGATCACGGAAATGAAATCCCTGGATCGGATGACACTTCGCATGAAAACTTTGACAGCCACACTCCGTCCGTCCAGTCTGGTGCTGGCAGTGATCGGCCTGATGTTTATCGTTTCAGTCGCGGCGCAGGCAGCCACTTTTCACGTAACCACCACCGCTGACAACGGCGATAACAAGAATCCGACGGCGGGCTCCCTGAGAAAGGCGATCCTTGACGCAAACTCAAATCCCGGCCCGAACCTGATCGATTTTCAGATTTTGCCCGCAGGCGGCGTCCAGACGATCAGCCCGCCATCGCTGCTGCCCGTGATCAATGATTCCGTAACGATCGACGGATACACTCAACCGGGAGCGAGCAAGAATACCCTCGCTAATGGCAATAATGCCGTGCCGCTGATCGAGCTTGATGGCACAAACGCCGGAAACGGGGTTAACGGCATCGGTCTTAATCTTGTTAAAGGATCCTCGACGCTACGTGGTCTCGTCATCAATCGCTTCTCATATCAAGCCATAGCGATCTACGGGTTGTTTGGCGGCGACAGCGGCAATACCATCGAAGGCTGTTTTATTTGCACAGATCCGACCGGCTCGATTGCTCTTTCCAACCACAGCACGGGTATCTACATCAAGACCTCGACTAATAACGTTATCGGCGGCACGGAGCCCGAGGCGCGCAACGTCATTTTGACGTTGGACCAGGCGATCGCGATCGCGTTGAAGAACAACCGCGAAGCGAAAGACGCGCGGCTCGAAATCGAAAAGGCCGACGACAAACTCCAGGCCTATCGCACGCGACGACTGCCATCTTTCAAAATCAGCTCCCTGGTTTCGCAGCCGCTGAACAGCTTTGACACAACCTTTGAAAGAGGCGTCTTCGGCATTTCTCCCGGCATCGGTCCGGTACCGGTTCAAGACAGCGTGATCAAGTCGTCCACGAATACGACGTTTCTTCTCCACGGACAAGTGACTCAGCCCATCACGCAACTGCGCCGCATCGGTTTGCAGATCAAGCAGCAGGAACTCGAGGTAGAGATCTCTGAAACGCAATTGCGCGCTACCGAACAATCGTTAGTTAACAATGTAAAACGTGCGTATTACGCGATTCTGCAAACCGAGGGAGCCGTGCGGGCTGCTGAAGAGTCGGTAAAGCTGTATCACGAACTGGATCGTGTGACGGGGGAGTATGTAGTCCAGCAGGTCGCACTGAAGACCGATCTGATGGACGTGCAGACAAAAGTCGCCAAAGCCGAGTACGAAGTGTTGACTCTGAACAACTCGCTGAGCGCGCAAAAGGAACAACTGAACCACCTTCTCGGACGCGACGTGAGGACCGAATTCACTGTCACCGAGGGCCTCGAAACCGCTCAAGCGGCGATGCGCGAAACTGATTTGCTGGAAGCGCATAAACGTGCTCTGCAACAACGTCCCGAGATTCGCGAAGCGCGGTTGCGACTACAACAAGCGAACCTCGATAGGCGAATAAAGAAATCAGAATTCATCCCTGACGTTAGTCTGACCGTCGATACTGTGAAGACGGTGAACTATTCGAACTTCGTGCCGCGCAACGTCAACGGAGTCGGTATCCAGGTTGAATGGGAGGTGTTTGACTGGGGCCGCAAAAAGCATGAACTCGCAGAGAGGAACCGCACCATTGCGCAAGCTGACAACACTATTCTCGAAACGGAGAGCAGGCTGTTGTTGGAAGTAAACAGCAAGTTTCGCACGTTGCAGGAAAGCTGCCAGCTCATTCGCATCGCGAAGCTTGCACAAACAACCGCGCGAGCTAACGTACAGATCGCGGCTTACAAGTATCGACTTGAGGCTGTGCTGCTAAAGGATGTGTTGACGGCGCAAACGTCGCTGGCTAGTGCGAACTACGAGTATCAAAAGGCGCTGCTCTCTTTCTGGACCGCCAAGGCTGATTTTGAAAAAGCTTTAGGAGAAGAGAAATGACTACCAAACAAATTCTTATTGCCACCCTGCTGCTGATGATCGGTTTGGTGTCAGGCTGCTCGAAACAAACGACGAAACAGAAGCCGGTAAAACCCGTCAAGGTCAAATCAGTTGAAACACACTCGTCGCTAAGTAGCGTGCGTTACTCGGCAAGTATCAAGCCCGCGGCACAGGTTGAAGTCGCTTTCAAAGTGAGCGGTTACATCGACGACATCGCGCGCGAAAAAGATCAGGCAGGTCAGTGGCGTTACATCCAGGCCGGCGACACCGTGCACAAGGGTGCAACACTGGCGCGCGTGCGCCAGAGTGATTATGCAGCGCGAGTAAACGAGGCAAAGTCGCAGGTTGGTGAGGCTCGGTCAGCGCTCGATGCGAGCAGTTCTCAGCTTCAAGAAGCGATCGCGGCGGTAGACATGGCTCGGGCACAGCTAACCGATGTGAAGGCTTACTTTGAAAAGACGAAGCTAGATTACGACCGTGCGCGCGCCCTGTTCGAAACGCAAAGCATCACGAAGCCGGAGTACGACACGGCCAAGGCACAGTACGAAATCGGCGCCGCGAAACTGGAAGTAGCCCAGGGACAGTTGAAAGCTTCGGAAGCGAAAGTAGCCACAGCGCGGGCGCAGATCTCAGCGGCAGAGTCGAGAATAAATACGGCGGAAGCAACGACGGTTTCAGCCGGTATTCCGCTTCAGGATACACAGTTAATGGCGCCGATGGGTGCGGTCGTGATCGAACGCAGGATTGAGATCGGCACGCTTGTCGGACAAGGTGCCGCTGCGTTTGTTCTCGCTGACTTGAGTTTTGTCAAAGCGGTATTCGGTGTGCCTGACACGTCGCTCAGGAGCCTAAAGCTTGGCGATACCTTGACGATCACGAGCGATGCGACACCGGGAACTGAATTCACAGGACATATCTCGCGCATCTCTCCGTCGGCGGACCAGAACAGTCGCTCGTTTGAAGTCGAAGTTACGATTCCCAATGAAGAGGGACTGTTGAAACCAGGAATGATTGCTTCCCTCAACACTAGCGAAGGAACGCCCGCGGAAGCACCGTCGCTAATCGTGCCGCTCACCGCCATCACTCAAGTGCCCGATAATCCCGAAGGTTACGCAGTCATGGTGACGGAACAGCGCGAAGGAAAGACGTTCGCTCAACTGCGGCCGGTGACACTGGGAGAATCTGTGGGCAATGCGATCGTCATCAAGAGCGGAGTAACTACAGGAGAACTGGTTGTTACAACCGGCGTCAGCCAGGTCGTCGATGGCGAGCAAGTATTAGTGGTCCAATGAATAGACACGAGGAATTGGGGATACAGCTATGTCTCACGGCAAAACAGACCAGAAGATTATTGGCGGCAAGCGCAACACGGCGCGATTCTTCGTCAAGAAACGTCATGTCAGTTGGGTGTTGCTCATCGCGACTTGCCTCTGGGGCGTCTACGGTTACCTGAGTATGCCGCAGCGCAAGGATCCCGAGTTCCAGGTGCGCACCGCTGTGGCGCTGGTGCCCTGGCCCGGCGCAAGTGCGGAGAAAGTCGAGCAGCTCGTCACCAAAAAGGTGGAAGAACAGATCGCGGCGAACGCGAAGGTGACTAGTATCGAATCGATCTCGCGCACTGGTCTCGCCGTGATCTACGTCGAACTGGATGAGAACCTGAAGGAAACAGGCAAAGAGTTCGATGACATCAAGTTGAAACTCGACGCGATCACCAACCTGCCCAACGGCGCCGGTCCAATCAATTTCATTAAAGACTTCCTCGAAACTCCGGCACTGATGCTAACGGTGGCCAGCCCGAAGACAGATGAAGAAGAGATTGCGCTGCGTGCGAAAGCGATCCAATCCGCGATCGAAACAGAACGCGCAACTACGAGCAATCCGAACGACCCGTCGAGGTTCACGCTGGTCTTGACGATTACGGACGCTGTCGACCGCCGT
>DASYSD010000043.1:0-72293 GCA_036003745.1 Pyrinomonadaceae bacterium
GAGAGATTTGATGATTGCGACTTCAGTTGCCGATATTCGACGTGCCAAGAGACAAGGGAAGATCGCGGCGCTGATGGGAATCGAAGGAGGGCATGCAATCGAAGACTCTCTTGCCACATTGCGCGAGTTTTACCGGCTCGGCGTTCGTTACATGACGTTGACCTGGAACAACACCAACAACTGGGCCGACGCCGGACGTGGCGAGAAGAAACACAACGGGTTAAGCGAGTTTGGTAAAGAAGTGGTGCGTGAGATGAATCGTTTGGGAATGCTCGTCGATGTTTCGCACGTATCAGACAAGACGATGAGCGATGCTTTAGACGTATCGAAGGCGCCAATTATTGCCTCACACTCTTCAGCACGCGCCCTCAGCAATGTACCGCGAAATATTCCGGATGATCTGCTGCGACGGATCGCGAAGAATGGCGGTGTCGTCCAGGTTAACTTTTATAGCGTGTTCGTCGATACCAACACCGTTTCACCGCAAAGCGCTGAGCGCGATCGGAGATTGAAAGCACAGCAGGATGCGATTGATGAAAAATACAAAGACGATCCGGAGCGACGTGCAGAAGAGAGTGACAAGCTCGAGGCTGCTAACCCGTTGCCGCCGCTTCCGATATCAAAGTTGATCGATCACATCGATCACATCGTGAAAGTCGCGGGTATCGATCACGTCGGTATCGGCGCTGATTTCGATGGCGCGAATGACATGCCCGAAGGCGCGCAGGACGTTTCGATGTTGCCAAATATCACCTACGAACTACTCAAGCGCGGTTACAGTGAACGAGATATCAGGAAGATTCTGGGTGAGAACTTGCTGCGTGTGCTTGCAGAGGCTGAACGAGTCGCGCGTAGTTCAAGTAAGAGTATTAGTGGCGATGGTGGTCTTCATAGGATTAACAAGATAAAAAAATGAGCACGGCACACTAGGTCCGTGCTCGAAGCAGAAAAGAAGAGAGTTTTGCGTGTATCAACTAGCGATTCTGACCGCCACGATTCTGTCCACTGGGCTGACGAGAGCTGCCAGTGCCGATATCGTCATCTTCGTCAAGATTTCGCGATCCTTTTTGGCCACCGAACTGACCACCCTGCTTGCTACCAGCATGCTGGCCACCTTGCTGCCCGACTTGACCACCACGACCTGGTGATTGACGTTTAAAGTCCTGGTCGTCTTTAGTGCCCATGTTTCTCTGGGACTCGTCGTTCCTCATTCCGTCATCTGCCATCCTATTTATTCCTCCCATATGCTCGATGGTTTTAGTAGCCGCTTTGAAACCCATCAACCTCCATGCCATTTAGTAACTGCACGATAAAATCCTATTTATCGCTAAAAGGCTGATATCAGAGGGTTTTGAAAACAATACGCCCGGAAATGAAATCATACACACGCGTGCTATTATCTCTTGCAATAAATGACTGCCGCAGGTCTCTACTTACATATCCCGTTTTGTAGTTCGCGTTGTTCGTATTGCGACTTCGCTACGGGCTTGTACAAAGAGGAACTCGCCGAGCGTTATGTGCATGCTCTCATTGCCGAAATACGATCTTCGCGCCACGTTGGTGAGAGTGTTGACACGATCTATTTTGGTGGTGGCACACCATCGTTGCTCGCGCCAGCGCAACTCGAGCTAATCCTCTCGACTCTGCACGACAGCTTCGCCGTTGATGCAAACGCGGAAGTCACACTCGAGATAAATCCGGGCAGCGTAAACGACGAAAAGCTTCGCGCGTCCCGCAGCCTGGGTATAAATCGAGCCAGCTTTGGTGCGCAAACGTTCGATGATGCTGAGCTCGCAAAATTGGGCCGCTCGCATACGTCGGCGGAGACACTCAAAACCTTTTCATCTCTACGCGGCGCCGGCTTCAAGAACGTCAGCTTCGATTTGATCGCGGGTCTGCCGGGACAAACTCTCGTCGGATGGCAAAGAAATATCAGGCAGGCGCTCGAGCTTCGTCCCGAACACCTCTCTTTTTATCTACTCGAGGTCCATTCAGGGACGCCTCTCGCGGAACACATTCGACGGGGAATTCAGCCCCAGCCTGATGATGACCTCGCCGGTGTGATGTATCAGTGGATGCTTGAGAAAGCTGCGGGCGCCGGTTATCTACACTACGAGATCTCGAATCTTTGCCGGCCTGGTTTTCACTCCAGACACAACGTCAAATACTGGACTGCTGAACCATATTATGGATTTGGTTGTTCGGCACACTCTTATGACGGCGCAGCGCGGCGCTGGTCCAATCAGCGCGACGTGTTGCAGTACGTTACTGCTATCGAGCGTGGTGAGTCCGCGGTGGCTGACGACCAACAGCTAAGCCCGAGCGAAGTGCGTGCTGAAGCGCTGTTTCTGGGTATGCGGTTGATGCAAGGCGTCGACATGCGACGCTATCGCGAATCGTTTGGGGTTGATTTGCGCGACGAGCATGCGGAGGATCTGGACCGCTTTTGCAAAGCCGGTCTGGTTGAGTGGGACGGCGATTTGATTAGACTAACTCGCACGGGCGCTTTGTTATCAAACGAAGTGTTCGCCGCGTTTGTATAGATTATCCGATGATCATCGCAATCGACGGTCCATCAGGCTCTGGCAAGTCGACGTTGGGCCGTTTGCTGGCGCGCGCGCTGAAGTTACTTTATATCGACACGGGTTCGATGTATCGCGCCGTTGCCCTCGCTGTTATTGAAGCGAAGATTGATCCAGGAGACAACGAAGCTGTTACAGCGCTCGCTAATCGCATTGAAATCGATCTTGAAGGCGATCCGGATTCTTTGAAGGTCTGGCTCGACGGCCGTGACGTGACGGATCAAATACGCACTGAAAGCGTGACGGCGATGTCGTCGATCGTCTCCAGCATTACCGGAGTGCGACGCGCGATGGTAGAGCGACAGCGTGCAATTGGTAAACGAGGTGCGGTTCTCAACGGACGCGATATCGGCACCGTAGTTTTTCCTGATGCCGACTTCAAATTCTTTTTGACGGCTGTGCCGGAGGAACGAGCGGAACGTCGTTACAAAGAGGATCAGATGACCTCGATCTCCTCGGCAACGCTTGCTGAAACGCTGGTTGACATGATGGAACGTGACCGGCGCGATTCAACTCGTGCTGACTCGCCTTTGAAAGTGGCAGACGACGCGGTGGTGATCGATTCGACTGGAAAGAGTATCGATGATGTGTTGAGAGAAATGATGGAAAGAATTGGCCACGGATCACACGGATGAATTTTTGTGTTTACTGGAATCATTGAAGAACTCGGCAGTGTCCGCAGCATTGAAGAGCGGGGTGAAAATGCCCGCATCATCATTAATGCCAATGTTGTTACGGAAGGCACGAACCACGGCGATTCGATCGCGGTAAATGGCGTTTGTTTGACCGCGCTCGACATCCAACCCGATTCGTTTGCGGCTGACGTCTCGCGCGAAACGCTGAAGCGTTCGACGCTTGGCAGGTTGCGGTCCGGCATTCCGGTTAATCTTGAACGCGCTGTCACTCCTGCGACTCGACTCGGCGGCCACATCGTTCAGGGGCATGTCGATGCTCGCGGACAGTTTGCCGCTGTCGAGGATCACGGCGAGTCGTGGACCGTTCGAATCACATATCCGAAAGAGATCGGGCGCTATCTTGTTTTCAAGGGCTCGGTGGCCGTCGAAGGAATCAGTTTGACCATCGCCGCGCTCACTGAGGAGTTCTTCGAAATCGCTATCATCCCTAAGACCTGGGAAGTCACGAATCTCTCACATCTGAAGCCCGGTGACGACGTCAACCTCGAAGTCGATGTGATTGGGAAGTATGTGGAAAAACTGCTCGCTTACAAGACTTAGCCACGCCGTTACTGATAAAAATACGCCGAAGGCGTTCGCTAATTGCAGCCCAGGGTTGGAGCGCAGCGACAACCCTGGGTCAACACCAAATGTTCTGATTAAACCCTGAAGGGGTTCGTCTTTTGGCGAACGCTTACAGCGTTTCGAATTAATTTTGGTTTTGCTGACCCAGGGTTGTCGCTACGCTCCAACCCTGGGCTGGAATTAGCGAACGCCTTCGGCGTTTTAATATCCAGAAGCTGCCACACTCATTGACTAAGTTAAGCTCATAAAGAATAAGCGTTTGTGCACTTTCGTGGGCATTTACTTTCGGGTAACATGAGCCCGTGCCTATAGCGTCCATTGAAGAGGCCGTTGCCGACATCCGCGACGGCAGGATGATCATCATCGTTGACGACGAAGATCGCGAAAATGAAGGCGATCTAGTCTGCGCCGCCGAGAAGATCACACCCGAGATAATCAATTTTATGGCCCGGCATGCTCGCGGTCTGATCTGTTTACCCCTCACTGAGGATCGGTGTGATGAACTCCACCTGACCACGCAGGTCGCAGATAACACCTCCTATCTCGGAACTGCCTTCACCGTTTCCATCGACGCTCGCCGCGGAATTACTACCGGAATCTCCGCCGCAGATCGGGCCACGACAATTCTCGTGGCTGTCGATCCAAATGCGCGTCCACAGGATTTGGCGCGTCCTGGCCATGTTTTTCCTCTGCGGGCAAAGAACGGTGGTGTCCTGGTTCGTCCGGGCCAAACCGAGGCCAGTGTAGACATGGCTCGCATTGCTGATTTGTATCCCGCCGGCGTGATCTGCGAGATCATGAACGAAGATGGGACAATGTCGCGTCTGCCACAGCTCGAAGAGTTCGCCGCACAGCACAATCTTAAAATGATCAGTGTTGCCGAGCTGGTGCGATACCGTATTCGCAAGGAGATGCTGGTCCGTCGCGTAGTTGAAACCGATCTACCAACGGTCTATGGTCGATTTCGAGCTGTCGCCTATGAAAATGTGATCAACGGCGACGTGCATCTCGCGATGGTGATGGGAGACGTGAAGACTGACGAGCCTGTTCTGGTTCGTGTTCACACCGAAAACGTGACGTGCGACATGTTTGGTTCCTTGATCGACGACACCGGTTTTCAACTCCATACTGCGCTTGAGAAGATCGCCGCGGAGGCACGCGGGGTGGTGCTGTACCTGCGCCAGCGGGAGCATAGTCTGGATTTGGTAAACCAATTGCGTACGTACAACGTCATGCAGCAGAGAGGGATCAATAAACGGGACGCAAGTTTGGAGACAGGTTACGGAATCGATCGCGATTATGGCGTGGGGGCGCAGATTCTCCACGATCTCGGGTTGCGCAAAATATTACTGCTTTCGAATCATCCCCCCAAAGTAGCAGCTCTTGAAGGTTTTGAGCTCTCCGTGGTCGGCAATGTTCCGCTGGGCCAACCTGCATCACTGAAGGATCAGCAGGGCGTTGCCGATGAACCTAATTGAGATTTGCTACCAGGAGGCCCAAAGGCCATAAGAAATCTTTTTGTGACTTTTGGTGCCTCTAAGCGGCACTTAGTTTCTCTCCCTCAGATAGTGACTTGAGAATGACTTTGCACAAAAGTCACCGTTTACCGTTTTCTCTGTGCGACCTCTGTGTGTTCTGTGTGTCTCTGTGGTGAGTTCTACTTACGAACCAGTTAACCACAGAGACACAGAGAACACAGAGGTTGCACAGAGAAATCAGAAGCAGTGCGGACGAAGTAGGTTATGAGTGTAGAAAAAGAGCCGACCATACGAAGACGTTGGCGTAGATTCACCAGACGTCATGCCTTTATCGCCGCCGGTATTGTCGGCGTTGGTGTGGTTGCACTTCTTTTGCTGATCCTGTTTCTGTTTCGTCTGGGCTACGTCGACCGCTATGTCGCGGAACAGATAAAACAAACCTTCTCAAACTACGGCATACGCGCAGAGATTCGTGACTTTCACGCCAGCTTCCCACCTCGGACGGTGGAGATGGACGACGTGGAACTCTACGATGCGGTCACAGGCGATCGGCTCGGCAAAATCGAGCGTTTGTTGGCAACTATCAAAATTGAAGATCTTTACGCCCTGAACCTGCAGCGCAACATCAATCTTGAGGATCTCAAGATGGAGGGCGTCGATATCTGGGTCAATTTTGATAACGAAGGACGCTCAAACTTCCGCAACATCCACATTCCTCCGCCGGAACCAAACAGGCGCATTCTCTTTGCTTACTCCGCGGCGACGATCGAAATAGAAAAAGGCGTGGTCCATTACGGAGATGTGCGTCACGAGCTCTCGGGTGAAGGGCGAAACCTACAGGTTACGATTCAGCCTCCCGATCCGAACGTTCCCATCGGTACGCGCATGACGACCGTCAATCTCTCTCTCTCGAATTCAACTTTCGCTTATGACAACCGGCCCATTAACAACATCGATATCCAGGTCCGCGGGCGTGTAAACCAGGAGCGGGCAGAGATTCAGGAATTGGTACTGAAGTCGCCGGTTGCGGAAGCGAAGATGAGCGGCGTCATGGACGATTGGCGCGCGCTCCGTTATCAGATGAACGTCACCTCGACTGTCGATCTGACGCAGCTTTCAGACACTTTACGAAGCGAAACGGCTCTTCGTGGTGCGGGTAACTTCAGCGGCACCATCGCCGGTGAAGGCGATCAGTTCAAGATCAACGGCGAGATCAAGTCTGACGCATTGGCCGCGGATAATCTGCGTCTCCAGGGACTGAATGTGAGCGCCAGCGGATCGGTTCAGGGCAAGAGCTACCAGATCAACGGAAAAGCGGTTGCAGATCTGCTCAACGCCGGAGACTTCCAGATTGATTCCGTGCAACTCGCCGGCAACGTGATGGGAACTGGAACAAACTTTCGTTGGGTCGGAGAGTTACGCGCTGTAGCGGAGAAGAGTTATGGAACGACGCTTACCGGTTTGATTCTTCACGACGCGCGTGCTGAGATGAACGAAGGTGTTTTGACTGCCTCGTCGGCCCAGTTCACTGCGAACGGACTCGCCGCATCGGGCGCAAAGGTAGACGGGATCACTGCCTCAAATCTGCAACTGCGAAAGCAAAACGATGTAACGACCGCAACGGTAGCGAGCGTCAAAGCCGGAACCATTTCGGCATCGGGCGCGCAGGTGAAAGGCGTCACCGCGAATAACATCAACATGACCGATCGGGGCGGCGTTACGAGCGTTGTCGTCAAGGAGGTGCAGGTTGGAGCCACGAGTGCAGCGGGTGCGGAGATCGGAAGTCTCAACATCGCAGGTGTGCGACTGTCAGTCCGTAACCGACGAATCGAAGGCTCAACGGCCGATATCGATGCCGGAACAGTAAAGTTTGCAGACGGCCATGCTGAAAACGTAAAACTCGCGAAGCCCGTATTTGTGGTTGAACCGTCGGGGAGTTATCGCGCGAGCGCCGATCTGAGTATCGGCGGCGGCGTGTTGGGCCAGATGAGCCTGGGCCAGGCGCGTGCCAACGTCGTCGCAACGAATCGCGAAATTCAGTTCAACAACTTTACTGCCGACATTTTTAAGGGACGTGCCACTGGGACCGCACGCGTAGCGATTGCCAAAGGCGGCACCTCGCAAGTCACTGCCGACTTCAACAATCTGGATATTGCTGGTCCATTGACAGCGTTGGCAGGCAGCGCCGTTCCGCTCACAGGCCGGGCTACTGGCCGAGTTGATCTCACATTTCCGGGTACGGAATTCAAACTCGCTTCGGGAACAGTTACAACTCATCTAACGGCAGAGACTGGAGAGACGAGCGCGGATCGCATTCCAATCACCGGCGAAGTCGCGATGCGAGCCAATCGCGGCACGTTTGATATCCAACAGGTAAATCTGCAAACGCCTGCGACCAAACTTGCAGCCACCGGCCAGTTCTCATTTGCAAACGATTCCAATCTCCAAGTTGATTTGACTTCTTCAGACGCTGCTGAACTGCAAACCGTTTTGATTTCCTCAGGGTTGTTGCCGGAAGTCGAAAAACAGATGACCAGCTACGGAGTTGAACTCGCGGGTCAACTCGCATTCAACGGAAACATCCGTGGCAGCCTGAGCTCACCGAACGTGAATGGAAAGGTCTCCGTCGGCACTCTCATCGTCAACCGATATGAAGTTGGTTCATTGTCGGCGTCGATTGCTATGAACGACGCCGAGATCAGAGTTCCTGACGGCGCTCTGATCGAGCGCGATGGAGGCGGTGTTCAGTTCTCGTTGATTGCTCCTCGCAACACTGAAAACAGCACGTCGCTCAATGCAAAGCTGGACCGTTTCAGCGCTCGAACTCTGCTCGCACTTTCGAATTTCAGCCGCAATAACCAGTTGACCTCCGACACTGAGTCAGACATTTCAGGCGAGATACAGGTGTCTGGAATTCCGAATGCGATGACTGGTAGCGCCGATTTGCGTTTTGGACCAGGCCGACTTGGCGGAGAACCGCTCGAAAGTATGCTGGCGCGAGCAACATTTAACGGTCCCAACGTTAACATCGAAACTATCGACGTCCGATTGGTTGCCGGTCACATCCTCGCCAGCGGCACCTTCAATACGAAGAGCCAGCTATTCGATTTTCAAGGTAAAGCCGAAAACATTCAATTGGCTCGACTGGCAGCGCTGGCAAACCGGCCCGGTTTTCCATCGGTAACGGGAGTCGCAAACTTCACGGCGCATGTTTCCGGCGACCTTTCTGACGAGGATTTGTCTGCCTATCAGATCACGTTTGATGGTGAGGGACGAGACGTCACGATCAATGGTCGTCCGGCCGGCACAGTCGCTCTTGTCGGTAAAACCGAAAACCAGCAACTCAATATTACGTTCACCACCGGCGTGCTTGGACCACCGCAAACGGTGGCTGCCCAAATCAACCTCGCGAGTCCAAATCTTGCCGCAAATGTCGAAACGACGTTTACAAATGCCGATCTCACAAACCTGTTTCAGATTGCGATGCCGGGTAGCGCTGTGCGCCTCACTGGTCGTGCCAACGGGACGATCAAAGCATCGGGCAATCTGCTTGATGAGGATCAGAACTTCTCGGTTGCAGGCTTGTCAGGCACGGCGAGTTTTACGGAGCTCAGCTTTCGCGTAGAAGACGTGCAACTCAATGCAACGACGCCACTCGTGGTTCGTTTTACTCCGAGTGAGATCACATTTGAACAGACGAGGTTTACCGGGCCCGGCACAAACATCGTACTCGACGGCACTCTGGCGACTGCCACCGGTGGACGGCAGAGTCTGAACGTTAACGGTGATTTGAATCTCCGCGTGCTCAATGGGGTTTCGCCCGATTTCTTCTCGTCGGGTTCGGCAGAAGTCGCGGTTCGCATCAACGGAACTTTCGAAGCTCCGCGAATGATCGGAACTGCGTCGGTCAACAATGCTTCAGTTTCGGTTTTGATTGGAAACGATCGTTGGACCGTTGCGAACCTGAGAGCGGCGCTGAGATTCACCGCGAATCAGGCTCAGATCGACTCATTCGACGGCACGATAGGTGGTGGTCGTGTCTCGGCTACCGGTGGCGCACTGCTTGATGGCTTTACAGTTTCTGCGTTTCGGGTCTCCCTGCACGGCGAAGATGTCACAGTTCCATTCCCGCCCGATTTTCGATCGACGCTCGATGCTGACGTTGAAATCAGAGGTTCGTCGCGAGAGCAGTTGATCGGCGGCGTGGTGAATTTACGGCGCACGGAATACACCCAAGACATCGAATTGGCCGATCTCATCAACACTCGTCGTGAGTCGATTGAAGAAGGCACTGAAATCGAACTAACACGTACGGCCTTGTTTGCCGGTCTGCGGGTTGAAGGCAGGAACGCGCTGGTGGTGCGAAACAATCTGGCAGATCTCGTCGGATCTGTTTCGCTTCAGTTGGATGGACCAGTTAACGATCCAACAATTTCGGGAAGAATAACAGCGACCAGTGGAACACTAAACTTCCGCAACGATCGATATGACATCACGCGCGCGCTGGTGGATCTGCCGCCGAGTCGTAACGCCGATCCGATTCTTAACATTCAGGGTGAATCGCAGATCAGAGGTTATCGTGTACTTGTCGGTCTTACCGGCCCGCTTTCACAGCCGTCTGCGTCAGTGCGTTCTGAGCCTGCCTTGCCGCAAGCCGATGTCGTTTCGCTGATCACGACTGGTCAGCTTTCATCCGGTGACACGAGCTCGTCGATTCTTTCGCAGTCGGAAGTTGGGGCGGCGACGAGTCTGTTAACTGACGCACTTATCAACGCTCCGGCACAAAGAGCCACGAGCAAGCTTTTTGGTCTCACAAGATTTGAGATCAATCCGGTAATTGGTGGCACGACCGGCTCGACTCCGGCGGCTCGATTAACTCTCGGCAGACGAATCAGCAAGGAAGTGACGGTCACCTATTCAACCAACGTCACCTCAGATCCGAACCAGATTCTGGCGCTCGAATATCGCGTTTCCGATCGGCTCTCGTTCGTTGCGCAGTATGAACAGGCTTCGACCAGAAGGCTGAGCGCGCGTACAAACAACTTCAATTTCGAGATCCGTTTCAGAAAGAGATTCTGAGCAAGGGGTAAGTTAGCGAAATTGGCCGCAAAAAAGCACAAAAAACACAATCTGTTGCTTGTGGTCATTCTAGGTTTCTCTCTTCTAACGGTGGCGCGGGCGAATACCGCGAAGGATGCGCGCATTGAAGATTACGAAGGCCGGCAAATTTCAGCAGTCGAGCTTGTCTTCGAAGGAACTGCCAACGAACCCGCCGCTCAGGCTGACTTCATCGCGTTACTCAAAGTTGCACCCAATACACAGTTTTCGGCTGTGCATGTGCGCGAGTCGCTGCAGTCTCTTTTCGATTCGGGACGTGTAGCTAATGCTCGTGTTGAAGTAATCGAAGACGGAGCGAATCGAACCGGTCCAGTAAGATTGCGTTTCGTCGTGCAGCGCCAGGTTCAGATTGGCGACGTTCGAATTGAGCTTGGACCAGTTACTGGGTCACCAATCTCGACTGACGAGCTGCGCAGTCGAATGAACTTTGTTCAATCGGGCAACCGTCTCACCAAACAAATCATTGCACGAAATGCGGATGAAATTCAGGTGTATTTGCGCGACCGTGGTTACTTCGCTGCGACTGTCGAACCAGTGGAGCAACTTGGTCCGCGTGGTTTGCGCGCGACCGTCACTTACAAAGTCGCGCCCGGTCCGCAGGCAAAAGTCGATACCTTCGAGATTAAGATTGCGGGTTTTGACGCTTCGACTGTTCGCACCTCTCTGGCTCTTCAGCCCACGGTTCCTTTCACGCGCGATGCGCTTTCCTCTGACGTGGCTCGTGTTCGTGAAGCACTGGTTAACGCCGGATATCTCGCTCCCGTGCTTGATGACGCACGGGTGGAGAGAGACGCGGATAAGAATACAGTCAAGATCTCGCTGGAAGGCACGGTCGGTCCAAAAGTAACCGTTACTATAAAGAACTACGATATTAGTGAAAAGGCGCAGCGCGAGTTGTTGCCCGTTAAGCGCGAGGGTAACGTGGATTTCTCCGCAATTGTCGAAGGTGCGCGCCGCATCCGAAACAAATTACAGGAAGACGGCTACTTTTTTGCCGAGGTAACTGAAACCTGCTCGGTCAGTAACCCACCGGCTGATCTCGGACCAAATGGAACTGAAGAGACTTGCGAAAATCTCAACCCAGTTACATTAACCGGCCACAACGTCACGATCGAATACCAGGTGGAGCAGGGAAGACGTTTTCGTCTTTCAGATATCCGCATCACCGGCACAAACAGGCTATCGTTTGAAGACGTCGAGGGTGATCTGAAGAGCCAGAAAGCAAACGCGATTGGTTTGATTCCGTTTCTGGGCTACGGGCGCGGCTACACGAGTTTGACGCTTCTGGAGCAGGACCGTCGCACGATCGAGGCTTACATGCGTGACCTCGGCTATCGAAAGGCGAGTGCGCAGGTTTTGCAGGGCGTCTCGATCAATGGCGACAACCTGATCATCACTTTCCAGGTGGATGAAGGACCACTCACGCGCATCGCCGGCGTTGAAGTAAAAGGAAACAAGATCTACACGGACGAGAGAATTCGCCAGGAGTTGCATACCGTAATCGGTGCTCCTTATTCGCGTTCAATAGCTCGGACAGATGGAGATCGAGTTGCGGCGCTTTATTCACGCGAAGGTTATGTGAATGCGCGTGTTGACTTCGCCATTGTCGAACTGCCAAAGAAAGGCGACGACGAACAGATCAGGCTCGTCTATTCCATCGTCGATGAAGGCGACAAGGTTTTCATCAATCAGATTGTCATCAACGGCGTTACGGGAAACCTCAACACTCGTCGCACAAAACGTGCGGCGATCAGACGTGCGATTCCGATTGCGCCGGGCGATGTGCTCCGCGCGGATCGCATTTCTGACGCCGAGCGCGAACTCTATCTCACGGACGCCTATCGCCAGGTTGTCATCCACACCGTGCCTGCGGGCGATACAGCCACGGGTTACAAACAGAGAGATGTGATTATCGACGTGGAAGAGAAGAAGCCACGTGTGATGGATTACGGCGGTGGTTACTCGACCGACGCCGGCGCGCTTGGTCTATTCGAGATCAGCAACGTGAATCTCATGAATCGCTTGCGCCAGGGAGCGATGCGGCTTCGTGCAAGTCGTCGCCAACAACTCGTGCGTCTCGAATACTTCGATCCACGCTTTGCGCGCTACAACAAACTCCAGTTTGCTCCGCTCGCGGCGTCGGTTGAGTATCAACGCGACTCAACCATCACACGGTTTTTCCGCTCCGCGATCGATCGCGGCACGATGGGCATAGTGCAACGGCTTGACGAAGAACGAAACCCGATTGACATCTTCGGTGACCGGGTCAACGAGCCCACAATCAATCGTTTCACTGCCACGGTTGAAACTCAGCGCGTGTTGGACAGGAAAACCCGCAGCATCATCTTCGGTCGTTTCAGCTACGAAGACGTGCGTCTCTTTAATCTCGAGAGTCTCGTAGTCAGACCGATTCTAGAACCTGATAGAAAGATCCGGCTTGCTCGTCTCGGCGCTTCGTTTGTGAGAGACACGCGTGAACGATGCGAAAAGGGATTGTTGGCGCGAAGTCGGGACGAAGATGATGAACCCGGCGCGCCCGGTGAGATCTGTCGCTACAACCAGGTGGATGCAACGCGCGGTAGTTTTCTAAGCGTCGATTATGCCGTGGCACTGCGCCAGTTGGGCGGAAATGTTTCGTTCAATCGCTTTCAGGCGACTTACCGTCAATACTACAAAGTCTCAGCACTGAGAGACACGGTGCTGGCCGGCAACATGACGTTGGGCCTTGCGAATCTCTTCAATCCGCGCGACCGCGATGGGAATGGAGTTGTGGATGAGATTGATCGAACGTTGCCGATTAGCGAGCGTTTCTTCTCCGGCGGTTCGACTACATTGCGCGGGTTTAGTTTCGAAGAGGCTGGACCACGACAGGTGGTTATTCCCGAAGGAGCTTTTCGAGATCAGCAAAAGAACATTGTCTTTCTGAATCCTTTTACGGTGCCCGTCGGTGGCAATGCGCTCGCAGTGGTAAATCTCGAAGCACGAATTCCGCTCACGAGGTCGGTGCAGGCTGTGCCTTTTTACGATGGCGGTAATGTATTCCGCAGAGTTGGTGATTTGTTTGGCAAGGAAGATACGACGCCGCTGCCACCGGGAGATATTCTGGCGGCGATCAACAGAGAGAATTTGCGAGCGCATTGGACCAACACAGTAGGACTCGGATTTCGGCTGCAACTTCCGTTCGGCGGCGCACTGGCGGTGGATTACGGTTTCCTGTTGAACCCACCGGAGTTTCTGATTCCGCAGCGTGGTCCGGGTGGAGTTTTGTTTGATGGCACTCCGGCCATCTTTCGTCTGCATCGCGGAAACTTGCACTTCCGCATCACACAGACGTTCTGAGGAGAGTTGATGAGAACAATCAACGGAACAGCTTTTCGATTCTTCCTTTGCGCCTTTGTGCCTTTGCGCGAGAAATTTACCTTTATCCTTCTCGGTTTCGGTCTATTGGTCTTCGCTCCAACCTGCTCCGCGCAGCAAGTCGTCGACAAGATGGTCGCAACCGTGAACGCCGGCGTCAAAACTGATCTGATTACCTATTCGGATTTACTTTGGCAGCTCGCTTTGCAACCAAATACCCCGCTCGATAATCCGACTTCAAACGATCTAAATCGCGCGCTCCGGCTGTTGATAGACCAGCGGCTGATTCTTCAGGAGGCTGAAAAGATACCGACCATAGTTCCCACGCAGAAAGAGATCAGCGACGCGCGTGATGAGTTGGCGCGAAACTTCCCATCACGACCCGAGTTTGAGCAGCGTCTCCAGCGGGTGGGAATGACGAGTGAAAAGTTGGACGAAATCGTCGAGCAACGACTCAAGATGGAAAAATATCTGGATTTTCGGTTTAGAAATTTCGTAGTAATAAGTCAGAAGGAGATTGCGGACTACTACCGTGACGTCTATACGCCTCGATTCCGGACACGTTTTCCGGGCCGTATCGTGCCATCGCTCGAACAAGCCCGCGAGGAAATCGAACAGAAT
Organism: Pyrinomonadaceae bacterium; assembly: GCA_036003745.1. Classification (GTDB taxonomy): domain Bacteria; phylum Acidobacteriota; class Blastocatellia; order Pyrinomonadales; family Pyrinomonadaceae; genus PSRF01. The sequence goes on from DASYSD010000043.1 coordinate 14,416, forward strand.
CTGAAGGAAGCGAAGATAGAATCGGACACGGACGCTTTCCTTGATACTGCCCGTGAGCGTGCGGAGATCGTGATGCTGAGTGCAATATAGGTCAATAAGACCTATAGACCTATACTTAATCGATCAACAAAATGCCCTCATCACCCCCAAAGATCGGACTCGCCCTCTCAGGTGGCGCTGCGCGTGGCATTGCCCACGTCGGCGTGTTGCGTGCCCTCGCAGAAAACGATATTCCCATCGATTGCATTGCGGGAACATCCGCCGGCTCAATCGTAGCTGGCTCTTACGCCGCCGGCATGCCGATCGAAGAGATCGCCGAGTTTGGTCGCAAACTTCGCTGGCGCGATATCGGACGTGTGACTATGTCGCGACTTGGAATTCAAAGTAACGAACGTCTCGAAGAATATTTAAGAGCGCGGTTACCAATCACAAAGTTTGAAGATCTGCCAATCCCGTTTGCGGCCGTTGCCACTGATCTCAAGACCAACACGGCGGTGGTTATGAAAGAGCAAGGCGACGTGCCTTTTGCAATTCGTGCGAGCTGCACGATTCCCGGATGGTATGTGCCGGTAGTTGACGAGCACGAACGACAACTCGTCGACGGCGGTCTGGTTGCAGTTATTCCTGCTGTTGTGACGCGTTCGCTTGGCGCCGACATCGTGATTGCAGTTGATGTGAACTCACAAGGAGCCACCTTCATCGGTTCCTCGAGCTCAGTGATTGCCGTGCTGTTGCAGTCCATGATGGTGGTCCAAAAAACTGCCTCTGCCTACCAACTCGAGTTGTCTGATTTCGTGATCAGTCCGAAGGTCGGTCACATTCGTTGGGACGAAATGGGCCGTGCCGACGAACTAATGGCCGCTGGTTACGAAGCCGCAATCGAAAATATCGCCAAAATTCGAGAGATCATCGATTCTGCAGCCACTAAAGAGGCTCAGAGAGAAGAGATGTTGGCGTAAATATTTCGTCGAGCCATTCTTGAATTCCTTCCTCGATTAAACATTTATACAATTCACAAGAAACTGAGAAGCACTGAAGGACTCGGAGGTAAATCTCCGGCAGGCAGAAGTTTGCCAGTTCGCCCATGTCTATCGAGGCTACATCTCTGCCCGATCCGCCCCGGATCGTTTTCAAGCGTCGCTTTGTTCGGCTGGGCCTCGTCTTGTTCGTGACGGCTCTGGCAATTTCCGCTGATGCGATTGCTCGTTCCTACCGCTATTACTCACAAATAATCGATGCTCGACTCGCTAATGGTTATCTAACGAGCCGTCCCGGACTTTACGCGGCGCCACGCGTGCTCGAGGCGGGCCAAAAGTTGTCGCGCGAGAAATTAGTCGCGGTTTTGCGTCGGGCGGGTTACGTGGAATCGAAAGCCAGCGATGTTTGGAGTGGAAGTTTTACTGTTTCGGATTCGGGTCTTGAAATTCGCCCCCGCAGGGAGAAACAGCCAGAACTCGTCCGGGTTGTATTTAACGGCGATCGGATAACCGAACTTCGTGACGATGTTGGCGCGTTGCTTGAATCGTTCACCCTCGAGCCGGAGATCTTATCAACCGATCTTTCGGCAAAAGCAGGAAAACGAGAAGTACTCTCGTATGGAGAGATACCGGAAGTGATGGTTCACGCCATTCTCGCGATTGAAGACCGCCGGTTTTTTGAACATTCGGGTGTCGATATTCGCGGCCTCGGGCGTGCGTTGCTGAGAAATGCCGGGGATGAAAGGATGGGCCAGGGTGGCTCTACAATCACCCAGCAGCTTGTTAAGAACACGTATCTCACACCGGACAAAACTCTGCAGCGCAAGTATGCAGAAGCGATGTTGGCCGTCGCCCTCGAACGACGACTCTCTAAAAAAGATATCCTTGCGCTTTACAGCAATGAGATCTACCTGGGCCAACGGGGTGCGGTTGCGGTTCGCGGAATAAAAGAAGCTGCCCAGGTCTTCTATGGCAAGGAACTCCGTGACGTCACGCTTTCGGAAGCGGCAACCCTCGCCGGAATGATTCAAAGTCCAGCGCATTACTCGCCGCTGCGACATCCTGACGAAGCGAGAGCGAGAAGGAATATCGTCCTCGCTGCGATGCAGCAAAACGGTTGGATCACATCAGAACAAAACGCGAAGGCCAGTGCCGAGTCAGTAACAGTTGCTTCTGCTCCCGGTCTCGAGAATTCAATGGCGCCATACTTTGTCGATTACGTGAATCGCATCGCGGAATCCCAGTTTGAAACGTCCGGAAACAGTCAGCGCATTTACACAACTATCGATCTCGAACTGCAGCAAGCCGCCGAGCAGGCGTTGAAACGGCAGTTGGACAGCCTCGATAAAGTTTATTCGAATCGGGGGTTGAAGCCGCAGGCATCACTGGTGGCGCTCGACCCGCACACTGGAAATATCCTCGCGATGGTGGGTGGTCGTAATTACGCCGAAACGCAGCTGAATCGCGCAACGGATGCGATGCGCCAACCTGGTTCGACGTTCAAGCCGTTCGTGTACGCTGCCGCACTCGAAGATGGGATGTCGCCGGTGCAGATGTTTATGGATGCGCCCCGAGAGTTTACCTACGACCGCGATAAGATCTATCGGCCGGCTAACTATGGCGGCGGCTACTCAATGCGCGAAGTGACGATGCGCACAGGTCTTGTGAGATCGTTGAACGTGGTTACGGTTGACGTTGCGCTGCAGACTGGTCTCGCCCGCATCGCCAATCTGGCAAATCGATTTGGTTTGCCAAAGCCCGAGCGTTTCCCCGCACTCGCGTTGGGCACGGAGGAAGTTACGCCACTGCAGTTAGCCACTGCTTACGCAGCTTTTGTGAATGGTGGTCGACGCGTTGAAGCGAAGGCGATTACCAGCGTTGGCGAACCTCCTGCAACACACGCTGCACCGGTGGCTGTGGATCAGGTTGTCAGTCCGACAACCGCGTACATGATCACGAACATGCTTGCGGGCGTGGTTGAGCGTGGCACAGCTCGCAAGGCTCGCGGCGCTATTCACGGCACGGCGATCGCCGGTAAAACGGGAACGTCGCGCGACGGGTGGTTTGTGGGTTATTCGCCAAATCTCGTGTGCGTGGTATGGATTGGTTTTGACGACAACAGGCAGCTTGGACTGACGGGCGCAGAGGCTGCCTTGCCTGCATGGGTTGATTTCATGAACAGTGCGGTTGCGTTGCGGCCCGATCTTGGTGGTGAGAATTTTGAATGTCCAGAAGGGATCAAGTTTGTTGAGATTGATTCCGCGACCGGATTGATTTCGACGGTGACGTGTCCGGTGCGTGAGTTGATTGCGGTTACTGAACGAACGTCGCCGAGTCTCGAGTGTTACCTGCATGGAAATCTACCGTCGCAGAGTAGTCCTTTTGCGGAAGAGACTGAAGTGAAGCGCGAAGAGATTGCGGTGAAGAAACAGATGCCTGGTCCGTTGAAGGACTACAGAACAACGCGGGTTGATGTCGATTTGACTGGGCGACGCGCGCTCGTGAATGATATGCGCTAGATGGACAGGATTTTCTCAGGATTTACAAGATATCCCGTTAATCCTCAAATCATGTAAATCCTGTCTCAATATCTCTCCAGTATCACTTGCGCGATGGCGTGCTCGCTCGTGTGTGATATTGAGAGATGAGTCGCAGTTGTTCGAAAGCTGTTAAAGACCTCCAGCACCTGTCCGGTAAAGATCAGATATGGGGCACCATTCTCTTTTGACGCCACTTCCACGTCCTGCCAACTGATTCCACCACGCCAGCCGGTTTGCAATGCCTTCAGCGTCGCTTCTTTTGCCGCAAAGCGCGCTGCATAATGCTGTGCGGATACTGCGCCGCGTGAGTCGCAGTACTCGCGTTCCGCTTCCGTAAAGACGCGCTCCGCAAAACGAGGTGTACGCAGGAGCACTTCGCGAATTCGCGCGACTTCGATAATGTCTATACCAATGGAAATGATCACAACGGATACCGAACTAAACGAAGCTGGATTTTACTGGCGCGAACTCGACGGCGTGCGCGCTCTCGTTTGTGCTCCACTCGAAGAAGATGGTTTTGTAAACGGTTTCTCAACTCGTCTCGGCGGCGTCAGCGACATGCCTGCCAATGCTCTCAGTCTAGCAGGTTTCAACGACGACGCAGCGGAGAACATTCTGGAGAATCGTCGTCGCTTTCTCAAGCTTTTTCCTGGAGACTGGGCCCTTGCGGGTTGCTGGCAGGTTCATGGCGCCGATGTGCGTGTAGTTCAAACACGGGAGGAAGCGAAACCGGCGGAGAATGAGCGTGGCGATACGATTTTCTGCGATTGTATAGTTAGCGATGCAAAAGGAGTCTTGGCCGGCGTCAAGACCGCTGATTGTGTTCCCATTCTAATTGGCGATCCGGTCACTGGTGCGTTTGCTGCGGTGCATGCCGGTTGGCGCGGCACGTTGGCGACCGCTGTGGTTGTTGCGGTCGATCGACTGGCGAAGGAATACGACGCAAAGGCTGGAAACCTGCGCGTGGCGATTGGTGCTTCGGCTGGCCCATGTTGTTACGAGGTCGGCAATGATGTGATCGACGCGTTTACAGTCAAGTTTGTGGATGGAGAGAAGCTGTTTACCCCCACCCGCCCGGACCACGCCACGGTCGATCTTTTGAAAGCCAATCGCGATCAGTTGATTTCAACGGGTGTGAATCCGGAACGAATTCATATTGCGCCGATTTGTACGATGTGTCGGACGGATCTCTTCTTCTCGTATCGGAAAGAGAAGAGTGTCCATGGAAAAGTTGGCAGGTTGATGGCTGTTGTGGGAAGGGGACAGGATTAACAGGATTTACTCAGGATTATCCTGTTCATCTTTCCTACAATCCTGTTAATCCTGTCTCACTAAATGATTAGTTCCGGGCGCGCTCATTCAACATTGAGCCACATCTTCACTTCGCGCGTGACAGGCGGGAAGCACGACTCATCATTGCACGCCTGAAATCTAAGCTTACCTTTGATCTCTCCCGATCCGCCTGAATAGTTTGCCGGTACAGTGACATTGAAGCGCAGCATTGCATGCCCTTCATAAACCGCCACCATTCCTTTTGAAAATTTCAGCTTCCGCATCACCGCTCGCGGATACGAAACTGGACCAACTTGCATACCCGATGGCGTTTCAACGTCAAGCTTTGTTGCCACCAGAAACTTGTCGAGTGGTTTGTTCGATTGCACGTGCAGTCCCGAAGGGATATCCAGCAGGACACTGGCGCGCACAACGCGGCCCTTCTTAACTTTATCCGGAGCCACCGATCCGCTTACGTTTACATCAGCGGCCGATTGAGGTGGCATGGGGTTCGAATAAAAGGTCACAGGAATCAGGAGTATGAATAATAACGAGAAAATCCGGCGAATCTTGGTCATTTAGTTAGCTCCGACTAAAGTGGTTTCGATGCGAGTATTAAGTGTGGTTTGGCGCGCCGCCAGTTGCCCGCAGGCTGCAAAAATATCTCTTCCGCGCGGCCGGCGGACGTAAGTGTGAATACCCTTCGACTCAAGAATGTTTTTGAACCGCTCAACTACGTTGTCGCTTGATGGGCGGTACGGAAGTGGATCAGCAGGATTATGCGGGATCAAGTTCACTTTCGATTTTATGTTGTGGCGGTTGAGCAGATTAGCGAGTTGTCGCGCCTGCTCGTCTGAGTCATTGACACCGTCAAGCATCACATATTCAAAAGTGAGACGCTCATTGGGCTTCAGAGTCTTCTCAAAAACTTTGCACGCACTCAGCAACTCTTCCAACGGCCATCTCTTGTTGATCGGCATCAGTTCGTTGCGCAACTCATCTGTCGGCGCTGCGAGGGAGATCGCAAGATGTGGACGATCCGAAGTCTTCGCCAGATCCAAAATACGCGGCACGACGCCGGCAGTTGAAACGGTCACTCGATTCGGAACAATGTGCAGCCCTTGTGGATTGGCCATCACACACAGGGCCTGTAACAGTTGGTCCAAATTGAGCAGCGGCTCACCTGCGCCCATGGCTACGAGGTTTGTTCCGCGTGGTGGTTTGATGCCTGTTCCGTAAGCGTCGTTAAGAGCGATCTGGATTTGCTCGACGATTTCGCCCGCGGTTAATGAACGCAACAAACCGAGTTGTGCCGTCAGGCAGAAGGTGCACTGCAGTGGACATCCGGACTGCGACGAGAAACAGATTGTGTCGCGATGTTCCTCCGGAATGAAAACTGTTTCGACCGGCAAGCCATCGTGGGTTTTCATTAAATAACGGCGCGTGCCGTCGGTTGAAAGGTATTGTGATTCGACTTTAAGCGTTGCTGCTTTCGCGACGTCGTTCAAACGGGCACGGAGATCTTTCGGCAGATCCGTTATGTCGTCAAAGCTCCGCAAGCGGCGATGTTGAAGGGCGGCAAAGACCTGTCGCCCACGATACGCCGGCTCGCCGAGAGTCTCCAGGAACGAAACCAGTTCCGTCTGACTGAGCCCGGTTAATTGAACTGCGTTGTCCATACGCGGACAATCTTAGCATCTGAAGCGAGCGCATTCGAATTGCGCATGGAACCTGGAACGTCTTGACTCTCGTAGTATCCGTCATGTTCGTGACACGCAGGCTTTTTAGACGAGAATTATTGATTGGGATGGCGGTGGCGCTGGTTTTTGGATGCGCTGCGTTTGTTTATGGACTGCGTACACTCGAGGCAATGATGACATTCCACCCGGAACCCATGTCCGCCAATGAGAGAAAGACAATTCCTGACGGAGGGGAGAGCGTTTGGTTCAAGTCGGCTGATGGCACTCGGCTCAACGGTTTTTTCTTCGAAAGTCAGTCGAAGCCAGCGACCGCAACAGTCATCTTCTTTCATGGCAACGGTGGAAACATCACGAACGTGGGCTGGCTGGGCCAGCGCTTTGCAAAGCGTGGCTTCAATGTTTTGTTGTTTGATTATCGCGGATACGGCGCCAGTGACGGAGTTGCCGCTGATGAATCAGGACTCTATGCGGACGGCGATGCGGCAGTGTCCTTTTTAGTGAATGAGAAGAAACTGCGTCGCGAAGAGATCGTTCTATACGGTCATTCACTGGGAACAGCAGTCGTTGCTGATGTTGCCTCACGCAGAAACTTTGGCGCGGTGGTGCTGGAGTCTGGATTTAGTTCTGCGAGTTCAGTTGCCAACAATGCCTTACCGTGGTTGCCGCGATGGTTGCATTTCCTTGGTAAGAATCGTTTCGAATCAGCACGTAAACTGAGAAGTGTCAGAGCGCCGATCCTGATCGTCCACGGTGATCCGGATCTAACCATTCCCACCAGCGAGGCGCAGGTGCTGTTCGCGGCTGCCAATGAGCCTAGGAAATTGTTGATTGTTCCCGGCGCCGGCCACATTCCTTTCGGTGCGGGCGGCGAAACGTACTTGAATCAAGTCGAACAGTTCATGCGCGAAGCAATCACGGCACGATAGTGAAAGTTGCCGACGGACTGATCGTCTCTCCGGAGACCTGGTCGCGAATGTTGATTCGAATCTGATACTCACCTGGTTCGAGAGTGCGACTGTCGATCAAACGCGAAAGCGTCAGTCGCTGACCCGCATCGTTGATCTGTCGCCAGTCTTCGGTTTGCTTGCCAATCTCCTTACCGTTTTTGAGTAGCACATATTCCGCATCGGCCGCCGGGCGCAGGGTCGTTTGGTCTATAGCCGCATTATAGATTTGCAGGTAGACACCGACGGGTTGGTTGCGGCGGAATACGCCTGAGAGATTCGGAATGACTTTCGTCGTGCCGATCACAAACGGAGTAACTGCGTCACCGCTCTCCACGTTTTCGAGTTTTGCGGCCAGCACAATGCTTGATGACGAAAGTCGATCTGCCGGGAATTCGGGAACGACAATCCCGACTTGTCGTAATCCTGCAGCGCCGGATTTTGTGTCGCGAACGATGACATCCACTTTATAACGACCCGGTTCGAGTATGAATCCGCGCGCGTAAGCTGACTTTCGCGTTCGTGTTGCGCTGAGTTCATCGGCAGTGGCTGTAGTGGTTACAGAGTCTTCAAATTTTCCCACGCGGCGATTGGCGACTGAAGTGACCCAACCAAAGATGTTCAAGTGAGCAGTTTCCAAACCGCCGTTGTTGGTGAATGCAAGTTCGTCGTTATTGGTTTGAACCGTGAGCACCGTAAGCACTCTGTTGTCTGACTGCTTGAAGTAATTGAGCTGAGTTTCGAAACTGATTGCGTTGTCGTCAACGATCGGAGTTGGGATCCTGGAACCGATAAAGTCTCGCTCAAACGGCTGATCGCGTTCCAAAGAGGCGAGCAGGTCCATCACCTCGAATGGTGAATCCTGTGATCTGCTGTAGTTAACACGCCCAAAGCTGCCGAGACCTGCAATGCGATCTGAGCGTTGTGCAAGCCCGGCAAGTTCGGCAAACGTTGGACCAGCGCCAGGAACCTGAATCAAAGCGTCCTTTTCATCAGGGTTGCGAGCGAGCCGATACTCGCCCGAGCCCGTGGGATCAACGAACTCGAGTTCGACTCCACTCCTGACATTCGGAATGTGCCGATAAAACCATTTTTCGAATGGATAGGTTGAAGTTGAGCCCCCTCCTTCCCACGAGGGTCGTTCATAAATACCGCCTGCGGGATGTGATTCGATTTCGTCGGGCTTGCCAAACTTAATATAGATTCGCCCGCGATCGGTGAACCGTCCTGGTTTGCCTGACGAGAAGTGCTCGTTGGCATAGGCGACGCGCTCAAAAAACTGTTCTTTGAATTCATTCTCCAACGTATCCGGATCGGGATCACGGCTGTGCCAGACGTCTTCGATAAACTTTTCGCGCTCGTTGTCAGTCGCCAGTTTCTTCCACGCATCGCGCTCTGACTGAGTGAGGATGATGTCGACTTCGTTTATCCATTCGACGTACGCCTTCTTCAACTCCTGCTTAACCCTGCGAGGCTGTTGTTCCGGATTACGTTTTGTTTGTTGAGCTGACAGAGAAAGTGTTGAGAGTGAAACGAGCAGAAGAGCGGCGACTAAACGTTGCGATACAGGCATGGCGTCGCTTCCTTTCAATGAAATGGAAACCGGCTAACTTGATGTTAGCCGGACCAGGACCATGACGGGGAGACGACGTTTGTGAAAGAAAACTTGCTTACTGAACCGTGAATTTCTGTGACGGTGCCAGTGATTGTCCCGTGACGCGATCTCGAATTCGGATCGCGACCTCGTACTCACCGGTGCCTAAAGTTCTCGTGTCGATTAGACGAGCAAGAGTCAGTCGCTGTCCGGAGTCGCTCATGCCACGCCAGTCTTCAGCTTGTTTACCGACCTCTTTGCCGTCTTTGATCAGAGCGTATTCAACGTCGACTGAGGGACGTAGCGTAGTTTGATCGATACCAGCGTTGTAGATCTGGAGATAGACGCCGACCGGCTGGCCGCGTTTGTAAATACCGGAGACGTTCGGAATCACTTTGGTGGTGCCGATTACGAACTGGCCCACAGCAGGCTGATCGGCAAGGCTTTCAAGCTTCGCAGCCAGAATCATCGTCGAGGTTGAGAGCTTTTCCTGATCGTACTTGGGAACGGTGAAGCCGAGTTGCTTCAGGCCGGTTGCGCCAGAAGTCGTATCGCGAACAATCACATCGACTTTATACGTTCCCGGTTGAAGTGGAACAGCTTTCTGATAAGCCGACTTTCGATCTCGCGCTTCGCTGAGCTCCTGTGCGGTTGCGGTGGTGATCACCGGATCTTCGAAGATGCCCACGCGACGTCCGGCCACGGAAGTGATGCGCGCGAAGATGTTCATACGCGCTTGTTGCAATCCGCCGCTATCGGTGAAAACCAGATCCTTGTTTTCGGCTTGAATCGTGAATGCTGTAATTACTCTTTCGTCTGACTGGCGGAAGAAATCAATTCTCAGTTCGAAGTTGAGCGGGTTCTCTTCGACGACGCCAGTATTAACTGCGGTTGCGAGATCGTTGAACTTCACCTGAGGTGGACGATTGAGATCGGCCAACAACTGCAGGCGCGAGAAGGGACTGTCTTGTTCGCGTTGATACTGGTTGTTGCCGATACCGCCGATGCCGGAAATGCGATCTGCTTTGTTGGATAGTCCGAGTTGTTCTGACAGCGTGAGACCAGCGCCGGGGACCATCAGCAGCGCGTCTTTTTCATTCGGGTTTCTTGCAATGCGATACTCGCCGCTGCCTGTCGGGTCCACAAATTCAATTTCAATTCCGGAACCGACACCCCCCAGATAACGATAGAACCAGATCTCAAACGGATATGTGGTAGTTGAACCGCCGCCTTCGTATGAGGGACGCTCGTAAGATCCACCCATCGGGTGAGTCTCGCGTTCATCGGGTTTACCGTACATGATCCAGATGCGACCGCGGTCCGTTTTCCAGCCCGGAATGCCGGAACTGAAATGCTCGTTGGCGTAGGCGATGCGCTCGTAGTATTCCTCTTTGAATTCGTTTTCTTCAGTGTCCGGATCGGGATCGCGACGGCGCCAGAATTCCTCAATGAACCGTTCCCGCTCGTCGTCGGTTGCCAGTTTCTTAAATGCCTTACGTTCTTCGTCGGTGATAATGTAAGTGACGTCTTTATCGAGCCAGTCTTTGTAAGCCTTCTTGAGTTCCGGCTTTACATTGCGGGGTTTGGTACTCGGATCTTGCTGATCCTGAGTAAAAACCCAGGCGCTGGCACAGAGGGACAGGGTCACTATGAAGGCCAGACGGAGAGCCAATTTCTGGTAAGACATTAAAAAACTCCTGTGAGCTGTTACGAATTCGTGCGAATACGGACTGCTGCCGGTAACCGTTTGAAGACCCTGGATTCTAAGATCGAGCTAGAACACAGTCAAGATGCGGTGACGCTTAGACCAGTTGCCTAAAAACCCGCCGAAGGCTGTGTAAATCAAGGCATTTACGTCGTCGTCCGAGGTTTGTTAAAGATCCAGGCAATAAAGATCGATATCAGGTAGAGAACCATCATCGGGGCCGCAAACAACATCATGTTTGGAATGTCGTTGGTTGGCGACAAAACGGCTGCACTGATCAGAATAACGATCAGGGCAGTCTTCCATATCCTCAGCATGAAACCCGCGGTCACGAGGCCAATTCTGGCCAGCACGTAAGTAATAGCGGGCATTTGAAAGACAACACCCATTCCCAGCATAACGATGATGATAAAGTCGAAGTAATCGTCCGCTTTCAACAGCAGACGAAAGTCCGACCCCAGGCCCAGCAGATATCTTGCTGCGGGCGGAAAAATTACATAGTAGGCGAAAGCCGCGCCCATTACGAAAGAGATCGACGACAGAGCTATGAATGGCGTTACGTAGGCTCGCTCATGCGGGTAGAGTCCGGGTGACACGAAGCCCCAAATCTGCCACAGCAGGAAAGGCACGGACAGGCAGACTGCTGCATAAAGCGAGACTTTCACGTACAGAGAAAACGACTCAATTGCTGTTGTAACGATCAGCTTGTCGTTTTCACTCGACGGAGCAGCTACCGTAGCAAGATCGGACGTCAGGCGCACACCTTTTGGAATCACCTTATTGCCGGCGATGAGGGGTTCGTCAGTAAACAAAGCCAGTTTCCCCTCCGCGTCTTTATAGACACGGGCCGTTACGGACGCCCCAGCGGGGATCAGGCTATTACCCAGTTCTGTTTCTTCGGGAAAGACGTATCTTCCGGAGTCATTTTCCTTCAGAGTCGTAAGCGGCCCAATCATCTCCTGGCCGGTTTGGCCGGCTATAGGAACCTGTCGTCGTTGAGCCTCCGCGAGCGCGCGCTCCACTGGAGCGGCAAGGAAGGAGTAGATTTGACCGGAAAAGTACCAACAACCAGCAGCAGCAAGAAATACGAAAATGAACGAGCGGATCAAACGACGACGAAGCTCGTCGAGATGTTCTAAAAACGACATCTGTCCGCCGAGTTCTTCTTCGCTTCCGCGATTGGTAGATAACGCTTTTAAAATTGCAGACATTGATTCAGGTCAGAGGCTAGAGCCACTCTTGCTTTCTCGGTGGTTGGGCTTCTGCTGGCACCGTCTCGACGGGAACTTCAATAGGTTTCGCAGGCGTTTCTGGAACCCATTCCGGAGCGGTTTCGGACGAATTCTGGCGAGCTACTACCAAGTCCTGATCCGGAGTTTCGACTACTACCGGTTGATCTGAGGTGGTTGCAGCTTCGTAAGTTGGCGAGCGATCGAGTTCCGGTGTTGTGTTGTCTTCGAGGCGGGTAGTTTCTAAAGCAACTTCGCGTTCCCACGTGCGTTTGAAGTCGTCAGACGCTTTGCGGAATTCGGCCAGTCCTTTCCCCATAGATCTGGCCAGTTGAGGAAGCTTGCGTGGGCCGAAAAAGATGAGTGCAACTATGAGAATAAAAATCAACTCAGTGCTGCCGAGGGAATCGAGAATAAATGCGAAGAACACGGCTCGTTGTTACCTTCCTAAAGATTGCGAACGCTGTAAACCTCGCCGGAGTGGGAATGCCGGAAAGAGTCGGGCTTTCGTTGGTGACAGCAAATTGTAGCGCGTCAGTGGCAAAAAGCCGAAGGCGCGAGAGCTTAGCCGAGGCCTATTAAGAGACTTTGCAAGGATCACTTAAAATCGTTGAAGCTGCAAGCGGATCTTAGATGAGATTTTTTCCTTGCACAATTCGCGGGAACGATGGTGGATGAAGTGGACAATTCGGAGAAGGCGAAAGCAGTTGCTGGTACGCTGCAGGCGTTTGCTGAATGTGCAGAGGCTGTAGCCGCAACGACGAAGAAGCTCGAGAAAGCGGCGATACTCGGAAGTTATTTCGAGTTGCTTTCAGACGCTGACTTGACGCGCGCGGCTCGCTACTTTGCAGGTCATCAATTCGCATCGACAGATGCTCGTACGACGAATGTTGGCGGCAGCATCATCAGCGCTGCTTTAAGCGAAGCAACTGGTTTCCGTTCTGAGGATCTTTATCCTCGCTATGTGCGACTCGGAGATCCTGGTGATCTCGCAGCTGAGATCATCAAAGAATCCCGGGAGGTTTCGCAACCTACAATCACACTTGCCGAGACCGAGTCGCTAATCACGCGGCTAAGTGAAACTCGCGGTATCAGAAACAAGACCGCGTTGCTTACTGTGGTCCTGCATCACGCGACCCCTCTTGAAGCGAAGTACCTGGTGAAATTGCTCTCCGGCGATTTGCGGATTGGTCTAAGAGAAGGTTTGGTTGAGGATGCGATCGCTCGAGTCTTTAAGAAGTCGTTAGAGGACGTTGCTTACGCAAACATGTTGCTCGGCGACATCGGTGAGACGGCGACGCGAGCGCGTACAGGCGAGCTTCGTGATATCAGCATGCGACTGTTCCGTCCGATCAAGTTCATGCTGGCCACACCAGCTGCTGATCTAACTGACATAGCCAGGACCATGCCGGAAGAGTTTTTGGTTGAAGATAAGTTTGATGGCATTCGTGCCCAGGCTCATGTAGCGAGTGGAAGAGTGGCCATCTACTCTCGAACGATGGATGAAATTACGCATCGGTTTCCCGAGTTGATTGGGCCGCTTCAATCTCTGATGACGGATGTGATCATTGATGGAGAGATAGTTCCGGCAAATGGCGAGGTGATTCTGCCTTTCAGTGAACTGCAAAAAAGGCTCGGCCGCAAGAACGTGGGCACTCAGTTGCTTCAGGCTGTTCCGGTGGTGCTGGTGGCATATGATCTGTTATACGCCAGCGGAAAAGTTCTGATTGACCAACCATTAAGCGACCGAAGACATCTACTGGGCCAGATGGTGTCTGATCAGGGCCCGTTACGGATGTCATCAGGCAAACTGCTGCGTGACGCCGCGATGCTCGACGAAGAATTCGATTTGGCACGGGCGCGCGGTAATGAGGGGCTGATGATAAAAAGTCCCGAATCGCCCTATAAGCCCGGGCGACGTGGCCGCGATTGGATGAAGCTGAAACGAGCCATTGCGACGCTCGATGTTGCAGTTACGGCAGTGGAAGTTGGTCATGGAAAACGGAGAAATCTGTTGTCAGACTATACTTTTGCAGTCCGTCGATCGGCTGAGGATGCCGAACTGCTGAACATCGGCAAAGCCTATTCCGGACTTACGGATCGGGAGTTGATGGAATTGACAGAGTGGTTCAAAAACCATACGGTGCAGGAATTCGCACACGGGCGCGTTCGGATCGTCGAGCCGACGATCGTGATTGAGGTCACGTTTGATAGAGTTCAACCCTCGAAGCGGCATAAGAGCGGTTACGCGCTTCGTTTCCCAAGAATTCTTCGGTTGCGACGGGACAAGAAGGCGACCGATATTGATACGCTCGAAACTGTGCGCCGACTGGTTGAAGCTTCTGACAGCGCGCCAGAAAGGAGAAAGACCAACGAAAAGCCCGCTTAAATCAAGGCGGCGGCTGAATCCCAGCTGGCTTTAGCAGTGTAAATAGTTAAAGTTCCTATTGCCACAAAGGCCGGGATGGGGGTACGATGCAGCACGTCACCGCCTCCCAAGCAAGCTTTTCAAACGTGATCGGTGAGCCCGGACACACAAAACCACAAGCCGCTAGTCTGCGCTAGGGCATAAGCTGCTGGTGGTTTGTATCGGGTTTGCGCTTGTCAGTACACGGATAGAAGGGCTATCAGCGCCTCGTAAAACAGGGAATCCGAGGTCTCAAGCGCAACGTTTGTTTCTTCAGTAGTGTCCGTGGACGAAGTATTCGGGTCTAACACGGCGGTACTCTTTGGCGGTGTCGGTGCGGGAGCACCAGGGACCTCCACGTCGCCAGCGAACGAATTCAACGCGATACTGAATACAAGAAGTGCCGCGAATATCAGATTTTTGACAGGTTTCATTGATCTTCTCCTCAAAAAGTGTAGTCAGAGCCTGTGAGTGGGTGCGCAACCAAGTGGTAATTGGTTGTTTGTGATAATATCCGTCAATTGAAAGGCTTGCAAGGTTCCTTACCTATATCGAAAACTGGAGTCTTAATATGGACTTGCGTACAACGGCTTTTAAGAACGCAACCGAATTTTCGGTTGCCGACAACATAATTCCCTTATGTGAACTAGCTAAGAATTTGGCCGAAGCGGGTGAGTTTGATACTGCCTATGAGACGCTGCAGTCATTTTGGCAAGGTCCCCTCCATCGGCCGGACACAGCTGGACTTCCGGATGACGCGAAGGCTGAGCTGCTTCTAAGAACCGGAACGCTGACGGGTTGGCTAGGAAGTACCAGGCAGATCGCGGGCGCTAACGAGGTCGCCAAAGATCTAATCAGTGAAAGCGTCCACATTTTTGACCGCCTGGGAAGTCCTGAAAAAGTCGCCGAAGCTCAGGTTGATTTAGCTCTTTGTTACTGGCGCGAGGGCGCGCTGGACGAAGCACGCGTAACCTTGCGGCTGGTTTTGGATAGCTTAGAGGGAGTTCAAAGCGAGCAAAAGCTCCGCGCGCTTCTGAACATCGCCATCGTTGAGAAGGTCGCAACCAGAGATCAGGAGTCATTGAAGATCTATCGTGAAGCGGCACCGCAATTCGAACTCAGTAACAATCACGCGCTAAAGGGTAAATTCCACAACGCCTACGCCACTCTGTTGAAGACTCTTGGTCTCTCAGAAAAGCGCGAGGAATACGTCGACTTGGCGTTAGTTGAATTCGCCGCTGCCAGTTTCCATTTTGAACAAGCAGGCTTTCCTCGTTTTCAGGCGCCGGTCGAAAATAACGTCGGGTTTCTCTTTGGAAGCCTTGGGAGATTTGACGAGGCAACCCAACACGTCAAGAACGCAAGAGCCCTATGGTTGAAGTTATCAGATCACGGCGGCGCTGCTTACGCGGACGATACTCTGGCGCAGGTTTACCTGATGCAGGGCCGTTCTGAAGACGCTGAACGAGTTGCTCATCGCGCCGTTCAAACTCTGAAGCGAGGCGGTGAACAGACGGTACTCGCAGAGGCTCTCACTACACACGGCAAAGCTCTTGCCCGTCTCAAACAGATCGACGTGGCCAGGGCCGCTCTCGATCAAGCAGTCGAGATTGCAGAGATTGCCGGCAATCCTGATCGCGGTGGTATAGCTGCGGTGACGGCCATCGAAGAATTGAGTGACAATCTTTCGATTGACGTTCTGCAAAACTACTACCGGACTGCTGAAAGCCTACTCGCGAAATCTCAAAACACAAGTATTCGAACTCGCCTTGGCGAATGTGCCCGGCGCGTTCTTTCTGCTGCACTTGATACCGCTGACGAGGCAACACCCGCAGCCACGGACGCCGTGGATTTAACGCCAGGCTTTTCTCTCGATTCGGAGGTCCTTCGCTACGAAGGTAACCTGATCCGGAGAGCGTTGGAAGAGTCTGGCGGAAGCGTTACACGCGCAGCGCGACTCCTCGGTGTGACCCATCAGGGATTGGCTTTTATCTTGAACGGACGTCACAGCGATCTGTTGTCGATTCGCACTCCTGTGAAACGCCGGCGTCGAAGTATCATTCGGAACCACTAACTGTCGATCCACAAATGGACCAACTCTCGATGGCGTTGCTTTTTACAAGGCAGCGCCATTCTTCTGTTTGTGCTCTAAGCTAAGTTCTCCTATGATCTCGGCACTTGTGAGACGAGCAATGAAATCTACACTTTGCCCCCTTCTTCTGATTCTTTTGGTGTGGTCTGCCGCGACTTCGCAAACTGCGAAACGACGAGGAACGACTCGCAAACCAACTGCCGCCACTACCCAACCACAACCGTCGCAGCCTGTCGTTCAACCAACTCCAGCCGCTCAACCGGCGCGTCCACCAGCCGCTCCGGTATCTCTGGTACTCGTCAACGGTCAGACCGTTACGACCGCGGAACTTGAACCCAACGTGCGGCAGGAACTAGAACAGGTTAACGACAAGATCGCAGCAGCACAAAAAAGCGTGCTGGATCTGCAAATCAACACCACGCTGCTCGAGCTGGAGGCGAAGAAACGGCACATCGATACGCATCGTCTTTATGAACTTGAGGTAAGCAATCGCTTGCCGACATTTACTCCGGCCCAAATCAAAAAGTTCATAGACGAAAATCGCAGTCAGTTTGAAGGCGTCGATCCGACGACCGCGAATCAGCAAGTCGCCGCCTATCTGCACGATGAGGCGGAAAGCAAACTCGCTGACGAACTCGTGAATCGACTGAGAAAAGCGTATTCGATTGCGATGGGTGTAGACGTCAACTCACCGAGCTTGAATGCTGCATCAGTGGTCGTAACGATAGCAGGACAACCAGTCACGGCAGGTCCAATAATCGAAAGACTAAAGCCAATCATCTACAACATGAAACTCGAGGCGTATGAGCTCGCAAAGCAACGTGTTGATCGATTAGTTGACGACATGCTGCTGTTGGATGAAGCGCGACGCCGCCAGATTGGACCAGAGGAAATTGTTCGCGCTGAGATAAGCGATAAGGTTAAACCTCCAACTGAGGAAGAAGTCGCTAAATTCTATTCAGAAAACAAAGCCCGAATTTCCGGCGATCTGAATACTGTTCGTAACCAGCTCGTTAGCTATCTCCAGAATGAATCCCGACAACGTTTGGAGAAAGACTTGTCTGCGCGACTTCGCAAAGGCGCGAACATACAGTGGCTGATCACTGAGCCTGCGCAACCAGTTCAAAACATCAGTGTTGACGATGATCCGGCGCGTGGCGATGCCAATGCGCCGGTAACAATTGTTGAGTTCACTGATTTTCAATGTCCTGCCTGCGCTGCGATGCATCCTGTTCTCGAAGAGGCTTTGAAATCTTACGGAAACAAGGTGCGGTTCGTAGTTCGCGATTTTCCATTGAACCAGCACGAGAACGCGCGCAAAGCTGCTGAGGCTGCCAACGCGGCTAACGCGCAGGGAAAGTTCTTTGAATACATCGCAGTCCTTTTCAAGAATCAAAAGGCTCTCGATGTACCGTCCTTGAAGAAGTATGCCAGCGATCTGGGCTTGGACCGCGCCAAGTTTGATGCTGCCCTGGATCGTGGTTTGTACGCGGCTGAAGTCAAGAAAGATATTTCTGACGGCGAGATGTACGGCGTTGGCAGCACACCAACAATATTCGTTAATGGAGTGCAACTCAGAATTCTGAGTGCGGAAGGATTGCATGCAGCAATCGATCGCGCTGCAGGTGGTGCAACAAGAGCGAGTTCTTCCCAGTAAAGCCGCTGATGGACCACTCTGGCCGGCCGTTACGTTTACGTGATACTTCCGTTGCTTACGCGACAAAGACTCCAACTACATAGTTAGTTGGGCACGTCGAGAAACCGCGCCACCTTTCCCCTGATTCCCGCCCCCGACTTTCAACCGGCCAAACTGTCTTCAGGTGTTCTGAAATGGTGGTCTCGCTAAAACCAGAGCGACTCAAGCGTTATAAAGACGTTGCGATGTTGCTGATTAAGTATGGGCGCTCAGATCTGATCAGCGTCGCCGGCTTGGAGGGCAGTGTCCTGCCTGATGAGCTCGCGGCTGAGTCAGAGATTGCTCCCGCAGAAGACCTCGCCCAAGACCTGGAGAGACTTGGTCCAACTTTTATTAAACTCGGGCAGGTACTCTCGACTCGAGCTGATCTACTGCCTGGTCCATATCTCGATGCCCTCAGTCGCCTGCAGGACAGCATCGAACCGTTTCCATATGAAGAAGTCGAGCGAATAGTTTCCGGAGAACTCGGAGTCAGGATCTCGAAGGCTTTCGCCGAATTCGATCCGGCTCCGCTTGCAGCTGCATCTTTGTCTCAGGTGCATCGTGCCTCCATGCGCGACGGCAGGAAAGTAGTCGTGAAAGTGCAACGGCCCGACATTCGAGATCTAATCGTCGGCGACCTTGAAGCACTCGGCGAGATAGGACACTTTCTCGATCTGCATACAGAACTCGGCAGGCGTTACGAGTTCGACAACATGCTTGTCAACCTGCGTAAGAGTCTTCTGCGTGAGCTTGATTTCACGATCGAAGCCAACAACTTACACACCATCGGACAAAACCTTGTGGAGTTTGAAGAGATCGTCGTTCCCGAACCAATCGACGACTTCACTACCAGCCGCATCCTGACGATGGAATACATCTCCGGAAAGAAGATCACAGCGCTGAGTCCGCTGCGACTCCTGGAGATTGACGGCGCGTCACTGGCAGACGAGTTATTCAGTGCATACCTCAAACAGTTTCTGATTGATGGCATCTTCCATGCCGACCCGCATCCGGGAAATGTTTTTCTCACTGACGACGATCACATCGCCTTACTTGACCTGGGCATGGTCGGACGTGTGACCCGCAGCTTTCAGGACAATCTCCTGAGATTGTTGCTTGCGATCAGCGAAGGCCGAGGTGAGATGGCGGCTGAAGCCGCGATGAGGATGGGTGAAGAGAAAGAGAATTTTGATCGTTCATCGTTTACACGAAGAATCACGGATCTTGTTGCGGATGACTCTGATGCTGTCCTGAGCCGTTTAAATGCAGGCAGAGTCACGCTCGAGATTACGAAAATTTCTGCGGACTGCTGGTTTCGTTTACCGGCTGAATTCACGATGATCGCAAAGGCTCTGCTGAATCTGGACCGCGTTGTCTATACGCTTGATCCAAACTTCGATCCCAACATCGTTATTCGCGAACGCGCTAACGATATATTGCAGCGCAATATCGTCAAAAGTATTGCCCCAAACAACCTGTTGTCGGGAGTTGTCGACTTGAAAGAATTCGTCGAACGACTGCCGATAAGAGTGAATAGAATTCTCGATGCGGCAGGAAATAACGACCTTCGCTTCAAGGTCGATGCCATCGACGAGAAAGTCGTTTTGGAAGGACTTCAGAAAGTCGCGAATCGAATTACACTCGGACTAGTCGTTGCGGCATTAATTGTCGGAGCGGCGATGCTGATGCGAGTTGAGACATCGTTTCGAATCTTTGGTTATCCAGGGTTGGCGATGATTTTCTTTCTGATGGCTGCGGCGGCTGGTCTTTTTCTCGTCTTCAGTATTCTCTTTTACGACGAGAAACGAAAACCCAAACACTAGATCTGACGTTCTTCCGCGGTGGCGATTAGGTCCTGCAGCGTCGCCAATTTCTCCTCGCTCAGCGGATCGAAACACATTCCAAATCCCACGCCTGGTTGATACGACGCTACGCGACCACTGAGCGACAGCCATTCACCAGAAGGAAGCTCGATCTGAAGGTTAACGTCCTCGTCCAGTTCGACCCTTCCGAAGGTGTTTACGAAGCACCCGCCCAAACTGACATCATCAACTCGGGCCTCGTGAGTGCGCGACATGCTCTCCCACTCTGCCTCGAGAAGAATTTGCTTTCGCTGGCTGCTTCTTCGCTCTTCCTTCATAATCCGAGCCATTCACGTAGCAATCAGCACGCCACACTACGTTGAGCCATTCTAAACGATGCTGCGCAACGGTGACTATGAAGTCACATCGAAATAATCGGCCAAATTGAAGTTGCATAATGACCGCTTTTGGACAATTTACACCGACGCCTTCGGCGTTGATCAAACCGCCGACCTATTCGCGCGGGAAGAGATTGACGTTCGGTTGAGGAGCGGGTGCGTACTTAGCGAGCAGCCGATATCCAAGCAGAAACAGCAAAATAAAGGCGAACGTAAGAGGTAGTCGTATATCTGATTTCACTAACATCCAGAAGTGGACCACGCCCGCGATCGCGGAAAGATAAACCAGACGATGTAGCACAGCCCATCTTTTCCCGCCGAGCCGTTTGACCATTTTGTTAGTTGATGTGACCGCCAGTGGGACCATAAGTACGAACGCGATCATGCCGGCTAGAATGAACGGGCGCCTGCCTACGTCTTGCACAACACTAATCAGATTGAAGAACCGGTCAAACCAAACATAGGTCAGTAGGTGGAGAACGCCATAAAAGAAGGCAAAGAGGCCGAGCATCCGCCTCACTTTGACTAAAGAATTGATGCCGAAGATTTTTCTAAATGGCGTGACAGCGATCGTCAGGCTGAGAAAAACAAGCGTCAGCATTCCGGTCGTCCTGGTCGCAAACTCAAGCGGGTTAGGACCAACTCGCTTGTGGTAAAGATCCCACAACAGCAAGACAAGTGGGATCAGCGAGTTTAAGAGAACAAGGAGTTTTGGAAAGGTCATGTCGTTTAGTGCTTTGAGCTTTGTTCTTCGTACTTAGTTCTTGTTGTCCACGAACCAACAAAGAACCAAGTTCAAAGGACAAAGGACCTCAGAAGTTCTTCACCAGGTCCATGCCTTGATACAGGTATGCAACCTGCTCGGCGTAGCCGTTGAATAAAAGCGTATCGCGTCGCCGGTATTCACCAATTCTGCGTTCCGTTGCCTGGCTCCAGCGCGGATGTGGAACATTTGGGTTCACATTTGAATAGAAACCATATTCATCGGGAGCCTGGATGTTCCAGGTTGTCGGCGGCTCACCAGCGACCAGCGTTATCTTCACCACCGACTTGATACTCTTAAAACCATACTTCCAGGGCACCACCAGTCTGATAGGTGCTCCATCCTGTGGCGGCAGCGTTTCGTCATACATTCCGGTCGCAAGGATAGTCAGCGGATGCATCGCTTCGTCGAGACGTAGCCCTTCGACGTAAGGCCAATCGAGAATACCTGTTCGTTGATTGGGCATTCGCTGCGGATCAAGCAGCGTCTGAAAAGCGACATAACGCGCCTCTGAAGTTGGTTCGACCTTCTCGAGCAACTTTTGCAGCGGAAAACCGACCCAGGGAATCACCATTGACCAGCCTTCAACACAGCGCAGCCGGTAGATGCGTTCTTCGAGTGGAAACTTCAGTAACTCATCAATGTCGAACACCTTTGGTCTGTTTACTAATCCTTCGACTGAAACCGCCCATGGTCTGGTAACAAACCCCTTTGCGGCGTAAGCAACACCGCCCTTCGAAGTGTCAAACTCGTAAAAATTGTTGTAATTGGTAATTTCTTCCAGGGGCGTCAGCTTCTCGGTAACGCTGAATCCTTCTTTGAGAGCCTCTGCCGTGGGTGCCTTTGCGACTTCCTGGATTTTTTCGCCTTCGACTCGTTCGGCCGGAGGCGGATTCAACCGCCGGTACAACAGCGTGCTGGCCGTGGCTGTCCCTGCCATAACGGCCGCCTGGATGAATCGTCTACGGTTCAGGTAGACATTTTTGTCTGTAACTTTTTCTGAGTTTTCCGCCATTTTGAAACCTTGCTCTTTTAGAATACCTTTATTTGTCGCTTGGTTCGCCAAATACTTACGCATCTCGAGTCGTGGTCGGATTCATTGCCGCTGCGAGATCAAACCTCTTGAGTAAGAAGCACCTGAGGGAATAACATCCCGTGGCTCTTTTGTCGCCCACTAAAAGGACGATTGTGTGGAACAACCATCAGCGTTACCTGCCACAACAACCGCAAACGAACCCGTCGAAAGCTTTGGATTCCGCAGCAGACTCATACGCTGGGGGATCGTTTTGTTCGTTGCTGCCGGCATTCTCCTGATACCCGTACCCGATGGGATTACACCTAAGTCGTGGCGATTGCTGGCGATTTTTGCGGCGACGATCATGGGTTCGATTGTGCGTCCGATTCCCGGCGCGGCGATGGTTTTGCTAGGCATTACGGCGTTGCCGATTTTCAGGGTGATGCCGATCAATGAGGCTCTGACGGGCTACGCCGATCGGTTCGTATGGCTGGTGCTGGCCGCTTTTTTCATTTCGCGCGGCATGATCAAGACGGGTTTGGGGCGTCGCATTGCCTTTCTTTTTATCAAAGCCATTGGCAAACACTCGCTTGGACTCGCTTATGCTCTCGGTTCCACTGAGGCCGTACTGGCGACAGTGATTCCGTCAACCGGTGCTCGCTCCGGCGGGATTATCTTTCCGATCGCGAAGAGCCTTGCCGAGGCGTACGAATCTCGACCTGGACCAACGGCGCGGCGTCTCGGTGGCTTTTTGATGTCCAGTGTTTATCAGTGCAACGTGATTGTTTGTGCGATGTTTCTCACCGGCCAGGCCTCGAATCCCATCATTGCCCGCTTTGCAAAAGAAGTAACGGGGATTGAAATTACGTATGCGCGTTGGGCCATCGGCGCAATCGTTCCCGGACTGCTGAGCTTATTGCTGGTGCCGTGGGTGCTATATCGCGTTTTTCCGCCCGAAGTGAAGCACACGCCTGCTGCCAGCGAACTCGCCTCAACAGAATTAAAAGCCATGGGGCCGATGAAATGGTCAGAATGGTTGATGCTTTTGGTGTTTTTCCTGGTCGCGATTCTCTGGATGACCATCAAGCTACATGAAATCGACTACGCCGCAGTAGCGCTGCTCGGTATCAGTGTGTTGCTGATTACAGGGGTACTCGACTGGGAAGATCTGGTGAGCGAAAAGGCCGCGTGGGGAGTATTCATCTGGTATGGCGGGCTAATTCGTATGGCAGAAGCTCTGGGTGAGACCGGAATTACCAAACGATTTGCAGAAGCCTCAGCAGGCCTGACTAGTGGTTGGAAATGGTGGTTAGCACTGGCTTCGCTATTATTGATTTATTTTTACGCCCATTATGTCTTTGCGAGCATAACGGCCCACGTCACCGCAATGTTTACGCCGTTTCTGATCGTGATCCTCGCCGCTGGCGCTCCGCCGTATTTAGCGGTGCTATCACTGGCTTACTTCTCCAACCTGGCGGCCGCGTTGACTCATTATGGAACAACACCCGCGCCAATCTACTTCGGTGCTGGTTACACAACCCAACGAACCTGGTGGACGCTTGGCTTGATCACATCGTTGATAACTATCGCTGTCTGGAGTCTGGTAGGTTTCAGTTGGTGGAAGATTCTCAAACTCTGGTGACTCAAACATGGCAGGATATTCGGGAACGCCTCTGGTAAAGAAAATTGGAATCAAGGAAGGATCTCGAGTCGCGTTAGTCAACGCGCCGAAAGACTTTCAATCCGAATTGGCAGAATTGCCCGACAAAGTAGAGTTTGTCCAGCGCTCAGACAAATCGCTCGATATCATTCTCTTCTTTGTTCTAAGTGAACGAGCGTTGGCCAAAGACTTTGCGAAACTCGCTGCAGGACTCACTGCAAATGGCATGATTTGGATCGCCTGGCCAAAGAAGAGCTCTGGCGTTGGT
Organism: Pyrinomonadaceae bacterium; assembly: GCA_036003745.1. Lineage (GTDB taxonomy): Bacteria > Acidobacteriota > Blastocatellia > Pyrinomonadales > Pyrinomonadaceae > PSRF01. The sequence goes on from DASYSD010000043.1 coordinate 38,460, forward strand.
ACCGATCTTTCGTTTGAACGCGTACAGAGAATCGGTCTCGATGCTGGTTTAGTTGATGTAAAGATTTGCGCGATTAATGATACGTGGTCGGGACTGAAGTTTGTCTATCGCCTCAAGGATCGATCATCCCTCAACAAGTCCACCAAGAAACGTTAACAGAGTTATCCACAGATCCTGAGGAAATCTTTGTGGAAATCACGGTGTAGAGTTTTACAAAGCTGTTACAAGCGCACACTTACAACATTTTGCACACGTGAGCGGCGTGGTCAGAAAGCTTTGCAAATGAACGTGTTAACCCTCAACGTGACGTTCGCAGATGTGTGACTCATGACACATGGTCCATCACAGTTTTGAGCGCCCCACTAATTGTAGGACCACGAAAAATAAATACGAACTAGTTGCGCCAAACATTCGGCGAACAGTTTTTGGAGTGCGTAATTGCATTCAAATTCTCTAATGAAATCGTATGTCTCTCAGATGCGCTTGAGACAATTCAGACATAAAAAACATTCGCTTCAGGTGAGTGAGGCGATCACGTATCCTCTCATTCAAGAGATGTTTGCGTTGCTTGAAAGTAATGTTGAGCGTTGAATCGATCGACAAAATTTCGGAGTTGATTTTGAGTCGAAACAAATCTGAAAAAGATGTTGCAAAAAACGTTTCGATCACTATAATGCGATTCCCTCGCTGACATATTGATTGCCATTTACAAAGTTTAGATCAGCGGCCTGTTGAAGATCGTTTGAAGGTTAACTAGCTCTCATCTTTTTCTCGCAATTGCCCGGAGACCTTCAACACGAGTGATCAGGTAAATGGTGGGGCGTGACTCTGGTTAAGTTGCGCAAGGCAATCTAGGCGATCGCCCAGTGGGATCTTCGCCAAAAAAAATAACCCCCAAATCGATGTCTTTGCCGGAGGACTTAAGTGCCGGACGAAGGTGTAGTCTTGTCCGACTAACGGATTGCAAGCCGAGTCTTGATGCCCAGCGGAGTTGTGGAGATGACCGAGATACCGTTACCCCCCGAATTGAAAAATTGCCCAATCTGTTCAAAAGAACTTCCCATATCTGAATTTGGAATTTGTCGCGCGCGAAAAGATGGACGCAATCTCTATTGCAAGAGTTGCATTCGTCAAAAGGTGACCCAGAGCCGTCGCGCTTTGAAGGAATACAAAACCGCCCGCAAGAAATACATCTCTCAGCAAGTTGAGATTGCGGAACTGCTTTCTGGTGATTCGTCCAGCAACGGTCAATATCACGCGAAAGCAATGAGCAAGCTGTCTCCCGTCGAGCGCGTCCGCGATGCCATCCGACGCGGCTCACGGACCCAGCGAGAGATCGCCCAGGAAACAAAACTCGGAAAGGACGAAATAGGAGACGCATTAGCCAATCTCTTACTTTGGACCCACGAGATCAAAACGCAGGTTGTAGATAATACTCGGCTCTATTTCCTTAACGATACAGCCGAGCCTGCAACGGTGGACGATGGTCCAAGCCTTCCGGCAAGAAAGCGGGATGTGCCGAGCTCGTTCAGTTGTTTGCAGGGGTTGATGCCCGGAAGAAACCCGGAAGGTGAACCCGAAAAAATTGGAGGCTGGGTGGCAGCCTAGCCTCCGCTTGTGCTTAGTACTTGGTACTTAGTACTTTGTCTTGGTGCTTTGAGTGGTTGAGCAAACCACCAAGTACTAAGTTCAAAGGACAAAGTTCGTTGATCAGTCTGGTTAGTCGGCAAACGCCTGGAGCACCTCACTGGCGTGATCTTCGGGCTTTACTTTCTCGAAGATCTTCTTGATCTTGCCCTTCTCATCGATCAAGAAGGTGGTTCGGTTAACACCCATGTACGTTCGTCCCATAAACTTCTTCTCTCCCCAAACACCATAAGCCTCCGCGATCGACCGATCCGTGTCGGCTAAAAGTGTGAAGGGAAGTTTGTATTTGGTTGCGAACTTTTGGTGAGACTTTTCGCTGTCCGGTGAAACACCCAACACGGCAATACCCTGCTTTTTGAACTTTGAAAATTCATCGCGAAAGGAACAGGCCTCTTTAGTGCAGCCTGGCGTGTCGTCTTTCGGATAAAAGTAGAGCACGACCTTCTGTCCACGTAGGTCTTTCAAGTTCACGGTTTCGCCGTTTCCGTCGGTAGTTTTGAATGCAGGTGCAGTAGATCCCTCTTTGAGCATGTTTCTTCCTTTAGTTTGAGATGTCTAATACCCGAATTGTAGAGGATCAGGGTCACTTTCATGAAAGCATCAACAAAAAACAAGTACAGCTACTGGATGGTGAAACAGGAACCCGAAACGTATTCCTGGGATGATTTCGTAAAGGACGGCAGCACCGATTGGTCTGGCGTGCGAAACTATCAAGCCAGAAACAATCTCCGCGCGATGAAACCGGGCGACAAGGTTCTTTTTTATCATTCCGGCAAAGGAAAAGAGGTTGTGGGGTTAGCGGAAGTTGTGAAGGGTGCGTATCCTGATCCGACTGCCGACGATCCGCAGTGGGTGGCAGTTGATTTGAAACCTGTTAAGCCGCTGGCGAATTCTGTTCAACTCGCGGCGATCCGTTACGACAAGCGTCTTAGCCAGTTGCCGTTGATCCGGCAGTCGCAACTGTCTGTAATGCCTTTGACGAAGGATGAATTTGACGTGATCGTGTCGATGGGAAACAGCAAAGCCCGGAAACGGCAATAAAGGGGGATGCCGAATGTTCAAACAACTAGACTACACGATGATTGTTGTCTCTGACATGCAGCGGTCAGTTGAGTTTTATCGAGACAAACTGGGAATTCCTTTGAAGTTTCAGTCACCTGATTGGACCGAATTCGCGACGGGAACAACAACGCTCGCACTCCACGGAGGTGGTGTGCCCAGCACGCAACCGCCGGCAGGCGATCCGTCAAAGATCGCCGGCGCGTGTTCGATCGGTTTTAACGTTGATGATGTTGACAAGACGTATGAGGAATTGAAGGCGAAAGGCATCAGGTTCGTGATGCCGCCGATGCAGCGCGAAGGTGAGGGAATTAAGCTTGCCGTTGCAGTCGATCCTGATGGCCTGCCCGTCTCGTTCGCGCAGCTCGTCGGGCAGGGAGCGTAAAGCCGTCACTCGAAAAGCAAACCAGTCTCGCCTTCTGCAGGCGTCGCGGAATCTTTCAACCTGGGATAAACCTTAAACAGCGGTTCTGGAGCAGGAACAGGTTCCTCTTGCAGAGCCGCTTTGATCTCTATTGCATTAACAACAGCTTGCCCACGGAAGTGATTGTTCGTAATCACGTAAGTCTCACGAGTCTGCTTGGAAACCTCTTTAATTCGCACCAGCCACGGATCCAGCTCATCAATTGAATAGAGATAGTTATAACGTTCGTCTCGCGGCGCTTTATCACGAAACCAGTTCTGATAGTTCCTGCCATGCAACCTGACGTAACCAACGGGCGAGGTCGTTAGTGCCGCCGGCCGGATCGATTTCTTAAACACCGGCTGATCGATGTTGCAGATCCCAACATCGCGTTCTTCGAGCCATTCATAAACTTCCGGGGTGTTCCATGACGTGTGCCTCACTTCCAGCACTAATGGGTAATCAGAAAACTGTTCCAGCAACTTAGCGAGATAAGTCCGATCGTCAGCGGTGTTTTTGAAAGACCAGGGAAACTGGAGCAGCACAGCACCAAGTTTCCCGGCCTTCGCCAGCACATCCATCCCAACCCGGTATTCTTTTTCATCTTTCTTCGTCGCTTTCCCGCGTTCGTGTGTGAACAGACGATGCAACTTGGCAGTAAAGGCAAACTCCTTGTTCCCCGCAACTCGATTAGCCCACGATTTTGTCGTCGAAGCTGTTGGCGGCCGATAGAAACTACTGTTGATCTCAATGGTATTGAAAAACCGCGATAGGTATTCGAGCGGATCGAACGACTTACCCGGTTTCTGAGGGTAGACAACAGTTTCCCAGTCTTTATATGACCAGCCGGCCGGACCGATACGGATGATCTGTTTTGACATTTAATCGAGTTCTTATAGTCATGGGTTTGCAAGAAAGCAAACCATTTGACAGGATTAACAGGATTTACAAGATTTGCAGAATTATCGGAAGGAGGTGAAGCGCATGCGTCTGACCGAGATGGTCTCGTGCTCTGGTTGAGCGGCGAAGCTTAGCCCGAGCTTACTCGCTCAAGTTTTGAGCGGGCTACCTAAACAACCCCACGACCCAAATCTGATTGTCGGCTTCGAGACAGCCGACGACGCGGGTGTATACCGCCTTCGAGACGACCTCGCCCTCGTGCAAACGCTCGACTTTTTCACTCCGATCGTTGACGACCCCTACGACTACGGCCGCATCGCGGCGCTAAACTCCATCAACGACGTATGGGCCATGGCTGGAACTCCGATCACTGCAATGGCGATCACTTGTTTTCCGAAGAAAGGCGTCGATCCTGCGATTCTCAGTGAGATCATGCGTGGCGGGCTGGAGACGATAAATCAGTACGGCGTCACGTTGATCGGCGGTCACAGTGTGGATAACGAACAAATCATGTTTGGCTACTCAGTGACGGGTGTCATTAATCCAAACCAGGTCGCCACGAACTCAGGAGCACGACCCGGCGATGTGATTATTCTTACGAAGCCAATCGGAACGGGTGTTATTTCCACAGGAATCAAAAAGGCGCGCGCAGGCGATTCAGTAGTTGCGGGTTCGGTCGAGACGATGTTGACGCCCGGGAAATACGCCGCCGAAGCAATGCGTCAGTTTGAAGTTAAGGCTGCGACAGACGTTACTGGCTTTGCTCTTCTTGGTCATGCATGGGAAATGGCATGTGCGAGTAAAGTCACCATCGAGATCGACGCTCTGGCAGTTCCGCTGCTGGACGGCGCTTTGGAATTGGCGGCGCAGGGAATGTTAACCAGTGGCGACAAAACAAATCGCGAATATGTCGGTAGCGATGCGCAGATTGACCCGTCTGTAGATCAGAATATTGTGAAGTTGCTATTTGATCCCCAAACCGCCGGTGGGATGTTAATCGCGATCCCGGAAAGTAAAGGCGAAGCACTCCTCGCCAGTCTCCGAAGGAATTATCCCCACGCGCGCATCGTAGGGCGCGTGCAACCTCCGGCGCAGTGTTCGATCATCATCAACGGGAAAGTACAGGTCCTATAGAGCAGATAGGACCTATTACTCTTTTGACCCGCCAGGGGGTATTATTGGGGTTCAATCATGGCTTCCACAATTCGTGAAGTTTCAGGGCCGGGCGCCGCTTCGATAGCGGATCTCTACAAGCAGGTTCGAGCGCGCACGATGGAGATCGTTGCGCCGCTCGAAATTGAAGATTACGTAATTCAAACTGCTGAATTCATGAGCCCGCCGCGCTGGCACATCGGCCATACGTCCTGGTTCTTCGAAACAGTTCTGCAAGCACACAAGCCCGGTTACAGAGTTTATTCTGAGGAGTTTCTCTTCTATTTCAACTCGTATTACGAAGGCTTCGGCGTACGAATTGAACGGCCGAAACGTGGCACCAAATCGCGTCCGACTGTGAAAGAGACGGTTGCTTACCGCAAACACATCGATGAGCAGGTTCTTTCGCTGCTGGAATCGCCGGAGGGCGTACGCGATGTACCGACAGTCCTGTCGCTCGTGCGGCTCGGTCTCGAACACGAGATGCAGCACCAGGAGTTGCTTGTTTACGATATCAAGCATCTCTTGTGCAACCAGTTTGACGCACCGCTGAAACCGTTGCCGAAACCGGCGGCGAAGGTTGAGGGAATGGCCGAGATCGAAGGTGGACTGTTCCTGCTTGGTTACCAACCTTCGCGTGCCCTTTCGTACCAGTTTGCATTCGACAATGAAAAGCCTTCTCATCAAGTTTTCCTTCGGGACTTCGCGCTAGATAAAGCCCCGGTCAGCAATGCCGACTTTCTCGAATTCATAAACGCCGGCGGTTATCAAAACTTCCGCTGGTGGTTTTCCGAGGGATGGGAAGCCGTCAATCGCGAACAATGGCGTGCACCGCTTTACTGGGAACAACATGGCGTCGAATGGATGATTCGCGATTTTTCAGGTCTCCACCCTGTCACGAGTCGAAAAGATGAGCCTGTGTGTCACGCCAGTTACTTCGAAGCGTCTGCATTTGCCAAATGGGCCGGCAAGAGACTGCCGACGGAAGCGGAATGGGAAAAAGCGGCGTGTTATGATGCGCGCCGCAAAGTCAGGACAGCATTTCCGTGGGGCGATACTGACCCCAGCAGCGGCAACACAAATCTGTTTGAGAATGGTTTCTGGTCAGTGGGGCCTATCGGCGCCTTCCCGGAAGGTGCAAACAGTTACGGCTGCCAGCAGATGATCGGCGACGTCTGGGAGTGGACCACTTCCGATTACGTGCCGTACCCGGGATTCAAATCTGAGTTTGATGAATACAACGACAAGTGGTTCGTCAATCAGAAGGTTTTGCGCGGTGGCTCATTTGCCACGCCGCAGTTGCATATCCGATCAACCTACCGAAATTTCTTTCACGCCCATGAGCGCTGGATGACTTCGGGATTTCGGTGTGCGAAGGACTTGTAAATCCAGCCACGGATTTACACAGATTTACACGGATCGGGCCTACCTTACGATAGGAGAAACATCATGTCCCCAGTACTTCGAAGAATGTTCTTCAGTTGTGTTCTTGTGCTGTGTTTTACCGCGTCCGTTTTCGCGCAGACCGAATCGCGTGGAGGCACTGAAGCTGGCGCCGCCAGTAGTCCGTCGACGCCGGCGAAAAACACGCCAATCAATCCGAAATACACTACGCCAAAGTCTCCACTCGACACAGCTTATGGCGCGAAGATCGCGGAGTACACGACTGAAAAGTACTTCCTGACGGAGCTCGTCGATCACCTGCCGCTGTCAGACAAAGTGCCTTCTCCTGAGAAAGTTCTGGGATACACGATTGGAACTCCAAACAAGCTCACCTATACAAAAGATCTTTACCGTTACTATCGCGAACTTGCTAAAGCGTCGCCCCGCGTGCGCGTGTTGGTCGCGCCGGAGAAGAGCGAAGAAGGTCGCGAGCAAATGCTCGTGCTGGTGAGTGATGAAGCGAATCTCGCAAAGATCGATCGTTACAAAGAGATCACATCAAAGCTGGCCGACCCGAGAAAGATCAGCGACACGGAAGCCCACACGTTGATTGCAGAAGGCATACCGTTCTACTGGGCTTCAGGCTCGATTCACTCACCCGAAACCGGTTCGCCGGAAATGCTCATGGAGATGGCTTACCGCCTCGCCGTCGAGGATTCGCCATTCATCGAAGACATTCGCAAAAACATGATCGTGATGATCACTCCGGCGCTCGAAGTCGATGGCCGCGATCGCATGGTCGACCTCTACAACTATCGTAAAGCCAATCCCGGCAAACCGTCGCCGCCACTGCTTTACTGGGGCAAATATGTCGCACATGACAACAATCGCGACGGTTTGGGGCTTGCTCTCGCGCTTACGCGCAATCAGATGCGAACGTTTCTCGATTATCACCCGACGGTTCTTCACGATCTCCACGAATCGGTGCCCTACCTCTACACGATGACTGGAACCGGACCGTACAACGCGTGGCTCGACCCATTGGCAATCGATGAGTTTCAGTTGCTGGCCTATCACGAGATCGAAGAGATGACGAAGCGCGGCGTGCCCGGTGTATGGACGCATGGGTTCTACGATGGCTGGGCCCCGAACTACATGCTCTACATCGCTACCGGCCACAACTCGATTGGTCGTTTTTACGAAACCTTCGGCAACGGTGGCGCCGACACGCGCGAACGAACTCTCCAGGCCAATCAAACGTCTCGCGTGTGGTATCGGCCCAATCCGCCGTTTCCGCGAGTCAACTGGTCCATGCGCAACAACGTCAACATGCAGCAGTCGGCCATACTGTTTGCCATGAACTTCGTCGCGAAAGACAAAGAACGTTTTCTTAATAACTTCTATCTGAAGAGCAAACGCTCAATCGCAAAGGCCTCGAATGAAGGGCCTGCCGCTTACATCATCCCCGGAGACACGCCGCGCCCTGTTGAAGCCGCTGACATGGTGAATCTGATGCGGTTGCAGGGAATCGAAGTGCATCGCGCCACGAAGGAGTTCAGCGTCAAGGATCAGAAGTACCCGGCAGGTTCTTACATCATCAGGATGGATCAGCCGTATTCCCGCATGGCCGATATGCTGCTCGACACGCAGTATTACAACGTTAGCGATCCGGCTCCGTATGACGACACCGGCTGGACCATGGGCGCCATGCGCAACGTGAAGACCGTGCGCGTTGTGGACAAGAGCGTGCTCGATGCACCGGCGACGTTGCTTACCGCAGATGCGAAAGTAACCGGACAGCTTTCCGGACCGTCTTCCGCTGTGGCGTACGTAATCAATCACAATACTGACAACACTCTTGCGACGCTTCGTTTCAAGTTGAAGGACGTGAAGATGAGTGCCGCGGAGGATTCGTTCAAGATTGGTGATCAGCAGTTCAACACCGGCTCGTTCATTTTGAAGAAGGAAGGCAATCCTGCTGACCTGCGGACGCGGTTGGAGGCTGCCGTTACCGAACTCGGTCTCAAAGCAGTCGGTGTGGACAAGCTGCCTGAAGTGAAGACTCACGAGCTGGCGGTGCCACGTATCGCGATTGTTCATACCTGGACCAACACTCAAAACGAAGGTTGGTATCGCATTGAGTTTGACAAGCTGCAGATTCCGTACACGTACATTTCCGATCACGTGATTCGCAACACGCCTAATCTGCGTGAGAAGTTTGATGTGTTGATCTTCCCGCCTGTCGGTGGTTCGGCACAAACGATCGTCAATGGCATGCCGAAGCGTGGCGAAGCGATTCCGTGGAAGGCATCGACGGTAACGCCAAACTTTGGCAACTCGCCGGATCAGACCGATGACATGCGGGGCGGCATGACAGTAGCCGGTGTTGCCAATCTGCAAAAGTTCATCGAAGACGGTGGATTGTTTATCACGATTGCCAGTGTTGCTCAGGTCCCGATCGATTACGGCATCACGACCGGCGTGTCCATTCAGCCGGGGGAGCGGCTCCAGGCGCGTGGATCGATTTACAACTCAACATTTGCCGATCGCAAGAGTCCCATCGCTTATGGCTACGACGCAGGCTTGCCGATTTACTTCAGCCAGTCGCCGCTGTTCCAGGTCGCAGCCGGTGGAGGTGGAGGTTTTGGTGGCGGCGGAGGCGGTGGTCAAGGCGCAGGTGGCGGTACGTCACGAGCTTCCGGCCGTGGTGGTGTGAGTGATCCGGATGTGATTCAGGCAATGCCGCAGCCGCGTCCCGCTGATCCGAACAGCCGGCCAGATCCGGATGCCGACCAGCGCGAAAGCCCATTCTTTGTGCCTCCGCAATTGCGACCGCGCGTGGTGTTGCGGTTTGCGTCTGATGAAAAGAATCTTCTGGTCAGCGGCATGCTGGCCGGGGGAAATGAGCTCGCGAACCGGCCTGCGATTGTTGATGTGCCGGTTGGACGCGGTCACGTGGTGATGTTTGCCACAAATCCGATGTGGCGACATCAAACACAGGGCGAGTTCTTCCTGCTGTTTAATGCAGCACTGAATTACGACAACTTGAGTGTCGGGCGCTCGGAGGGCCGCGGGCAAGGTCAACGACCGAGCACTGTCGTCGATGATGATCAATAACTCGCTGTAGGATTTTCTCCCGCAGCGGCGCGACGGCGCAACGTTTAATCAAATTCTTCGTTGCGCCGTGGAGCCGTTGCGGGAGAAACTGTTTTTGTGATGGAAACAATCCTAACTGACATCGAGACTCGCGTTCTCGGCTCGCTGATTGAGAAACAAGTGACCACACCCGAATACTATCCTCTGACACTCAACGCCCTGACGCTCGCGTGTAATCAGAAGAATAATCGCAATCCCGTCACTTCATATTCCGAGAATCAAGTCGCGGATGCGTTGGAAAGCCTGCGGGAAAAGAATCTCGCGTACGTCTTTTACGGCAGCACCAGCCGCGTGCCGAAGTATAAACACGTGATGCCGGAAGTGATGCACCTGAGTCATCCAGAAATGGCGCTGATGTGCGTCCTGATGCTACGTGGTGCGCAAACACTGGGTGAGTTGCGCGGGAATGCTTCACGTCTGCACGAGTTTTCGAGTTTGGAGGAAGTCGAGGAAACTCTTAACAAACTCATTACGAGAGACCCTGATCCTCTGGTTGCGCGTTTGCCGCGTCAGCCGGGACAGAAGGAAGGTCGCTTTGCGCACCTATTATCTGGCGAGATTGATATTCAATCGCTCGAGCAAACTCCGCCAAGTCCCTTGCGACGCACGAGCCTGGAAGAAAGGGTCGAAGCCTTGACGGCTGAAGTCGAAAAACTAAAAGAGCAGTTCGAGCAGTTCAGAAAGCAGTTCGAATAGATGGCTTTGTTTCATGGGTGGGCGTGCGGCCCAGCTATGCAAATCCGGTTGAGCGAAGTATAATGCTCGTCCCTTATGAATCCAGAAATGTTTCATCCAGCAGTGGCGCGCTGGTTTGCGCGCAGCTTTCCCGCACCGACAGATCCGCAGTTGCGGGCATGGCCTGAAATCAAGAAACACCGGCACACACTCATCGCCGCCCCCACCGGATCGGGAAAGACTCTCGCAGCGTTTCTCTCAGCAATCGATGACCTCGTTCGCCTGGGCGTGGATGGACACCTGGACGATTCCACTCACGTTATCTACGTTTCACCGCTGAAAGCACTCAGTAACGACGTGCAACGCAACCTGCAGGTTCCTCTCGAAGGGATTCAGGCTGAGCTAAAAGCGCTCGGATTACCAGAGGTGAACATTCGAACTCTGGTTCGCACCGGCGACACACCGGCCGCCGAACGAACTGCGATGACGAAGCGCCCGCCGCACGTCGTAGTCACGACTCCGGAATCGCTTTACATTCTGCTGACCAGCGAAGGCGGCCGGCGCATGCTGGAAACGGCGCGGACATTGATTCTCGATGAAATTCACGCAGTCGTCGGTGACAAACGCGGATCGCACCTGGCGCTTTCCATAGAACGTTTGCAACAACTCGTTTCCCAGCATTCACAAAACGGGTCAGGTAAGCGGTCCCTCGTTCGCATCGGTCTTTCCGCGACGCAGCGACCGATTGAAGAAGTGGCACGCTTCCTCGTCGGCACTGAAAATATCGACGCTAATAACACTCCTCACTGCAGGATCATCGACAGTGGTCACACAAGAAAACTCGATATAGCTGTCGAGTTGCCGGAGTCTCCTTTGCAGGCAGTCATGTCAGGCGAGGTTTGGGATGAAGTTTACGACCGGCTCGCGCAACTGATTCGGCAGCACAAAACCACGCTGATCTTCGTGAACACACGAAGGCTGGCAGAACGAGTTGCACGCCACCTGGGCGAAAGAATCGGTGAGGAGAACATTGCCGCGCACCATGGCAGTCTCGCTCGTGAACAGCGTCTGGTAGCAGAGCAACGTCTGAAGTCAGGTGAGCTGAGCGCACTTATTGCCACCGCATCACTGGAGCTCGGCATCGATATCGGCGATGTGAATCTGGTTTGTCAGCTTGGTTCCACTCGTTCAATCGCGAGCTTTCTGCAACGCGTTGGCAGGTCGAATCACACAGTTGCAGGTTTTCCAAAGGGCAGAATCTTTCCACTCTCACGTGATGAGTTAGTTGAGTGTGCAGCGATTGTCGATTCAGTTCGTCGCGAGGAACTGGATCACCTGGAGATTCCGGAAAAGCCTCTGGACATTCTGGCCCAGCAGATCGTGGCTGCGGTTGCCGCCGAAGAATGGTCTGAAGACGATCTGTTCCGAACGGTTCGTCGCGCCTATCCCTATCGCAATCTCGAGCTGCAGCAGTTTGACGCGATTGTACGTATGCTTGCAGAAGGCTTCACCACGAAGCGAGGCCGTCGCTCGACCTATCTTCATCACGACGCAGTCAATCAGCGACTGCGTGGTCGCAGAGGCGCGCGACTGGCGGCCATTACTTCCGGTGGCGCGATTCCCGACACGGCGGATTATGCGGTCGTGCTAGAGCCGAGCGAACTTGTAATCGGATCAGTAAATGAAGACTTTGCGATCGAGAGTCTGCAGGGCGATATCTTCCAGCTGGGAAATACTTCGTGGCGCGTGCTGCGAGTGGAGCAGGGAAAGGTTCGCGTCGAGGACGCACATGGCCAGCCACCCTCAATTCCGTTTTGGTTGGGTGAAGCGCCGGCACGGACACAGGAACTATCCCTGTCGGTGTCGCGATTACGGGAGGAAGTTGCAACGCGGGTTCATGCTAATGAAGACGGATCCGGGATTAATCTTGAGCCGGCCTTGACGTGGGTGACGGATGCGCTGGGACTATCTCAATCCGCGGCGGAGCAGATTGTTGAGTATCTTGCCGGGGCCAAGATCGTGCTGGGTGTGATGCCCTCGCAAGACAATCTTGTGCTTGAGAGATTCTTTGATGATAGCGGCAGCATGCAGTTGGTGTTGCATTCGCCGTTTGGCAGCCGTATCAATCGGGCGTGGGGATTGGCTTTGCGGAAGCGGTTCTGTCGCAAGTTTAATTTTGAATTACAAGCGGCAGCAACTGAGGATGCAATCGTCCTCTCACTTGGACCAACACACAGTTTTCCACTCGATGATGTCTTTCATTATCTAAATTCAAAGACCGTGCGACACCTTTTGTCTCAGGCACTGCTTGATGCGCCGATGTGGAATATTCGCTGGCGCTGGAACGTGACTCGTTCGCTGGCAGTATTGCGCCGTCGCGGTGGCCGCAAAATCCCGCCACAGTTGCAGCGCATGGATGCGGAAGATCTTCTGACTGCCATTTTCCCGGACCAGGTCGCGTGTGCTGAAAATCTGACTGGCGGCGAAAGAGAAATCCCATCGCATCCACTCGTCGACCAAACAGTCAAAGATTGCCTGGAAGAGGCGATGGACATCGACGGCCTCGAGTGTTTATTGACGTCGATTGAGCGAAACGAGAAAAATCTGTTCGCTCGCGATGTGATTGAGGCTTCGCCCCTTTCACAGGAAATTCTGAACGCTCGACCGTATGCATACCTCGACGACGCACCGCTCGAAGAACGTCGCACGCGAGCTGTGTTTCAACGACGCTGGCTTGATCCGGAAACAGCCAGTGACATGGGTAAGCTCGATCAGGCTGCTATCGACCGCGTGCGCGACGAGGTTTGGCCGGAGCCGCGCAATGCGGATGAACTTCACGATGCCCTCGTTGAGCTCGGTTTCCTGACGGAAGCAGAGGGTTCAGGCTGGCAGGAATTCTTCGCAGAGTTGAATGCCGATCGCCGTGCCGCAGTGATGATTGCCGGGACGCCGGCAGCGCCAACGAAGAGGTTGTGGGTGGCAGCCGAACGTTTGCCACAGCTCCAGACGATTTACACAGACGCACAACTCGAGCCGCCGGTTGTCGCACCTGAAAGTGTTTCGCGCACCGCGTGGAGTGCGGAAGAGGCACTGGTCGAGATTATTCGCGGACGTCTGGAAGGGTTGGGCCCGGTGACTGTTGCTCAGTTAATGGAGTCATCCGGCCTCAATAAATTAGAGATCGAAACTGCTTTGCTAAGGCTCGAAGCAGAAGGTTTTGTGATCCGCGGTAAATTCACACCCGGCACAAGCGAAACTGAGTGGAGCGCGCGCCGTTTGCTTGCCCGCATTCACAGTTACACATTGAATCGACTGCGACAGGAGATCGAGCCCGTCGCAAGCAGCGACTTCATCCGCTTCCTGCTCGCCTGGCAAAAGGTTGCGCCGGACCATCAGATGGAAGGCCCGGAGAGTCTCAAAGCGATTATCGAGCAGCTGGAAGGCGTTGAAGCACCGGCGGCAGCATGGGAAGGCGAACTTCTGCCTGCACGCATGGTGGAATACGATCCCGCCTGGCTCGACGCTTTGTGTCTGTCTGGCGAAGTTGTTTGGGCTCGTCTGACTCCACTTGCACGTTCGGCAGCGGTTGAGAATGGCGAGAGGACACGCGGATCTGGTCCCGTTCGAAATACTCCAATCGCACTCCTGCGAAGAAAGAATTTTGCGCTTTGGAGTTCCGTGTTTCCGCAACCAACACCGGCAAGCAACACAGAGTTTTCAACCACCACACAGCTGGTCTACGACTATCTGATCACCCGAGGCGCTTCGTTTTTTACTGACATTGTCGAGAATACTAAGTTGTTGCGCAGTCAGGTTGAAGAAGCACTGGCAGACCTGGTTGCGAACGGCATTGTCGTGTCAGACAGCTTTGCAGGACTACGAGCTTTGTTAACGCCCGGAAGTCGTAAGACGCAGGCAGCGGCGCGACGGAAACACCGGCAGCCCGTTTATGACATGGCGAGTGCCGGTCGCTGGTCTATTTTGCAACGCAACACGACCCCAAACTTAAACGACCAGGCGCTAACTGAAGAAGTTGCGTGGGCACTTCTCAAACGATACGGCGTAGTTTTTAAACGACTGCTGGAACGAGAAGGCATCGTATTGCCCTGGCGTGTACTGTTGCGCTTCTATCATCGTCTTGAAGCACGCGGTGACATTCGTGGAGGTCGCTTTGTCGCCGGCATCTCGGGCGAACAGTTTGCTCTGCCGGAAGCGATTGGAATGCTGCGCGCAATTCGTCGTGCCGGCCCGCAGGAGAGTTTGATTTCAGTGAGCGCAGCCGATCCCCTGAACCTTGTTGGGATCATCATTCCGGGCAGCCGCATTACAGCTCACACCAGCAACCGAATTCTCTACCAGGATGGGGCGCCAATCGCTTCATTCGAATCTGGAGAAACCCATTTCCTGGTGGAACTTAGTCGCACGATGGAATGGAAAGCCAAGGCTGCCCTGATGCGCAAAGCCACACGACCCGAGCTCCGTTCCTACCTGCAACGCCCTGCGTAAATTCGGCCTGCAAGACCGCCTACCCCAAACTGAGCTGTTCTAATTCCCGGGCTTTTTGTGCCTTTGGTGCCTTTTTGTGGCTAAAAGCTGGAAACCGTGGCTGATTGAAACTGCCTTTAGTTGGACAGGAGTTAATCCAAGTTCAACACAAGGTGTTTATGAAAGCATTAGCCCAAGCAAACCAAATCCTCTCGATCCAGTTTCCTTTTACCCGGCGTCGACCGCTGAAGTATTCGCTGGTCAAGCCACGCACCTCAGTGCCTTCAACCGACGAGTTTATGCGTGTAAACAACGCTACCGTACGGGAAGGCAGATCTCATCGCGTCTGGCCACCGGAAGTGCTACGTAAATTTCAGACGGCTGAAATTATTACTGAACTACAAACTCAACACTACGTGCTCCGCGATCGCAGCATCACGCGATTGTAATAAGCCATCTGTAGCTATTTCGGTTTGTTCTGCTCGTCGAGCCAGGTCTTCAGCGGTGCGAAGTAATCGATAATCGCAGTCGCATCCATCTTGTCTTCGCCGGTCATTGCCTTTAACGCTTCGGGCCACGGCCGGCTCAGACCCATCGCCAGCATCGCTTTCAGTTTTTCACCAGCCTTCTTGTTTCCATAAATCGAGCACTGGTAGAGCGGTCCATTGAATCCCGCTTCGCGACACAGCGCGCGGTGAAATTGAAACTGCAGAATCGCTGCGAGGAAATAGCGCGCGTATGGAGTGTTTGCCGGTACGTGATACTTCGCACCGGCATCAAACTCCTGTTCGGTACGCGGCACCGGCGGTGCAATTCCCTGATACTTCTCACGTAGATCCCACCACGCTTTGTTATATCCATCGGACTTAACTTCGTCTGAGAAAACTTTCCAGCGCCACTGATCCACAAGGTAACCAAACGGCAGGAAGGCGACTTTATCGAGCGCGCGATTCAGCAGGAAGCCAATATCAGCGCTTTGGTCCGGTACCTTGTCGATCAGACCAAGCTGTTTCAAGTACGGCGGCGTCACGGATAATGCGATTGTGTCGCCGATCGCTTCGTGAAAAGCATCTATTGCACCGTCGCGAAAAAGAAAAGGTTGCGTAGCGTAGGCCATCTGATAATAGTTATGACCCAACTCGTGGTGCACCACAGAGAAGTCTTCCTCGTTGACCTGGATGCACATCTTCAATCGCACATCCTTTTCGAAGTCGAGATCCCACGCGCTTGCATGACAAACGACCTCACGATCGGCCGGTTTCGTGAATAACGATCGCTCCCAAAAAGTCTGTGGCAATTGATCGAACCCAACTGACGTGAAGAACGCCTCACCGTAGCGAACCATCTGCTTCGCATCAGTGTTTCTGGCCTTGAGTATTTGCGTCAGGTCGTAGCCGCGATCCGCATTTGCGGGCGCGAGCAGCGGGTAGATATTTGCCCAGCCTTGCGCCCACATGTTTCCGAGCAAGTGAGCCGGTATCGGTTTGTCCTCACTTACAACGTCTTTGCCATACTTCTCAGACAGCTTGCGACGCGTGTAGGTGTAAAGCGAATCGTAGAGCGGCTTAACCTGTTGCCATAATCGTTCCATCTCGGCGGCAAAAGCGTCAGGCTCCATGTCGTACTTCGAACGCCACATCGCGCCTGTATCCTTGAAACCCATTTCCCTGGCGCCCTCGTTGCTCAGCTCGACAAACCGCACATACTCTTTGCGAATGGGTATCGCGATCTGGTGCCATCCGACCCACGCCTTTTTCAGTTCTTCCGGATCACGACTGTTGCCCATGATCTGTTCCAGATCGGGCAGGCTCAAGCATTTTCCCTTGTCACCTTCGGGGCAGTATTTACCCTTGCCGTAATCGCCTTCCATCGAGGCAGCGAGTTTGGTGAGTTCGTTTCGCTTGGCGGGATCTTTGGGAGCCGGAAGTGTCAACGACAACTTCAGCAGTTTCAGTTTTCGCTTTGCTTCGGACGAGAGATCGAGATTCTCGTAAATTCGCGCTTGTTCGGCGAGTTCCGTTGTGGCGCCAATCAGGTTTTCGTTGGCTTCGGCTGCGAGTGTTTCGGTATCGTCGGTGATAAAAGTGCTTTTCACCCAATCAGCCCGGCCGGATTTGATATTTAGATCCAGCAGGCGCTTTTCGGCGTCGGCGAGGAACTTCTCTGCTTCCTCTTTATTGGCCTTGCCGGACGACAGATTTGGACTATCAGTACACGACATAAGAACCAGTCCTATGCTGAGAAGAAAGAAGAGGCCAAGCCACAATTGGCCGCCATGACGAGTGAAACTCATCGTTAACCTCCTGCCAAGTCATTTTCGCAAAAGGGGATTGGGGAATTAGGACCACACTATATCGAGGATTGCGGCAATGCTCAAACCTATCCACAGATTACACAGCTGATTTACTAAATCTGCGAACCTGTGGATGCAACAAACGGCACAGTAAGAGTGCGAGATTGCGCGACTGTGTGAGGTCCAGTCTGACGGCTTGAGAATCGAACCACTACGGGCGAACGAGGCCCTTTTTGATGTTTCGCTGCCACGCTTCGTAATTGCGAATGCGGCGCTTAGCCTGCTTGCGAGTCAGTTTCATTTCCTGGGCTACGTAGTCGATTCGTTGAGTCCGATCCTTTTTCTTATCGAACCGGTCACCCGGCGCTCTCAGGTAATACTTGTAGGCCGTGGACCACTCTGCTTTTACTTCTTCCGTGGCTTGAACGCCCCGTGTCTCTGGCATGCCTGCGGGCTCCCTTCAGGAGGTTTTTTTTCGACTCGGGATTTTACACGCCGGGCACAAAAAGCACAAAAAATCCGGCCAATCCAGCGCCTCGAGTTGTGGCTAGTTATGCTTTAACCACTTGATTACTGACAGAGTGCTCAGCACGATTGCGATTCCCACCAACGTGTAAACAAAATAAGCAACGACGTCGGAATCCATGAGGGCGATCAAATGGCGGCCAAAATAGAGCGCCAGGGCTGCTTCGATGCCGAATCGGACGAGGCGTCCCAGAAAGACGGCCGCCAGCAGTTGTCCGCGTGGAGTTTGAAGGGCGGAGGCGGTCATTATCGCCGGTGTAAAGGGAAACGGCGGCGGGATCAGCGTCGCGATAAAGATCGTAATGCCGGCTTTGTTTTCCAGTTTTGCCTTAAGTTTTGCAACTCTCTGCTCGCTTACAAAGCGCTCCAGGCCTTTCTCTCCGGCCTTTCGCATGATCAGGTCGATAACGAGAACACCGACCACAGATCCTATTGCTGAGGTGAGCACGTAAGCGATCCAACTCCAGCCTTCGCGACTGGAACTAACAAGTGCGATCAGCAGCAGATCGTTTCCGAAAGGCAGCACGAGAAACGATGAATCGAGCGCGCTCATAAGCAAGAGACCAAACAGACCCAGGCTCATGAAAAACCGCAAGAACCATCGTGTCGAAGCAATGATGAAAAGCGGATGTGTTAATGCCGGCAATCGAGGGACCCGATAATCCCGCTTGTCTGTTAATCCGGGTTGATGACGATGCTTTCACCCACATTTCCAAACATCACCCGCTGTCCAGTCGCCGGCTTCACACCCAGTAATCCCCGGACGATCGACAGTCGAGTGATGATTCTCGACTCCGCAAATTGAAATCTTCCAGCCAATGTTTCCGAGCGTTCAAAGTCGCTGGTGGCGAGCGCGGCGAGTTCCTGCCCGAATCGATTCACCATCGCTGTCAAACCATTTCCACCTTGAATCGCCATTTCGCCATCGCGAAACATGTTGATCTCAAAACCACTCAAGACCGACGCGGCCGAGAGTAATTCATTCAGTTGATTGATTCCGGGATCCAGCACTTCGAAACTCCGAGCCGGATCTACCGAAGCGAATGCGCGCGACACTCTTAGTTGCTGTTCGAAGTGCTCGTAACTGGTTGCACGATGGTTAACGATCTGTTTGGCGTCTTCCAGTATTTGCAGCGCGACCTTCTGATTCGTCTTTTGCACGTCACTCGCGACCAGGATCAGAAGATCAATCTTGTCATTGTCGGTCTGCAGTCGCGCCACAGACTGCCTGATTTCGTCGAGGCGCGCACCCTCGGCTTTCTTCGCCATTTCACGAAAATCGATTCGCTGCATCACTGCATCGCGCGCATTGTTTTGCAAGTGCTCATTGGCAATCTGACGTGCGCGTTCCGTGTCACCTTCGTCGATCGCCTTGTTCGCAGCTTGCTGGTAGAGGCGCGATTGCATTTGCGGCGGCGCGGTCGCAGCAGCCTGCACGAGCGCATCAGCTGTCGGTTCCCCTTGTAACGCGTTGATTGTTTGCGCGATGGAACTTGACATGCCCAGCTCAGTCAGTTTCTGCCTGATGGCCTGTGCTTTCAACGGTAGATACTGATCGATCATTGGCAACATGAGCTGCGAACTGGCGAGCAGCCGTCGTGCGTTGTTCTGTTCGATCTGTGCCTCGGTTGGTGGTTGCGAAGCAACAGCGGTTTGCGCAGCTACAGGACCACGACGCACAGCCTGCGGTCCGCTCCCACGCTGATTGTTTTGCGCTGCCGGCGTAACTTTTAGTGCAGCGTCAATTACTGTCGAAAGGAGGTCGACGTAAGCAGCTTGTCCGAGCACTGGCCGCCGGCCGGTGGTCGTTGCCTGGGCCGTCGAGGCTGATGCTTCGCCTGCAGGACGTGGTCCAGGTCGCAGTAAGTTTTGCACCAGCCCAGTCATATCGGTTTTGGTCAAAAGGTTTGCAGCTTGAATTTTCTTAACCGTTTTGTCGGCGAGTTTATCAGCGGCTTCCGGATCCTGTTTGTAGAGTTGATTGATAACTTCGGAAAGGGTGCCTGGAAACTGACCTTTTTCCAACATCTGTTCGGCGTTTTGCGCTGCAAGTTTTGGATCGAGAGCAGCAACGCGACCGAGCAAGGTTTGCTCAAGATTTTCATCTGAAACCATTTGCGCGCGTGGTCCACGTAGATCAACAGTGGCCTGGATGTTAACGGGAGGCTTGGTCGTAGCGAGCAGTTGGTATGCGAGTGCCGCATCGTGACGAGCCGCAGTCAATACCAGTTCCTGACGCAATTGATAATTGCGCATGATCTGTTGGCCAGGAGGTCCTTGAAAAGCAAAACCATTGCCCTCCTGCATTGCGCGTCGATTATTTGTCGTATTCACCGGTGTGCGCCCCAATTCGGCAACGCCTTCAGCGGCCATCGCGAAGAGGCCGCGAGCCCGTCCCTGATTCTGGTCCCACAGCATGTCGGCGGCGCTGATTTGTACGCGGACACGATTCTCGACCAGCCGCAGCGACTGGGCTTCGTCAATTACCTGATCCAGCAGACGGTAGGCATTCTTTTCGCGCTCGGCTTTCTGCTTCTCAAGTTCTTCAGTTGATGGTTGCTGGGTTGGTGGCTGCTCTTGAGCCGTTATCACCGCCGCCGGGAGACAAAACAGCCCGAAGGTCAGGGTCAGAATAAGTAGTTTTTTCATGACGTTACCTCTGAGAGAGCCTGGCGAATCTTAACATCGCGAATCGCGAATAGTGAATCGTTCAGTAGTAGGTGCCAGAAGAAAGACCCAGGTTGCATTAGTGAGTGAAATAGGTCCTTTAGGACCTATACTACCTGTAATTTCAGCAGGAACTTCCTGCCTTCCTTGCCGTATAATTCCCCGACATGTACTGCCCATCCTGCGGTTCGGAAGAACGACAACACAGTCAATTCTGTCGCGCTTGCGGCACTGATCTCCGTGTTGTTCGCAATTCTCTCGAAAATCCTGATGCAGTCACACAGTCAGCAATCTCAGCACGCGAACAGATCGGGATGGCAGTGGCTGACAAGATTCGCCAGATGAGTTCGGCCAAAGAGTTGAAAAAGGTTGCGGAAGACGTCTTGCCGCACTTTGAGAAGTTCCTCGAATCACCCGAAGAAAGACGTCTACGCAAAATTCGCGCGGGCATTATCATGGCAGCAATCGGACTCGGCGCCACGTTTATTCTCTGGATCATGGCGATGGAAAAGATAGATCTCATCCCCTTCATTATTCCGGCGCTCGTCACGTTCCTCGTCGGAGTGGGAATAATCGTTAACGGGCTGCTCTTTACTGTTCCGCGCAAGCAACTTCCGGGCGACGCCTACGACGCTCTCTCACAAAAAGTGCTCGACTCAGGGGCAAACAGAATTCCCTACGAAGCTCCATCCGCGGGGCAACTAACGAATGAACTTCCTACCGCCCCAAGACTCCAGGCGGCCTCCGTTACTGAACACACCACGCATCATCTGAAAACAAGCAAATCTTAGGAGCTTCGTCGATGGCTGTTCTCTTGGAAGGCGGTTGCCGGGTCTCGACAATGCATGAAGGTGCTCCAACTGACTTTGGCTCGCTCAAAGTTTGGAATCAGATCGGCAGAGCGAGTGGCGCCGAAGCGATCTCGTTGCGGATTCTCGAGTTTGGACCAGGAACATCTCCGGGTTTGCGCAATCGTGAGTGTGATGAGGTTGTTTATGTGTTAGAAGGTGACTGCACAGTTTTCATCGACAGCGTTGGATATGACGTTGAACCAGCGACTGGAGTCTATCTTCGACCAGGACAGACGCTGACTGTAAAAAACAATGGGCCGGAGGTGGTGCGCTTTGTCAGTTCGCAGTGTCCTGAGGAACCTTTTGAGATTGTTACTGATTCTGGTTCCCAGGCCGGTGCTGGACCTAAGTCTTCGCCTATTGTAAAGCTTTCGGACCGCAGAGCTCTGCCGACTGCTGATCGTTGGTATCGCGTATTGGTTGACGATGAAATTGGGAGCGAGCAAGTGACACAGTTTGTTGGTTCAATTCCGCCGGGTCGCGCGCCGGATCATTTTCACGAGTATGAAGAGGTTCTCTTCATTCTCCGCGGAGAGGGCAGAATGTGGGCCGGCGACACCAGCACTCCGATCGGTCCAGGTTCGTGCATCTATTTACCGAAACGACAGGTGCACTGCGTGGAGAATACTGGTGAAGGCGAACTGAGATTGTTAGGCGTATTTTATCCAGCGGGAAGTCCGGCAGTGCGGTATGAGGCCGCAGATCAGCGCTGATCAAAGTCGCGGATATCACGAAATGGCGTATCTGCATCTGTAAAGTCAGGGCGGTAGTAATAAGCGGCGCCATCAAACTCCTGCACCCAGCCTTCGGTCATACCTAGTTTCTCGAGCGCAGTGGTCGCTTTCATCCATTCTGATTCTCTAATCCGTCGCGAAAGCAGAACGTATCGTTTGTTTGTCTCGGCCTGGTGCGTCGGGTAGTACTGCGCCATTAGCGAAATCGCCACGCGCGGGCTTAGCTCGTCTCTGATCCATTCGATCGATTCACTAACGCTGCCAATGTCGTTCGGTAGCACGAGCAGACGAACGACCAGACCGCGTTTCAACAGACCATCTTCATCAAGCACCAACTCATCGCCAGTTTGCCGGTACATCTCTCGCAACGCCACGCGCGAAACTTCCTGATAGCCGCTGACTTTCGAATACAGATAACCCGACTCGTCATCTGCGTATTTCAGATCAGGCAAATAAACGTCGACGATTCGATCCAGCAACTGCAACACTTCAACTGAATCGTACGCATTTGTGTTGTAAACAACCGGCACGTGCAATCCGTTTCGCGCTGCGATCAGAATCGACCGCGCCATCTGGGGCGCGAAGTGTGTCGGTGATACGAAGTTGACGTTATGACAACCGCGCGACTGGAGCTCCAGCATCATGTCTGCCAGACGTTCGTGCGTGACTTCGTTTTTAAGCTGCTGTTTGTGTGTTTGTGAAATCTGGTAGTTCTGGCAGTAAACACAACGAAGATTGCAGTTCCCGAAGAAGATGTTGCCCGCGCCCTTTGTTCCGACAAGTGGGGGCTCCTCGCCAAAATGTGGGGTGTATGACGAAACGATCGGCAAGCGACCCGAATAACAGGCAGCGATCTCGTTGTTTAGACGATTGTTGAGACAGTCACGCGGGCAAACGGTGCAACGTTCCAACAAGCGTTCGAGCTGTTCCACACGACGGTCGAGTTCACCTGCACGCAGCAACGCGAGATAAGATGGCTCAATCGTGCTCGTCAGCTCGTTATTCATGCCGTCTGAAGTGAACGAAATGCGGTTTGTGTTGTTCCACGATCTCCACGGGCGTTGCTTTTTTCGACTGACGCCAGATGAAATCCATTTCGCCGTGGATTGTGCTGAGCGCGAGTCGTGCCTCTAGAATCAGCAACACGCTACCGTAGAAAAGAAAGCAAGCGCCAGCGAGACCGAGCACTACAGGTATCATGTTATATTTTTGATTTCCAGTGAACGGCACGATGCCAATCGCAACACTCGTCGACACAAACATTCCCAGGCTTAGGTAAAAAGTGACCATGCATCGTTGGAGTATCCGGGCGCGGCTTGTCAATTTGTCCAATTGTTGAAAGATAGAAGCCTGTCGCTCAATTAGCGCCGGGCCTCTTTCCTCCCGCGCCGCCATGTTTTCCAGACGGTCCGAAAGCGCACGAACGCGGTCCACAACGCGTCCGAGCCGCGACGAAGTCGACAAAATCATGCTGCCGCAGGCGGAAATCAGTACTGCGGGCGTAATCATAGCGGTTAAAACAGCAATTGCGGCGTCAGTATTCATGCGATTCGCTATAATCAGGGGAATTTTGAAATCCTGTCAAACTCGACATGCGACTATGGATCTCAAAAAACAGTGAAGTCCCTATCCGTGAACAGCTCGTCACCCAAATCGTGCTCGGAATTGTCAGCAACGATTTGAAAGTGTCGGAACGTTTGCCGAGCACCCGTGACCTCGCGCGGCGCTACGACATCCATGCCAATACTGTCAGTTCAGCCTATCGCGAACTCGCGCGCAGAGGATGGGTGGAATTTCGCAAAGGCAGCGGCGTTTATGTGCGAGCACGAAACGATGAGGTGCTCGAGAACGAAATCGCACTCGATCAACTCATTGCGCGTTTCTTCAAAAATCTGCGTGAAGAGGGATATTCACTCGCTGAAATACAGGCAGGAGTGCAGCGGTCGTTGTCGATGCAACGGCCCGATCACTTTCTCTTACTCGAGTCTGATCCCGAACTTCGCGAGATACTCGTGGCCGAGGTGTCAACGGCAACCAGGGTTAAAGTGAAAGGAGCAGGGCCTGCTGACCTGGATGGCGTTGTGGCAGGAGCGGCGCCACTAGTCTTGTATGGTCACATGGATGCGTTTGCAGATCGCATTCAGCCGAAGACTGATGTGCTCGTGCTTCATTCGGCTTCAGTGGTTGAACGGATGAGAGGGCAAGCGAGACCATCGCCCGATGCGTTGGTTGCAATCGTTTCACGTTGGCCGGAGTTCCTTCGTTGGGCCAGGACGATGTTGGTGGCCGCAGGACTCGACGCCGACGCCTTGAGTTTTCGCGACGCGCGGGAACGCAACTGGGAGAAGGGATTGCGTTCCGCAGCGTTTGTAATTACCGATTCGCTGATGGCGCCGCGGATTCCCGCAGGCTGCGAGGTAAAGGTTTTCCGAGTGCTCGCGGAATCGTCGTTGAAAGAGATCCGCGATTATGCGGAAAAGTTTTTCTGAAATTAATAGGTCCCATAGGACATAGGACTATTCCTTAGCTAGCGTGCGCACGTAGTTCACCACGTCCCAGCGCTCTGCCGCCTCAGTCATCCTTCTCTCACCGGCTGGCATGATTCCCTGAATGCCTTTGGTGATTTTCCAGAAGACTTCGCCATCGGTCATTGACGTCATGCGTTCTTTGTTTGTGAGATCAGCGGGTTTGCGGCGCAGTTTCGGAAAATTGGGTTCGTTGCCAGCGCCGGTTTCGCCGTGACAGAAGATGCAGTTGCCCTTGTTTCGGTCGAGGTAGAGCGCTTTTCCTCTTTCGATCGATTCAGCAGTTGCCGGAGTCGGATTCTTTGTTTTATCCGCATCCTCCGGAAGTTCCCACGTGTTCTTCGAAAAATCCTGCTGCGGAGCGCCGCCTCCGGATTTGATTGAGCGACTATCGTTCTGATTCTTGTTGGTGGTAGTGGAGCTGTTTGCGTTCTGGGCCGACGAAGTAACTGCGATGTCAAATGAAGTCACCAACAAAATTGCCACTGCGAGTAACAGTGAAAACGCCAATAAGGGCAAGAGTGATTTACGCATCTGTATCTCCTCGAATTTGTGCTTAGTGCTTTGTTACTTCAGATCCAAGGACAAAGTACCAAGTACGAGGTTCCATTACCTTGGTCGCTTCTTCCTCACCGGCCGTTTGGGAGTTGGTTTGGTGGCAGCCGGCGCCGACGTCGCTGCTGGTGTGGGCGACGGCTTCAAATAGTCAGCCACGACTTTTTCCGGAATGTCGGCTTCCCAAACGATTTCATTCTCCTTCGCCGACATCTTTAGACCTTGCAAAATGGTTTGAGCATTCTTGTCAGGCACAGCGCTGATACCCTGCTTCATCAGCCCCGACAGCAGGTTGTTGATGATCTTAGCTGTGTCAGGATTATCGGCATTCATTGCGCCCCGTAGAACAAAATTAGTTCCGGTCATTGTAACGGCGGCGTAGAAGTTGCCAAAACGCGTATCACAGCGCGACTCTCGCGAAGTGTTTTCGAGACCTAACAACCCAAAGCTCTTTGCAAAGGAGGCCAGCGGCGCGCCTGAAGCAGCCATGAGCACATTTGGATCCCTGAACAACGATTCGAGTGTCGCTGCACTAATTCTTCCGTTTCCATCAGCCGCATCGATTGCGGATCTGAGGTAAGGGAGAGTGCCAATTGCCAGAGAGTTTGCACTGAGTGGCACTGCGCCAATCTCGACAAACGGTTTAAGTATCGGGTTCTTCTCTGCTTCGGCCACTAATGGATCGATCTTCATCACCGTCATCGATTTGGAGCCGTGCTTCTCAACGCGAACCTTGTCCTGCAGATAAACCTGACTAAGCGTCATGAGTGAATCGGAGCTGAAGTCTCCGCCGACGACCAACATCACGTCGGGAGCAACAAAATTCAGCTTGCTCGCGGGCTTGTTAAAACGGACTGCGATCACGAGGTACTCGACGGAAGCAGGATCGACGCCGGCGGCTGACTTTATGTCGGCGAATGCGGCGCGCATCTTCGTCACCTCGGCGGGCGCCATAACACGTGGCGCGGCTTCGTTAAGAATGCGTTGTGGGCTGACATAGATCAGGGCGTCGGCTTCGGGGAGCGAGGCCAGCGCTGCGGAAGGGGTTTGAGCAGCCACGTACTGAGCCAGACAGCAGGCAGCAAGAGCAAGCAGAAGTAATTTCCAGGAAGTTTGTCGCAATTAAGGGACCTCCAGGGGACGAAAGTTGAAGCATAATCTCTCACGCAGAGGCACAAAGGTGCAAAGAAAAAGTCTATTGCTTCCCAACCTCTCGATAACGAAAGCAATTCGCATCGTGATCATTGACCAACCCTACCGCCTGCATGAAGGAATAACAGATGGTTGAGCCGACAAACTTGAACCGCCGCTTGAGCAGATCTTTGCTGAGCGCGTCAGAGATTTCTGTGCGAGCGGCGAGCGGCTCATTGGGTTTCCGTTTCAGCGGCTTGCCGTTTACAAATCGCCAGACGTATTCTTCGAAGCTGCCAAATTCGCGCTGCACTTCGAGAAAGGCGGCGGCATTACCGATCGCGGATTTGATTTTGAGTTGATTGCGGATGATACCGTCGTTCTTCAGTAGCGCCGTGACTTTGCGCTGATCGTATTTCGCGACCTTCTTCGGGTTGAACTTATCGAACGCGGCCCGATAGTTGTCTCGCTTTCTGAGTATTGTTTCCCAACTCAGACCAGCTTGCGCTCCTTCGAGTATTAGAAACTCAAACAGAAGGTTGTCGTCGTGAACGGGTACGCCCCACTCTTTGTCGTGATAGGCGATTGATAAGGGCGTCCTGGCCCAAAAGCAACGCTGTGGCATGATGAGCCGATTCTATTATAGGAACTGGAAAGTTAGACAGAATTTACAGGATTGAAGCCGGATTTACAGGATTCATCATGTATATCCCGAAAAATCCTGTTAATCCTGTGAAGCAAGCTCTAAGCAATCTTGCCGGTCAAACACTTCACGACCGTCACCAGCTCTCGTATCTCCACCGGCTTCGCAACGTGCGTGTTGTATCCTGCCGCAATGGCACGGATTCGATCCTGAGTACGTGCATAGGCAGTTAACGCTATCGCGGGGATGTGATCGCCTTTTTCGCCTTCGTGCTTTCGTACCTGCCTGATGAAATTGTAACCATCAGTGTCAGCCATACCGATATCGCTAATCAGCAGATCAAACTGGTCAGAATCAAGCAGTTCGAACGCTTGCGATGCTGATGACGCGCCACGCACCTTCGCGCCGTGTGCGGTGAGATCAATCATGATCAGATCGAGTGCATCCAGCTCGTCTTCCACGACCAGTATTCGCACGTTTTCCAGATCGACCTCCGTCACCTTCTCGTCGACCGGCGTCACCTGCGGGACATGATCCAAACTGAGTGCCGTGCTCGGAAGCGGAAGCTTCAGTGTGAAAACGGCGCCAGATTGAGCTGAGATGTTCTCAGCCCCAATCAATCCGCCATGCAGTTCAACGAGATGCCGCACAATCGCGAGGCCAAGTCCCAGTCCGCCATGCGTCCGAGTTGTCGATCCATCCGCCTGTCGAAAACGTTCAAACACGTGCGGCAGAAACTCTGCAGCGATGCCCGGTCCCGTATCGCTGATCTCGATCTCAACATAAGTGTCATCCTGGGTGACGCGAATACCAACAGTTCCTCCGACCGGAGTGAATTTGGAAGCATTCGAGAAGAGATTCCAAACTACCTGTTGCAGGCGGTCCACGTCGCCGGCGATGACTTTGAGATCGCTGGGAAACTGTGTCTCAACGCGAATATCCTTCGCTTCCAACGCCGGCCTGACGGCATCGAGCGCAGCATTGACAACCGACACCAGATTTACTGGCCCAAGATGAAGCTGAAGTTTTCCGGTAATGACACGCGATACGTCGAGGATGTCTTCGATGATCTGTTTCTGGGCCCACGCATTTCTTTCTATCACTTCGATCGCGTGAGCTGAACTTTCTTTGTCCAGACGACCGGTTTTCAAAATGCGAGACCAGCCGATGACTGCATTCAGCGGTGTGCGTAGTTCGTGTGAGAGCGTGGCGAGAAACTCATCTTTTAGACGATTGGCTTTTTCTGCATCTGCGCGTGCCGCTCGTTCACGCACCAGAAGTTGGGCCAACTTTGCTTCGGTTTTCTTCCGTGCGGTAATGTCGCGCTTGATGCTGACGTAACACTGGGGTTCGCCCAGACCGCTGCGCATCGTGAAGATTGAAAGTTCGATGGTTCTCTCTTCACCGCTCCTGGTCCGGCAAATTGTTTCGCCCGAATACTCTCCAGTGCGAAGGAGCTCCTTGAAGATGCTTCGAAATGTTTCTTCTCCGAGATAGATTGCTGGAGTCTTGCCCTCCAAGTCGCCGTCGGCGTAACCAAGAAGCGTGAAGTGCGCGCCGTTTTGCTGCAGGTAGAAGCCATCAGGATCGATGATGGCAATGGCTTCTTTCGAGTGCGAGAAGATCTCTCGATAAAGGTCCGAATGCAGTTCGACTGGTCGTGCGATTGGTTCGGGTGTAAATGCTTGATGCGAAGATGCTTCTCGAGACATGGCAATGCCCAAACATGGGGAAAACTGAAGGGGGCCTTGCCGGGTAGATCGATATTAACACAAGCCACAGATTTACACGGATTGCCTACGGATATTGACTGGGGCGCCTGTCTTCACAGATTCGTAAACCGCGTGGACCAATTCAACCGACATCAAGCCATCAAAAGCAGTTACCAGCGGTTCTGATCCATTGACAATCGCGTCGATAAAAGCGCGGTCCTCCTGCACGTAACCCCATTTTTCTTCCCGCGGCAGCTGCTGCATTGTCTGTTCCGTGAAATGACCTTCGAGGTTGCTGCTGCAGGTGAGACTTTCCATCTCACGCGTCACAATCGTTGCGTGATGGCAAAACACTTCCACGCGCTCAAACGGAAACAACCAACTTGCATCCGCTGCCGTTGCCAGCGTCGCGTGCATTCCGCTCGCAAACTTCAAGAGCACTGAGAAGTCGTCAAGCTCTTTGTACTCGTGCGTTGACCCGATCGCGTGCAGGCTCGCAACCTCACCGAATAAAAACCGCATCATGTCGAACATGTGGATCGGTGTCTCATAAAGAAAGCCGCCCGTGACTTCAGGATTGCCGGTCCACTCGGGTTTGAGTAATTCACCGCGATTCATCTTTACGTGTGCCGAATGCGGCGTGTGTGTTTCAGAGAGCATTTGTTTCAGCGTTGCGTAAACCGGTGCGAAGCGACGATTGTGGCCCACCTGGAAGACGTTGCTCGCATTCGAAGCTTTCTTAAATACCTTTTGTGCGTCATCAATGTTGGTTGCCAGTGGTTTTTCACAGAAAACGTGTTTACCGGTTTCGATGGCGGCAATGGCCAGAGACACGTGCTGC
The DNA here is from genome assembly GCA_036003745.1 of Pyrinomonadaceae bacterium. Classification (GTDB taxonomy): domain Bacteria; phylum Acidobacteriota; class Blastocatellia; order Pyrinomonadales; family Pyrinomonadaceae; genus PSRF01. The sequence continues at coordinate 67,797 of DASYSD010000043.1, forward strand.
GTATTCGGAGTAGTGATAAAGACCGCATCTGAACTCTCGAGTAACTCGAGAGATGTGGCGACGGCCGTGGCGTTGTGCATACCGGATAGTTTTTCAGCAGCGGTGGGAATTGAGTCGTACACGGCTGCGAGTCGAACACGCTCGTCACGTGCGAGAACGGACGCATGGATTCCGGCAATATAACCGGCGCCAATGATGCCGATTTTGATCTTGCTCATACCGCCTCCGCGAGCACTCGTTTAGTAGCAGCGTGCGCATCACGCGCAAGTGAAAACGGGTCTCGCTCCCAGTACTCAGGCCGGAAAATCTCAACACTGGCAACTTTGTCGTAACCGATCTTTCGAAACGACGAGATCATCTGTTGTAGTGGAAGAATTCCGAGACCTGGCAGCAGCCTGTGCCGATCTTCAAGCTCAACGAGTGGTCTATCTTCGGCGTCGTTAATATGAAAGATTTGAATCAGGTCCGGATCGAGAGCTTCGATCATTTCGAAAGTTGAATTGCCGGCGTAAAAATGAAAACTGTCGATGACGAGGCCCAGCCGTTTCTGATTCACTCCGCGAACGATATCCGCTGCAAGATCGAGTGTTGGAACGCTGCAGTCGGTCTGGCCAAGAAACTCAAAAGCGAGCGATACGCCGTGCGTTGAAGAGATCTCGCAAAGTTCAGTCAACACTTTGATCGAGTCGGCGATGACGTTCTCGCGTGATGCTCCGCCCTGCGGCAGTCGCCCGGGAACGACGACGATGCAGGGACAACCAACGGCAGCCGCAATGCCGCTCAGCTCTTCACATTCCTGCTTGATGGCGTCGTAAGCCTTGCGGTCGCGAAATGTGATGTGCTCGATGGAGTTGATGCTCAAGGGCTTCAAGCCCGATTCTGCGAAGAGATGGCTGAGCTCTGTAGTCGATCGTTCTTTGAGAAAATTTCTGAGTTTGGCGGCCCAGATTTCCAGGTAATCGAAGCCCGCCGCTTTGGCCGCCTGCAGGTCAGTGGGCAGGTCAGCCCTCATGGTTGTGGCGCCGTTAAGTGCAAGTTTCATGATGTCGGAAATATAAGTCGTATGGGTCTTATGGGTCCTATTGGCGAGCAGGATAACATGTCGCCCCAGCCAGTTTGACTTGGCGCGGGCATTAGTTTAAAAGTGGCTCCATAAGATAACTAAATCTGCATCCCTACTTCCCGGTTTGGCGGGAATCGGTTTTCCCGAAAAAGAAGGAGATACAAATGGCCCTACGACTTGGCGACATAGCACCCGATTTCACAGCAGAAACTACTGAAGGCCCCATTAATTTCCACGAGTGGATTGGAGATAGCTGGGCAGTCTTGTTTTCACACCCGAAGGATTTCACTCCCGTCTGCACCACCGAGCTGGGATACGTGGCGCGTTGCAAGCCCGACTTCGAAAAGCGCGGTGTGAAAGTAATTGGTCTCAGCGTCGATCCGACTGATTCACACAAGCGCTGGGCTGAGGACATCAAAGAAACTCAAGGCACTGCGCTCAACTTCCCTGTCATCGCGGATCCGGATCACAAGATTGCGGAACTCTACGACATGATCCACCCGGAGATTAGCGACGTCTTCACGGTTCGCTCGGTTTTCGTCATTGGCCCAGACAAAAAGATCAAGTTAATGATCACGTACCCGGCGAGCACGGGACGCAATTTCGAGGAGATCCTGCGCGTGATCGATTCGCTGCAACTGACGGCGAAGTACAGCGTGGCAACTCCAGTCAACTGGAAAGATGGCGACGATGTGATCATCGTTCCGTCGTTATCTGATGAAGCTGCGAAGGAAAAATTCCCGGGCGGCTGGAGAGCACCGAAGCCATACCTGCGGATTACGCCACAGCCTAACAAGCCGGCAGGGCATTCCGACACTGCCGCGAAGACCGCGTCGTAGTCGGACCGCTTAATATCCCTGGGTTTGTTTGAACCACGGATATTCACGGATTAACACAGATAAAAATAATCCGTGTTAATCCGTGAAATCTGTGGCTCAATATCTTCATGACCCTTGCCCCCGAAACACAACTCGGCCGTTACGAGATTCGCTCGCTTCTCGGAGCGGGTGGGATGGGCGAGGTTTATCTCGCACAGGACCTCACTTCGGATTGGCAAAGCTGATCGAACCCACAACCAGCGGTGCGACGAGCAGCGAAGAGCCCACTATCTTGCAGCAGCATTCTGTTTGAAGCGATTACTGGGCGGAAACCCTTTTCCGGTAAAGACCAGATCGAAGTACTAAACAAGATCATCCGCGAACCGGCGCCACCGTTATCGACTTTCGTTCCAAACGCACCAGCCGACTTGCAAAGAATTGTGCGACGCTGTTTGGCGAAGGATCCAAATGAGCGTTACCAGAACATCAAAGACGTCGCCATCGAGTTGAAGGAAGTGCGGCGTGAGATCCAGGACGGCGGCTTAAAGTACGATGAAGGGATTGAGCAATATAAGCGCACGATTGAACTCGATCCTAACTTTCCCACCGCGCATTATTTTCTGGTCGCGCGTATGAAGCAAAGGGCATGTATGACGACGCGGTTCGGGAATACACCCGTTCGTCTGAGCTTGGAACTGTGTTGAAAGATGTGTTGGCGAAAACGACAGAGGTTTACAAAAAGTCGGGTTGGAAAGCCTACGTCCAATACAACCTGGACCAGTTGGTGGAGAACTCTCCGACACAACGGTTCCCACCGTTCATGATTGCCACGTTCTATGCTCGCTTAGGCCGTGACGACGAGGCGATCAGCTGGTTGGAAAAAGGTTATGAGGAACGCGATTTTCGTATGACGCTATTGAGCGTCGCATTCGAGGTTGAGGCCTTAAGATCCGATCCAAGGTACAAAGAGTTGGTGCGGCGGATGGGACTTCCTGAGTAAACCTCAACGGTTAAATACTTCAGTCGCATCCATCGAACGCACGTAACGTTCAAACTCCGGCAAGTCTTCGTCACCGAAAATCATTCCCGGAACATCATTGATCATCACAAACCTTGGGATTGCGGTCTTGATCTCGTAACCGACCTGGGCGTCCGCATTGCACTTGTTTGGACACATCCAGTAGTCGAACCTTGCAGTCGGCGCGGATGGACCATCAACAGCGACTGCAAAGGGTTCCCACCTCGTTTTGCAGCTATCGCATTGCAGCACCGGGAGCCAGCCATTCAAACTAACGCCTGCTCGTTTGAGTTCGTTTTCCAGATTATCTCGGTTCATGACGGATGCTTCTATTTCATTGGCTGGAGAAAGTCAAGATTTGATCCGTCTGTGTCAGTGACCTAAACTTCTTAAAATTTTTATGAAACAGATTCTCTGCCTGTTTTTACTATTGCTCTTCTATCAGGACGACGTCATTCGCACTGAGACTGACGTTACGAATCTACCGTTTACAGCGACTGATAAGGACCGGCGTTTTATCACGACTCTCAAGGCTGAGGACCTTCGCGTACTCGAAGATGGCGTGCCTCAGAAGCTGTTCACATTTCAGCGCGAAACGGATAGACCACTCGCGATTGCGTTTTTGATCGACGTCAGTCGCTCGCAGGAGTCTACGCTTCCCGATGAAAAGGGCGCGGCGAGAACGTTCATCGAGAAGGTAATCGATTCACACAAAGATCAGGTGGCGATTATTCCGTTTACCGGATTGGCGTATCTCGAACAACCAATGACGCGAGATATGTTGAGCGTCTATCGTGTACTTCAGCGGGTCGAGGTAGCAGTGCCTGCGTATCTCGGTGCGGGGCGCCCGCTATCCGGAATCCCGACCGGCCCAGGTTTACCGGCGCCGCCAGAAGAGGGTACGACGGCGATCTGGGATGCAGTGGCACTGACGTCGATGAATGTGCTGGCGAACGCGCAAGGTTTCAGGCGAAGAGCAATCATTCTGTTGACTGACGGACTGAACACGACTGGTCGTTTAAGCCAGAAAGAAGCGATTAATCAGACTCTCGCTGCTGAAGCTGTGGTTTATGCAATCGGTATTGGGAGCAAAAGGGATGGGATCGACCGTGGGGCGCTGCGTGAGATGGCGCAACGCACGGGCGGACGCGCGTTCTTTCCTGACAAGAAGCTTGACTTGAACGCCGCGTTCGCAGAGATCGAAGCCGAGCTGCGCACGCAGTACCTGATCGCCTATTCATCGACGAACAAGAAACGCGACGGCGCCTACCGAAAGATCTCGATCGAGATCACAAATCCGGAGTTGAAAAAAGAGAAATTAGAGATCCGCCACCGGCCTGGTTATTACGCCAAGAGTTAGTTCCGCGGTGTTAATCGAATATTTCGGTACGTACTGTAGGGGCGGCCCTCCGTGGCCGCCCGTGGTTTTGATAGATCGTGTTGCTAAAGATTCCGTAAAAGCCACGGGCGGCCACGGAGGTGTGTTGATTGTCAAGACATCCTTTACAGTTTGTTATCACGACATCCTTTACACTTTTTATCCAGTAGTAGGGGCTGTGGGAACAGTGGAAAAACTGCGGTTTGTTTTTCCACGGTTT
>DASYSD010000044.1:0-38635 GCA_036003745.1 Pyrinomonadaceae bacterium
TCAACTCTTTGCTGAGCACTCCATCGACCGGCACCGGTTTGTTATCGCTGAGATCCATGACTGACCTGTCCGCGAGATCGACGTGGCTGCCCGCGCGCGCGCGTGCACGCAGCGACTCGCGCGCGACATTTCTGGCAATGCCAAAGAGCCAGGTTGAGAGCTTTGTCTCCGCGCGCATCGTGCGGATGGCGCGGAAGGCGCGAACAAAAGTTTCCTGCGTCAACTCCTCGGCCAGCCCGCGATCGTTGACCATGTCGTAGATGAAACTGATGACGGGACGGGAATACCTCTCAAAAATCAGACGAAAAGCCTCGGAGTCGCCCTGGCACACGCGAGTAACCAGGTCTGCTGAACTATTCATCAGAGTTCCCGCGAAGGAGCCAGGCTGAGCATCCAGGTTCAGTTCATCGACCGTCAGCCGTTTCATCATTGTCTCGCTAGGTTAGTGAAGTGCGAGCGGCAAAAGTTGCAGGTTTTTGGCCGCAGATAAACGCAGATCTGCGCAGATCTGCGGTTAAATATTCTTCGGATCAACGATCTTGCCGGCGATGGCGGAGGCGGCGACGACGTAGGGTGAGGCGAGGTAGAGCTTGCCGGGACCGCTGCGACCGGGAAAGTTTCGATTCTGGGCACTGACGGTAACTGTCTCGGCCGAAGGTGAGGCGCCCGGTCCGGCGTTGATGCAGGCGCCGCACGAAGGATCGATCAACTCCGCACCGGCGCGCTCAAAGATGTCGATGTAGCCACGCTGCCGCGCGTATTGTTTGATCTTCTGCGAGCCAAACTGAATGTATAAATGCACCCCTTCAGCCACTCGCTTGCCATTATCGAGCGCGTTTTGAAGCACCTCGGCATACATGTCCATGTCGGCCATCTTTCCGCCGGTACATGAGCCACCATAAGCAGCGTCAATGCGAACCTCGCCCTCCAGTTCGTCGATCGGAATTCCGTTTCGCGGATCGCCTGGTGTTGCTACCATCGGACCAATCTCATCAAGGTTGATCTCAAACACAGCAGCATACTCCGCGTTGCTGTCGCTGTAAGTAAATCCTTTGCGCACTTCTTCCGGGTCGAGCCCGCGCATGCGCACAATGTATTCGAGCGTTACTTCGTCGGGTTCGATGATGCCGGTTGTGCCTCCCGCTTCGACGGCCATGTTTGTCAACGTCGCGCGTTCATCCATCGGCCAGTTCTTTAAATCTTCACCGGCAAACTCAAGCACCTTTCCGATGCCTTTACTCGACTTCATGTACTCCGACGCGAGAATGAAGAGCATCACGTCTTTAGCCGCGACATCGTCGCGCTTCTTTCCTTTCAACACGTAACGCACTGTCTCGGGAACCCGAATGCGAATGTCTTTTGTGTACCATGCATTCGCCATGTCGGTTGATCCAACACCAAAGGCGAAACAGCCAAGAACACCCGCCATACACGTGTGCGAATCAGTGCCGATAACGATCTGTCCGGGCAGTGCGAGATCTTCCACGACCGCGTTGTGACAGATCGCTTCAGAGCCGCCGTCGGGACTTTCGCCGTAAAGCCTGATCTTCTGTTGTTCAGTAAAACTCTGCTGGGTTGTTGCCAACCCTTCGGCTCTTTCCAGCAGCCCCATTTCGCGATGCTTCGGGGACATCACGCGGCCGAGGAAAGTCAGGTGATCGCGAAAGGCAAAGACGGATTCGGGCGAAGAAACGCGTGCGGTTGGGCCGAGCGCCTGTTTGAAGAGCGACTCAGCCATCGGCGTGACGTATTCATGCGAGAAGCGAACGTCTGCGAGCGCAAAGAGCGCGTCTCCAGGTTTTACCGCCTCAACACCGATCTTGCCGGCAGTAACAAACGCATGCAGCGCGATGATCTTTTCGACGATTGTCATCGGACGCGAAGGAGTGTCAATCGGCGGCGGTGAGACTTTGCCGGAGAGGCGTGCTTTGTTGTAGTTGAACAATCCACCGTGAGAAACGATGTCCTGCGAGATCGGATCGAGTCGTTTTGTAAACTCCGAAAGCGGAATCTCTTCGCCCCGTCGGATGCGTTCGATCAACCCAAAATCGGTGGACGTCAACAGACCTATATTTTGCGAATTCTGCCCGTAGATCTTCTCGATGCTCTGAGCAATGACAAGCTGAATGCCTGCCGACTTCTCCGCATAAGGCGCTGTTTCGCGCGAGGAGCCACAACCTTTTGAGAGCCCGGAAACTACAACTGCAAAGCCTCCGTTTTTAACTTCGTCTTTCTTAACCGCGCTATCGCGCATTCCGACATAGACGTACTGTCCAAGTGTTTCGTCGTAGTAGAAACAGACCCAGCCTGGTGTTATTTCATCGGTCGAGATATTGCTCATCAGCGGCAGGTCGCCTTTGAGCAACCGCGCGGCCAGTTCCGTTTCGAGAGCGGCGGCCGCGGCGCTAGTCGCTTCCAGTTGTTGACGAATAAGCGCCGTGTCGTCAGTTAGAAATAGAATGCGGCCTGAGAATTTGATATGTTCAGGACGTGTGTCGGTTGTGCCGGTCATTAGTCTAGCCTACCGTCTCCCTGGGGTCTGAATTTCTTATCATCATGTGATATTTTCTGGGAAACATAGTGATTATAACCTCACGCTGATAAAACCCTTAGCGGGCTTGAGAGCGTCTAAGGCCTCAGGTGTTCCGGACGACAAGGAGCGGAGGAGAGTTGAATATGAACTGGTTAGGAAAAAGGTTAGCTTTGGCCGCGATGCTTGCGCTTTCAATGGCAGCGCTGGGCGCAAGGCAATCGATGGTGTTTGCCCAGGAGACGGACGATCCGGCCAAGATCGCAATATATCAACGGTTCGTCGATAATCGCGTCCCGAACCCTGCTGCTGCCTATCAGGCCGCCCGGGACTACCTGCAGAAATACAACAAAGACAAAGATCAGTACACAGATTATCTAACGAAGTGGACGGCCGCTTACGAGCGTGACGAGCGGAAACGAAACCTGCCAGGTTACATCAACGAAAAGAAGTTCACGGAAGCCTACAGCACGGGCGCCAAGATTTTGGCCGATGAGCCAAATTATCTGCGCGCTCAGATAGACCTCGGCTATGCTGGTTATCTCGCGGCCTCAGCAAAGAACGAACAGTTCAACAGCACCGCCCTCGACTATGCGCGAAAGGCGATTCAGGCGATTGAGTCGGGCAAGGCGCCGTCTGAGTGGGCCCCGTTCAAAGGTAAAGACGATACGCTGGCTTACCTCAACTATGCAGTTGGCTATCTGACTTTGAAGACGTCACCGGACCAGGCAATTGATTCGTTGCTCAAGGCCGCGCAGTACGACAGTGATATCAAGAAGACACCGTCGACCTATTACTTCCTGGCGGTGGCTTATGAATCCGGTCCATACAAGACGTTGTCAGCAGCTTATCAAAAGGACTTTGCAGACAAACCTGAAACACCTGCAAGTAAGGCCGCACTCGAGAAGTTAAACATCGTCATGGATCGCATCATCGATTCGTATGCACGTGCGATTGCGGCGGCAGGCACTGATCCAAAGACAGAGCAGAGTCGTAAAGAGTGGTTAACGGCGATGTCAGGCTATTATAAGTTTCGACATGGTGGCAGTGACGCCGGGTTAACTGAATTCATTGCTGCGGCTTTGCAGAAACCTCTGCCGCCGAAACCGTAACAGTTTAACGACGAGATCTCCCTATGGTCAGAAGAATTGACGCCGGCAACTTGCCGGATCTCGAAACGCTTCAGCGACTTGGTCGGGCACGTGATTTTATCGATCACTGCTACGATCATCCGCTGAACCTTGACCAGATTTCAGAGAAAGCCTGCTTTTCGCGTTATCACTTCCTGCGTTTGTTCCGGCAGGCTTTCAACAAAACTCCACATCAATACCTCATCGAGCGTCGCATTGAGAAAGCGAAGGAACTTCTCAGTGAAGACGATCTGCGCGTGACGGACGTCTGTTTCGAAGTCGGTTTCCAAAGCCTCGGCTCATTTAGCACGCTCTTTCATCGTTGCGTGGGGCATGCCCCGGTAACATATCGCGAACGGGCACAGGCCAAGCGCCAGATCCCCGGCTGCTTCCTCGTCATGCACAAACTAGTTTGACTTCAATCCGTGTGATCCGTGGCTAAAAAGCAATTTTGAAGAAGCGGATCCTGCCCGGGATCGGTATTCTTAGCCTCAACTTAAATTGAGGAGAGAATCAATAATGATCCGCAAGATGTCTCACGCCACAATCTTTGTTAACAATCAGAACGAAGCACTGGAGTTCTACCGCGATAAGCTGGGTTTTCGCGTTCACACCGACGCGATGGTCGGCCCGGACTTTCGCTGGTTGACGATGTGCACAAACGATCAACCAGATTTCGAGATCATTCTGCTCGAACCGAAACCCGGAATGTTGATGGATGAAGAGACATCGAAGCAGCTGCGCGGAATCATGGCGAAGGGTGTGCTCGGCGCAGGTGTCTTCAATACCGACGACTGTCGCGGCACTTACGAAGAGCTGAAAGCGAAGGGCGTGCAATTCGTATCAGAACCCGCCGAAAGACCATACGGCATCGAGGCGGTATTCAAAGACAATTCCGGCAACTGGTTTAGCCTCACACAGCCAGGCGAAGGGAATTGAGGTTAGAATAGTCCTATCTGTCCTATAGGACCTATTAAAATGCAAAGAATCAAATGGACTGATCGTCGCTTCAATTTTGATTTTCCCGCCGGCATCTATCCCGAGATGATCGAACGCGTGCGCGGCACACCCGCTCGTCTCGAAGAGCTGCTCGCCGGTCTTTCACCCGACACACTGACCGCGCAAGTGGATGGTCGCTGGTCCATGCAAGAGAATGCCGGCCATCTTCTGGATCTCGAAAGCCTCGTATTGCAGAGAGTCGACGAGTATCTCGCCGGCAACACCACTCTCCATGCCGCCGACATGTCAAATCGCAAGACTTACGAGGCCAGTCACAACAACGTTCCCGTTGCTTCAATCCTGACAGCCTTTCGCTCCGCCAGACACGAGCTTGTAAACCGGCTCGAGCGTCTCGACGACGAAGTTTTCGCACGTTCAGCGCTGCACCCGCGATTAAACGTCTCAATGCGACTCGTTGATATGTTATTTTTCCAGGCGGAACACGACGATTATCATCTCGCCAGGATCAGTGAACTCAAGAAGCTGGCGAACGTCTAAACCAGCCCTTTGGAGCAACATTCATGCGCAAATTATTCCTCGCGGCTCTCGTTACGGGAGCGCTTGCCCTGTGGGCAATTAATGTCAGCGGGCAACAGCCATCACTCGACGCCATGATTGAACACGACATGGCGTCGTGGTTAACGACCTACAAAAACCTGCACGCCGCTCCCGAACTCTCTCATCGTGAGGAAAAGACTTCCGCATTCGTTGCCGGCGAGCTGCGCAAACTGGGCTTCACTGTCACCGAGCGAATCGGCAAGTTTCAAAACGCACAGTGGCTGGGATACGGCGTCGTGGCAGTCATGAAGAATGGTCCTGGACCAACAGTTCTCGTCAGAACTGAGCTCGACGCCCTGCCGGTCGAAGAAAAAACCGGTGTTCCTTATGCGAGTCAGGTGAAAACCAAGAACGATGCGGGCGTGGAAGTAAGCGTGATGCATGCCTGTGGTCACGACATACACATGACGAGTTTTCTGGGCACGGCAAAGTTATTGACTGAATTGAAGAGTCGTTGGAGTGGCACGCTGGTGATGCTGGGCCAGCCAGCAGAGGAAACCGGCGACGGCGCTAATGCAATGTTACGCGACAACCTGTACGCCAATTTCCCCAGGCCGGATTTTGCCGTCGCATTGCACGACAAACCGGAATTGGAGACTGGCAAGGTTGGCTACACACCTGGATATGCGATGGCGAGCGCCACATCGATCGATATCAAGATCAGAGGTGTTGGTGGTCACGGATCTGCGCCGGAGTTGACGAAGGATCCGATCGTGGTAGCCGCGCAAGTGGTGATGGCGTTGCAGACAATTGTGAGCCGCGAGAATTCGCCGCTCGATCCGGCAGTGGTTACTGTCGGGTCGATTCACGGTGGCACGCGTTACAACATCATTCCCGACGAAGTAAATCTGCAGCTGACTGTTCGCACTTACAAAGAAGAAGTTAGAAAACGCGTGCTGGCATCGATAGAGCGAATCGCTAAAGGTGTTGCTGCGACCGCAGGCATTCCGGAAGATCGCGCGCCGATCGTGAAGATCGCTGAAGGCACTGGTTCGACTTATAACGACCCGCAATTGATCGAGCGTCTGGTGGTTGCTTTCAAGCAGGCGCTCGGGGAAGAGAATGTGGTGAAGATGCCGCCTATGATGGCGAGTGAAGACTTCGGTTATTTCAGTATGGACCAGAAGATTCCAACCACTATCTTCTGGCTCGGTGCGTCTGATCCTGCGAAAGTCGCACAGAGCAGAGCTTCGGGAGTGGCGTTGCCGGGGCTGCACTCGGCCCTCTTCGCGCCTGTGCCGGAGCCTACCCTGCGTACCGGGGTTAAAGCGATGACCTCGGCGGTACTTGAGTTGATGAAGAAGTAGTAGACCCTGTCTACTTTTACCAAGGCAACCAAACCGGTCCTGCCATCCTCAAACGGCCAACTCTTCCCGGCAATCCCACAATTTGTAAGTCGTCTGGAGGTCCCGATGAACTCGACGTTCCGCTTCCTTTCGTTGCTCCTGCTGGTGCTAGGCTCCATCCAAGTCTCTTTCGCCACTGAGCCCGTCGAATCTCTCGCCCGCAAAGCAGTTTCAGAAAACATTGCTGCTTCGTCTGCCGCAATCGCAGAATTGAGGTCGCTCGGGCCGGCGGGTCTAGCGGCGCTGAGGGCGCAGTATGCCGGCGAGATCAATGCGCACATCACCAATCCCACAACAACCCCGGATGAGCAATGGCAAAGAATAACGGCAGCCCTTGATGCTGTCGCTCAACAGAAGAACAGCTACATCGCCGGACTTTACTGGTATACCGATCTCGATAGCGCAAAGAAAGCCTCGAAGGCGCTGGGGAAACCGATCCTGTCGTTACGCCTCTTAGGAAAACTGACCGACGAATTTAGCTGCGCCAATAGCAGGTTCTTCCGCACTGTGCTCTACCCCAACGACGAGGTTGCGGCTGTCTTGCGCGAGCGCTTCGTGCTTCATTGGCGGTCGGTGAGACCGGTTCCCACCGTCACGATCGATTTTGGCGACGGGCGCAAACTGGAACGCACACTGACCGGTAACAGTATTCATTACATTCTCGATTCTCAGGCACGGCCACTCGATGCTCTTCCAGGTCTCTATGGACCGCGGGCGTTTCTGCGCGGTCTGGCAAATGCTGAGAAACTGTTTCAGTCGCTGGCCGGGAAGAATGAACAGGAACGAAGCTTACTCCTGAGGGTTTACTACGAAGAGCGACACAACAAGATCTCTGCGGCCTGGACGATCGACACGGGAAAGATCGGTGGCGAAGTGCCGGCGGGGTACAAGATCTACCCAGGCAAAAATGGTACGGAAGCACAGCTAGTTGCATCGCGGGCGATCACCAAAATGGCCACCGAGGCGAGCATACTGGCCGGGATGAACATGGTTGCTGAAGAACTCGGAAGGATCACGGACGAAGCGGCCTGGAAAAAGATTGCGGAGCTTCATTCAGGGGATGCGATTCTTGACGGTCGCGCCATCGCCTTAATCCAACGTCAAAATCCGTCACTATCGGAAGATGATCTCACGCGGCTGGTCAATCGATTTCAGGGATTGGTGGCGCTGGATACAGTACGCAACGAATACCTCATGCATACAAAGCTATACACGTGGCTTAGAAAAGATCCTGCTCGCGACGACGTTGAGAAACTGAATAAAAAGGTCTACGACTCGCTTTTCCTGACCCCACAATCCGATCCATGGCTGGGACTCTTTTCAAACGATCTCTACACCGCGCTCGATAATGGCGGCGTTGTGAAACAGCCGTAGCGGCTGAAGGCGACGAAATAGGTCCTATTGGTCGAATAGGACCTATTTCTGTCTTATAATCCCGCGCATGCTGCGCACCGTTCTTCTTCTTCTGCTCCTTCTGCCCGCTCCGCTTCTGGCCCAAACCACTCAGGAGAAAGTTCGTGATTATCGCCGCGCCAATGAGCGACGGTTGCTAACCGAATTCACCACACTGCTTTCGATACCAAACGTCGCGTCCGATACAGAAAACATTCGCAAGAACGCGGCGCTGATCATGGAGATGATGAAGCAGCGTGGATTGAATCCGCGTTTGCTTGAAGCTTCGACGCCAAAAGTCCCGCCGGCTGTGTTTGCCGAGGTGAAAACGCCGGGCGCGCAACGCACCATTCTCGTTTACGCGCATTACGATGGACAGCCAACCGACCCGAAGCAATGGACCGGAACAATGCCCTGGGAACCTGTATTTCGTTCAGCGGCGCTGGAAGCAAAAGGGCAGATCGTGCCCTCTCCGGCTGAAGGCTCAATGATCGACCCGCAATGGCGCATCTACGCACGTTCCGCGTCCGACGATAAAGGCGGAGTAATGGCGATCCTCACTGCCTTCAGTGCCCTGAAAGACAAAAACATACCGCTGACTTCAAATATCAAGTTCTTTTTTGAAGGTGAAGAAGAAGCAGGCTCGCCACACCTCGGTGAGATCATCGATCTTAATAAAGAGCTACTCGCGGCCGATGCGTGGATCATCTGCGATGGACCAGTACACCAGTCAGGTCGAAAAGAGGTCGTGTTTGGTGCGCGTGGTGACACAAACGTCGACCTCATCGTGTACGCAGCCAAACGACCATTGCACAGTGGACACTACGGAAATTGGTCACCGAATCCAGCACACCTGCTCGCTCGTTTGCTCGCTTCCATGAAAGACGACGAAGGACGCATCACGATCGACGGCTGGTACTCTGATACCGAACCGCTTGGCGAAGCGGAACGCCGCGCCATCGCAGATGCGCCACAATACGACGAGGAGTTGAAGCAGCAACTCGGAATTAAGCGGACGGAAGGCGGCGGGAAGTCGTTGCTGGAGTTGATCAATCAGCCTTCATTAAACATCAATGGGTTCGCGAGCGGTGACGTTGGTGCGTTGGCTCGAAATGTAATTCCGACGACAGCCACAGCAGTTCTTGATTTGCGACTTGTAAGGGGAAACGATCACCAGCGACAAATACAACGAGTGATCGAGCACATTCGCAAACAGGGTTACCACGTGACGGATCGTGATCCAACGGATGCTGAGCGAGCGCAGTACCCATTACTGGCGCGCGTCAACGCCCGTGCAGGCGGATACAACGCAGAGCGCACACGAATGGACCTGCCGATCTCGAAGTCTGTGATCGAAGCGGTGCAGTCAACATCGCCGGAGAAGATTGTATTGTTGCCGACGTCAGGTGGAAGTCTGCCACTCTCGATCATCACCCAGAGGCTGAACACCGTGACGATCTCCGTACCGATCGCGAACTACGATAACAATCAACACGCAGAGAATGAGAATATACGCCTGCAAAATCTTTGGGATGGCTTCGAGATCTGGGCCGCGATAATGACGATGAAATAAGCCACAAAAGGCACACACAAAGCACAAAAGGCACAAAAGGAGTATAGGGCCTATGCGTCCTATATGACCGATGGAGGCTGCTATGGATCATCTGAATATTCCTGTGTTGCTTGGCACCAATCGCAAGGAGAGAAAGAGTGTTTTTGTCGCGATGTGGCTTATCGAACAGATGGTGAAGCGGCCCGAGATTCGTACGCGGCTGTTTGACGTGGCTGAGTTTAAGCTCCCACACGACGACTACGGTCAGGTACTGAAGGATAGCTTTCCCGAATGGCGCGACGCGATGGTCCATGCGGATGGACTCGTCATTGTTTCTCCCGAATACAATCATGGCTATCCCGGTGCACTGAAGGCGGTGCTCGATCTGCTTCTGCGTGAATACGTGCACAAGGCCGTTGCGTTTGTAGGTGTGTCGGCTGGTCCATGGGGAGGCACACGCGCGATCGAAGCGATGGTGCCCATGTGTCGTGAGTTAGGCCTGGCTGTAACCTTTACCGATCTAAACTTTCCTTATGTGCAAGAGAAATTTGACGAGGGAGGGAAGATATTGGACCAGCCGTATGAGCGCAGAGTGAACGACTTTCTGGATGAGTTGGTCTGGATGAGTTCGGTATTGAAGTGGGGACGCGCTAACGTGCCTTCGAAGTTTCACAGCTGAATTGCAGGGGCGACCTGCTAACTGTCGCCCCTGCGGAATTCGAGCAAGTTAGAAAGTACAATTGAAAGACTTCAGCTGCGTTCTGGCGGTTTCCATCTGAGTCTTGCAAGCACTTGCCAGCGTTCCTCGCGTTTGCGGGTTATCGGCGAGTTTTTTCCACTCAGTGCGCCAATTGTTGAGGATGGTCTTGTACTGTGCGCGAGCAGCTTCCGGAACTTTAGTTGAAACGCAGTTGTCATAGGCGGTGAGGAAGGCGTCGCATTCCTCGATACCTATTTTCGCGCCTGTGCTGGCGCTGGAGTTTGTACTAGTCGCAGGCGTACCGGCTGGAACGGCCGAATTCGTACTGGCCGCGTTGCGGTTCGTTTCTTCTGATTTGGCACAGGCAAGGACTAAGAGACCGGTCACGATACATAGCATTAAAAGGAGAGACTTAGACATTTTAAATTCTCCCTGATTCCAGGATGGAAGAGCGCGCCGATAATACACCTTAGACCACCGGATTCAATACTCCCGAGATATTTGTAAGACAATCGCAAACGTTCTATTTGTCGATTTGTCCTTTGCGACTTCTGGACTTACACTTGGACCGCTGAGTCTAGCGCCAATCAGCAAGTGGACAACCCCAACTCTCCCTAACGTCGCCGTTAAAGGAGATCTATTCCCGATGAAGATCAAAGCATTCCTCGTCCTGCTAATGGCAGTCTGTATTGTTTTGCCTGCATTGGCGCAAACGCAAACCAAACTCGCGACTCCGCGGCCCGCTCCACCTCAGAAACCGAGCGATGATACCGACGACGTCGTCAAAATCAGTACCAACCTCGTCCAAGTGGATGCTGTCGTGACCAGGGACGGCAAGGCGGTAGCGGATTTAACTGCAGACGATTTCGAAATCTACGAAGATGGGCACAAGCAGACAATCACAAGCTTCGCCTATATCTCGAATATTCCTAAAACGATCGCTCCTGCTGTAGTTCCCGAACGAACTCGCGACAAGAAGTTGGAAGGTCCGCCGGCTGCACCGGTAAATGCTAATGAACCGCATAGGACAATCGCGTTTGTAGTTGACGACCTGGGAATTTCAGCGGAGAGCATGGGTCTCGTCCGCAGCGAGTTGCGAAAGTTTATTAGGGAACAACTGCAACCGAACGATCTGGTCGCCATCATTCGCACGGGCGGCCAACTCGGTGTGTTGCAGCAGTTCACAAACGACAAGCGTTTGCTGAACCGCGCGCTGGAACGAACGCGGTGGAACCCGTGCAGTCGAACGGGCTTTAGTGTCTTCAGGCCTGCGGGCTCTATGGAACCCGATGATGACTTCAGATGCGGATTCTCTTACCAGTCGACCGGGAAAGCATTGCGATATATCCTCGACGGCATGGCCCAACTTCCGGGTCGTAAGTCGATGATCCTTTTGTCCGATGACATTCCGCTCGAGACTCAGGACTATCGATTAGGCACTGAGTCTGAATTTTCACGTGGAACGATAACGACGTTTCCGAATAACAATCTGAGTGGGATGCTGCAACGGATTGCTGAAAAGGCGATCCGCGCATCAGTCGTCATCTACTCGGTCGATACACAGGCTTTGCAATATACCGGTCCCACGGCGGCCGATTCACTCCAGGCTGATCCTCTTCGACCCCAGGGTGATGCTCGTCGACTCGGAGAACAAATCGGTAGCTTAATGTCTGCGCGCTCCGGATTACTAGTAACCCGCCGCGAGGGTGGCGAGTTAATAGCGAGGCAAACCGGCGGGTTCCAGGTACGTAACTCAAACAGCTTCAAACTCGATCAGATTCTCGAAGACCAGAGTGGTTATTACCTGCTCGGCTACCGTCCAACCGACGAGACGTTCAACCGGCGCTTCCATCATATCAAGGCAAAGGTGAAGCGATCGGGAATGAACTTGCGAACGCGTTTCGGATTTTGGGGCGTTAGTGAAGAAGATGCAAAGAAAAGCCGGCCATCGGTTGGTGACCTCACCAATCTCGCGCTTATCTCACCGTTTGCTGCGCAGGACATCAACGTTGACATCACTTCGTTTTTTGCAAAAGACAAAACCGGCGCATCTGTCGTTCGATCCTTTGTGTATCTCGATCCGAAGGATATGACGTTCAGCGCCGTTGGCGGACGTCAACAGGTATCGTTCGAGTTGCATGGAATTGTATTTGGAGACAACGGCACCATCACTGCCCAATTATCACGCCGGGGAACGGTGACCCTGTCGCAACAGGATTACGAGTATGCGTTGCGCAATGGGATGGGCTTGACGTTCGATATGCCGGTGAAGCGTCCGGGTTCCTATCAGATGCGCATCGCGGCACGGGACACAGTTTCCTCGCGCATCGGATCGGCAGGGGAGTTTGTTGCGGTACCAGACCTCAATAACAAAAAGCTCGCCGTTTCAGGAGTTGTGTTGGGCAGCGAGAGCGATGGTCCCGGTGTTAATCTTGCGAAACCAGACTTGCGACGTTTCCCGGGGAGCTCCGACCTCCATTTCGGTTACGTTATTTACAACGCGACAAACGAATCAGGGGCGATGCGAAATCTCGTGATGCAGGCAAAGGTCTTTCGCGACGGCAAGAGCGTCTACTCAGGTCAGGAAGTACCGGTGAGCGCCAGTGGAAGTTTAACCGATCCGAGTCGCCTGCTTGCAAAAGGCGTGGTGCGGCTGGCTACCGATCTCGAGCCCGGAAGTTACTATTTGCAAGTCACACTTACGGAGGTTGGCTCGAAAAAGAAAGACGCAACTGTCGTCCAGTGGGCCGACTTTGAGATTGAAAAGTGAAGCCCGGCATGAACAAATTCAGGTAAAAGCTACAGTCACGGGGAGACGAAGATGAAAAAGATTAGTCTATGTATGTTGGTATTACTGTGCTCAGTGTCGGCCTGTGCACAGGACATGTCGGGGAACCACCACCCCAACGCGCCGGCTGCGGATCCAGTCGAGACACAGGATTGGGCCAAACAGCGATTGGCTAAATCGCCGCGTCACCAGGAATGGGTGAAAGTGAAAAACGGAAATCGTGAAGTGAACAGCTTCGTGGTCTACCCGGAGAATAAAAACAAGGCGACGGCAGTGGTCGTCATCCACGAAATCTTCGGTATGAGCGACTGGGTACAGAGTCTGACCGATCAGCTTGCCGAAGCGGGTTACGTCGCCATTGCGCCCGATCTGCTTTCCGGTATGGGTCCGAACGGAGGCGGCACCAGTTCGCTCGATCGGAATGCAGTGGGCACGGCGATCCGTGATCTCCCGCCGGATCAAATCACTGCTGACCTGAATGCAGTAGCGGATTACATATCGAAGGTGCCGGCGTCGAACGGCAAGGTTGTAGTCACGGGATATTGCTGGGGTGGCAGCCAATCGTTTCGTTACGCCAGCAACAATCCGAATATCAAAGCCGCGTTTGTCTTCTATGGTTCAGCGCCGGCCGCAGCCGATGGCACGCCGAATAAAGAAGCACTCGCCAAAATCGCCACGCCTGTCTACGGTTTTTACGCCGGCAACGACGCTCGTATCAATGCAACTCTGCCAAAGACTGCAGAAGCAATGACTGAGTTGAAGAAGACTTTCGATCCGGTGACTTACGAAGGTTCTGGACACGGTTTCATGCGTGCCGGTGATGCGCCTGAACCAGCGGCGCCACAACCGAAAGGTGACAAAGCCGCGGATGACAAGGCCGCTGAGGATTATCAGAAAGCCTTAGCAGCATGGAAGGGAAACAAGAAGGCCCGCGATGAAGCGTGGGCCAGGTGGAAGAAGCTCCTGGCCGCGATTTAATTGATAGAAATAGGTCCTACATGTCCTACAGAACCTATTTCGCCAGCACTTCCTTGAAAAAATCGACCGCACGCGGATCGCCGGATTCGCCTAGCGAACGAATGGCCTGCTTGCGCACCATTTGATTTGGATGCGTGCGCGCAATCTTGATCAGGATCGGCACTGATTCCTCCGAACGCCGCTCACTGATCGCTCTCACCGCCTGCACCTGCACTTCAGCATTTCCATCAGTGCTCTGAGCGGTCGCACTCAGAAATTCGAAACTGCGTTTGCTCACGCGCTCGCCGAGCAATCGAATCGCCTGGCGACGCACATCAAGTGCGTCGTTGCTTTTTGCAACTTCAAACAACTTGTCTTCAACCCGCGTGCTCTTAATCTCTGAGAGCGTTTGCAGGATTGTGCGTTTGACGTCCGACACCTGTTCTGATTCATACAGCTTCAGCAGATCGTCGACTGCTGCTTCACCGCGTTCGCTCAAAACGCGGATCGCAGTCTTTCGCAACTCTGGATTAGATTCAGTGCGCGAAATCTCGAGCAAACGCGCCTGTCCGCGCGGATTCTTTGTCTCCGCAAGCGAACGGAGTGCAGCACGCTTCACTTCGATGTTGGCGTCGTTGTTGTAGATCTTCATCAACTCTTCCGCTGCGTCTTCTCTCTGGAAGCGTCCGAGTTGGCGCACCGCTGTGCGACGCGATTCCCAATCAGCATCATTCTTACCGATGGCAAGCAAGAACGCGTAAGCCGGTTGCTGGTCGACCGCATTGCCGGCTGCTGAGATCACACTTCTGCGAATCTCTGCGTCTTTAACGCCGTCATAAAGACCCTGCAGCGTGGTTACTGTGCCACGATCGCGACTTTGACCGATCGCGTGTGCCGCCGCGCGTCTGATCTTCTTGTCTTCGTTATCGTTGCGAACGAGAGTGGCGAGGAATATTTGTTCGCCGCCCACCTGACCCAGCCAGTAGACCGAAGTCGAGCGAATCCGTTGATTTGGCGATGTGGTCACGAAGTTTTTGAGCATACCGCCGACTCTGGAGTCGTCGTGCAACGCGATGCCAAGGACAGCACGTTCACTCAACATGTCGAGCGGTGCGGCTGCCGCAATTGCGCGCAGGTAGTTGAGGCTTTCCTCGTTGTTTGCGCGGCCCAGCCAGTAGACGGGATAACCGCTGTACTCGCGTTTGCGCTCGAGGTTGTAAACCTCCATGCGGGTGATCTGTTTACTCGCTGGATCACGCAGGAGAAAGATCGCGAGGCTTCGTGTTTCAACTGTCACTCCGGCTGAAGTAGTGCCGACGAAAACGGTGGTGTCGCCCATCGTGTTCATGGTGCCATGAAACTCACGAATGGCCGGATCGACGGCGACGCCCGGGCGCACGTCGAAAGTGTATGCCGACCAGTAAGGCGTTTGCCGCGAGCGCGCGCGCGTCTGCGCCGCGTCGAGCCGGGCCATCAAATCGGCGCCTTCGACCGCAGTAAAGCTCTGAATCGTTGTATCGGGCGACTGAGTTTGGATATCGTCAGCAGCAGCCGCAACTGGTGTGACAGCGGTACTGTGATTTCCACCGGCACAAGCAATTCCGATAATCGCCAGAAAGAGGAGCATTGAATAGCGCATGGAATTCCTCCGAGGAAAAAGCCGAATAGGACCAAATAGGTCCTATGTCGGATAGGACCTATATTTGTCGAGCTAAAGTTATTTCAAAAGATCTTCAAGAAACTTGAGCGCGTCAGGATCTTTGCTCTCGCCTAAATACCTGACCGCCACTTTGCGCATCTCCACTGAGGGATCGTTACGCGCGATCGTCATCAACTTACGGACGGCGACCTTCTGTTTCGAATCGCCAAACGCACGCAGCAACGACATCTTGAGTTGGAGGTTTTGTTCTGAGTCGTACAACGATATTAGTTGATTGACAGTTGGCTCGTCGTCTTTTTCACCCAACTGTCGAATCGCAACCGAGCGCAGCTCGACCGGGTCGTTGCCACGAGCTATCTCGTATAACTTGGCGCGTGCGCGCGGATCGTTGTTATTTGCAAACGCGCGTAAAAGTCCCTGTTTGATTTGCAAGTTTGTTTCACTCGAATAGAGTTGCATCAGATCGTCGAGCGAAATGCGTTCGTGATCACCAAGACGACGAATTGCTTCGAGCCGCAACTCCGGCGATTCGCCCTGCCGTGCAACTTCAAAAAGCTTGTTACGCGCACGCACGTCATCGCGCTGAGCGAGTGCGCGCAGGATCTGCCATCGAATCTCTTTGGTCTTATCCGCATCGTAGATGCGAAGCAGTTCGTCAAGTGAAGCGGAATCTTCAAGTTCGCCGATGTAACGAATTGCGTATTGCCTGACCGCGATGTCGTCACCCGCGCGTGCGATTTCCAGCACTTTTGCGGCGCCACGTGGCGTGCGGCTTTCAGCGAAAGCACGCAAGATCTGGCCACGAATCTCTTTCGTCCGATCAGAGTCGTAGATTTTGATGAGTTCGTCGATAACTTGATCCGAGTGCTGTTCACCTAAACGCTTAATGGCAGTGAGACGAAGTTTCTGATCGGGGTTATTACGAGCGATCTCAGTCAGAAGCGGAATGGCTCTCGCGCCGGCGTGTGAGCCGAGCATGGATACTGCTGCTGCCTGGAAGCCCGGGCACTGGCCCGGATTTGCTCTAATGGCTTCGGTAGCGATAGTGATGGCTCTTTCCTGGTCAGCCTGGAAAAGACTCTGCAATGCGAGCATCTTGATCTCGCAATTATCACGACTGAGAGCCTGGTCCACGTCAGCCTTGTGGCCGAGCACGACGAGCAGTGCCTGTGCTTCCTGGCGCCAACTCGAGTTTGGGAATCTGTTGATCAGTAGTACGAGTGGGGCGCGTGCTTCTTCCTTGCGATCCTGCTTTTGTAGCGCATAGCCATACCAATAAAGTGCGGCGTCGAGATCTTTATCTTTTGGATAACCCTTGATGAAGTCGTTAAATTTTTCGGCTGCTCTTTGCCAGTTCTGCGCTTCAATGAAGTCGCGTCCCTCGCGGAAGATCTGCATCGATGCGGTGTTACCCTTGTTCTGCACGAAGCGATTAAGCTTGCCGAGATCCTGGTTGAAACCGTAACTGCGTTGCGCGTAGATGGCTGAAATCGCGATAACGCTCGCGATTGCCAGCAGCGCTAAGCCGATTCTGAGTTGGGGGTAAAAACGAACCTGTTGCTTCATGATGATTTTTCTTGTCCTTAATCGATTGAATTACTTCTAACCATTACCGGGTTCACCGCACAGACACAGAGAACCTGAGAGCGAGCGCAGAGATCGAGCGGTGATCAAAAACGCACATGACATCTCTGTTCCCTGTGCCTCTGAGGTGAAACCGCTACCTGAATAGAACTCTTAGTCCAGCGCGCGTGCGAGCGCGGTGGAGTTAACCCGCAACAGCGGGACGATGTTTTTGCGTTCGACGCGTTCACGAATCACGCGCACTGCGTCTTCATCCGGATGCTCAGGAAGATTGGCGATATCGATCAGTATCGGTTCCAAACTCTCGAGCAGGGATGAAATCTGCACGTCACCTGACGTATCCGCCTCACGACGCAACATCATGTTTTGGTAGACGAGTTGTTGCGCGCGTTTTCGTTCGTAGCCAACTTCTGTCGCCGTTCCGGGCTCGTTGAGACGAACATTCCTGAACGCAAGCAACAGCGTCTCAGATTTCTCGAAGTGCATCGCTGTCAACGTCTGCGCGTCGGCAGAACGAACTGGACCAGGAACCGCAGCAAACTGCTCACCCGGTTTTGGTTCACGCACGATTGGTCGCTTAGGCGCGGACGGTTGACGGCGGGGCGTCTCATCGTTGTTTTTATTTTGCGTTGGTTGTTCGCGACTGGGTTCGGGCGAAGCTTCCGGCTGTTGTTGCTGTTTGCTTTGTGGACCCGAGCCAGACTGCGCCGGCGAAGGCGTCTGGTTTACAGATGCTATTCCTTGTGAATCTCGCTGAGTCTTGTTTGAGCTTTGATAGAGCAGTAATCCGACGATCGCGGCAGCGATTACGAGCGTTGCAAACGCGACGGCTGGCGCACCAAAACTCCAGCGCAGGCCGCGAGCGGGGCCAGGACGCTCTGTGCCCAGAATCTTTTTCAACGCGCGATTCTGAACCTCTGGTTGCAGTGACGTTTCAAAACCTGCGATCTGCGAGCGAAGACTGAGAAAGTCAGCGCGCAGTTGCTGGCAGTCGTTACAACCAGGCATGTGTCGTTCGACTTCCCGTGCTTCGGCGGTTGATAGTTCACCGTCGATCAGTGATGAGATTTTTTCTGTGAAACTGCAGTTCATATATTTCAACTAAATCGTTAGACAGGACTGACAAGATGTTTTCAGGATTAAAAGGATTAAGAATTTCCCACTCCTGCAACTCTTGAAACTCCCGACACTTTGTTCCAACGTTCTCTCAACGCCGCACGCGCGCGGAAAATATCGACCTTCACTTTGCTTTCTGAAACGTTCAGCACTTGACCGATCTCGCGATAGCTCAATTGCTCCTGCTCCCGCAGCAGCAACGCGGTGCGTTGGTCTTCCGGCAGTGTCTGTAACATTTCAAGCACCATCGCGTTTCGTTCCTGCGTTTCGTATTCCTGCTCGGGGGTACGTGCTCGTGGTCTCATTACTTCAACCACTCGATCAAACAGCCGGTAGCGCGTGTTGGACTTGCGAAACTCGTTGATGGCCATGTTCCGCGCGACCCGATAGAGCCAGAAGCGCGCTTCACCGACCGGCATAGTTCCCCATGCCGTGCGATGTAGTTGCAGGAAACTTTCCTGTGCCAGATCTTGCGCCAGCGGCGCGCGGCCTCCCAATAAACACTCCAGAAAGCGGCATAGGCTAGGGTAGAAGTCCTGAAACAGCATGGTGAACTCTTCATCTTCGCTCGCCATAAGCTGCGCTACGTCTCCTAAAACACGTGAGTTCGGCAAAAGTTACAAGAAAATTCCCGAGTTAGTGGCCTGAGAAGGCGCCGGGTCGCAGAAATCGCATAAGATTCATATGTTAAGCGCCCAAATCGGCCGCACTTTCTAGGGGAAGCTAAATATCAATGACCACCAGTGAACCATCGGGCGTTTCGTTTTGGAAACTCATCATCACCTTTCTTTACCTGACATCCTTCCCCGTCATTCTCTTTCTCCTGGCCGGCGACTGGCGCTGGACCGAAGGCTGGCTGTTCTCAGCCCTCTTCATCCTGATGTGCTATGCGCCTCTTCTTTATCTTTATTTTTACGATCCGGCGTTGCTGAAAGAACGCTTCGGTTCTCCAATTCAGCAGGGACAGAAACGATGGGACAAGGTGCTCCTGTCGGTCTTCTTTATTGACTTCCTCGTGTGGTTTGCGATCATGCCGCTCGACGCCAAGCGCTTTGGCTGGAGCCCTGCATTCCCATTTTGGGTTAGAACGACGGGAACAGTCTTGCTTATTGTCTCGGGCGTCATCCTGTTCGAAGCGCTCAAGGAGAATACTTTCGCGGCTCCCGTCGTGAAGATCCAGAAAGAACGCGGCCAGCACGTGATCTCAACCGGATTATATGGAATCGTCCGGCACCCGATGTACGCCGGAGCCGTGCTGCTGTTTATTTCCAGTCCGCTGTTGCTCGGTTCAGTGTTCGGATTGATCCTGGGGCTGGTCTTAATCATCACTATTGCGGTGCGCAGTATTGGTGAGGAAGCGATGCTCAAACAAGAGCTGGAGGGTTACAGCAATTACATGAAAAAGGTTAAGTGGCGCATGATACCGTTCATCTTTTAAGTTTGACATACTGGAGGGGACAATGCTGAAGGTACGACTTTTCGCGCTCGTATTAATCATAGTTTGCGCCGGCATGATCTATTACGGTTGGTACCAGTTGCGCACTGAGGGTGCTTACTACATCAAGATGGCGACGTTTGCTCCGGTCGGTGTCGTGGGTGGAATCTTTATGTTGTTGTTTCCCGGAATGGGTGGCAAACCCAACACCACCAAACAGAAAGTGATCGTGCTCGTGGTGTTTGTTATTGGACTACTGGCGGGTTTGGTTAATTGGTACTTGATGGATCCAGGGTTCTTTGGTTTCTAGTGGGAGAGTAGACAGGATTTACAGGACGGAAGCAGGATTGACAGGATAGATCATGGACCTTCTGTGGCATGAGTTGACCAATGGATTTCCGGATCGCACGCGACTAGGAATCACCCTGATTCGTGTGTTTGCTGCCGTTCTGCTCGGCGCTATTGTTGGCATCGAACGGGAGCGCGCGGGCAAGCCCGCCGGGCTCAGAACTCACATGATTGTGAGTCTCGGCACCGCGGTCGTTGTGCTCGCTTGTACCGAAGTCAATATGGGTCTCGATGGTCTGTCGAGAGTGATCCAGGGAATCGTTACCGGAATCGGGTTTGTCGGGGCCGGCTCGATACTCAAGTTGAGCGAACAGCGCGAGATTCGCGGTCTCACCACAGCGGCGGGGCTGTGGATGACTGCGGCCATCGGCATCGCCGTCGGTCTTGGCGCCCTGGGCCTGGCGGTTATCGGAACCATCTTGACATTGCTCGTACTCGCCCTTGAACACGTGATAGACTCACGCCTCAATACGCGTAAAAAGAACTGACCTTTTCTTATTGGTGGCAAACTCGCAGCCACCGGCTCTTTGCGACTCTCACCCGGGGAGGCGAGTGCCGTCCCTACAAGGAGGCTTTGCATGCATCGAAGACCACTAATTATTTCCCTCGCTTTTGCGATCGTTCTGGCTTCGTTTGGACCAGCCGTGCGGGCCAAAGAATCGAAACTGACACCAAAAGCCGAAGTTGAAAAGCGGCTGAATAAAAAAGAGACACGCGTGAAGGTCAAATTGAACAACGGGTCGGAAATGAAGGGCCGGCTCACACAGTCGAGTGAAGATGGTTTCACGCTCCTCGATGAGAAGACCGGCAAGAACACCGACATTGCTTACGCCGACGTTCAGAATGTCGAAGGCAGAGGCATGAGCAAGAAAAAGAAGATTCTCATCGCTACCGGGGTCGTGGTAGCGGTTGCCATCACGGCGCTTGTAATCGCTCTTAAAGATCTCGATGATATCGATTTCAGCGGTATCAGTATCAGGTAAAAAGCAGCGCAACGTTTTCAGCGAAGGTGGCAACAAAACAGCATGTGTCGAAATATCAAAGTGCTTCATAACTTCAAGCCTCCTGCAACCGAGGAGGAGATTCGTGCGTCGTCGTTACAGTTTGTGCGGAAATTGAGTGGCTTTACGAAACCTTCTAAGACAAACGAAGAAGTGTTTAATCGGGCTGTCGAGCAGGTGACCCAGGCCGCTAAAGAGTTGCTTGATTCGCTGGTTACAAATGCGCCGCCGCGCGATCGTGAAGTTGAAGCGGCCAAGGCACGCGTGCGTGCACAGGAGCGCTTTGGAGCTGCCGTCAATTAACTAAAAACACCCAGGCTGGCGAGAAATTCCTGCAGGTAGCGATAGGCTTCGAAGGCAAGCACGCCAAGCTTGAAGGTGCCGGCGCCGACGAGGGCATGTAGAGCCGGTGCCTTCCAGAGAATCTTTCGTCCATACAATTCCACAGCAGTTGCTGGCGAATGTTCCGGCGAAAAAGTATTTTCTCGCACGATGACATCGAAGCCTTGGCCAGATCTGTTTATTGACACGCAGTTCTTTGAGCCGGCTTTGTGCGATGCCATTGTTGCTGAAATGAACGCCGCTGCCGGCAGCGCTGCTACGGTCTATGGCAGCACGGCTTCAGGAACAATCGATGAAACCGTGCGCCGAACTTTTCGCGTTAAGCCTTCGCCGGACACCGTTGCCCTTGTGATTCAGAAACTGCTCGCAAGCAAGGACGCAATTCAGAAACATTTTGCTATCAGTCTGAAAGAATGTGAAGACCCGCAGTTTCTTCGCTATCGCCAGGGCGACTTCTTCGTCGCGCATCAGGACGGAAACACTGGTCTGCTTCGTCTTGACACCGAGCAACGACTGATCTCGACGGTGATCTTTTTGAGTCGGGAATGTGAGACGCCGGAGCCAGACACTTATTGTGGTGGGTCGCTTGTCTTCAGCAATCTTCGCGATCGCTTTCGAGTTTCTGTACAGCCGGGCACGCTCATCGCCTTTCGCTCAGAGACAACTCACGAAGTCACGCCAGTAACTCATGGCGAGCGTTATTCAATTGCCTCATGGTACAGGTGACGCTGCATGCCCAGTATTCAAGCGAAGCTGATTAACGTTGTTCTGTACGTTCTGCGCATGAAGAGAGCCGTTAATCGCATGCGCGAGCGAGTTGCGAATGGCGACAGAACCTACACCGAGCCCTCACGCCGCATGCATCGCAAACACCGGATTTCAAAAAGAGAAGTCAATGGTCACCTCGTTTGGACCATTGCGCCGAGAGAGAATGCGGGTGAGAAGTATGTCATTTATTTGCACGGCGGTGCGTACGTTAACAGCTTCGCGTCACAGCACTGGACCTTAATGTCGAAGCTCGTCGAGAGGTTAAATTGCACGGTGGTAGCGCCGAACTATCCACATGCACCTGAGCACTACGTTCACGATGTGTTTGCTCTCATGCTGCCGCTTTACACCGAAGTTGCCGCACAAGCCGGAAGTGTTAATGTCACGTTAATGGGTGATTCTTCAGGAGGCGGCATCAGCCTCGCGCTTGCACAACGACTTCGCGAAGACGGACACGAGCAACCGGGGAATATCGTTTTACTTTCGCCTTGGCTCGACGCAACGCTCTCGAATCCTGAGATCGCGGAATTTGACCGTGTCGATCCGTTTCTCGGTGTCGAAGGGTTGAAGTATGGTGGAGAAGTATACGCGCGCGATGTCGATCCGAAGAGTTATCTTGTGAGCCCAGTGTACGGCAGTTTGAAAAACCTCGCACCGATCTCGTTGTTCATCGGCACACGCGACATCTTGTACCCTGACTGCCATAAGCTACGCGACAACGCCGCCGCGGAAGGTGTCGCGATCAATTATCGTGAATACGAAGGAATGGTCCACAACTGGATGCTTGGCCCCATGCCCGAAGCGAAACACGCAATCGAGGAGATCATCAATACGATTAACTGAAAGGACGCCTCGGCACGTACTGTAGGGGCGGCCCTCCGTGGCCGCCCGTGGCTTTGAAAAAGTGTCAAGATGCGAGCGCGGTTCAAGACGCGGTCGCGCCTTTGGTCGGAGGTTATATCAAAACCCCGGGCGGCCACGGAGGGCCGCCCCTACAGTACGTCCTGAGGCGTCTGTTCACCGGAGAAGCTTATGAATATTATTCTCATTCTACTTTGCTCATTACTTCTGAACACAGCTATTCTGTCTGTGCAAACTCAATCGCGGCCAAAACCGAAACAGGATGAATCTATGACGAATCGAGCCAGCGGCACATTCGAAGTTAAATTGACCCCGCAGGATGAAGCACCCGACGCACCAGTAGGCAGAATGAGCATCGACAAACAATTTCAAGGCGATCTTGAAGGCACAAGCAAGGGACAGATGTTGATGGCGAGCAGCAGCAGCGTAAAAAACTCAGCCGGTTACGTCGCCATTGAAAAAGTTACCGGCACGCTGAAAGGTCGTCGCGGTACTTTCTACCTGCAGCACAGCGGCACCATGACCCGCGGCGTTGGTGAACTCACAATCACTGTCATTCCTGATTCCGGCACCGACGAACTTGTTGGACTGCGAGGCAAGATGAACATCCGTATAGCCGACGGCAAACACTCGTACGACTTTGATTACGAACTCGGCGACAAACCGTGAGCACGTGATTCTGATCACTTCGTTGCAACAATTGCCGGGGCCGCGTTGTATAAGGATGAAGCTACGCCCGCGGAAGCGTAGCGATCTTAACCGACAGGATTACTCTGATGAACCTTCAGCCAATTTTTTGGGGCGGGCTGATCGCCGGAACTCTTGACATCTGCGCGGCGTGCATTTCAGCATGGTTGCGTGCCGGCGTAAGTCCCGTTCGCGTGTTGCACTCCGTCGCAAGCGGATTGCTGGGGCCTACTGCTTTTGAAGGCGGGGCCAAAACTGCTGTACTCGGACTCGCCCTTCATTTCCTTATCGCGACGATCTGGACATTCGTATTCTACCTGGCCAGTCGCAAGTTGCTATTTCTCATTGAGCGCCCCGTAATTTTCGGCTTACTTTACGGTATCGTGGTTTACATATTTATGAACTTTGTAGTATTGCCGCTTTCGCGCGTGCGACGGCCGGCAAACCCGCCGCTTCTTTCGAGCCGCGCAATTCAAATGTTCATCATCATGTTTTGCATTGGGCTACCGATTGCGCTCATTGTCCGTCGTTTCTCGAGATAAATATCATGTCTCAGATCGTCCATGGTTATGCTGTCACGTCAGAACTCCTCGATGTCTTAGCCGAAAGTGCCCGCCAGCGCGATTACAAATCATTTTGGACCACGCTGAACCTCGAGGGAGTGGAAACTGAACCAGCCTACTCGTATTCCGGAACCGTGGCCGGCACAATGCTGGAGTTGCTGCAGGAAAAAGGTTGGACTCCCGTGATCGACAGCGATTCTGAGTCCGCAGTTGCGATCGCGGGAAGTGAAGTTGGTCTGGAGATGTGTTGTGGTCCGGCTGATGCTGACGAAAGCTTGTCGTTTGTCCGTTCTCTTAGCGTGAGCGATGAGGAACTTGCCGCATATTATAGGGAATTCTGGGGGGAAGAGTGGGATGAAGCTGTTCTCGCCCTTCGTGAAGCGTTGAGCTATTTAGAGACGACCCTTGCACTCATACCGCAGCGCGGCGACTGGGCTCTTTTGTTTATCGGATAAAAGTGTATGTACTGCCCTAACTGTGGAACAAAAACTTCGATCGACCAAAAGTTTTGTCGTTCCTGCGGGTTAAGTCTGGAGAAAACGGCGCTCTCACTTTCGGAACAACTTCCGGCAAAAGTCGATCAAGGTTTACAAGCGCAAAAGGAGCGGCTTGAAAGTATGGAGTCGCTGTGCTGAGTGTGTTTGGACTGGGCTTTCTCGGTTTTGTATTGTATCTCGCAGTTCAAAAGGTTATCGCCAAAGGTGATCTGCTTACGGTGCTCGGCATGCTTGGATTCCTCATCATGGTCGTTTGTGGTCTCGTGTCTGTTGTCCTTTTTGCCAGGGCAAAGGAAGTGGGCCAGAAGTCAGCGAAGCGGCAGCAACAAAATCTCTCAACGGGAAGCGAACCAACAAAAGAACTTTTGTCGGAAGGTCACTTTGAGCCGGTGCCAACCATAACGGAACGCACCACCGAGTTGCTTACGGCAAACAAGCGCGACACGAACCGTCACTAAATTCAATCACTATGAAACTCCGGTGTGGTTCTCGGGACGCAGTTTCCTATGGCGAAAGTCAGTCTGATCATTCCAACCTTTAATCGTCCACATTTGCTGCCGCGGTGCGTGAACAGCGCGCTGAGAGCCGGATCCAGTGTAGAGGTAATTGTTGTCGATGACGCATCATCCGATGAGACGGCGAGCGTCTGCCAAAAGCTTCGCGAGATCAAATACGTGAGGCTCGCTTTTAACAAGGGCGTGGCCGGCGCTAGAAACGAAGGACTGCGCGCTAGCACCAGTGAGTACGTAGGCTTTTTGGATGATGACGACCTGCGACTTCCGAATTCAATAGACGCGCAGGTAGATCTGCTTGACGCCTATCCGGGCGCAGGAATGGTTTACGGCCGCGCGCTTTACGGCGACGAGCAATGTGTCCCGAAGGGAGACTCATATCCAGACGTGTGTCCCCAGGGAGACATCTTCTGGGAATTGATGCAATCGAATTTCGTTCCCTGCCTGACGGTCATTTTTCGGCGAACGTGCCTGGAGCGGGTGGGGCTGCTCGACGAGTCCGCTACCGGTGTTGACGACTGGGACCTGTGGGTGCGAATCAGCGAATTGTATCCCGTGCTGGCGACTGAGCATACTGTCGCGATTTGGCGACGGCCAACGCCAACGTCGGGACAGTTCTCTTTCCGAGCGGACAGGATGCATCGTCGCGCACATCGGCTGCACCGAGATAAATGGCTTCGACTACCGCGTTCGATGGCAGCAAATGAGGAACGCCGCAACCAGGCTTCACGAGCTTTCGCCGATCGCGCGACGCAACAAATGATTTCGGAAGCCAGGTCGAGATATAAAGCCGGACGCGTGATTGACTCAATTCGACTCGCGTTCGAGATGGCGCGCCTATATCCTCGTGCAGCAGCCAGACACGCGCTTCGTGCTTCAATCGGAAGTCCTAATGTATTTTCGGATTAGCTATGGCTTTGAGTAGGATCCGTCACATTTTGAATTAGCGTTCTGCAAGAGCCACACACTGAGTCCCTACCGTTACTGCAAACTCAGCAGCACCCGAATCTCACCGGTTCCTGCTGCGAGCGGCTCGAGTGCCTTTGGAATTTTGTTTGTTAATCTCATCGTGAGGATGGTCCAATTACAACAACGGTTGCTGGTGATGAGTGAAGTGACTGAGGGTAGTAAAACATCAAGACGTGACAAGTACCAATCGATGCTCGATTACTGGTAATGTTGTTACTGCAATTGCGTATTTCCTGATGGCGTCGCCGTTTTAGAACACAAGAAATTATCTCGTTAACGGATTAGCTCAAACACGTAATGAAGACTCGTCATATATGCGGTGGCACGAAATAGACGGTTGGTTTCAGTGGCGATCTGCGCAGGAAGAGGCGGCCCGTTACTTTCCCGAAGGCAGTTTTTTCGTCGAAGTCGGAACCTACCTCGGCCGCAGCCTTTGCTCTTTGGTGGAGGCTTCGGAGCGAAGCGGAAAGACGTTTACCGTAATCGGGATTGACACATGCCGCGGTAGCGGTCCGGAAGGACCGCGACACCGAAACTATCACGAGGCGGCGGTGGCCCGTGGTGGTGGTACTTTCGCAGGGGCGCTCCACAAAAACATTCTGGATTGTGGATACGGCGACGCGATCATGCTAATCATCGCCGATTCGGTGAAAGCGTCTCGCCTGTTCTCGGACGCTTCGCTCGATTGGGTCCACCTGGATGCGCGTCACGACTATTTGAGCGTTAAGAACGACAT
Source organism: Pyrinomonadaceae bacterium (assembly GCA_036003745.1). GTDB lineage: Bacteria > Acidobacteriota > Blastocatellia > Pyrinomonadales > Pyrinomonadaceae > PSRF01. Next base: position 27,032 of record DASYSD010000044.1, read on the forward strand.
TGAGGCATGGTTACCCAAGGTCAAGGCAGGGGGTTGGCTCTCCGGTGATGATTACGACAATCTCAAATGGCCCGAAGTGGCGAGAGCCGTACGCGATCTATTGCCGGGCGCACGGCCCTGGTCGACTCAGCAATGGCGTTGGATTGTTGCTTGAGTTAAAAAATCACTCATGTCTTTTTCGGTCCTCCGCCTTCGTGCTGAATTGAATCGGCGAATCTCTTGAGCGTGTCGTAGTCAACGTTCCATCCGGCATAAGCTGCGGCGACGCCAATCACGCCTCCTTCACCCGAATAAACACCACGAGCCTGTAGGAAGTCTGCTCCCACCGACCAAGCGTCGAAAAAGTCGGAAGTGGATCTTCCCCTGGTAACCGCAAGCAATGTTTCGTGACACCATCGCGCCAGACGCAAAATTTCAACGTCACCGGTGAGTTGTCGAGCGAGTTCTTCGAAGACGGGCAACCGCCAAGATCCGCAAGTGGCCAGATGTTCAGCAACGCTTTTCCGCACGACAGGAAGTACTGCGAGACACGTTGGGAAAACGGATCGCGTAGGAAGCTTAACGATGCGCGAGTCGGCATCCACGTAAATGGCGGTGTCGAATTCTTCAAGCGCAGCTAAGAGCGCGAAACGCTTGTCGTGATAGGCTGCGGCACCGCGCCCTTCTCCGGTTTTCGGCAGGTGAGCAAGATAATCAACGGCCATCGGGCCCGTCGGGACGTGGCGAACTGCGCGTACCGGCAGGTCGGCAAAATCCTCCGGCTCATCCGTCAGTACTATCCATGGGACTTGCGGCGCGTCGGCGCAAAGAAGGCGCGCCCTTCTCCGATATGGCGCATGGATCGCGAGTGTGCAAAAGCAAACAGTCACAGAAAGTTTAGGCTGGCCGGTCTTGCCATAGTGTCGAATGGATTTGGTCCTCACCTACAGCAGCGTCGCGAGTGTAATAGTAAAACGCTAATGACTTTCTGGTTACGTTCGGGGGACAGTTGAGTCGCTGCGGATGGCCGTGGAAGGACGTTTGACTCGTGTTGAAGATGACACACCGATTGAACACTGGAAGGATCTTTTTCACGCACCGATCCGTCGAGGCATTCCACAGCTCAAGATGTCCACCGTACGCTTCGTCCCAGTCCTTGTTGAGGAACAACAGCAGATTTATGCGACGATACAGCTTCAAGTCTTCCAGGTAATTGAAGTCGGCATGAATCGCGAGCTTGCCCTGCGGCAGAATCTGATGCAGTCCGCCGCCCGTGATATGCGGGTCCGGAATCAGGCAGTCAATGCCAGTAAGTGTTTCCAGAAATCGGATCATTGGATGCGAATTAAAAGCGAAGATGATATTGTGAACGAATGGGTGAAGACGCTCCAATCGCTCAGCATTTCCGATCCCTTGTTTGCGCGGTTGATGAACGGCATCTCGCTTACGCCAATCCAACCATACAGAATCGTTGGGTTTTGGAAAAACCGACAGCAATCGTTCCGCCACGCTCACAGGCAGAAAGTCGTCAATTAACGTGTGTGGATACGGAGAGTTTGTAGAATAAGCGGAACGATGTTGCTTCGCGAGTCGGAGGAGCCGCGCAGTCTTAAACGAAAAAACCTCGTCAGTAACAAGAAGCTGCCTAATCCAACTTTTTAGCATAGGATTCTAATCGCTGTATCAGGATATGCGACCCCAGGATTTTTCAGAATCATTATAACAAGGCAACTGAAACAGCTCCTGGCGCAAGTTGACGGAGCACGCCTTTGCCTCGAAAGTCGTCTCATTCACACCGGGCTTTAGCCCGGTGTTAGAGGAGAGACATCAGCAGAAACCGTTTCAACGGTTTCCCCGCTTTCTCTATTGGAAACCGTTAAAACGGTTCTCAACAATGGGCGTATCTTTTCCACCGGGCTGAAGCCCGGTGTGAATGAGAAGGCCTTTTGAGGCAAAGCCACAGAGCACGCAAGGCCGAGGGCAACGATGACTTCGGATCATCATGAGGGATCGGAAGATATCGAAAAGGTAACGACTACCGCGACGGACACTGCCTTTGTCGCTTGTATTGAGCGAGGTGTGCTCGAGAGACAAGCCTTGCTCCTTTTCGAAAGTATCAGACGTTACACAGGCCGCTTTCGCCACTGCCCCATCTTTGCCTTTTCACCTCGCGCAGGTCATAGTATTTCTGCAAGCGCCCTAAGCAAGCTCGACGAATTGGGTGTGGTCTATATTGACCAGACTCTTAACATAGATTGTCCCGAATATGGCTCCGCTAACCGAGTTGCCGCTGCAGCGTACGTCGAACAACAACACCCACATGACACGTTGGTGATCCTCGACAGTGACACTCTGTTTCTGCGCGAACCTAACGAAGTCCTGTTGCGGCCAGATGTCGATGTAGCCGTAAGACCAGTGGCCGTTAAGGGAATGTGCACCAGTGGTCCCACGGACCCATTCGACGCATACTGGCGAGACCTTTGTCAATGCTGTGGTGTGGACTACGACCAACTTCCCTGGACCGAATCCTTCGCTGATCGTTCTCGGATCAAGGCCAGTTACAATGCGGGCCTCGTGATTGTGCGCGGAAAACTGGGAATCATGCAGCGATGGTCGCATTTTTTCTTCACTTCAGTCCGGCAGCAACTGAGACCCTACGCGCATGATCGCCACTTCCGTTCCGGTGCGGGGTGGGTAGCGCCAGCCGCCAGCAGGCTATGGGGATCGAATCAAGCAGCCTTGTCCCTCGCGATCTGGAGCACTACAAGAAACGTAAAGGAGTTGGAGCCGACCTACAATTACCAGTTAACTCATCACGAACAAATCGACAAGAGGCTCAGGAAACGAGTTTTCCCAAACCTCGTGCACGTTCATTATCACTGGATGCTTCATGACCAGATCTCGAAGAATCCGTTATTCGATCGGTCCGGGCCGCTGTCTGCTGAGCAGCGCGTTTGGTTATCTAAAGCGATTAAGAACTGATAAGCCTTTGGGCCAATGGAATGAGTTTTTATCCCCGGAAGTCTCACGATACACTTTTCAATTTAAATGGTTTAGTATTCGCAGCTTAAAAATCGGTGCGAAGGAAAATTAGAGTTGCCCATCTGCATCGCGGGAATGCATCGTTCGGGGACCTCGATGGTTGCCAGACTTCTTCAGGCCTGCGGTTTGTTTCTTGGCCCAGAACAAGAACTCGGTTTCGATTCAAACAATGGTGAACGGCACTTCGAGAATCTATGTTTCGTGGCGTTTAATGACGAGATCTTGAGCCGGCTGGGCGGCTCCTGGAACAACCCGCCAGACTTTTCGGCGGGGTGGGAGGCAATGCCTCAGGTCGAAACTTTGACTGCGCAGGCGAAAAAATTAACCAGGCGGCTCAGCAGTCAATACTATTGGGGGTGGAAGGATCCACGCAACTCATTAACGCTGCCATTTTGGCGGGGAATTGTTTCTGATTTAAGGGTAGTCATCTGCTTGAGAAACCCTTTGGAGGTGGCGCATTCGTTGCGCAAGCGAGGTGACTTAATTGGCATACCGTTGTTTCTGCTATGGCTGACTTATTATCGCGAGCTACTCGCCGCGATACCGCCTGCACAACGGGTAGTCACCCATTACGAATCGTATTTTCAAGACTCAACTACCGAATTACAAAGAGTCGCGAACCGAATCGGCATGGAAGTGCCGGCAGACGTAGTCACTCGCGCCTGTGCTCACATCTCGGACGACTTGCGCCATCACCGCATAACAACAACCGAGTTGTCCGCGACAAACATACCCGATGAAGTTCTCGCTTTGTACTTGGAACTTTGTCAACAAGCAGGACCCGTATACCAGCAATATTCAGATGTGAATCGCCCATTATGAGCCAACTCCCGCCCGAGCGTTGCATCTGACAGCCACGATCGCGCGCGTGATTTGGACGGCAAAATCAAGTTTTCAAATCAGGATACTTTTAGTTCAAACTATGAAAATCGCACTGTGTAAAACCACAATTTTTGGGCCGATAAGCGGGGCCGACGAAATCATGTTGAACTATGCGGTGCATCTTCACCAGACCGGACATGATGTGTCGGTCGTATTGTTATATCCACCGAGTGGCAACGATCAATATCTCAGACGGCTGCAAGTGAAGGGCGTACCGGTTCAAACAATAGTTGCAAGGTCCTACTTATTCGCATTTTTGCGCCTGCTGCGAAACTTACTATCAAGCATGCTGTTTTTTCTCTTCTTTTTGAAGCGCGCGCCATCGGGGCTTCGCAGAATCTGGCAGGTTGCGATCCGCGTCATCACGCATTTTCACTACCGCGCTTGCCGTGCATACTTTGGCTCGCAGCGGCCGGATCTTTTACATGTTTTCACCCCAGATACTGGTGCCGCGTTGATGATCCGCGCCGGTCATGAAGTAGGTATTCCGGTTCTTTATCACGAAATGGGAACCGCTCATCACCTGCCGATGCTGGAAGACTATTACCGCCGCCTGGAAAAGGTTTTGCCACTGTGCACTGAAGTGGCGGCACTGTCACCACGGCTGGCGACGGAATGGTCCACGCGATTTCCCTTCCTGCCTTCAGTTTCAGTTCTGCCATTGATCATGGAGGATTCCGACGCACACAGTCTTGACTCGTTTCGATCGAACAATTCCAAGGAAACGGTTTTCGGATTCGCCGCGCGCCTCGAAGAGGGCAAAGGACCTCTTGTACTGTTGGACGCTCTCGCGAAAGTAAATCGAGAAAGGCCTTTGGCAGTAGCGAGGATCGCGGGGATGGGCCCACAATTATTGGACGTCAAAGCCCGTGCGCGTGAGTTAGATCTCCGCGATGCTTGCGAATTAGTCGGATATTATTCGGACCCGCGGATAAGAAGCGCATTCATGAACAGCCTCGACGTCTTCGTGTTGCCGTCGTTGGCAGAAGGGACTCCAAACGGCATCATCGAGGCAATGGCTCACGGAATTCCAGTGATAGCCACAAACGTCGGCGGCATTCCTGACATTATCGACGCTGACTCCGGCATCCTGGTTCCACCCGGAGATGCAGCCGCACTGGCCGACGCGATGGCGACGCTCGCAAATGATCCTAAACGTCGCAACGAAATGGGCGATGCGGCCCGAAAACAACACCAAAAACTCTTCGCGCCAAAGGTCGTAGTCCCGCTCTTACTAAATGTCTACCAAAGAGTGACACGAAATGGCCATTCAGCCGGCGATATCACTCGCGACAACAATCATTCACATCCCTGGGCCTCCCATGGCTGATTTGAAACACTACGTAATTCGGGGTGGCGTAAAGGGACATGAGCGATTGAAGCTCTTATCTCGCGTGATGCATCCGAGTACGGCGGCAGTGTTCGATCAGGCTGGAATCGCGGCGGGTATGAAATGCCTGGACATCGGTTGCGGCAGCGGCGATGTAACCATTGAACGGTTTAGAAAAGTGAGATGAGTAAAACCTCGAAGGACCTGCTTCTTTGCCGGCAGCTAGCCCGCTATCCGGCGGCAACTGCCGTTAAGTTGCGCTCCCTCTTCAACGATTAGAGCGGGCGCGGTGACCTGACCTTTCACATTTGCTGTACGACCAAGAACGAGTTCCTTACTCGCGAGAATATCGCCTTCGACAGTTCCGTTTATCCTTGCGACAGCTACTTTAATGACAGCTTTTGTCACTTCTGCGCCGGTGCTGACGATTAGCGTTCCATCAGGCGACGTAACGGCGCCGGAGAAATGTCCGTCGATACGCAGCATCGATTTGAACGACACCTCGCCGGTAAAATTCACCACGTCCCCGACAAAACCAAGCCAATTATCTTTATTGACGTTGGGTCTCTGGCCATTGACGAGTTTAGGTTGGCCGCGTTCGTCTCTGCTCGCAACTGCTTGAGTAGTCACTGGCTGCTGCCTTTCGCTTATTCTTTTCCGGTTGTCCGATGAAAGATCTTGGGTAGGTTGGTAGCTGCCGGGTGCCGCCGCCGCTGCTTTTGAATCGGAGAAAAGAAGAAATTACCTAACTGATCGACACTATAGCACTTGGCTCTCATTCAGGAATGTTACGATTAGATTGCCATTCCGAGGCATCCAGGTGAAGAAAGAGATGAGATCTTCATCCACAGATTACGCAGATTGACTTATAGAATCTGTGTAATCTGTGGATACATACGTTATGCATCGCTTGCTCTCTGCTGCAGACTTTCATCCGCTCTACGAGTGCTTTCTCGAGGCATTCTCAGACTATCAGGTCAGTTTGCAGATGTCTGAGGAGCAGTTTGAGCAGCGTGTGAAACGCGATGGTGTCGAACTGGAAATCAGCGCCGGCGCGTTCGATGGCGAACGAATGATTGGCTTCTACATGAATGGGCGAGGCAACTGGCACGGGAAGGAGACGGCTTACGACGCGGGCACCGGTGTTATTCCGAGTCACAGACGACGTGGGGTCGCAGAAAAGTTATTCGATTTCATGGTGCCGCAGTTGAAAGAACGCGGGATCCAGCAATATCTGCTTGAGGTTTTGACTTCGAATGAACGTGCGGTGTCGTTGTATCGCAAGCTGGGTTTTGATGAGGTTAGACGATTGGCTGTTTTGCGATCGAACGAGCCGCTGAAAACACCGGGCGAAATCGAGGACGTATCGCTTCGCCGTTTGGAAGAACCCGAGTGGGACGTGTTTTGCGCGTATTGGGATGGGGAACCATCCTGGCAGAATTCGATCGACGCGGTTGAGAGAGTAAGGAATCAATGCGAGATTGTTGGAGCGTTTGTAGGCGAGCAGTGCGTGGGTTATGGAATCGTCTTTAAGCCTTCCAGTATCTTGATGCAGCTGGCAGTGGCGCAGGGGTTCAGGCGAAGAGGGATTGGTCGAAAGATTCTGGAGGCACTTTCCGGGGATGGGATTTTGAAGACTAATAATGTAGATGAGGATTTGAGGGGGACGTTGGCGTTTTATAAGGCGACTGGGTTTGAAGTCGTGCTGAGACAGTTTGAGATGGTGAGGGAGTTGTAGACAGGATTAACAGGATGAAGAACAGGATTAACAGGATGAGATACATATTCGTGGTTGTGCTGCTGCTGTCAGGCAGTTCACTTGCCTGGGCACAAAAGAGCGGCATTGTCGAAGTGAAACACGGTACGCCGGCGGCGGCTGCGCCACGTGAATGTTTGGCAGCGTTCCGTGGATTCTTTCAGTACCTGCAAAAGAATGAACCCGGCATAGTTCGCGATGAGCAGGCGCAAAAGCGTTATCTGAGCCAGGAGTTACGAAAGGCGCTCGCGCAGAAACTCGCCACGTTCACGAGTCCTAAGGATGATCCGGACTATCCGAGCAACAACACCTTCATCGGATCGTGGGATCAACCTTCTACATACGCGATCGTTGCTTCGAGACGATACGGCAAGCGCGCGGTTATCGATGTGCTTTATAAGTGGGGACCAAAAACAAATTACCCCGGCGATGAGCGGACCAGTTCTTTCATTTTTCTTCTCGAGGACGGCGCCTGGAAGCTCGATGATATTTACACCTTTCGCGGTGAGTTTGTGCAGGCAGAAAGTTTGAATCAATACCTCAGAGAAAAGTGAGCCACAAAAAGGCACAAAAGGCACAAAAATGAAGTGGGACCTTCATACTCATTTCTACACTGAGGCGTTTTTTAGGACCATTCGAGATCTGCCGTCTGAGTTTTCTTTCGGCACCAGTTCCAGCGGCCAGACCATCATCACCTATCGGGGCGCGCGCTTCTTTGGTGTCACGCCCGCTATGACTGATGTTTCGAAACGAATTGAAGACATGGACCGCGTTGGTATCGATGTTGAAGTTGTTTCGCTCTCGACGCCTAATGTTTTCTTCACTGACGCCGAACATCAACCTGCGGTCGCGAGGATAATGAACGATGCCTATGCCGAACTAATCACACGACATCCAAAACGATTCAAGGGCTTTGCATCGATTCCCATGGACCACCCCGAAGCGGCGCTAAACGAGCTTCATCGTGCAATCGATACTTTGAAATTAAATGGCGTGGTCCTGCTCAGCAACATCGGCGGCAAACCGTTGACGTCGCCCGAGTACCGCCCGTTTTTCGAAGAAGCAAACCGGATGAAGCTTTGTATTTTCCTGCATCCGATGTTGCCGGCGCAGGCGGACGCATTTCGAGAGTATGTGCTTGGACCAATCATTGGTTTTCCGTTTGATACGAGTCTCGCTGTCGCGCGCATGTGCTACGACGGAATGTTTGAAGAGTTGCCGGAAATCCGCTGGATCATCGGACATCTCGGTGGCGCGATACCTTATCTGATGGAGCGGATGGACAACGGGTTCCGTGATTTTGCTGATTGCCGGGTGAAGATCGATAAGCTGCCCAGTGTATACCTGAAGCGACTCTATTACGACACGGTGTCTTTCAGTCCTTACACGCTGAAGATGGTGCGAGATATGGTGGGCGCGGAACACATGGTGATGGGAAGTGATTACCCGCACCTGCTCGGATCGATCGACCGGGCGGTCTCATCGATCGAAGCGCTTGATGTGTCAGAAGAAGAGAAGAAATCTATTTTTTCCGGGACAGCGTTGAGTGTCTTGAATAATATTTAGCCGCGCAGATCTACCTCACAATAAAGTCCGCAAGCTGGGTTGCACTGGTCCCCGCCAGACTGTCCGTCACTATCACCTTAAGATCATATTTTCCGGGTGTGAGCGTCTTCAGCGCGAGCTCTTCACCAAAAGGAATTCGCTCCATGTCTGATCCGCCATTGTTTACACGTCGCTGCGGTGAACTCAGCACCGGTTGACCGTCGCGTATCACATGTGTTTGGACCATCAACTGCGGGTTGCCGCCGGCGTCGCGTTTTGCGTTGTAGACGAACACCCAATAGCCCATCTGCGACGCGCGCGGAAACGTGTGGTCCACACTCAACTGGACGTGCGGACCCCCGGCTTTATCCTTGTCTTCGAGCACCTGTCCGCCCAGCAACACGCTGCTCAACGTCAAATGGCTTTTCGCTAGATCAGGAATCACGATCCATTGAATCGCACTTCCGACGCGTCCCGATTTCTCATCACGCGCGGCCACACGAACCTGATAGATACCGGGCGCGAGCGGTGTGTGATGATTGTAGAAGATCGAATCAGAGCTACCTGACTTGGGTGGATCGATATTCAATTGGTTCTTGAAGCTCGAAGCGATCTTGCCTTTATCGTTGAGCACGACACCGGCCACTTTGATGGTTGCCGGCTGTTTACCATCATCGCCATAAGCCACGGCACGCCCAGAAATCTCCATCGCCGACGTGACGACCAATCCGTTCGCAGGCGTGTTCAGATACGTTAATGAGAGTAGCGTCGGCAAGCCGCTTTCAGGATAGAAGTCGCCGAGCGCATCACGTAGCTCAGTTTCGGGAGTCCTGGGAGCTTTGCTGTTATTAGTTTTAGCCGCAGTGGTGGCCGTCGGCGCCGGGCCTGCAACGTAACCTTTCGGCGCCCGCACCGTCAGTTCCGGTTGGCCCACGACGGTAATCTTCACATGCCGGAACTTCGGCAGTTTCTCTTCATCCTTTTCCGGACGCCACGCGACAACGTAATAGTTCGAAGTCTCATCAAGAACAGCATTCACCCAGCCGTCGAAAAAGTTTGTGTTGCGAAGGGCGCGTCCACCCGTCTGATTGGCTATTCCACTAAGTGCATCCTGCATTGTTTCAAGTTCGCCTGTTGACGCGATGTCGAGGCGGCCTTGCGAATCCATCGGCCGCTTGCCACCCGGATCCAGATACCTGCTGTTGACAAGGCCGCTCGCGTGGATCGTGTAAACAACAACGCCTGCTCGCTGTGCGGCGTCGATAACGTGATCGAGTTTATCGCGCACGGTTGCAGCATGTGGTCCGGCGTCGAGCAGGAAACCATCTGAGATAAAGAAAGCCAGCTTGCGACCCGGCATTCGTGACAGCGAACGCATGAGCGATTCGAGTGAGTTGTAGGAGGTCTGGGTTATCTGGGCAGCCTGGATCAGCACTGCTCGCGCGCTGTTTTTGACCTGATTTTCACAGGATTGGCGAAGCAGAGCTTTTATCATTCCGCCGGTTTTCTTAAATGTGCTTGAGCCTTTCAGGCATTCTTCAATGTAGAAATTGAGAACCTTGTTATCGGTTTTATTCGAGTCGATCGTGAGCGCCATGTACTCGGTCATCTTTGTCGAGTTGCCGACTCCAAAACCGTTAACGTCGTATGGGCGCGGAATCAGTCGCGACATCGCAGCATCCAGTACGGCTCGGTTATTCGTGAACTGCTCCAGAAATCCGATCTGGCCGCTGGCCGTTGCAATCGCTACGTTGTCCTTCGAATTCATGTCGCGATCGAGAAAATGCTTCAACATCATTCGCGTGCGATTCATGCTGTCGGGTGAGAGGTGCAGATCGTCGATAAAGAAGACAATCGTGCGACCCGGAACTCGCGCTGGTGCGACGGTTGGAGCAGTGGTGTTGGCAGTAGGATCGCCGAGCGTTGTGAGTTCGCTTTCACGAGCACTGCCGGTGGCGATGCGTTCGAAGAAGGTTATCGGCCGCGGTTTGCCGTCGACCATCAACTCAAACTGTTCGCGTTTCAGTCCTTCGACGAAGTGACCTTTTTTGTCGAGAACAGTGATGGCGGATTGAACGAGTTCTGTGTTGGTGCGAACTACATCTGGGTCTTGTTGCTGAGCGTGTGCTATGGAGCAAACGGCAATTAGCAAAACGATAAAGCGGTATTTCATGGCGCGATTATCTCTACGAGAGAGCGTAGTGACAAGCCTCGAGTCCTCCCGCAAAGGCGCAAAGAAATCGCCATGCCGTTGCTCTTTGCGGCTCTTCTTTGCGCCTTTGCGCCTTTGCGGGAGAAAAACCCTTCCAGCGCTAAGGACGTTTGCCCCATGTTGGTGAAGGTGGTTCCTTCGGGAGGCGTTCGACCGGGCGCTCCTTCAGCATCCGCATTGCCTCCTGAACAGCGCGCTCGAGTTGCGGATCCCTACCGGCGATCACCTCTTTGGGCCAGTTCTCGATGTCGATATCCGGGCCGACGCCTTCATTCTCGACCGCCCATTTGCCCTCACGCGTGAAGAATCCACCGCGTGGCGCGATCATCGATCCGCCATCGATGAACGGCGGTGTATCGGCCGTGTGGACGAGTCCGCCCCAGGTTCGTTTGCCGATGAGCGGACCAATCTTGCGTCGCTTGAACATATACGGCATCAAGTCGCCGCCTGAGCCCGCCATCTCGTTAATGATCATCACCTTAGGGCCCCAGATACCTGCCGAAGGACTGGTGAATGGATAACGATCGCCGGCGACGTTGTTGAAGTAGCCGTCAAAATCGCGCTCGAGTATCTCGATGATGTAGTCAGCCGCTGAGCCGCCGCCGTTGAAACGTTCATCGACGACCACGCCTTTCTTGTCCTGCTGTGAAAAGTAATAACGATTGAAACTCGAGTAGCCGGGCTGACCAGTGTTTGGCAGATAGACGTATGCGAGCTGACCATCTGAAAGTTTTTCAACCAGGCGACGATTCGATTCAACCCATGCACGCGTCCGCAAAGCCTGTTCGCTCGCCACCGGCAAAACTACGACAGTGCGCGCGCCTTGCATAGAAGGCGTCGTATTTACGGTCAGAGTTG
>DASYSD010000045.1:0-87231 GCA_036003745.1 Pyrinomonadaceae bacterium
TCGTTGTAGGGGCGGCACTCCGCGGCCGCCCCTCTTAATTCGGAGGGGCGGCCACGGAGTGCCGCCCCTACAACGAGCATGGCTGAATCGATTAGAAGCGCGCCAACGGGATTTGAGCTCATCGAGCGTCAAATACCAAAAATTTCGGCTCGTGAATGGCGGATCCACGGCGCACTCTTTCTACTCACGATCATCACCACAACTCTAGCGGGAATGATATGGGGAGCGCCTCCGGACATTCCAACGCCGGAGCCGCGTCTTGCGACGCCGCTGGATTATCTGCTCTACATCCCGCTCGCTTCTTACTATTCCTTTGCCGAGTTGTTCAGATACGCGTTCTCGCATCCGGCTTTACTTGGCGAAGGCGTAACATTTTCGGCTTCGTTACTCGCAATTCTCTTCTCTCACGAGATGGGACACTATCTCGCGTGTCGTTATTACAAAGTGAATGCGACGCTGCCGTATTTCATCCCGGCGCCGCCGGTCTTTTTGGCCGGCACGTTCGGGGCATTCATCAAGATTCGCGCAGCCATCCCGACACGTCGCGCACTCTTTGACATCGGTCTCGCAGGACCATTGGCGGGATTCGTTGTTGCCCTTCCGATTTCGGTGATCGGTGTTTTGACCGTCGACGCTCCAGCTCCATTAGGGCCTGCCGGACACTGGATGTTTTTTAACGACCCGTTGTTGTTTCGGTTAATAAGTAAGTTGGCCGGGATACCTCTCGATCCAAACTCGCCTACTAATCCCTACTATCTGGCTGGCTGGATCGGATTGCTGGTGACGAGTTTGAACTTAATGCCGGTGGGCCAACTTGATGGTGGTCATGGCACTTTTGCAGTCTTCGGCGGTCGCGCGCACAGAATTATCGGGCGTGTTGCTTTTGTGAGTGTCGCGGCGCTGGCGTTCCTGGGCTTCTGGTGGCACGGCAGCCCGAGTGGATTTCTTTATACGGTGTTGCTGGCTGTGATGATGAAAGTCGCGCATCCACAACCGGCGGTGATGGAACCGCTGGGGACTAAGCGAATCGTGATCGCTATCGTGACGCTAATCGTCTTCGCGTTATGCTTCTTGCCGTTTCCAATAACGGTTAGTTAGACAGCCGCAGGTAAAAGCCCCTTAATCTCCCTTACGACGCGCGCCACCTCTTCTTGTTTAGCAAGCGCGATCATGAAGAACTTATAACCCTGGTGGAAACAGATCACTCCATTCCCAAACAACCACACACCGTCAAGAAACGGATTGCCGCCGAGTAACCAACTGATCGGCGCACCCGTGATTGCTCCGGGTTGGAAAATTTGTGCCCACATCGCGGCACCGGCTGCGCAACTGAACGCACCCAGCAAGGGCGCTCCAACATACTTCACGATCTTGCGCTCAAACTCCGCTCGCTGTTGGGCAGCTTCGTCCAATTCACCACGCGCGATTAGATCTTCCTGCCTCTTCAAATAGTCATCAAACTTTTCGCTGGCTTTGTGCAATCCCCAAACTGGCAACGCCGAGTGTGTTAACCAATGCGGATGGGAACCAAGCAGCACAGCATCCAGGCCTGGAAACGCCACGCCTGCTCTGATACCCAGAACCAGCGATACAGAAACAACGGCTGCTTTGCCTGGATTCTCCTTTATCCAGTCGCGCGCTTTCAGTAATCCGCTCGTGGCGGCAGTTGAAGCACGCGTGAATCGAGCACCTGTGTCGTAGATTTGCGAGGCTCGGTCGTAGTAAGTCTTCGCGTCGTCAAAGACTCTCTTGCCGGTGTCGCCCGCAACGTCACGGACAGCCCTCCCGGCCTTCTTGACGTTTTTGACAGTTTCAGATGCGGCACGTTTGGCCGCGTCGCCGACTTCCTCATCGTCCGTTAGCCGTTCGGCTTCAACCCGCAGACGTTCAGCACCGCTGGCCATCGACTCTGCGCCACGCTTCGCTGCTTCACTGGCTGCACGAGCACCTTCACCTACCCGGTCCGAAATCGAGTATTTTTCATCGAGCTCGCGGGCCTTGCGGCGAGCAGTCTGTTGCCATTCGTCCAGCTTATCTTTGTAGTCTGCCATCCTATCCTCGCGATGCAAGTCCCAAATTTCCATCGCTTTGTACGTCGCCCGCCGCCACCGAGTTCGACTTGAGAGGCCCCGAGTTCACCACCCGATCGCGGCCGCTCCTCTTGGCTTCGTACAACGCAACATCCGCCGCCTTCAGGATATCGACAGCAGTTTGCGCGTCGGTGGGACATTCTGCAACTCCAAAACTGGCGGTGATCGGTCGCGCCCGCGGTATTTCGATTTGCTTGATTGCGTTGCGAAGACGTTCGGCGACTTCATATCCGCCTTGTTTGCTGGTCTCAACGAGCAGCACCGCAAACTCTTCACCGCCGATTCTGGCAGCGAGATCGATGCCTCTGGTCCCTTCCCGCAGGGCTTTACTGATCCGCCGTATTGCTTCGTCCCCTGCATCGTGACCGAAGCTATCATTGAGATTCTTGAACCGATCGATGTCGATCATCAAAAGACTGAAGGGACGTTCGAAGCGCTGCACTCGCCCGACTTCCCTCTCGAGCTGCCGTTCGAATCGTCTTCGATTAGCGAGTCCAGTGAGGTGGTCCGTAAACGCCGCTTCCTCACATACGTCCAAATAAGCTTTGAATTCAAGCAGCGTTCTGGTCCGCGCCAGAAGCAGATCAAGATCGGTGGGATCAGTGATGTATCCCAGGGCCCCGACTTCGTTGGCTCGGCGGAGATCTTCCGCACGTCGCCCGGCCGCAGTTTGCATGATGACCGGAATAAACTTCGTCAACGGATTGGCTCTGATCCGTTGGGCCAGTTCATAGCCATTCATGCGGGGCATCATCACATCGGTTATCACCAGGTCGGGTTGATACGACTCGATTGTTGCGAGTGCTTCATCACCGTCCGTGGCAGTGGTTACGTTGTAGCCAGCGAGACTCAAAGCTGCCTCGATCAGGCTCAATTTATCGGGATTGTCGTCGACGACGAGAATGTTGGATTTTGACTCCATAAAACGAAATTGCGTTACCTTTTATTGTTCTTGCGCGCTCCGAAGCTTCATGCTAAAGTTCGGACCTCGGTTAAAAGGCCGTGCCTGTACTCGCCCTAGCATCGCGTCAAAAGATTCAATCAAGAGTAACAAGCCCGGGAACATCGCGCGGGTTTCCTTACAAGCGTCGTAAAAACAAACCCGCACAGGACCACTTTGAATAAGAGCAACACGCGGCGAACACCGATTCAAGCTGGAAACTGTGGCTCGATGCCCAAGAGGACATGGAGATGAATGCCCTGCAGGAACAAAAGCGCGCCCGGGATCTGAGTGCCGAGGATCGCGCCGAAATAATCCGCCGTTTCGAATTTGGTTCAACACTGGACGATGCCCATGTAAGCGATATGGCTCGGAGTTCGGTGGTCCTTGACTTTCGTCGCCGTCGTTTTGTTTACCGTGCCGGTGAACCCGCCGATTGCCTGTATGCGATTATTCATGGCCGAATAAAACTCTGCCGAATCGAGCCTGACACCGGCCGCGAGGCCGTAATCGATATCCTTCCTGAGGGTTCCCTCTTCGGGGAGTCAGCTCTCTATTCTGCTGCGGGGCAACGAGCGAACTCTGCAATTGCCTATGAAAACTCCAGGCTCCTGCGAATTCAGGTCGGGGATTTCAAACGGGGGATGGCTGAGGATGACCGCCTTCATGATTACACTTTCCGGTTGATCGGTCAACGCCTTGATCACGCTGAAAGACGTCTTGCTGACTTTGCCTTGAATGCCATTCCGGCCCGTTTAGACAGGTTACTGGCCGATTTTTCAGTGCGTTATGGGGTTTCCGAACCGGAAGGCGTCCTTATTGATATTCCACTTCCCCACCGCGAAATAGCCTCCATTGTCGGCTCCACCCGTGAAAGCGTCACGGTCCGCTTGAATGCCATGCGCCGCGAAGGTACGATCGCATTCGTCAAACGACGAATACTGATCAAACGACCGGCATCTCTTTGATGCAATGCAGGCCGTTTAGTGGCTTCAAGATTCATGAAGTGTCCAACCTGCGGTAGGCCAGTCGAATGGAAAGACAATCCTTTCCGTCCCTTCTGTTCTGAACGATGCCAGCTAGTAGATCTCGGCCGCTGGGTTGAGGGCGAGTATCGTGTGCCCGGTGAGCCATTGCCGCAAGACCAAAATCAAAGTCCAACAGCCGAGGATGAAATACAAGGAGATCTGACATCTCGATGAAGAGATTTCTTGCGAGAAATTTTGTCGTGCTCCTCTGCGCCGTGTCGTTTTTGGCTGCGTGCAATAGTAATGACGTCAAAAACACTAACACCACTCCTGTCATCTCCAATCCACCGACCGGCACGACCTATCCCATGCCACCAACGCGAGCGACTTCACTCGCCAACATGGGATGGGAACTGACTGATGGAAAGCGCTCGATATTTTCCGAGTACAAGGGGAAGGTGCTGGTCCTGGATTTCTACGCCACGTGGTGCGTTCCCTGTCGTGATAGTGTTCCGCACTTAATCGGACTACAGAAGAAGTATGAAGACCAGGGGTTGAGAGTTGTCGGGCTGAACGTTGGTGGACCAGGTGACGAACAGGAAGTTCCCGCCTTCGCCAAAGAATTTGGCATTCAATACCCGCTTGGTAAACCTGACGAGGACCTCGTCAGCTTTCTACTTTCTGACAGCGACGCGATTCCGCAAACATTCGTCTTCGACCGTCAGGGCCAACTGGTCCAACGGTTCGTTGGCTTTGGCGCAGACACAGGCATTTACCTGGATGGCGCCGTCGAGACCGCATTAAAAACTCCAGTTCCTAATTAGTCCGGACGGATTCAAACGTTGAGAAAAGCAAAAATACTAATCACTCTTGGGCCGGCTTCGCGTGAACCGGAAATGGTTGAAAAACTGATCGCTGCGGGCGCTAATGGCGTGCGTATCAACATGTCGCATGGCACACACGAAGAAAAAGCGCTCGACATCGAACGTGCACGAGCCGCAGCAGCAAAGCTCGGGCGACCCATCGCCGTGCTCGTGGATCTTTCTGGTCCGAAGATTCGCACCGGCGAGCTGAAAGACGATCAACCGGTAAAACTGACTCCAGGAGCTGCTTTCACAATTACGACTCGCCCAGTGGTCGGAGACGAACATCAGGTTTCCACTAACTATCATGACCTTCCCCGCGTCGTTAAAACCGGTACGCGAATGCTGCTCGACGATGGCGCGCTGTCGTTGATAGTTGAAAGCGCCAACGATACTGATGTCGTCTGCAGAGTGATCGATGGTGGTTTGCTGGGCGAGCGCAAGGGCATCAATCTACCAGGTGTCGCCTTGCCGATCGACTCCCTCACGGAGAAAGACATTGTCGATCTGAAATGGGCCGTGCAGCAGAATGCCGACTACATCGCGCTCTCATTCGTAAGACGCGCCAGCGATTGTGAGCACGCCAAGAAGTTAATAAGCGAAGCAGGCGGTCGGGCTCCGCTGATCGCGAAGGTCGAAAAGGCTGAAGCCATCGATCATCTGGACGAAATCATTGCCGCTGCAGACGGAATCATGGTCGCGCGCGGCGATCTCGGCGTGGAGACAAGCGTCGAACTCGTGCCTGTTTATCAAAAGCGAATCATTGAGCGCTCGATTAAAGCCGGAAAGATGGTCATTACGGCTACCCAGATGCTGCAGTCGATGGTCTCAAATCCGCGCCCCACCCGTGCTGAAGCCTCCGACGTCGCTAATGCGGTCTGGGACGGAACGGACTGCGTCATGCTTTCAAACGAGACGGCAGCGGGCGTCCATCCGCTGGCAGCCGTAGCCACGATGGCACGCATCATTGAGTCGGCAGAAAGCGGCAAAGAGCATCCAGGCAACGAGGCGCTGAGCTGGATGGGTAAGCAGTCAGGACGTGTGAGTCGAGCACTATCTGAAGCCGCAGCATTTGCCGCCGATGAGATGGGTACTACCGTAACGGCAGTCTTCACCGCATCTGGTCTGATGGCACGGCGACTCTCATCCCTGCGACACGATCAGCGAATCATCGCGCTCACTCACCGCCCAGAATCCCTGTCACAGCTCGCACTCATCTGGGCCGTCGAACCGTTGCTCGTCAGCAAAGCTAACTCCACTGAAGAGATGCTGAAGATTGGCGAAGAGCGACTGCTCGAAGCTGGTGTAGTTGAGAAAGGCGACGTAATCGTCATCATGGCCGGCCGGCTTTCCGGGCTGGGCCTCTCGAGCTCGGTATCAATCTCCACAGTCGGTGGAGACCTTGGACCAACAAAGTAGTGGGTCTTAGAACAAACATGTCGGCTGGTCAGTTGTTTGAACTCATCATGCCCGCCGCGTTTGCCCTCTCCGCATTGTTGTCCACCTGGGTCCTCGCCTCTGCTCGCAAAAGGTTTCAACTCCTGCAGTCATTCGGGCTCGCAATCGGCACGCTCTTCTTTCCGCTCATCGTCTTTCCGATTTACCTGGCGATCATGTTATGGCGCAACAAGAGCGGTCCACCTGCGAAGTGGCGTTACGCATTACCGTTGTTGTATGCGGCCATCGCGCTGTCGGCCATTGCAGTCTTCTTCTATCTGGATAGCCGCAGTGTCGATGCTCACCTCGCGCGAGCCACACGGGCAAAGCTCGTCGAGGATACGAATACTGCGATTCGTGAGTACCGGCAGGCGCTCGCACTCGAGGACGATCCGCACACGCATAAACTCCTGGCAATCGAACTCGCGAATGCGGGTCACGTTGAGGAAGCGATTTCAGAATTTCGGATCGCGGAGCGAGGAGGAGAGACTTGTCTACCTGAGGATTCTCGCTGCCAGGCGGCAAAAGCAAAACTACCAAAAAATTAATCCGCGCCGATCATCTCGCCGACACCTGTCTTCTGCTCCTCGGCCATCTGGGCGGGTGTTTTCTGTGGGTCGCGCCAATTGTCGAGGATGCCTACCTGATGCACGCATTGCAATGTGCAGGTAGGCGCACACCATTTTTCAGTCTTATACTCGCGCTCGAAATCTTCCATAGTGTACTGCTCGAGCGGAATTCCCGGATAACCGCGCTGTTGCGAGCACCAGTGGACCAGGCCGTCTTCACAGATGTAGAGATAACGAGCTCCCGCACGACAACGCCATTTGTAAGGTTTACCTTCGGCAATGCTGTCCTGGAACCAGTTCAACCGCGCGTGGTCTTTGTTTCCGAGTTTCTTGACCTGCTGAAAGATGTCTTTCTCTTTTGCCGACAACGGCTTCAGCGTTCCATCCACATCATGAATGACGCCGACGGTGGTTGAGAATCCGAGTTCAACTGCTCTGCGAGCTACGGTGAGGGCGTCGTCGGGATTCTTGATGCCACCACCAATCACAGAATTGATATTGACGTGAAAGTCGGCATATTCGGAAAGGTAGCGAAGTTTTTTATCGAGCACGCGCAGACTCTTGCGTGAAACTTCATCCGGCTCCACGTTGTCAATGCTGATCTGCAAATACTCCAATCCGACCTTGTTCAATCGCTTGATGCGTTCTGGAGTGAAGTAATAACCATTCGAGATTAGGCCCGCGATCATTCCACGGACGCGAATGTGATGGATGATCTGATCGAGCTCAGGATGCATCATCGGTTCACCGCCGGAAATGGTGACAATAGAGGTTCCGAGATCCGCCAGTTTGTTAAGACGACTCTTGATGATGTCGAGATCGATCGGCTTTGAAGTGTGATCGTATTCGTTGCAATAACCACAAGCCAGATTGCAACGACGCATCGGGATCAGGTGAGCCAGGACCGGATGCCCAGTAGACACTAACGCGCGGCTAATAAAACTGAACTCGCGCACCTTTCTTTTTAGAAACGTAGTCTTCCGCATTTTGACGCGAAGAATATGCGACCCGGGCTGTCAAACGCAACTGTGCCACAAAGACAGCCACAAAAAGGCACAAAAATCACAAAAGGCACATAAAGGAAAACCACGGGAACCAGCGTCAACCTAATGAACTGCGATGCTGATACAAAAATGCTCTTGTGCTTTTTGTGCCTTATGTGCTTTTTGTGGCTAAAAATGAAGGGCTCTGTTTGCGACAGAGCCCTTCAGGCCTTCTTTTTATCAGATCGTTGTTAGCTTTTAACGATCTTCACACCCGAATCGAGTTTGATATCGAAAGTGTTCGAGTCGATCTTTTGGTTCTTCTCGAGGTCTGTCAGACGCATCGTTGTGGAGTCGTCGTTCTTCTCAACGATCTTTGTCTGCACAGGCATGCCGCCCGCGTCGATCCAGACTTCAGCGTACTTGTAACCGGCATTTCCCTTCGGAACGAGCGTTAAATGAATCGTACTGACGCCGCCCCAGAGTGTTTCTTCACGAACGTCCTTCACCGGCTGAAAGCGCGCTTCAAGTTGTCCGCGCGACATGTTCATCATCTGCAACAGGCCACCGGCTTTGTCCTCATTGATCTTATTTGCGGCGCCCACATAAGCGATTTTCTGGGTAGGTCGATAGAGCGTGTACTTATTGTTGTTTACAGCCACAATCTCCTTACGCGGGCTGTTCCAGTCGATCCTCACTGAAGCCTGACGGCCGGCACCCGGCATGTAGATCACAACGCCGTGGTATTTATCTTCGTAGCCAAGCTGTGAATTGACCTTAACAACACTGATCCCTGCGCGCAGGGATTTCAAACTCTCACGATTCTTCTCCAAACGATTTAGAACGGAACTCACAAGGCCTGCGCCCTGACCATTCGTCGTGGTCGGGGAAACTATGACGAGTGTCGACAATATGAAAGCCAACATCAGGCCCGAGGAAATCAATCTCTTCATAAAAACTCCTTGAATTGGTTCTCTCCTTTCGCGTGGTTCGGCAAAAACCTCGCAATTATAGGGAAAGCCTACCGTATGTCAACCTCGAAACTACGCGTCTTTCCTTGGGGGTCAAGCATTCTACGTACCTCGAGCACCTCTACATTGGTGCGTCCTGTCAATGCCTTCACGCGTTCCGCGATTTGACCCTTATCTTCTTCATTGCCAACAACTTCAGGGGTTAACACCAGGGTAACGGCAACGGGGCTTTGATGCACCGTACTTTGGGCTCGTTCGCCAATTGAAAACCAGCTTTTTGGTGTCAAAAAGATGAAGATCAAAATGACCACACACAGAAGATCCCATTGCCACGTGTTTCTTGCGTAATTCCAGAAGAAGATCTTCTTAAGTGTAGTGAACAGGCCTCGCACGTTCTCAAGCTTGCAAGTAAGCAGCCACGTGAACCGTGGCTGGCGGGTCAAAAGGATTCTAGCATAATTTTAGGGCACAGATTCACGCGGATCTGTGGGCTCACAAGCGCACCGAAGGCGCCTGCTCGACGATGTGCCCATCTCGCATCTGTACGATACGTTTACACATTGCCGCCGCCTCAGGGTTGTGAGTGATCATTATGATGGTTTGATTGAAACGGTAATTCAACTCCTGAAACATGTTTAGGACAAGAGCTGAGTTTTCCGAGTCGAGATTACCGGTAGGCTCATCCGCAAGCACGATTGCAGGGCGGGTCACAACGGCGCGTGCCAAAGCGACACGCTGTTGTTCTCCGCCTGACAGCTCGAGTGGTTTGTGGTGCAGTTTATTTTCTAGTCCGAGCAGACGAAGTACGTCGCGGCGAAGCTGTGGATCGCCTCCCCCGTTGCCATGAATTCGCTCCGCTAGTCGGAGATTTCCTTCAGCAGTGAGAGTCGGAAAAAGGTTGAAACGTTGAAAAACAAAACCGATTTTTTTGCGTCGAACGGCAGTCCGTTTTGCGTCTGACGCGGCAGTAATGTCGTCGCCATCGATCACTATTCGACCTGAGGTCGGCGTCAGCAGTCCACCCAAAAGGTGCAGCATGGTTGACTTGCCACAACCGGACGGGCCCATGATAGCTACAAACTCGCCTTCCTCAACCTCGAGCGAAACGCCACGCAACGCCGGCACGTCCACCTTTCCAATGCGGTAGACCTTCACGAGATCGTCGGCTTTTAGAATCGTTCTCATCGTTTACTGGTTAGCCGTGACCTTCTTGTTCTGAGCGTCGAGGTCAAGTTCCTTTAGTCCCCACTTATTCTCCAACACAAATGCTTTCGCTGGGTAATCTCGGTTTAACTCCACCGAAGCAGAGTCCAGATAACTGATACTCAACTTATATTGATCCTGCGGCCGCGTCATCTCTATCCGGCTCGGAAGCGAAGCCGTGGTATTGCTGCCAAGGACCTTCTCGTTGAAATAAGAAACATCTGTGATCAACTTGCCCGCATCATCGTACGTCTGCACGCGCGCGAGACGCAGCGCGTTAACGCGATCAAACCAGAATCGTCTTAGCAGTTTAGTCTCGCCGGCTGCGTTAGAAAACTCCTCGAGGAGATAATAACCGCGCATAACCCGAGCGTTCTTCTTTGCCTGGGGACGGCTATCAGTTTCCTCGTTGAAAAACTCGCTTTGCACGTAGATCGACGAATTATTCGGCTCGATCGGACGAATCATGAATGCATCCGTAAAATGTTGTGGACGCAGATTCGAAAGCGCACTGACAGTCTGCTTCTCGGTCTTTTCTTTCGCCGTCTTGGACGTCGTGCCATTGTCATGCGTGTCGAGCTTCTGATAGTTCGCGCTGTTAGTGCCCTTCACGAACCGTCTGTACTTATCGTCGCCCTTCAACACCGCAACACTGAAGTGTTCGCCGTCGGACGCCATCTGAGCGATATCGACAAACGTGAATTGAATGACCAGATAGATCTGCCCGGGCCGTTGCAAAGTAATGGTGCCATCCACCAGTCGATATTGATCGGCGATACCGGCCGTCGCAAACGACGTGTCTTCAAACTGAATTTCGACCTTGCCGTGTATCGACTTCACTGTCGAGAGCCGGTTTACCTCCTGGATCAGTTGATTCTTTTCGGCCTTAACTAAAGGAGTTAGAAGCTGCGGCACTGAAATTTTTCTTTTAGCGCCGAATAAACCGCACCCAGTATTAAACAACAGAACTGAGACAGCGAAGACTGACAGCAGTAAACGGGAGGGCACAATTCTGGAGGCGTTGAAATTTTTGAGCATCAAGCTTTAGGCGCCAATCATATCAAACGCCGAAGAATCGAGAAATTGTATTGAGTTTCCCGCAAAGGCGCAAAGGCAACACCAAGGACTTTTGTCCTTTGTGCTTGGTTCTTTGTACTTTGCAAAGGTTTAGCCCAACAAAAGCACCAAGAACCAAACACAAAGAACCAGGATCAATTCAACTCGAGCGGCGGCTTTCCAAATCGTCCGCGCAACCGGTTGATCGTACCGACGATACTTGGTTTGCTTAACAACTTCCGTTCCAAGTGATGTCTACCAGGGAAATCGAGCAACATTATACCGAGAAGAACCGTGAGCAGCCCCTGCCCCGGCACGCCCGGCAACGACAGAACGATACCGAGAGCAACTAATAAGATACCGGCGATGTTTTTACCTATGACCTTAGCGGCATGAATCGCAGGCCGCGGTCCGTGCCAGAACTTCGTTTCTCTACGCGTGCTGAAGTGGTCGGCAGGCAGCTTGACCAGAATTACCGAGACGATCCCAAGATTTACGAGAAAACTAACAAGAAAAATCAGAGCTCCGACGAGAACCTGGCGCCACGTTAGCCCCAGAAAGAAATCCGATAAAAGATCAAACATTATTTATTCAGTTCGCTGCGCGCGTTCAGGATCGATTGAAGAAGTTCCTGCACAATCTGTTCCGCAACACCCTCAAGATTGAAGTCAGGCTTTTCAGCGACTTCCCAAAATTCATCCAATCCTCGAGCGCCGGCTCGTTCGAGCGCAAACACCTGAATCAGAAGATCGAGAACGTCAGCAGCTTTCACCAGTCGCGCTTCGAGACTCTCTCGCCGTTCGTAGTCGTGATAGAGACTGGTGTAAATGCCTTCCGCATCGAGGAGTTTGACTACATCAGAGAACGCTGCGGTTTCAGCCTGCTTTCTTGCCTCTGTGCCGAAATACAACGTAGCTGTACGCGGCATGTCTCCCACACGCGCTTCGGCCCAATCATGAAGTAATGCAATACGAAGAACTTTTTCGAGGTCGATGGCGATTCCCCGCGCCACGAATCGGTCAGCAAGCAACATCGCGGTCACGCTGACGCCAAAGGAATGCGAGGCAACTGATTCGGTGCCGTTCGGAAGTCCACGCAAGGTCCAACCGGTGCGGTCCAGGCGCTTGAGACGTTGCAGCTCAATGAGGGCTGAAAGCATAGGTCCTATAGGTCCAATAATAGGACCTATCCGAGAAATTCAAGGCGCTGCTCGAACAATAATCGTTCGGCGTTTCTCTCCGAGCGTGACGTTGAGTGGCCTGTCCAGTTGAATCGGATGCGTCTCGCCGTCGATGCTGATAACGAGGTTGGATGGAGCGCGAGTCAAATCCGTGATCGGTGCGTTCGGAGGAGTGCGCGGTAACAAATGCGTCGCCACAAGCCGCCACGTCGTTACTTCACAACGAATTCTAATGCCGGGCGTGTCCGTCTCAAACGATTCGTCAACCGCAAGAGCGTCAGCCTTGAATACTCCTTCACCGCAACGCACACCGGCGGCATCGTAGAATGTCACAGAACCGGAAACAAACGAGTATGGGAGTGCACTGCGGTTGCGAACGATCATCCGAATGTTCGTAACCGGCGTTTCCGGCGCTCCGTTGAGAGCAGTGGTGCGCAACCTCGCTTCGAGCGCAGGGCCGCCACTCGCGTCTAACGCGACCGCAGCTTCGGTGAGCGCAACACGCTTTTCATTCAGACTTCCTACCGTCGTCGTCTCTTGAGCACTCGCGCACAACACGCTGCAAAGCAGAACCAGGCTAGCTGCGATTATTTTCATATTCATCTCCTTTTGTGCCTTTTGTGCTTTTTGTGGCTTCACTCGCAGATCTTTGCATACATGAGTTGATCGATCGTTTGGCCTTCCTTTGTAACGCTTTTTCTCATCCGTCCCTCGAATTCATATCCAGCCTTTTCCAGCACGCGCGATGAAGCTCCATTCCAATCAAATACGTGTGCGTACAAACGACATAGATCGAAGTTCGCGAACGCGTAATCGGTCACGGCAATCAGCGCTTCGGTCACAATTCCTCGTCCCCAGAACTCCTCTCCCAGCCAGTAACCAATTTCAGCCGAACGACGACTCACATCGTATTGCGGTATGAAGCCTATACCACCCACCGCCTCATCGGCTACATCGATCGCGAAATTAGTCTCAGGTTTCTGATCGACGACGCCATCAAGCCAACTGCGAGCATCGCGGACGGTGTAGGGATAAGGGAAACGATCGCGCAGGTTGATCGACACGTTCCGGTTGTTTGCGTGCCGCACAATCGAGTCGCGATCACGCCATTCCCAGCTTCGCACAGTACATGTCTTCAAGATCAGTTTCACAGCGCTTCGATCCGTGGCAACACAGCCGCACCGCGCGGCATAATGAATGCTTCGCCCTTACCTGCCTGCTCGATTGCCTCAGAAATAGTTCGCACTGGAATCATTCGCATACGCTTGACGTCCGCCGGCGGCAGTTCCGAAAGTAAGCAAACGCGGTAACGTTCCGCCTTGGTCAACAGCGCCCACGCAGTTTGCCCGTTGACTTCATAACCGTTGACCAGGCGCGCCGCAAGCGCTCGGGAGTCACTTTCCTCAAACCATTTCAAAAAATCCGGACGGCCCAATCCGTCACCGCACTCAGCGACAAGGATTATCGTTCCTCCATCCTTGCAAGCAAGTGCTGCCATGTCGAGTGCTTTGTGTGCCTGAATCAGATTGATGTCGTGCGGAAAGCCCCCACAACTGGTAATAACGATCTCGCGCCTGGCTGGAAGCATGACAGAGTATTGATCCAGGTAATAGTCACATGCCGCGCGGTGAGCAAGTCGCCAGTCGCCACAGAATACTTTCAATGCATTCTTCTTTTCATCAACAATCGTGTTGATGCTGAAAGCAGGCGCCACCATGGACGCAACGCGTTCACATTCTTCATGAACGGCGTTTCCATCGAGGCGTCCTGTTTGCACACCGGCCCTGCGACCACCAGTTTTGAAATCGAGGGCCAGCATGTGTGTCGCCTCGATGGTCTTCGCAGATGCGAGTCCAGGACAGATTGATTTGCGACCACCGGTAAAACCGGCAAAGTAATGAAATGTCACACCGCCAGTGAGAATGACACGCGAAAACTCTTTCAGTGCGCTATTCACCTCAACAGGCACTCCGCTCGTGGTCGTTCCGAGTGGAATAAGTTTGCTCGGATCGTATGCATCGTGCTGAAGAATTCGCAGCCGCTGCACGATGAAAGGACTTAAGAGTTCAGATCTTTCTTTTTCAGTGACCGGTCGGTGAATGCCAGTGGCGAAAATAACCGCCATCTGAGCGGGAGAAACGCCCGCCTGCACGAGTCGTCGCACCAGAAGATTGACCACCTGCGCACTCGCCGTCGCGCGAGTGGCATCGGAAACCACAATCAGTACCGAATCATCACTGCTTACGACTTCATCAAGGGGCCGAGAAGCAATTGGAGTGTCAAACTCAGCCCCAATTGCAAAATCGCTCAGCGGTGGTTCACTTTTATTTCCCGCGGTAACCACAGAAAACCGATCCACATCAAACTTGAGCTCAACGCTTCTGCGTCCATAACTCAGTTCGATCTGATTCGTGTTCATCTGTGGCTATATACCGAAATCGATCATTGCTTTTTCGATTACGTGAAGAGTAGCGAAGTCAGTGTCGCCGGCAGTGCGCGCTTCGGCCAGCCACTTGCGGAGCTGTCGTGCTTCTTCGATTGACCCGATGCGACATGCGCCCGTGAGTGCGAGCGTAACGAGCGCATCAGGAGCACCGTGAGTCACGAGCGCCGCTTGCAGGGCTGCCTGTTCGCGCAGATCCAGAGTTAGCAGGAGATTGAGTTCCACCGAAGTAAACGAAAGTTAATTTCTTTGAGATCTAAAACATGCCGTGCCGGCATGACAAAAATGAAATGTCTCGTCTTCAAAGTCCGGGGTTTCCATCTGGATCGTGAGGTGATCCACACCAAACCGTTCGTGCAGTTTTGTGCGTAATTCCCGCAATAAATCCGGTTGTGAAATGCTTTCGGCGTGAATCACGTGTGCACTCAGCGCTTCCCGTCCTGAGGTGATGGTCCAAACATGAAGGTCGTGCACATCGGCGACTCCGCGCGTTTGCAGAATCGCATTCTCGACCGCCGCCAGATTGATGTGTGCGGGTGTGCCTTCCAATAAAACGTTGGTCGACTCTTTGATCAATCGCACAGAGCCCCAGATAATCAGCAGACTGATTACGACGCTGAAAACGGCGTCTGCCGCATACCAGCCAAAAACGGACATACAAACGCCCGCGAGAATTGCCGCAACCGAACCAAGCGCATCGCCCATCACGTGCATCCACGCACCACGCAGGTTGAGATCCACTTCGTGGCGCGCATGAAGTATCCATGCGCACGCCAGGTTCACGACAAGTCCGCCAATCGCCACGGCGATCATTGGTCCACTCTTAATGACCGGAGGCGACAGCCAGCGCTCGTATGCGCCATAAAAAATGAAAAGCGATATAACAACCAGAGCTACGCCGTTGACGAGGGCAGCAATAATCTCGAGCCGGTAATAGCCGAATGTCTTTCTCGACGTGGCAGGGCGAGACCCAAACCAAACTGCTGTCAGCGCTAAAACCAGCGCGCCGACGTCGGTGAACATGTGGCCCGCGTCGGCCAACAATGCGAGTGAGCCGGTCCACCACGCACCCGCGACTTCAGCGAACATGTAGAACGCTGTCAGAATCAGAACCAGACTCAGTCGTCGCCAGCTTTCACTGCTGTGCCGGTGCCTGTGCGTACCGTTGTGACTATGCTGATCCACGCGCGATTAGATTAGCCCGCAAAGGCGCAAAGGCGCAAAGGTTAGAAGAAAACTTTGCGTCTTTGCGCCTTTGCGCGAGAAAAATTTTTAGGCTTATAACGCGGTGAGGCCAAATGGGCTGTAGAAATCGCGATATAGTTCGTTGTACTCACGCAACGCTACGTCCATAATCCGGTGTAACTCTTCGACATCGGCGACGTTCACAACGGCGTTCACGTTATTGAGAAACGCAGCATGCGCATCCATCGTGCGCAACGACGGCGATAGAAGGACAAAGAACAGCCGGCGACGTTGCGGCGGACGAAGTACGTTGATCTCTCTGATCACAAACACAGAACCCTGCTCTGCCGGATCAAACTGCGGCTCGAGTATGACCACGTCCATCTTTTTCGCGCGCATCGTTTCCACTGCCTGGCGCGTGTCCTCCGCCACAAATACCTGACAACCACTCTGCGTCAGCTTGCGAGCGACAGTCTCCCGATACGGTTCACTCGTGCAAACGAGAGCTTTGCGCTTATCCCACACAGGCCGCGCCGTCGGATTGTCGGAATTCTGGCTCGTCCCTTTTGCTAAAAGCTCAAAGAGCGTTCGAACGGTTTCATCGTTTGTCGCCGGTCCAACGGCAACACTTGGCGTCGAAGGTTCGTAAGCTCGCGCTGTGGACTGCTCAAACCGAGGGTGGTCCGTCGCCGGAGATCCACCGACCGCGAGCGCACTCTGCTCTGTCGCAGGGTTTGCCGGACCAGCATTAATAGTATTGCTGCACTTCGGGCAGCGAACATTGAACGGACGATTCGGCGACTTTTCGTCGTCAATCTGAAGTCGTGTCGAACACTTTGAACAAACAATAATCATGACTACTCAATCAGGCCCAACATCGAACCGGAGTCGGAGAAAGCATTGGCCGGCATGCGATCGACTTCCCGACGAATGAAATCTTCAGCGGCCGTCATGCCTTTCAACGAAAGCAACAAATTGTTTTGGTTGGTAGCGAACGCAAGTCCATCTTCGAGCGTCACCACTTTTGACTCAATCAAGCCTTTGATAACCATGTCAAAGTCCTGCATGCCGTCCAATTTTCCGTCGCGCATGGCATCAAGCAGCGACTTACCTTCAACCTCACCTGCCTCGATGTACTCACGCGTGCGCGGACTCGAGCGCAGAATCTCAACTGCTGCGACACGGCCACCACCATCCGCACGCGGGATCAAGCGCTGCGACACGATGTAACGAAATGTTTGAGCCAGTCGCGTTCTGATAACCGGCTCTTCGTTCTTGGGATACAACCCGATGATGCGGTCGACCGTTTTCGAAGCGTCGATCGTGTGTAGTGTCGAGAGCACGAGGTGACCAGTCTCTGCTGCTTCAAGCGCGATCTCCGTAGTTTCAAAGTCGCGCATCTCGCCGATGAGAATTACCTTTGGCGCCTGGCGTAACGTGGCACGCAGTGCGGAAGGAAAGTCGCGCGTGTCGTGACCGACTTCGCGCTGGTTGATTGTCGAACGTTTGTGCGAATGCAGATATTCGATTGGATCCTCGATAGTGACGACGTGGTAGTACTTCTTCTCGTTGATGATGTCGATGATGGCTGCCTGAGTTGAACTCTTACCCGACCCAGTTGGTCCAGTGACGAGAACAAGCCCGTTGCGAAGCTCAGCGATCTCGCTTAACTGCGACGGCAAGCCCAGGGACTTAATTGTGGGAATGTCCGTCGGGATAACTCGCATAACGATCGAGTAAACCCCGCGCTGCTGGAAGATATTGACCCGGAAGCGTGCTCTTGAAGGAAGTGAGTAGCTGAGATCTGCGGTGCCCGTGCGCGCGAGGCGTTCCGCGGCGTCGGGGTGACCGTGCATGAGGGTAAGAGCGATGATTTCGGTCTGGTAGGGCGAAAGCTTCTGCATCCCGAGCGGCTGAACAGGAGTTAGCTTTCCGTTGATTTCTACCTGTGGAAGCTGACCAACTGAGAAATTCAAGTCGCTGATCTTGTCAGAAATCAGCAACATTCGCTCAATTATGGGCGGTAAATCAAAGAAACTCATTCTATGTTCCGAACTCCGCAGGGGTTGTTGTTGCGTAAAATCGCTGGGCAGGTGGGCCGCTCGAAAGGATTTCACGCCTTCCGAATCCGCGTCAGATTCTCGCGCATAACCATGGCAAACGCAAGAAAATTATGTTTATCAGCCATTTGGAAGGGACTGAATGAGGCTCTGGGTCATCTCGGTGATGCGATCCGGGTCAGAGAGCAGGGCACTAATCACCGCGACTGAGTTTGCACCGGCTTCAATCACCATTCTGGCGTTCGCATGAGTGATACCGCCGATTGCGACGAGGGGAAACTCTCCGATCGCGCGGCGAACCGCGCGCAATCCTTCCAGACCCAGGACAGGTGACGTGTCGGTCTTGGTTGTTGTCTGAAAAATCGGGCCGATAGCGAGATAGTCGATGGGTAGTTTGACGGCCATAAGGGCCTGGTCGACGTTGTGAGTAGAGTAACCGATGATTGTCGTGGCGCCGAGCAGCTTGCGAGCAGCGTCAGGTGGCAGATCGTCTTGCCCGAGATGAACTCCATGCGCTCCTGTGGCGAGCGCAACGTCAACTCGATCGTTGATTATCAACTGCACTTCGCTTCGTTCAGCGACAGCGACCGCAGCTTTCGCCTGTTCATAGAACTCTAAAGGCGACATCTGCTTCTCTCGAAGTTGAACCAACGAAACACCACCGAGAGCCAATAACTGAAGTTGTTCTACGTGTGAAAGACTGGAGAGTTGAACGTCGGTCAGCGCATACACTCTTGGCAATCTCAGCCCGTGCATTTCAATCTTGTGCCTTATGCCTTTCTGTGGTTAGCCTTCCTCAGACTCTTTGCGTTTTGGACGCATGTTGGCAGCCAGGACGCGCTTTCGCAGGCGAATCGTTTGCGGCGTGACTTCAACCAACTCATCGTCCGCAATGAACTCCAGCGCCTGTTCCAACGACAACTCCTTTGGCGGAACCAGCCGCAGTGCTTCATCCGCGGTCGAAGCTCGCATGTTAGTTAACTTCTTCTCCTTGATCGCATTCACATCAAGGTCGACCGCGCGCGCGTTTTCGCCGACGATCATGCCCTCATAAACACGCGTGCCCGGTCTCGCAAACAACGTGCCTCGTTCCTGCAGGTTGTAGAGCGCATACGTGGTGGTCTCACCCATGCGATCTCCCACGAGTGATCCGGTGGAACGTCCACGCATCGGTCCCTGCCAATCTCCCCAGCGAAGGAACATCGTGTTCAGCAGTCCGGTGCCTTTGGTTTCCGTGAGGAACTCGTTGCGAAACCCGATCAGTCCGCGAGACGGCGCCTCAAACTCGAGGCGAACGCGGCCGGTGCCGTGATTGATCATCTTCGTCATTTGTCCCTTGCGTCGCCCGAGAGCCTCAGTAATCACACCGATAAACTCGTCAGGGCAATCAATCACTACCGCCTCGATCGGTTCGACCGTCTTTCCGCCAACTTTCCTCGTAATCGCTTCGGGCTTTGACACCTGAAGCTCATAACCTTCGCGTCGCATCATCTCGATCAGAATCGCAAGCTGCAGCTCGCCGCGGCCCGACACTTTGAACTGGTCGGGTGAATCAGTTTCTTCAACCCTGATCGCGACGTTGCCGAGGAGTTCCTTGTCGAGGCGTTCCTTGAGCTGGCGTGACGTTACGTACTTCCCTTCTCGCCCGGCGAAGGGCGAGTTGTTGACGCCAAAGATCATCGCGATAGTTGGCTCGTCGACAGCGATTGACGGTAACGGGTGCGGATTGTCGACAGATGTGATCGTATCGCCGATGTTGATGTTCTCGATCCCGGCGAGCGCAACGATCTCGCCGAAGCCGGCTCGCTCTACCGGTTCTCGTTTCAGGCCTTCGAAAGCATAGAGCTGTGAGACACGAGTCTTCTGTGTCGACCGATCTGGTTTGACTACAGCGATCTGATCGCCAATTTTGATCTCGCCCGAGAAGATGCGGCCAATCGCCAGACGGCCGACGTAATCGTTGTAATCGAGATTCGCGACAAGCAGCTGTAATGAGTCGTTGCGCAATTCCTTTGGCGCTGGAATCGACTGCACGATCTGTTCGAACAATGGCTGCAGATTCTCAGATCTATCTTCTAAATTTCGTTTTGCTGTTCCCTCACGAGAAACGGCGTAGAGAATGGGGAACTCAATCTGCTCGTCGGTAGCGTCGAGATCCAGGAACAACTCGTAGATTTCGTCTACGACTTCTGCCGGGCGCGCATCACTACGGTCGATCTTGTTGACGACTGCAATGGCGGGCAAACGTGCTTCGAGAGCCTTTCGCAAAACGAACCTCGTCTGCGGCAAACAACCTTCAGCAGCATCAACGAGCAGCATTACGCCGTCGACCATCTTCAGGACGCGCTCGACTTCGCCACCGAAGTCAGCATGCCCTGGCGTGTCGACGATGTTGATTTTGACGTCGCGGTAACGCACCGCCGTGTTCTTTGCCATGATGGTGATGCCGCGCTCGCGCTCCAGATCCATCGAGTCCATGACGCGATCGCGTACTTGTTCGTTTTCGCGGAAGGTGCCTGATTGGCGGAGCATGGCGTCCACGAGGGTTGTCTTTCCGTGGTCGACGTGCGCGATGATGGCGATATTTCGGATGTCTTTTCTTTCTGTCATTCGGAGCTATTTAGCCACGGACTTTCACAGATTGCCTAATTGCCGCAGCGCTTCGAAGAGCACGATGCCGGCGGCCGTGGCCAGATTCAGGCTGCGCACGCGTGGATTTGGCATGGGAATCCTGAGGCAGCTGCTCCAGTTTGCGCGCAGAAGCTCTTCAGGAAGTCCGCGTGTCTCGCGGCCAAACACCAGACAATCCTCCGGCTGAAACGTCCAGTCTGTGTAGAGTTGGTCAGCCTTGGTGGTGAGATAGACGAAACGAGCTTGCGGCAGATGCCGGTAGAGCGACTCGAGATCTTTGTGACGTGTGAGTTGCACTTCAGGCCAATAGTCGAGACCTGCGCGTCGCACGGCACGATCGTCCATGCGGAAACCTGTGACACCTACGATATGGAGTGGAACATTCGTCGCGGCACAAAGGCGAGCGATGTTGCCAGTGTTGGGAGGAATCTCAGGTTCGATGAGTGCGACAGAAATCATGGTTGTTGTTGCCGAGAAGTATAGGACCCATATCTCCTATAGGACCTATATCATGCAATCAACAAAAAGAAACGACGAGCTTCGCTTGAAGGTCTCGTCGTTTCTTTTGTAAGGCCTCGTCGGCCTGAGATGTTTGTGTGCGCCGGTGGAAGGTACGTGCTGTAACCTGCTGGTTCGGGTTATCTCTTCTTTGCGGCTTTCTTGGTTCCGGCCTTCTTTGCGGCCTTCTTGGCGCCGCCCTTCTTCGCGGCTTTCTTTCCACCTTTTTTAGTTGCCATAGCTTCTATGTGCTCCTTCTTTCAAGTTTAGTTTTTGTTTCTTCGTAACCACAAGATAATGTGCTTGCTTCCTTCTTGTGGGCTAGAGTAAACGGCGCACAACATCTTGCTATATAAACGCAATTATGTCGGATGTCAATAACTTATTACTCGATTGTAAAAATATTTTTCACACCAACGATCGAGCTGATCGCCTCGTGTTCGTGGGTTGTGAGCTCACTCAGAGGTCTCTGGTCCATATCGATCCGGTCGACCGAACGAGCAGTGCAGGGGTTTTGAAATGAGTGACAGATACATTCACGTGCGCAACTGCGAGTGGGGTATGGGATTATGCAGGGTGTAGCAGATGGTCCAACCGTTACTAACGAAACAGCGGTGTGAAGATCCACTGATCGTGACGCTCGATCCCGTAATACGTCAGCACTGACTCGCGCTTGCTGCGACTCGCAACTCCGACGAATGGACCACTCGCATCATCGTCTGCAGATGACATATTGCGCGTTGCCGACAACGCTCCGAGATTTATGACGTTGGTGAGCTGAGGAACTGCAAACTGTTGTAACTGCGCCATTTGCGGATCACGCACTTGCGGAAGAACGTTGTTTGTATAGAACATTATCGACTGTTGAAAGTCGATCAGTGATTCGCTGCGAGGAAGAACAAAACGCCACTCTCCTTCGAGTGTCAGCGGATCGCGCGCTGCTGAGGGACGAAGAATCTGACGATTCTTTGATCCACCGGGGATCGGAATTCCCTGCAGTAGATCATCCATCGATCTAGGTAATGCTTGATCACCAACACCGCGAGAAGTACCGACGCGATAACGGTAGTAAGACCGAATCGCATCAGCAACCTGCTCACCGCGAAAGATCGCTTCCTGCTCTCGTTCACGTTGTGCCTGCTGCTGCATACTGGGCGCGACTGCCATCGCGAAGAGCGCGACCACAGTCATCATGGCGAGCAGCGCCACCAGGGTATAACCACCCTCTGATCGCCTCGACGAGACGGAAACGCGTCGCGAGGGCGGTGCCGCCGCACTCGATCTCGAACCGCATATCTTGTGGTCGTCAACTCGACTAGGGTTCGTCATCTTCAGAATCAACTCGCGGTGTCGGACGCGTCAAAGGACCTCCGCTCTTATCACCTTCACTCATCGCGATGGTGTGCTTGATCCTCAGACTGGTATCCGTGAGTACCAACTCTTTGTCTGAAATGCTGGTCACACGAAATCTGCCGCTCAGAATGTCGCCGCGATAGACCGTCAGCATATTCTTGTTGTTCTTATCCTGCACCAACGCTGTCTCACCTACTCTATTCTGCGGACTGATGATGCCGATGTAGTTGTAGTTAGGCACCGGCGGCGCAGCAACCTGGATCTGCAATGAATTCGAATAGAGGCTGTTATCAGGTGTGCGCACGATTATCGAGCGCGTTCCTGGCGCAGAGATTAGAGATGCGCTAATCGTCGTCGCGAGCTGCTGCGGGCCCTTGTAGCTCGTCGGAAGTTCGCGACCGTCGACAAAGATACGCATCGCGGGAGTGAACTTGTCGCCCGCAGCTTCAAGTTTGAAATCGGCCGTACGGGCGTAAACGTTCGAAGGCGACACTGACGCTAGCAGAACCGGTGGAGTAGGCGTTGGAGTCGGAGGGGGAGTTGCCGTCTCAATCTTGACCGGCCGTGGTGGCTCGTAGTAAGCGAAGATGTTTCGCTTGGCCTCTGGAGCACTGTAAGAAGACGGCTGGTATCTAATCGGAGCAAGGTAGCCGAGATCTTGCACTTCCGGCGCTGGAGCCGCCTGACGCGGTGTAGCTGTCGTGTTGCGCGGTGTCGGTATGGCAGCGGCTACAGATCGGTTTGATCGCGGAGTATTGCTGCTACCAAAGCCAAACAGCGCCCACCAGAGCACCAGAATCGCTCCCAGCCCGAGCGCGGCAGCCGCAATCAGTTTCTTCTTCTCACCTGGTTTGCTTAGATCTACCAGTTGCATCGTCGTTAATCCTGAGGTGTGGAGGAGGCATCCGCGCCGGGGCGCTGGAAGTAAGTTGCCATATTTAGTTGGAGCGTTACCAGCGATCCACGAGTCCCTGAACCCGCACCACTGGCGCCTCCGCTTTCAGCCTCCAGAGACGCTGGCGCATTGTTCTGAGAGGCACGTTGCAATTCGACTTCGTTTATGACGACAAACTGTTTGCTGCGCTCGACGTCGCGAATGAAATGCCGCACGTTCTGATATTCACCTTCAACCGTGACCATTACAACGATTCCGGGATAAAAGCTCTGCCATTTCGTCGACACAGTCTTTCCGGAAGTAGACTTCGTGCCGGCGGGATCGAGCGGCGTATAAGTTGGACCAGACGTATTGCGAACGCCATTCTTGACGATGAGTTGATTGAGCTCCTCATACAAGTCCAGGCGTCCCTGATCGGCTCGCAACAGGTGTTTCGTTTCAAACTCGTTCAGGCTCGTGGTAATGCTATCAACGTTCTGCTTTTGGTCTTTCTCTTTGTTGAACAACTTGTCGAGCGTCTCCAGGTTCGATAACGTCTGCAGCCGATCACTATTCAACGAGTTGACTTTCGAACGAGCCGGCACGAGAAAATAGAGATAGCTCAACAACACCAGCGCGAGGACGAAACAGCTCCCGGCGAGCGCCACAACCTCTGCGACACCAAACATCTTGCCACGGCGGGAATCAAGAAACTCTCTCATACGCAATGTGTAACCACGCGCTGATCCGCTTTGAGTTTCCATTTTTGGTTCTGGGGTCATCTCGGAACGTCGCCTCCTTTCCTCGACTGATCAACTTCAGCGACATTCTCGGATGGATAACTCGAGCGGGCCCTATAGATCACAGCCAGCTCATATTCGGTTCCAGCCTCACCGCGCCCTTTTTGTAGATTTTGATTTCGGATCTCAGCCTCGAAAATGCCTTCCTGATGCATCGCTGTGATCATTGTGCTAATCGTGGCCGGGTCCTTGGCGAAGACTGCCAGATCGAGTTGGGCAACAGTTTGATCCGCCTGCTTTGTTACCTCGCGCACAGAGATTCGCGACACTTTCACGTTTGCCGGCAACGATGCCTCGAGATCCGCCAGCAATCCGGACCATGAAAACTGTTTGCGATCGACAAGCCGGTGCGCGGCCGGCAGCGCCTGCTGCTGTTCGGCGCTTAATGACTGTTGCATCT
Organism: Pyrinomonadaceae bacterium; assembly: GCA_036003745.1. Classification (GTDB taxonomy): domain Bacteria; phylum Acidobacteriota; class Blastocatellia; order Pyrinomonadales; family Pyrinomonadaceae; genus PSRF01. The sequence goes on from DASYSD010000045.1 coordinate 24,505, forward strand.
GTTTGGCAGCCTCGAGCGCGGCATGTTCACGATTTTTCAACTCGATGATTTCAGCCTCGGCAATGCGGGCCTCATTCCTCGCGTTGGTTGTGAGCCGGACTACTAAAACCAGCCCGATTAGCGAGACAAATAGGATGATCACCGTGAGGGCCCACGGAAGAATACGATTACTAAACGGTTTTGAGGCCAGGTTAAGACTGTTATTCACTGGAAGAAAATCCTCGTCGCGACCCTTATCGGCAGGCCAAACTTTTGAGAAAGGATACACGCCCTTAGGAATCAATCGCAAACGCCGGGAGATTCACACGCGTCTGGGCTCGGATTGTTTCAGAAACTCTGCAGGACACATAGGTTTTATAGGACCTATTGCTCGGTGCTGGCTCAGTTTGAAAAACGCAACCACTGCCTATTGCTCGCCCTGCTTGAGGCCCGTCCCACGATCCCCCTATAATTGCCCGAACTCAGGAAACTTTCCTATGGAAGTCCAAATGTCGGAAAAACCAGTTGTGGGAACCTGTTGCGACTCCGTTCAACCCGGAACGGTTGAGCGTGTGGCAGTGGCCAATTTGCCAACCGAGTGGGGCGAGTTCCAGATTGCGGCTTATCGCTCTCTAACGACTGAAGAGGAGTTTGTAGTCCTCTTTAAAGGAGAGATGAAGCGCGACGTACCAACGTTGGTTCGCATCCACTCACAATGTCTGACCGGCGATGTCTTCGGCTCAACCAAATGCGACTGCGGACGCCAGCTTCACCAGACCATGCAGATGATTCAACAGGAAGGTCGTGGCGCAATCGTCTACCAGCAGCAGGAAGGTCGTGGTATCGGCATCGTCAATAAGATTCGCGCCTACGCGCTTCAGGATCAGGGAGCCGATACGGTCGAAGCAAACGTCAGGTTAGGTCTTGCCGTCGACTTGCGAGACTATCGGCAGTGCGCCGAGATACTTTTTGACCTCGGTCTCTGCCGCGTAAGAGTCATCTCCAACAATCCTCTTAAACTTCAGGCGCTGGAAGAAGCGGGGCTACAAATCGTCGAGCGAGTTTCGATTGAGGTGGATTCCAGCGAAGACGCCGCGGGTTACCTGCGCACCAAGAAAGAAAAACTCGGTCACCTGCTTGATCTGAAAAGATAAATCTGCCGCTAAAAATTCACTGCTTGTTCCTGAGGTCCTTGATCGTCGCCTTAATCCGCTCTGCGTCGGGTGCCTTCGGATCAAGCGTCAGATACTTTTCCAGCTCGTTGGCTGCTTCCTGTTTCTTGTCCGGGTTTTGCATATAGAGACCGCCAAGATACTTGTGCGCAACCGCCAGGTTTTCACCACCCTGGCTGATTGCGGCCTCAAACTCTTTTTCAGCGTCCCCATACTTCCTGGTGCTTATCAGTGTCAGTCCAAGATAGTAGTGGGCGGTTGGTCCGGCACTCTTCAACTCCAACGCCTTGCGCAGGTGCGACTCAGCGTCATCCATCTTCTTCTTGTTGAAAGCGATGATTCCGAGGTTTAAGTGTGCACCCACGTCGGTAGGTTTCAGTTTCAGCAGAGCCTCAAAGGTTTCGCTCGCCTTGTCCATATCCTTGAGCAGCATGTATTGAGTACCAAGTTCGCTGAGCGCGATTGCGAAGTTCGGATACGCCGCAACGGCGCCGCTGAGCGATTCGACCGCTGCTTTCGGGTCGCCCTTCTTCGCTGCGGCCGAACCTTTTTGATAAAGATTGAGAGCCTTGTCAGGAACGTTCGCGAAGAGCGGATTCGACGAATCAATTTTGGGATGCAGTTGAATATTAACCTGGACGGTGCGACCACCTCCGTTTGGATCGAAGGTTACGGGCTCACGCGTCTTTTCATATTCCGATCCGGCATCCACCACGACCGTATATCCGCCGTTCACCAGGTTACGAAAGCTAAACGTGCCATCCTGGTCTGCAACAGTCGACATCGAACCGAAAGCGCTCACGCTTTCAAGGTTGATCTTGATGGTCTTACCAGTAACGGATTGTCCAGAGGGAAAATAAATACGGCCCTGAATCATGTTATTTCCCTCACCACTCGCTAAACCACGCGAACTGCCTGGCGCCACACCGCTCTGGGCCTGCGCCACATAGATGGACGACAGGATGAACCCCGCCATCAGAAGTAGTTTCACAACGCCAGGAGATCTGGTTGCTCTCATGACTAATAGTATTCCTTTCCTGGTATCAATTGCTGGAACTGCCGCGGCTGCGGAGATCTTTAATGGTCGCGCGCACACGCTCTGCATCGGGAGCGTTCGGAGTAAATTGTAGATACTTTTCCAATTGTTCGATAGCGCGCGGGTAGTCCTGCTTCTTCCAGTAGATCCCGCCGAGATAATAGTTTGCCATTCCAAGGTGACTGGCGTTTCCCGCTGTAGCAACGACCAGTTCCTTTTCCGCTTCATCAAACTTGTTGAGACGGAGTAGCGCGATGCCGAGATACATGTGAGCCGACGGAATGTTGCTGTTTCGTTTTACCGACTCGCGTAATTGCTCTTCGGCTTCTTTGGCGTGGTTAGCCTCGAGAAAAGCAACACCGAGATTGAGCCTTGAAGTATAGGTGTCTGGATTGAGTCTGCAAGCCTCCTTGAGTACCTCAATCGCCTTGTCTACCTCTCGTAACTTCAGATACTGCACTCCCAGCTCGTTCAGCGCGAGTGGGAAGTTGGGGTAAAGCGAGACGGCCTGCTTCAAACTCTCAGCGGCTTTGGCTGTGTCCTCCGCACGAGCTTGTTCAATTCCTTTCTCGTAGAGCTTGCGGGCCTTCTCGGGAACTTCGGCCAGCGCCGCGTTCAGAACGCCAGGCTTGCCCACAGGCGGCTTCAGCGTCGGTTGCAAATGCACCATGACGGTGTATCGTCTCGGATTCGCTGGAACGCGAACTCCCATTCTTGAAAGGTTTAGGTCGGAGTCGATAAACACGCCCTCACTCGTAATCTCGTACTCGCTACCCGCGTTGACAATTACTGTGTAGCTTCCGGGTGCAAGCGATGAAAAAGTGAATGTGCCGCTGGAATCCGGAATCGCCTGCAACTCACCATATTGCAGCGACTGCAATTTCACTATGATCGTGCCTTCAGCTTTTCGTCCAGAAGGAAAGAAGACATAACCCTGAATGGTATGAATGCCACCAGTACCCGTTGAAGACCTACCGCCTCCCTGGGCGTTTGCACCAAGAGGTAACAGTAATACTCCAAGCAGGATTAATAAGGAACGTTGCAGAGAAACGACGGGGAGGGGCTTACTGCCTGGCATGGAAACCTCCTTGCAACTGATAGGGAGATTTAACTCCCGAAACGCCTGAAGATCAAGCCTTAATCTGACTGCAAAAAAAAGAAAATGGGGAGAGTGCCGATCGGCGCTCTCCCCATCACCCGCGATGGCTTTCGCACAAGGCGGAAGTTTATTTCACTAGAAGGTGAACTTGGCGCCAAACCTGAACGATGAAGGTTGCTGAACCAGCAAGGCCGATCCGAAGAACGGATTCTGCACTGCAGGAACCCCTGTCACGCCACTATTGATCGAGAAGGTCTGGTCCAAAGTTACGGCGCGTTGACTGTTGAAGACGTTGAACCAGTCTCCAGTCAACCGCAACTCTTTACCTTCACCAACCTTAATCGGATAGTAAACACCCAGGTCCAGGTTCATTGTCGTCGGCGTACGGTTTGAACCGATGCTCTCAACAGTGTTCGGGAATCCTGCCTGTGTAGCACTAACCGTCGGGATAATCGCTGTACCGCGTTGTACTGCGAAGCCCTCGTTGTTTCCGTAGATCGGATGCGGAATCAGTTGGTTGAACGGCACACCGGACTGCGCATAGAAGTTTCCGCTAAGGAGGAGTTTCCATGGCGTGCGATAGCTGCCGTTAAACTTGAACTGGTGCGGCCGATCGTTCGGCAAACGTCCGTAAGTATTAGCGAGCAAGCTCTGGAGGTCGAACAACGAAGTAATGTTCGGGTCAGACTGCCCGTTGTCGTTACGGAAGAGACCTTCGTAGTTACCGATCAAGCTCGAGAACACATAGGAGGCGATGAACTGGAAGTTGTTCGTGAATCGCTTCGTAGCGGTGAACTCGATACCACGGTAGAAACGCTGTGCGCGACCGAAACACTGCGGAGCGCGGCCAACAGAGGCATCGCCGGCGCATGCGTTTTCTTCGGTCGTGCCAGGGCCAAGTCGACCCGGGTTAAAGATGAAGTAGGTGTCGCCATCATCGAATGAACCGTCTTCAATGACGTTGACCATTGCACGGTAAACACCACGTGTTCCGAGAGTGACGTCGCCGCCGACTTCATACTCGGCGCCAAACGTGAACTCGCGGATGCTCTGAGGCTTCAGACCGATGTCGGCCGGAGTGGCATCAGAACCCAGGTTGGTAGCGCCAGTGCTGACGCCCGGAACGATCAAAGCGCCCGCCCCTGCGTTCAGTCTATTGACGTTGAAGTTCTTGTCCGTCTGCACGTCGCCGCCGCCTGCGCGGACGTTAACGTCGAGCGGAATCGGAGCCTCGATGAACTGCGCGTAGTTCGCAAAGATCTTGCCTCGGCCTTTACCGGTGAAATCCCAGATAAAGCCGAAACGCGGCGCAGCGTTGTCGTCAAAGTTGTTGAATTTCAGGTAGCTGATGCTGTTGTTGCCGTACGACTGTTGATAATCCCAGCGAATACCAAAGCTGAGCTGGAAGTTCTTGGCGAATTTCCAGTCGTCGCCGACATAGAAGCTCTCGACGTTCGTGTAGGTATCACCCACGAGTTCGAAGTCACGAACGCGAGTGGTGTTGCGAAGCAGGAACGGAGTTCCGAATGCTTGCGCGGTGCTGATTGCGGTGACTGTCGGATTGACCGTCAGACCCAGCGCAGCCAAAGTTGCCGCCGGAATCGCCTGGGCTCTCGCCACGCCAGCCGAGTTCGGACAGGTGATTTGGCTGGAAATGACAGTGCAAACCAGCCAGTTGTTGGTAATACGCGCACCATTGGTGACATTTGCATCGCCGTTAGTGTTGCGCAGAGCACTTCCATCGGCATTGACTGCACCCGGCGTAAACCCATAGGTGACGGCCGGACCACTCGACAGAGTGTTGATGTTGTATTTGTTTTGATTGAACTCAAAACCCCACTTCACCGTGTGCGTACCACCGATGATGTTCTGCATATGAGCGTTGAACTCGTAGCGGTTGCGATCTTGGTTAGTAAAGAGACCAAAGCCCGGACCACGTACGAAGTTGCGCTGCAAAGAACCACCACGTCCATCGACGAAGTCGAGGAAGCCAGTGCCAGCGCCGAAGAGCACGCCGGTTTGGACTGGCGTCAACACCGCACCATTCTTCAACACTGCGAAGTTGTCGGTGACGAGTGATTTGTCAACCGCGCGCGGAATGATGTTCGCGCGTTGGAAGTGCAGACCGCCCGAGATTTCAGCGATGAAAGTGTTCGTGAATGTTGAATTCAGACGAAACACGTAGTTGTGACCGCCAGTTTCCTGACGTCCTTCGAAGGCCGTGATGTCGTCACCAAAACCGTTGACGTTGTTCAACGCAGCAACCGCGAGGAACCCGTCGATCTTGGTGAAGTCACCGAAGGTTGAGCCTGTGAAGGTGTGACGCGGACTAAGTGCCCAGGTGACCTTGCCGGCGTAGAACGGAATCGTTACGTCGTTGTTCACGGGCAGATGGAACGTCTGCGTCAGGTAGTAGTTTTTACGTTTCTGCGGGTTGAAGGCGCCAAAGAACCAAAGTTTGTCTTTGATGATTGGGCCACCGATATCACCACCGACGTCTGCTTCTGAAAAGCCATTGAACGCCGAACCGGTGAACGGGAAATTCTTCACTTCGCGAACCAGGCCTTTGGTCGTGCCGTAGCCATAGATGTCGCCGTGAAACTCGTTGCCACCGCTCTTGGTGATAACGTTGAAAATACCGCCGGTTGATTTTCCGTATTCCGGACCATACGCACCGGTCTTGATTTCAACTTCCTGCACAAACTCGAACGGGAGGTTAGCGCCCGAACCACCAAAAGCTGGGTCGGTCGTGTTCACGCCGTCGAGAATGTAGTTGTTTTCAGGACCGGAAGCACCAGCCACCGAGGGGTCTCGGTCGCGGCCAGTCGCGTCGCGCAAACCCGAACGGGTAACTGTTGGAGCGAGGGTGTAAAGCCCCTGAACAGTACGCTGTGTCGGGAAGTTTGAAAACTGATCGGACGAAACGTTCGAGCCAGTAGTGTTACCGCTTACGTCAACAGCAGCGCCGGCAGTGTCAGTAATCGTAACGCTTGCCTGAGCGCCTGCCGGTTGAAGCTGAATTTCAACTGATGAACTTCGCGAAAGATTTATTTCCACATCGCTTCTTTCAAATTTCGCAAATCCCTTATCAGCTTCTACGGTAACCGTATATTTTCCTGGAGGAAGATTCAGGATTCGGTAACGACCACTCTGATCCGTGGTTGCCGTCTGCGCCGAAATCAAGTTCGCGCTCGACACCTTCACAGAGATTCCCGGCACGGCAGCGCCGGCTTGATCGGTAACCGATCCTTCAATTGACCCTGTCGTCGATGTCTGAGCAAATACGCTACCAGCAAATAGCGCAAAGCTCATCAGCAACGCTGACAAGGCAATGAACTTAAAAACATTCTTCATTTTCTGCTTTCCTTTCTTGAACTAGACAAAGATGCTGCCCCTCCTGTGTAAAATTACCCTTTTTTATTGGCAGCACCGAAGAATTCCAAAGACGAGCCGCTTAGAAGAGAACTTCGTCGGGGCGGTTTTTTGGCAATTGTCATGCCCACATCCCATTTTGGACGATTCTTTAAGTATTCGGAGACTTCCCGGGCCCGGCAGGGGGTAGGTCCGGCCCTTCAAATCCAAAAAAATGGGAAAATCCAGAAATCTCAACCGGCAGCCTGGCCTTGAGAGAAGCTGGATCCCCAACATGCCGGTCCCGATCGAGAGGTTAGTTTTAAGACAGGATTTACGCGATTAAGCAGGATTAACATGTAAGTCCAACAAGGGTCTTCTGTTAAGATTCGCGCAATGCCTGAACGCATCTATCGCGATCCAGTTCACAACATCATTCGTCTGCAAACTGACTCTGATGAAGGCGAGCTGATGATGCGCTTGATCGACGCAGCGGAATTTCAACGCTTGCGTCGTATCAAACAACTCGGTCTTGGTCTATACACGTATCAGGGCGCGGAACATTCACGCTTCACTCACTCACTCGGCGCATTTCATCTAATGACACGCGTGCTCGATCGCTTGAGTGAGAGTTACTCAATCTCGCACGGCGATCGCATTGCTGCGCGCGCTGCTGCCCTACTCCACGATGTGGGACATGGTTCTTTCTCACACGTGATGGAAAAAGTACTCAACTTCCATCATGAACGATGGACGGTGCAAGTCATTCTCGACGAACAATCCGAAATCGGCGAATTGCTGCGCTCGCACTCGAGCGACTTGCCAGGCAAAGTCGCATCGATCATCGAAGGAAAGTTTCAACCAGCAGCATTGGCCCAACTTGTCTCCTCACAATTGGACGTCGACCGAATGGATTACCTGCTGCGCGACTCACTCATGACGGGCGCGAAGTACGGCATCTACGATCTCGAGTGGATCATTAACGCGCTTGCGATTGATGAGGCCGCCGATCGCATCTATGTTCAGGCGCGTGGCATTTACGCTGTCGAAGAATACCTGCAAGCTCGTTACTACATGTTTCGACAAGTCTACTTTCATCGCACGTTGCGATCGGCCGAAGCGGTGTTACGATCAATCATGCGGCGCGCGCTGGCGTTACTCGATGAAGGCAAAGATATCTGGTATGCGGCGGGCACGGCTTTCGAAAAAATACTGCGTCGGGAAACGTTAACGAGCCACGAACACATGCAGGTCGACGACTCAGATTTTGTTTTTCATATCAAGCAGTGGCAAAACTCCGGCGATGCGATACTGAGCGATCTCAGCCGGCGCTTTATCGGGCGCAGTTTGTTCAAAGCGATCGATCTTGATATGCCAAAGGACGAGAAGGCTGAGTTCCTCATGGCTGCTCGCCAAACAGTTGCGCACGCCGGTTTCGATCCGGATTTTTACTTCATCGAAGACCGCGCCAGTGATGTTCCTTATTACAGTTATTACGAGACAGAAAAGTCGGAGCCTAAGAGTCACATCTACGTGGAGAGTGGTTATGCGTCACCACAGATTCGAGAGATCAGCGAGGTCAGTAATGTGGTGAAGGGATTGCAGCATGCGTATGAACTCCATCGAGTGTGTTTCCCGGCCGAGGTAAAAACGGAAGTTTACGAGCTCTATCATCGAGGTGGTCACAAAGAAGCGCAAAAAGCACAAATGTAGTATGCGATTCTTTTGCGTTATCACTTTGCTGGCGCTGGCTGCGAATGGCTCGCACGCACAGACCAGTTCGGTTCCGGTTGTGAGTGTGCTGGACTTCGGCTCGATGCCGATCGCAAAACAGGTCGGCGACAAACTTCGCAATCGTCTTCGTGGTACGCAGGAAGTTGTCGTTGCTGACGTGGATCTGAGCCGAGCGGCGGCAAAGGGAATCGGCTATGCAGGCTCACTCAATCTTTCCATCAACGAAGCGCGGGATTTAGGCGCCGCACTGGCAACTGAGTTTTATTTTGTCGGCGACGCGCAAACGTTACGCCGTTCGTCCTTTGAAAAGCCGGTCTACTACGAAGCATACTGCTCTATATTCTTAGTCAGTGCCCGAACCGGTCGATTGCTTTTCTGGGAACGACCAAGTTTTGAAAACGCTGAGGCAACCAGAGCGGAAAATCAGCTGTCACAATATCTCTCTGACGACGTTTTGACTCGACGTCTCCTCGGCGTGATAAAGAAGAGTCGCGAAGATGAACGGATTCAACGTACTGTTTTGACGGCGCGGCCTGAAACATTAATCGAGGAGGCACCGGAAGACGAAAAGGTCGCCGAAGTCCAGGGCATTCGATTGCCACGCCCTTACCGGCGTTTGCGACCGGAATATCCGCTCAGTGCGGCTCGAGCTGAGGCCGAAGCTACAGTGGACGTCGCTGTTGATGTCGGCGCCGATGGCGAGGTAGGCGAGATTCACATTATTCGCTGGGCCGGGTTCGGGCTCGATGAATCAACGGTCGCAACTGTTCGTCAATTGCATTTCTTCCCGGCAATGAAAAACGGAGCGCCAATACCAATGCGCGTGTTACTGCGCTACAACTTTCGCAAGCCACCGAGGTAAAGATGGGAAGAAACAGAACTGGGTCAGGCGTACGGCACCGGCGCGTGTTTCGTGTTTTTTATTTTGTACTTTGTGCGCTGCTCGTTTCGCAGCTGGCAACTGCTTCGCTGGTGCGAGCAGTTCGTGATGATTCATCTCTTGTCTCCACCACAACTGTAGAAGGACGTCTTGCGGTTTTTGACGACGCCTGGGAAACAATTCAGGAACGGTATTACGATCCGAAGTTTCATGGGGTTGATTGGCAGGCACAGCGGATCACGTTTCGACCCGCGGCGGCGCGCGCGAGCAGTCCACACGAGTTCTACGACGTTCTCCGTCAGATGATTGCCTCACTGAGAGATGCTCACACGCGAGTCTATTCACCCGATGAAAAGTTTGACTGGTGGAATCCGCGGTTTATAACCATAGGACTAACGGTTCGCGAAGTCGAAGGAGCGCCGACCGTGATACAGGTTGATGCGGATTCAGCAGCGGCGCGAACTGATATCAAACCGGGAGACGTGATCGTCAGCATTGACGATCAGCCAGTGGCCGAGTCGATCAAACAGCGAATGCGATACTCCCGTCTCGCAGATGAAGCGAGCGCTCGCTATCGTGCTGTCGGCGCACTCTTCGAGGGACCTGCAGGAACGGCAGTCAAGGTTGGGTGGACCACGCGGAAGGGTAAACAAAAGTCGGCGGTGCTGCAGCGTTACTGGAATCAGCGAGAGTTAGGTTTCAGCAACCAACGAAAAGGAAACATCGCGATTCTTAGAATTGATGCCTTTACCCAAAGCGTCGCGCTGGAGTTCACGAAGATGTTGCCCGCTGTGCTGGAAGGTGCCGAAGGCATTGTTCTGGATCTACGCGGGAATGGCGGCGGCGACGCCGAAGCGATGGCGGACGTGGCATCACTGTTTCTCGACGACGGGACAAACCTTGGCCGGTTCGCGGATCGCTCCGGCGCCTCATTTGAACTGGAAACATTTTCCAAGCGCCTCTGGCACTCGCCTGCGTTGTCGCAAGTAAAACTGCCACTCGTTGTGCTTACCAGTGAAAATACTTCGAGCGCCGCCGAGATTATGGTAGCGGCATTGCAAGCTAAACACCGCGCGCAAGTAATTGGGAGTGGCACGTGTGGCTGCGTGCTGGCTATTCGCAACAGACACGCCCTGCCAGATGGTGGCGTGTTGGACGTGAGCGAGTTTGACTATCGAACCGCTGACGGGTTGAGACTTGAAGGCGCGGGCATCAAACCCGATAAAGTCGTTCTCATTACGCGGGCCGATATTTACTCACGCCGCGACCGCGCATTTGAACTTGCCATTGCAGCTTTGTAGGGGTGGCACTCCGTGGCCACCCCTTGTTTCGCATCACAAACCTCAGCAGAAATTTCTTGCTAGCGAGAGGTGCCCATCCTCTCGCTTCTGATTCACGATCTTCACGGGTGCGTTTGTTACAAACTGAGGGGTGGCCACGGAGTGCCACCCCTACAAAAATCCTCTATGATGCGTGGTGATGCTGTACCTGTCACAAGTTTTAGGCCGGCCGATACGCGACCTCGAGGGAGAACGTGTCGCCACCATCAAAGACGTCATCGTGCGTCTCGGCGCCGACGATCATCCGCCGGTGACCGGTCTTGTTGCGCGTTATCGACGCCGCGACTTCTTTCTGTCTCGCTGGCGCATCACTGAGTTGAATCAACACGGCGTTCGTTTGAATTCCGACATTCTCGATTTGCGTCCCTTTGTGCGTCGTGAAAGCGAAGTGCTGCTGGCGCGCGACGTGCTCGATAAACAGCTTATTGACGTTGACGGCAAGCGAGTAGTTCGCGTCAATGACGTTCAGATCATTGAAGCGGCCGGCGACTGGCGTGTGACTGGAGCCGACGTGAGTCTTCAAGGTCTCTGGCGACGACTCGCACCCGCTGGATTTGCCGGCGGCAGAAAGCCTGTCGAAGTGCTCGACTGGGCTGACGTAGGATATCTCGCCACCGACGCCGCCACGGTTCAGTTGAAGTCGTCCAGCGACAAGCTTGCGCGTCTGCACCCCGTCGAAATCGCGCGTCTCGCTGAAGCGCTCTCTTATCACCACGGCTCGGAAGTGGTGGAATCACTTGACGATGAGACTGCTGCAGAGACACTCGAAGAGATGCCTGCTGAGAGCCAGGCAAGGATTCTCAGCGATATGGACCAGGAACGCGCCGCTGACATTCTCGAATGGATGTCGCCGGACGAGGCCGCCGACGTGCTTGGCGATCTTCCGGAAGACAAAGCGGAGGAGTTGCTTGGTCTGATGGAACAGGACGAGCAGGCCGACGTTGTCGAGTTGCTTCCTTACGAAGACGACACTGCCGGTGGATTGATGACCACAGAGTTTGTGACTCTGCCACGCGCGCTCACGGTCGGCGAGGCACTGGCGCGACTGCGCGAGATGGCAGAGACACCAAACATGATCTATTACCTCTACGTAGTGGAGACGGAGGATTCATGGAAACTGGTCGGAGTTATCGCTTTGCGAAGTTTGATTCTCGCCGATCCGTCGATGCCGCTTGAAGAGGTGATGCGAACGGAATTTCAGCAGGCCGATCCAAGTGAGCCTGCAAAAGAGGTCGCGCAAAGAATTGCGGAATACAACCTGCTGGCGCTTCCGGTAATCGACGAATCAGGAGATATACTCGGGATCATAACGGTAGACGATGCAATGGAGATTCTGCTATCAAAAGACTGGCGTCAGCGTTTGCCACGCTTATTTGGTTAGGAGATAAATTAGCCACCGATTTCACGGATAAAATCCGCTGATAAATCTGTGAAATCCGTGGCGAAATAATTGTGCTAATAATGAAAGACGGTGACCAAAGTGGCAGAACCGCGAGCAGTTCGAGCTGCCGGGCGTCGTTTAATGCGTCGCGGGGCTCAAGGTGTGCGCCGCACAGTCGCACGCCGCAAACGTCTGCTCGCATATATCGCCATCCTCGGGCCGGGTATGATCACGGCCAATGCCGGCAATGATGCTGGTGGCATCGCCACATTCGCGTCCGTCGGCGCAGATTTCGGTTACTCACTTCTCTGGATCCTCATTCCAATCACGATCAGCCTCGGTATTGTCCAGGAGATGTGCGCTCGAATGGGCGCAGTTACGGGCAAAGGTCTTGCGGATCTGATTCGCGAGCGCTTCGGTGTGCGCTGGACCGCCGTCATCATGCTTGCTTTGCTGATCGCAAATGCCGGTGTGACGGTTTCGGAATTTGTCGGCATTGCGGCAGCTACGGAGCTCTTTGGCGTCTCGCATTACATCTCCGTGCCGCTGGCGGCCATCCTCGTCTGGTTTCTCGTCGTGAAAGGTTCTTACAAAAAAGTCGAACGAGTTTTTCTACTGATGTCGCTGGTTTTTCTCGGCTATATCGTTTCGGCTTTTCTTTCCAGACCTGACTGGAGCGCGGTCGCCGTCGGTTTGGTTCGACCGGAATTTAAACTCGAACATGCCTTTCTCTTCACGTTCGTGGCAATTATCGGTACGACGATCTCACCCTACATGCAGGTGTACGTTCAATCCTCGGTAGTGGAAAAGGGAGTCACCCCCGATGACTATTCGAAGACGAAAACAGACGTGTGGGTGGGGACAATCTTCGCGATTCTCATCGTCTTTTTCATCATCGTTTCGACAGGAGCAACACTCCACAAAGCCGGCATCCAGGTCGCTACTGCCGAAGACGCCGCTCACGCGTTGCGGCCACTCGCAGGGAGATATGCACAAACGCTTTTTGGCTTAGGACTCTTCGGAGCGTCGATGCTTGCGGCTGGAGTTTTACCCCTGGCAACGGCGTACTCCATCAGTGAGGCGCTCGGATTTGAAAAGGGGGTTTCGAGAAGTTTCCGAGAGGCGCCAATCTTCCTCGGCATCTTTACTTTTCTCGTCGCAGTTGGCGCGGCTATCGCGATCGTTCCAAATTTGCCGCTAATCCGCGTGTTGCTGGTCACGCAGGTGATCAATGGATTGTTATTGCCGGTCGTGTTATTTGCCGTACTGCGTCTGGTGAACAATCGCGAGGTGATGGGCAGACACGTGAATAGACCAATCTACAATTTTGCTGCCTGGCTGACGGCGATCGTAGTCACTATTTTGTCTCTGCTCTATATACTGATCACGCTGTTTCCCACAATATTTGGCCACAGATAATCACGAATCTGTGATAAAAGGTGCCTGCTAAAGTCGTGACTCGACCCCGTTTCACTAACCGGATAGTGCTGTTTCTGCTTGCGTCGGCAATCGCGTTGCTGGCCACCTACCTGTTTTGGTCATTCTCAGGTGAAGTCAAGGCGCTGCTGGAGCACCGGATGGGAACCGCCCCTTCTCCTTCAGCCGACACCATAGTCAGCGCGATCAAACTGTTTCTGGTCGGTATCGTCGGATACTTCTTTGTCCGTGCTCTCAATGCACTGTTCTTCGGACTCGCGTTCTGGTTCAAGCGGATCGACGCACCCACACTCATCAGAAACATCTTCACGATCGTTGCTTTCACGATCTTCTTTCTGATCGCTTTCACGTTCCTCTTTCCGGAGGTAAACCTCGGCGCTCTCTTCACCACCTCTGCGATATTCGGTGTCATCCTCGGTCTTGCCCTTCAAGACACACTCGGCAATTTCTTCTCGGGAATCTCTTTACAGGCAGACCGCCCGTTTCAGGTGGGCGACGTTATAACGGTGGGCGCTCAACGCCACACCGGTGTGGTTGAAGAGATAAGCTGGCGCGCGATCAAGATCAGAACGTTCACCAATCACGTGGTCCTCATCGCCAATAGCAATGCAGCTCGAGAGCCGATTGAGGTCTGCCCGCGCGACAACCTCAACGCGCGTCTCGTCTTTTTCAATACGCTCTATGCCGACTCGCCCGCCAAGACGATCCACGTGGTGCGCGAGGCCGTGCGTGAAGCGGATAACGTTTCAGCCAAAGTCACACCCATAGTCAGAATCAGAAATCTTGGTGATAACGGTGTCGATTACGAAGTGAAGTACTGGCTTGACGACTACGCAAAATACAACGATACCGATGCCCTCATTCGTCAGCGAATCTGGTACGCGTTCCGACGGGCTGGTTTGAATTTCGCCTATCCAACACGCACGTTGTTTGTCGAACGTCGCAAGGGTTCCGAGCTGCGTGATGGGGACGGCGGGGCAATCGCAGAACGACTCTCGGCCGTCGATATATTCGCGCCTCTCTCGGCGGACGAAACCACCATGCTGGCGCAGGCGGCTGTCAGTCACGTCTTTGCACCCGGCGAAATGGTCATCCGAGCCGGAGATCCTGGCTCCTCGATGTTCGTTGTTCACAAGGGACGAGTGAGCGTTCAGATCAGCGAAAATGGACGTCCACGAAATATCGCCACCCTGAACGAGGGCGACTTCTTTGGTGAGATGGCTCTCTTCACAGGGGAACCTCGAACAGCGAACGTCGTTGCGCTCGAAGAAACTGAAGTGCTGGAAATCGGCCATGCAGCCATGAAGAGAGTCTTCGACACGAACCCAGATCTGGTCGAGTCGCTCAGTTTCATAATGGCTGAAAGACGCCAGGGCCTCGCTTCCCAAGCCGACTCCTCTGCCGCCAGCCCCCATTCCTCAGCCGGTATCCTGTCCTCTATTAAGAGATTCTTCGGTCTATAACCACAGAAGGCACAAAAAGCACAAAAGGCTCAAAAAAGAGGTTCAGATTACGGAAGACTCATTAGCGTCTTTTTGTGTTTTATGTGCCTTTTGTGCCCCTTGTGGCCGGGGTTGACAGAACAGCACTCAAACTTTATTATGACGACACGCTCAGCTAGCAATTAAAGCAAATCGGAGGCTGAGTTGGACCTTTACAAGGAATATAGGAGGTGAGAGACCCATGACTATTGTTCGCTACGATCCATTCCGTGACCTGCGGACGCTTCAGGAAGAAGTGAACCGCCTGTTCTCAACCAACCTAACCCGAGCCTTCGGCGATGAAGGCATAGGCCGCGGCGCGTGGGCGCCAAGCGTCGATATCTACGAGAACAAGGATCAGATTGTGCTTGAGGCCGAACTACCTGGAATGAAACAGGAAGACTTCGATCTCTCGATCGAGAACAATGTCATAACCCTCCGCGGTGAGCGAAAGTTTGAAAAGACGGATGAGACTGATAACTACCATCGAGTTGAACGCTCGTATGGCGCTTTTACCCGTTCTTTTACTTTGCCTCAAACAGTTTCCGCCGAGGGCGCAAGCGCTGAATACAACAACGGTGTATTGCGAGTGACGTTGCCAAAACGAGAAGAGACCAAGGCCCGTCGCATTCAGGTGAGCGGATCAGATGCCGGCACTGCGACCAAGACAATCGAAACTACAGCCGAAACCGGAAAAGCGAAGGAAGCCTCTGGCGGGCGCTAAAACAGCTTTGATGGATCGGTAATGCGAGCGGGCTCGTCGTAGTTTGGGATACGAAGGTCGAGCCCGTTCGGCTATTTTTGAGATCACCATGCGTTTAGAAAAGTTCACATTACGAGGCCAGGAAGCAATTCAATCCGCCATTGAGCTCGCGGAGAGGAATCAACACCAACAGGTTGAGCCGGAGCACTTGCTCGTCGCAATGCTCGAACAACCGGAAGGGATTGTTAGACCAATACTCGGCAAGCTGGGGGCAAATGTCGCCGTCATTCTCAACGACACTCAGGCGGCAGTCGCGCGCTTTCCACGCGTGCAGGGTGGCCAGCAATACTTCAGTACGCGTATGACGCAGATTTTTGCTGCGTCTCAGACCCAGGCAGACAAGATGCAGGACGAGTTTATCTCGACCGAACATCTTCTGCTTGCCATCGCTGAAGAGAAAGACGGCGAGGCGGGAAAGATTCTTCGGCAACACGGCGTCAATCGAGATGATCTGTTCAAGGTTATCGAGCAGATGCGCGGCGGAGCGCGAATCACTGACCAGAATGCCGAACAGAACTATCAGGCTCTTTCGAAGTACGCGCGTGATCTGACCGAGCAGGCACGAAAAGGAAAACTAGATCCGGTGATCGGGAGAGACGATGAGATTCGCCGGACGATTCAGGTGCTCTCGCGCAGGACTAAAAACAACCCAGTGCTGATTGGTGAGCCAGGTGTTGGTAAAACGGCAATCGTCGAAGGGTTGGCCCAAAGAATCGTCTCCGGAGACGTGCCCGAAACTCTACGCAACAAACGACTGGTCGCCCTGGATTTGGGTGCGATGCTCGCAGGCGCCAAGTATCGCGGCGAATTTGAAGATCGACTCAAATCCGTCCTGAAAGAAATCGAGAATGCACAGGGTCAAATCGTTCTATTCATCGATGAGCTTCACACGCTCGTGGGCGCTGGCGCCGCTGAAGGCGCAATCGACGCGTCGAACATGTTGAAGCCTGCGTTAGCCCGCGGTGAACTTCGCTGCGTGGGCGCAACGACGCTTAACGAATACAAGAAACATATCGAGAAAGATGCTGCACTCGAACGCCGCTTCCAGCAGGTCTACGTCGGTGAGCCGACAGTCGAAGACACGATCGCGATTCTTCGTGGTCTGAAAGAGCGTTATGAAGTCCATCATGGCGTACGTATTAAAGACTCGGCCATCGTCGCCGCCGCAACACTTTCAAATCGTTACATCACGGATCGTTTTCTCCCTGACAAGGCCATCGACCTGATCGACGAAGCCGCGTCTCGACTCCGCATCGAGATCGATTCTCTTCCACAGGAGATCGACCAGCTGGAACGCGAGATCATCCAACTTGAGATCGAGCGCCAGGCCCTGCAAAGAGAAGAAGACGAAAAGTCGAAGGCGCGTCTGAAAGAGATCGATCAGCGCATTGCCAACTTGAAAGAAACGTCGGCGGGAATGAAGGCCAAGTGGCAGTCTGAAAAGGAAGCCATCGATCACATTCGCGCCGCGAAAGCCGAGCTCGAGCAGCTTCGCTTTCAGCTCGATCAGGCGCGTAACGCCGGCGAACTGGGACGTGCTTCTGAGATTCAGTACGGCAAGATTCCCGAGCTGGAGCAGAAACTCAAAATTGAGCAGGACAAACTCAGTGGCTTTCAACAGGACGGTGTCATGTTGAAAGAAGAAGTTGACGAAGAGGACGTCGCCGAAGTTGTTGCGAAGTGGACTGGCATTCCTGTTTCGCGAATGCTGGAAGGTGAAATGCAGAAGTTAGTGACGATGGAGGACCGGCTCGCCAATCGCGTCATCGGTCAGGAAGAGGCCCTCGCAGCAGTCGCGAACGCGGTAAGACGCGCGCGCGCAGGGCTACAGGATCCGAATCGTCCTATCGGTTCTTTCATCTTTCTTGGACCAACCGGAGTCGGCAAAACGGAAACGGCTCGGGCGCTTGCAGAATTTCTGTTTGACGACGAACGGGCGATGATACGGCTCGACATGTCGGAGTACATGGAGAAGCATGCCGTAGCGCGGATGATCGGCGCACCGCCTGGATATGTTGGCTACGAGGAAGGCGGACAGCTTACGGAAGCAGTTCGTCGCCGTCCATATTCAGTGATTCTCTTTGACGAGATCGAGAAAGCCCACACGGACGTTTTCAACGTGTTGCTTCAGATTCTTGACGACGGACGGCTCACAGATTCGAAAGGTCGAACGGTCGATTTCAAGAACACTGTCTTGATCATGACTTCAAACCTCGGCTCGCGTGAGATTCAGGCTGCTGAAGGTGATGAGAAGCAGGTGCGTGAGGCGGTTATTCAAGAGTTGCGTCTGCACTTCAAGCCTGAGTTTCTGAACCGCGTCGACGATATCGTGGTCTTTCATCAGCTCTCGCGGGAGCAGATCGGCAAGATCATCGATGTGCAACTGGAGCGCCTGATCTCTATGCTGGGCGAACGCAATGTCATGCTCCAGCTTGAGCCTTCAGCACGAGAGCTCTTGATGCGTGAAGGCTACGATCCGACTTATGGTGCGCGACCATTGAAACGTGCCATTCAGTCGTTGATTCAGAATCCGCTGGCGGTAAAACTGCTGCAAGGCGAAATTCTGCCGGGCCAAACCGTGCGCGTTTCGGCTAACGGCGACACGATAGAGTTTAAGACTGACGCGGCGTTTGCGACCGCTTAATGGAGATTGAGAGCAATGTCACAACAGTGGAATCCCTTGCAGGATCTGATGGTCCTGCAAGATCGCATGAACAGACTTTTTGAAGACGCTACCCAACGGCGCAACCAGGAAGCAACTGCGGGTGACGACTTTGAGCGGGCTGATTGGACTCCTGCCGCGGACATTTACGAAACTGAGACTAGCTACCTGATCGCAATGGATCTGCCTGGGATCGATCGTGAGGCCCTCGAGATCGACGTTGACGAAAACCGTTTGATTGTTAGAGGAACGCGCCCGATCAGTGAGTCGAAGCAACATCGCTCGGAGAGACCGAGAGGAAAATTCCTGCGCACTTTTAGCGTGCCGGGTTCAGTCGATCAAGGCACGATCGTTGCGGAATACAAAGACGGCGTTCTGCAAATTCGCCTTCCGAAACGCACCGAGCAAAAGGCAAAGAAGATCGATATCAAGATTTCGTAACACGGATTAAGCGGATTGGGAAACGCATGATGGATAAAAAGGCAAACGAACTGAGGGTGACGGATCGGCGTCGAATCTATCTCGACGATGAAGGGACTGAGCATGTAAATGCTGAGACGGAGCAGCCAAGTCTCAAACCAACGTATGTTGAAGAACTCGAGGCACGTACAAAGGCGGCTGAAAAACAGGTTCTGGAAGTGCAGGCACGCTTTGATCAGTTGCGGCAACAACTACAGCGCGAAACTGACGAAACGAGGCTGCGTTTGAATCGTGCTGCCGAGGAGCGAGCTGCGACTGAGAAGGCAAAGTTTATTGCAACGGTGCTGCCAGCTCTCGATGACTTGAACCGAGCCATCGATGCGGCAGTGACAGAAAACGCACCGCGAGAAGCGATTCTGGAAGGCATCCGCAGTATCGCCGCGAGCTTTCAATCTGCATTAACAAACGCTGGTGTTGAACCAATCACATCTGTTGGTGAGCAGTTCGATCCGGAGTTGCATGAAGCGGTTGATACCCAGGAAACAGGCCGGGAGATGGACGGGAAAGTAATTGCGGAATATAGTCGCGGTTTCCGAATCGGAGACCGCCTGCTGCGTCCTGCAAGAGTAAAAGTCGGACGGGCCGCTGAGCAGGCTAAACAAGAATCTGTGTAATCTGTGAATGGATAAGGAGAGACGAGAGTGCCGGCAAAAGAATTGAAGTTTAGAGAAGAAGCGCGCAATGCGATGCTTCAGGGTGTTGACATTCTTGCGAATGCAGTG
Organism: Pyrinomonadaceae bacterium; assembly: GCA_036003745.1. GTDB lineage: Bacteria > Acidobacteriota > Blastocatellia > Pyrinomonadales > Pyrinomonadaceae > PSRF01. The sequence continues at coordinate 44,022 of DASYSD010000045.1, forward strand.
CGCGTCACGTTGGGACCAAAAGGCCGCAACGTTGTTCTGGGAAAGAAGTTTGGTTCGCCCGTGATCACCAAAGACGGTGTGACGGTCGCCAAAGAGATCGAACTCAAGAACAAGTACGAAAACATGGGCGCACAGATGGTCCGCGAGGTCGCCGTCAAAACAAATGACAAAGCCGGCGACGGCACTACGACGGCAACCGTTTTGGCCCAGGCGATCTTTCGCGAAGGCGTGAAGAACGTCACTGCGGGCGCGAATCCGATGGCGCTACAACGCGGTATTCAGCTGGCGACCGACAAGGTGGTTGCTGAACTGGAACGCATGTCCAAAAAGATTAAGAGCAAGGAAGAGCTGACCAACGTCGCCACGGTTTCGGCCAACAACGATCGTGCAATCGGACAGCTCATTTCTGAAGCGATGGACCAGGTGGGCAAAGACGGCGTCGTCACTGTCGAAGAATCGAAGACACTGCAAACCGAGCTCGATATCGTCGAAGGAATGCAGTTCGATCGCGGCTATTCATCGCCGTACTTCGTTACCAATGCGGATCGCATGGAGGCAATTCTCGACGAACCGTTCATTCTGCTTTACGAAAAGAAGATCGCCGCGATGCGCGATCTCCTGCCACTGTTGGAACAAACGGCAGGAGCGGGGCAAGCATTGCTGATCATTGCTGAAGACATCGAAGGCGATGCGCTTGCGACTCTGGTTGTGAATCGTCTGCGTGGGACCATCAAAGTCTGCGCAGTGAAAGCACCAGCATTTGGCGATCGGCGTAAAGCGATTCTCGAAGACCTCGCGATCCTGACGGGCGGAAAAGTTATTTCCGAAGATCTCGGAATTAAGCTGGAGAACGTTATGCTCGCGGATCTGGGAACGGCAAAGCGAGTTATCGTTGATAAAGAACACACGACTATTGTCGAGGGTGGCGGTGACAGGAAAGCCATTCAAGGTCGAGTGGCAACGATCCGCAAACAGATCGAAGAGACACAGTCAGATTACGACCGCGAAAAACTCCAGGAGCGATTGGCAAAACTGGCAGGTGGCGTGGCTGTTGTGAGAGTCGGTGCGCCGACCGAGACAGCGATGAAAGAAGTGAAGATGCGTGTGGAAGACGCGTTGAATGCAACCAAGGCCGCCGCGCAGGAAGGAATCGTTGTTGGTGGCGGCGTGGCACTATTACGAGCGTCGAAGGTTCTGGATAATCACGACGAGGAAGATCCCGATGTTCGCACGGGAATGAAAATTGTCCGTCGTGCGTTGCAGGAGCCGCTTCGTCGTATTGCCGAGAACGCCGGCGTCGAAGGCGCTGTTGTCGTCGGAGAGATAGAACAGTTAAAGGGGAACAAAGGCTTCAATGCCGTCACTGGCGAGTACGAAGATCTGGCCGCGGCGGGCATCATCGATCCAACCAAGGTTGTGCGCACAGCGTTGCAAAACGCTGCGTCCATCTCAGGATTGTTGCTAACCACTGAGGCCGCTGTCACTGAACTGCCGGAGAAAAAGAAGGCCGGACCACCGATGCCAGGTGGAGACGACTACGATTATTAGCTACAAAAGGCACAAAAACGCACAAATGATTAAATGATTAGTCTTGTGGTTTTTGTGCCTCTTTTGTAGTCACAACGGCAAGAAAATTGCAGGAGCCCCTTTGCCAGGATAGTTATTGCATTGAAACGCAACGGCGCTTATGCTGGAAACATCCAAGTGCAGCAACTTGGATTCACGCGAGTTGTTTGAAAGTTGAGAAAATCGTCGCGTTGAATTGCTGATCGAGTCGAGCGCGGCGATCGTAAAAGAAATATGGTTGATTTAGGTTCATATAAAGACAAGTTTGGCGATAGCGGCCAACGCATTCTTGAACATGCGTTGAATGAGTCGCGTCGTCGGGATCAAAACTTCGTATCCGTGGAGCACATTTTGCAGGCCCTGACAGTTGAAGAGCCTGATATGTTCAACTCTGCGATGAGAGAATTATCGCTCGACCCTGTTGTGGTCAAAATGGCGATTGAAAAACGCCTCACCAATAGCCGTCAGCAACACGTCGGAAAAGGTTTTCGCATCGGGCCTGATACAACTGACCTTTTTAAGCGGGCCATGGAGCGGGCAAGAACACAGGGTCGTAAAACAATTGAAGCAACGGACATTTTTGAAGCACTCAGCAGTGGAGACAGTTTATTTGTAGACGTTTTAAGAAATATGGGCGCAAGTCCTGAAGCGGTTCAGGAAAATGTGCGGGCACAGGTGCAGAAGCGAGAACTGGAAGAAGAACAGAATCGCAAAAAGTTTGAGCTTCCGCCTTACCTGAAACACTTCGGCGTTTCACTAAACCGGCTTGCTCGAGCGGATAAGATTCCGCCTACCATCGGTCGAGAAAAAGAGATTCAACAGATCATAGAGATCCTTTGTCATCGCGAACGGGCCAACTCACCAATGCTCGTTGGTGAGCCTGGTGTCGGTAAGACAGCGGTGATTGAAGGACTGGCGCGCTTAATCGAGCTGGAGCCTGAGAAAGTTCCCGCGCGTTTGCGTGCGTCACACATCGTGCAACTGCAGATGGGCGGCATCGTCGCCGGAACAATGCTGCGCGGAATGTTTGAAGAACGAATCAAGGGAATCATCGACGAAGTAAAAGAACGTGACAACCTGATTCTCTTCATCGACGAAGCGCACACTATCATCGGGGCGGGCGCAGCACTCGGGACATCATCCGATGCGGCCAACATGTTCAAATCGGCACTGGCCCGCGGTGAGATGCGCATCATCGGTGCGACTACTCTTTCTGAATATAAAGAGTACATTGCTGACGATGAAGCACTCGCACGGCGCTTCCGGCTGGTGAAGGTAGTCGAGCCGTCAATTACCGAGACGAGAGAAATTCTCCTCGGTCTTCGTCCGCGACTCGAAAAAAACTACTCAGTCAAAATTTCGGACGACGCCATCAACACAGCGCTGGAGATGGCTCCGAAGTACATTCGCAATCTTCACCTGCCCGACAAAGCGATTGGCTGGCTCGACACTGCGTCAGTGAAAGTTGAGATCAACGAGCCGCAAAAGATGGTGGTCCAGCCGGAGCACGTCATCGAGGTGATCTCGCAGGAGTCGCGCATTCCGCGTGATATGATCTTCCGCGATACGAGTGAACGCTTTGCGATGACGGAAGCGATGTTGGGCCGTCGCGTTATTGGTCAGAAGGACGCAATCAAAGCGGTTGCGCAACGTCTGCGACTGAACAAAGGTCCTTTGAAGGAGTCGCACTACAAACCTGACGGTGTGCTGCTGTTTCTTGGTCCAACCGGCGTCGGCAAAACCGAGCTGGCGAAAGCTGTTGCCGAATTCATGTTTGGTGACGAAGAAAAGATGGTTCGCATCGACATGTCGGAGTACAGCGATGGCACCGTCAGTATCGAAAAACTGATTGGTATGCCGCGTGGCATTGTCGGTTCGGAAAGAGGCGGAATTCTTACCGAACAGCTTCGTGAGAACCCTTACACGGTATTGCTGCTCGATGAGGTCGAAAAGGCTTCGCCTTATTTGATGAACCTCTTCCTGCAGGCTTTCGACGAAGGTTGGTTAACTGATGGACGCGGCAAGAAGGTCTACCTTTCGGACGCGATCATCATCATGACTTCAAACCTCGGTTCAGAGAATTTCAAGAAGTTTGAGAAGCCGCTGGGTTTTGGGACCAAGACTGCTTCAGACTTTCGAGCCGTGAAGAATGAAGTGATGAAGGCTTCGGAACAAAGGTTTTCGCCGGAGTTTCGCAACCGCATTGACGAGATCGTCGTGTTCTCGCCGTTGACAATGGATGAAGTTCGCCGGATTGCAAGACTTTATCTGGAAAAACTTCGCCGGCAGATGGAGCGACAAGGCAAAGTCGTTGAAGTTACTGAAGCGGCTGTGAATCAGTTGACGGAGAGCGGTTACAACACGGCATACGGTGCTCGCTTCCTGAAGCGACACATCGATGAGAAGGTAAAACTTCCGATCACTGGTTTGTGGAAGACGGCGTCGAGCTTCAAAGTCGATGTGGAAGGCAGCGAAGTTGTGGTAAAACCTGCCGACGGCTATAAACCCGAGTTCAATTAAGTTCCCAGGATTGACAGGATTTGCAGGATGCACTTGATGCATCTTGTGAATCCTGAAAATCTTGTAAATCCTGTAAACAATGATCCTCCTTCTAGTACTGTCTCTGCTCTTAGCGCAAACCCCAGCCCCTCCTCCGGTTTCAGTCGACGAAAAATCTCAGCAGATAATCGATCACGCTATTGAAGTGTTAGGTGGTCAGAGGTATCTAGGTGTCCAGACGACCATCGGCAAGGGCTTCTACACTTCCTTTAAAGACGGCATGTCGCAGATTCCTGCGCGCTTTCTTGATTACATCTCTTATCCGGACAGCGAGCGGACGGAGTTTACCGGTGCCGGGATTCGCACTATTCAAACAAACACCGGCAACACTGGTTGGACCTTTGACGGAGCCGTAAAGAAGATTTCCGATCAAACTCCGGCACAGGTTGATGAGTTCAAGCGCGCCATAAAGACCAGTCTAGAATATCTTCTTAAGGGTTACTGGAAAAAAGAGGGTGGAAAGATTACTTACGTCGGCCGGCGTGAAGCCGGGCTGGCCAAGCGCAACGAGACAATTCGCCTTACTTATCCGGACGGTTGGTGGATTGAATATGAGTTCGGGGCGAAGGATTACTTCCCGGCTAAGATCATCTACAAACGGGAGCGAAAAGATCCTGACTCGGGAGACATGGTTGAAGTGACCGAGGAAGATCAACTATTCAAATTCATCACGATTGATGGTGTAACTGCACCGTGGGTGATCGATCACTTCGTCAACGGCAAGCAGAGTTCACGAATAAACTACGAGTCAGTGCAGTACAACCCGAGATTTGCGGATAATCTCTTTACTAAACCTGTCGACGTCAAGGCGATCAAGTAGCCACGGATCCGTGGCTCACATAGCCAATCCACCATCAACCTGAATCACTTGCCCGGTGATGTAACGAGCGTCGTCGGACAGAAGAAACGCGGCAATGCGCGCGACCTCATCAGGCTCCGCGAAACGGCCAAGCGGGATCTGTTCGCGAATCTTTTCCTGGTAAGTCTCGTCCAATTTGCCAGCCATATCCGTTGCCACCATACCGAGAGCCAGCGCGTTTACTGTGACTTTTCGACTCGCAACTTCCTTTGCCAACGCCTTTGTCAGCCCAACCATGCCGGCTTTCGATGCGGAGTAGTTCGATTGGCCGGCCATTCCTACCTCGCCACTAATTGACGAAATGTTGAGAATCGAGCCACCGTTTTCCTGGCGCAGCATTGTTCGCAAGGCTGCCTTGGAAAAATTCCAGGAGCCTTTCAGGTTCGTATTGAGCACTTCATCCCAATCGTTTTCTTTCATCCGCAGGATGAGATTGTCGCGCGTGACACCGGCGTTGTTGACGAGAAAATCGATGCGGCCAAACGCGTCCTTGACTTGTTGGACCATCGCGGCCGCCGCTTCGGTGTTCCCAACATCGCATTGCACGGACAAACTGCGAACACCGAGAGCCTCAAGCTCCGCTTTCAAACTTTCCGCCGCTTCCGCACTCTTTGCGTAGTTGAAAGCGACGTCAGCACCGCGTCTTGCGAGTTCAAGAGCAATAGCTCTTCCAATGCCGCGCGTTCCACCGGTGACAATGGCCGCACGGCCGGCAAATGGTTTTTGATCCGACATGGGATCTCTAATAACACATCTCGACCTCAAAACGCATCCACAGATTACGCAGATTATTTACAACCTTGTGTGTAATCTGTGGATGGATCTACCGGCCGCGTTAAATCAAAGCGACTTTAGATATTCCACAAGATCCAACTTCTGCTGTTCGCTCAGGTTCGTGCTGAAGAAATTGTTGTAGTGTTCGACCACTTCACGCAGCGTGCTGAAGCGACCATCGTGATAGAAGCCACCTTTCTGGTGTGTCCAAAGTCCTTTGAGTGGCGCGGTTCGATAGCGTTCGTCTGGTGAACGCCTGGCCTGAAAATCGTCGATGCCGATCTCTGCGGGTGTGTGCATGTTCCAACCGGGCTCGGTGTAGATCGGTGGCACGTGACACGTCGAGCACTTCACCGTTGAAGAGCTCTCGAAGAAGCTCAGCCTCACCGACAATGCTGTCCGGGCTCATCTCTCTACACTCGAACGCGATGGACTTGTACGGCAGAGTGGTCTGCGTCGAGGTCCGCGGAAGCCACACTTTACATATGTCCTGACAGATGAAGCCGACAGACTTTTCCCTAAAGCCTACGATGCGCTACTCAACCAACTGATCTCTGTTCTCAAAACCCGTTTGAGTCCGCCGGAGATCGAGTCGGTGCTTCGTGCAGTTGGACGGGCGATGGCCGCAGAGGTTCCCGCCGGAGCGGATCTTGGGAAACGTGTACAGAGTGCTGTGAAGGTATTGGACGCGATTGGCGGTGTCGCCGAAGTCATAAAGCGCGAAGACAAACTGGTCATTCAGAGTAGCGGATGTCCTCTCGCCGCTGCAGTCACCGTTCATCCGGAAGTATGTGGTCTTGCCGAGGCGTTGGTCGCAGAAATTGTTAAGACTCCCGTCCAGGAACACTGTGATCGGAGCGGCCGCCCCAAATGCCGTTTCGAGATAGGCAACAAAAAAGCACAAAAGGCACAAAACGATTGGGTGTGGATCAGCCTGGATTGAGTGTGAATCATCCTGGATTTCATTTTGTGCTTTTTTTTGGCCTACTTTTGTGCTTTTTTGCGGCTTATTAGATACTGGCACAAATGTTGGACCTTAATTACGTCAGAGAAAATATCGATAAGGTGCGCGAGGCGCTCTCTGCTCGGCGCTCGGATGCAACAGCGCTCGACGATTTCACGCGTGCCGATGAAGAACGGCGACGCGTGATTGGCGAGTCGGATCAACTTAATGCACAGCGCAACGCGTCGAGTCGAGAGATCGGCGCGCTGATGAAGGAAGGCAAAAAGGACGAAGCAGAGGTGCGACGTGCCGAAGTCGGCCGGTTGAAGGATCGCATCGCAGAACTCGATCAACTGCGCGCACAGACTGAGACGCGCATGCACGATCTGCTGTCGACGCTTCCAAACATGCCGCACGAGTCAGTCCCGGTTGGCGCAGACGAGTCTGCGAATACCGAAATTCGTCGCTGGGGTATCGCTCCGCAATTTAGTTTCGAACCGAAAGATCACGTTGATCTTGGCACCGATCTTGGCATACTGGATCTCGAGCGCGCCTCAAAAATTGCCGCGGCACGCTTCGCGATATTGAATGGGGCGGGTGCGCGTCTTGAACGCGCGCTGATTAATTTCATGCTCGACGTGCAAACTCGCGAGCATGGCTATCTTGAAACATTGCCGCCGTTCATCGTGAATCGCGCCTCACTCTTCGGCACTGCGCAGTTGCCGAAGTTTGAAGCTGATCTTTTCAAACTCGAAGATCCGCGTGAGCTTTATTTGATTCCGACGGCGGAAGTGCCGGTAACCAATTATCACCGCGAGGAGATACTCGACGCGTCACAACTGCCGATGCGTTGGGCTGCATACACGCCCTGTTTTCGCTCTGAGGCCGGCAGCTATGGAAGAGACACCCGCGGTGTCATCAGGCAACACCAGTTTGAGAAAGTTGAACTGGTGAAATATTCGTTACCGGAGAATTCTTATGAAGAACTCGAGTCACTGACGCGAGATGCGGAAACGATCCTGCAGAAGCTTGGGCTGCATTATCGTGTAGTTGCACTCTCGACCGGCGATCTTGGGTTTGGATCAGCGAAGACTTACGACATTGAAGTTTGGCTGCCATCACAGAATACATTTCGTGAGATCTCTTCCTGCTCAAATTATGAGGAATTCCAGGCGCGCCGAGCGCAAATCCGTTTTCGTCGTGCGGGTGGAGCGAAGCCTGAGTTTGTGCACACGCTCAACGGCTCCGGGCTCGCGATCGGACGCACGTGGATCGCCGTGCTTGAAAACTATCAACAGGAAGATGGATCGGTGACTGTGCCTGAAGTTCTCCGTCCATACGTGGGGATGGATCGTATTGTTAGACAGGATTAACAGGATGTCTCAGGATTGACATGTAAATCCTGAAAAAAATCCTGTCAATCCTGTCTACAGCTACCTCACTTCACACGCAAATCAAACGGCATCAACAGCATCGACTCGCCGTTCTTCATCTTGTCCATCAACTGCATGTATCTCAACGCGCGGCGTGCATCTTCCGGCAGGGCTGCGAACACCGCACGTTGCTGCTCGATCTGCGTGTTTGAGTTATCACTGCCACCACTCAACAACTCCTGCAGGAACGTTGTCGGATAAGGCAGGATCACGCGCTCGACACCTTTGTCCTTTGGAATCTTCGCGAGCTCTTTCGCCACTTCAATCGCTTTGTCCAGACCGCCAAAGTCATCCACCAGTCCACGCTCTTTTGCCTGGTTGCCAGTCCACACACGACCCTGGCCCACAGAATCGATAAACTGCGCGTCTTTATTGCGGCCCTTCGCTACCTTCGGCACGAAATCCTGGTAATAAGTTGTTTTGATCCAGTCTTCAAACTTCACTCGCTCCTCGTCGGAGAACTTCTCCGTCTCACGAAACATGCCTGCCGTCTTACCGCGCAGGACATATTCGTTTGAGATTCCCAGCCAATCGTAAAAACCACGCATCACGGGCTTGCCCGCAACGACCCCGATCGAACCGGTTATCGTCGACGGCTGCGCGATGATCTTGGCGGCACTGGCGGAGATGTAATAACCACCCGACGCCGCGACGTCGCTCATCGAAACTACCACCGGCTTCTTCTGATTCGCCGCTTCAACTGCGTGCCAGATGATGTCTGAAGCAAGACCGGAACCGCCCGGACTATCGACGCGCAACACGATCGCCTTGAGAGTTTTGTCAGCAGCCGCATCGTTTAGCGCTTTCGCAACTGTGTCTGATCCGATCGACTGATCTCCAGACGGACTGTTTTGTGAACTGCCGGAGCCGATGTCACCACTCGCGTAGATCACCGCGATACGTTCGCCCTTGTTCAGACCCAGCGACTCCGGTGAGACGTCTCGATAATCAGATCCACGCACAGACACGAATTGATCAGTCTCTTTGTAGCCCAGAAGTTTTTTGAACTGCTTCTCGACGTCGTCTTTGTACAACGCTTCGTCAATGAGACCGGCTTCCTTGGCTTTGGCAGCGTTGTACGGAGCATTATCGATCAACGCTCGTACTTCTTCAGGACTCTTATGACGTGCCTGCGCAATCGCGTTCACGTAACGGTTGAAAAGGTCGTCGAGCAGAGAGTTAATGTACTCGCGATGAGCATCCGTCATCTGTTTCTGGGTGAACGTGTCGCCCGCGCTCTTGTACTTTCCGATCTGATAGATATCTGGATAGATGCCAAGCTTGTCTAACGAGCCGCGGAAGAACATCACATCGGCTGCGAGCCCGTTTATGAACAACTCACCTGGTGGTGGAACGATGATCTTATCGCACGCCGTCGCGATGTAATATTCCTTATTGAGTCCAAATTCGAGATAGGCGTAAACAGGTTTACCGGATGTACGAAAATCCGTAATCGCGTCGCGAATTTCTTCAGCTTTGCCCCAACCTACACCCGAAACATTCACCTCGAGCAGAATCGCCTTGATCCGTTTGTCGACCTTCGCCTTCTTAAACTGCATCACGAGACCGGTCAGGGACTGGTCTGGCCCGCCAAAATATCTTTTAAAAGGATCATCGGGACTGTAATCCGGGAGTGAGCCTGCGACGCGTAGTGTGAGTACACTGTTGTCGCGAATCGGCGGCTCGCTTTTGCGGAACGCTGACCAGATGAGTGCGATTCCGATGAAAGCCACTAAAACCAGGGCTCCCAGAATGCCGACGATGATTAAAACTGCCTTTCGTGTTCCTGACATCATTAAATCCTCAGTTTTGTTGGGGTTTTGCTATTCGTTCAGTATGTGAGTACGCAGGGGCTAGAGAAAAGGTTTAGCCGTGGGCGCCTCGCCCTTCAATTTGATTTCACAATCCAGCCACCTCCGATTACTTCGTCGCCGCGGTAGAAGACGGAGGCCTGTCCGGGTGTGATAGCACGTTGCGGCTCATCGAACACGATACGAGCGCGAGCGTTAGCAAGTGGAGTGATGGTGGCCGGTGCCGCGGTATGACGATAACGAACTCGCACCTCAGCACGCACTGGCTCTTTCGGATCATCAAACGCAATCCAGTTGACCTGCGCAACAGTAAACTCACTGCTCAACAGTTCTTCGGCTTGACCAGCGGTGACACGATTCGAATCAGCATCGATTGAGATCACGTACAGCGCGCGCTCGTTTGCGATGCCCATTCCGCGACGCTGCCCGATCGTGTAGCGGTGAATGCCTTCATGACGTCCGATCACGCGGCCGCTTGTATCAACTATCTCTCCGCCGCCAGGCAAACGCTCGGTTGCGTTTTCTGCCTCCAGATAGCGATCGATAAAGCCGGCGTAATCACCGTCAGGCACAAAACAGATTTCCTGCGACTCTTTCTTTTCGGACACTCCGCTCAATCCATGTTGTCGTGCCGCGTCGCGCGCTTCTGGTTTCGACATTTCACCGAGAGGAAACAAAGCGCGCGATAACTGTGCCTGCGTTAGTTCCCAGAGAAAATACGATTGATCCTTCTGCTGGTTTGTGCCGCGCAGCAGTCTGTGGCGGTTGTTTACCGGATCGAACTCAACTCGCGCGTAGTGCCCGGTCGCTACTTTTTCACAACCCAAACTGAGCGCCAGTCGATCGAGTGAAGCAAATTTCAAACGACTGTTGCACGACACACAGGGGATTGGAGTTTCTCCACTGAGGTAACTCGAAACGAACGGTTGGACCACGTCGCGCTCGAAGTCGCGTTCGAGATTCAAAACGTAAAACGGAAAGTTAAGTTCTTCAGCGACGCGCCGTGCGTCGTAGACGTCGTCGAGGGAACAGCAGCGCGACGGCAACGGATCGCCATTCTCGTCCGTATTGATGCCCCGGCGCTGATCCCAGAGTTGCATCGTGAAGCCGACCAGCTCGTGCCCCTGTTCTTTTAGAATTGCTGCGGCTGCGGACGAATCCACGCCACCACTCATTGCCACTGCGATCTTCATAACTACTTCTACTGTCTAGAGTTCAGCCTTTAGGCTGTCCGCTTCGTTAACCGCGACGCAAGCTAAAGCTTGAACTCTAAACTGCTCACTATACCCAATTTGGTGCCCTTGTAGGCCAATGTTAAGATGCCAATAAATGCCAGAGAGCGCAATCCAGGATTACCGAGTCGCAACTGAACCTTATTACCTGCCGGTTGGCAGGGAGGTCGAACTCTTCGAAGCTGCTCACTCTGCACGACTTCCAGTGATTCTCAAGGGTCCGACGGGCTGCGGCAAGACACGCTTCGTCGAACACATGGCGTGGCGTCTGGAACGACCGTTGATTACGGTTGCGTGTCACGAAGACCTCTCGTCTACAGACCTCGTCGGTCGTTTTCTTTTGGAAGGCGAGGAGACGATCTGGCACGACGGCCCGTTGACCTCAGCCGTGCGCAACGGTGCGATCTGTTATCTCGATGAAGTGGTTGAAGCGCGCAAAGATACTGTCGTGATCATTCACCCGTTGACCGACCATCGTCGCCGATTACCAATTGAAAAATTGGGCACGATCGTTGAAGCGCCCGGGGATTTCATGCTGGTGGTTTCTTACAACCCAGGGTATCAATCGATCCTGAAAGACTTGAAACAGTCGACTCGCCAACGTTTTGTTGCTATCGAGTTTGACTATCCGCCACCGGAAATGGAAGCGGAGATTGTGGCGCGCGAAGGCGGCGTTGATGAAGGCACCGCACGCGACCTCGTTTTGATCGGCCAGAAGGTACGCAACCTGCGCGGCCATGGTTTGGAAGAAGGCGTTTCAACTCGACTACTGATTTACGCCGCACAACTGATCACGCTCGGTATTCCTCCAGTCGACGCCGCCGACGTCGCGATGTGCTCTCCGATCACCGACGATCGCGAACTGCAGCGCAGCATCCGCGAAATTGTGACCACCGTGATTTAAATCGTTCTGACAATCCGTGAAATCTGTGGCGGTTTTTGCTACAGATTACACGGATCTTGAAGAGATGTCTGAAGATCAACACCAATCTGCTGAGCGTCAATCCTTTCTCGAACTGACGCGCAGTCTCACAGGCCTTCCGTTGGACCAGGCAGCCGCAGTACTCGAAACGAGTGCCTCGATTGCTGCAATCTCGCTTCGCGCCGGTATCGAATTTCTTCGCGCAGCGCCCGCCGCCGCTCAGATCTTACAACCCGCTGAGTTGCGCTCGTGGGGCGAGATGGGCCGGCGCCTCGCAATGGCCGACTACGACTCAGCTATTAGTTTCTTTTCGACCGGCGTCGAATCGCTGCGCACAGTTCCACCAGCTCTGCTCCCGAACGTCTTCGTTTTATGTACACGACAGATGATTCTGTCGACCATCATTGGTCGTGAGACGCTTCACTCACTCCCAGCTCTCGCCACCGAGATAAACGACGACGAGCTGCTGGGTTCAATAATCGACGTCGCCACAGAGATCGCGCGGCGCTCTGCGAAACACAGTGCCGAGTTTCTTAACGTGAGCGCAAGCGTCGCACGCGAGCTCAAGAATTCTCATGATGGGGATCTGACTACGGCAGCTCTGGCACTCGCCAGTGCATTTGCGGCGAGAGCCGGCGGCATGGCGGCTGATGCGTGGGCTGTAATTCCCGAGGCTTTGGCCGAACTCTCAGCGCCGGATGCAACACGTCTGCTCAAAAGTGCGAACGACTTTCTCGAACGCGGTGGCGGCGCCGCACTCCACATTTTGGTTGCCGGCGGCGAGATACTGCGGCGCGCGCCTGAGATTTTTGACGAATGGATCGCGCTGTTGTGGGTAGTCGCAGCACACGGCAATGCGAGTTTAGTGGCTTTCGTTCGCAGCAGTCCCGGATTTATTCGTCTTTTGAACGCCGATCCGAACCGCGCGTCTGCAATCGATCTCTCACGTCGTGTGCTTTCACTCACAAAAGAGATTGCGGCGGTGGATGGCGAAGCGGCGCTTGCCTGTTTTCGGTCCAGTTCGCGGGCATTGCGCAACGTGTCGATCGAACAGTTTGAAGCGTGGGCACGTCGTGGGCTTGCCTCGGGCCGCGCAGACGCACGCGCTCGTCGCAGTTATTTCTCGCTCGAGACGCGCGGAAGTCATGAGGCTTTGCTCAGTGGCAGCGCTGGATTGGCTCTCGATACAGTCCAACACTTGCTGCGTTTGTATGTTGAGGCTCTCACGGGACGCGAAGTGGAAGTCGCTCCGCTCGCTGCCGTTCCCGATGAGGCTCGGATCGACGATGGACGAACCATCCATTTGCCTTCGCTTGTGAATGAATTTGGCGATCTGGATCTGGATTTCAGGCTTTACAAAGTGCTCGCCGCGCACGCGGCCGGACAAATTGAGTTTGGCACTTACGAACGCGGCGGAATATTGCGTATGGCCCATTCCGCGATCGCTGCGAAGTATTCCGAAGAGAACATCGAAGCGCTCGATGCTTTCGCGCTCGCTGATGAAATTGTGCAGCTACGAAAAGACAGCGACGTTGAGACACAGACAGAAACAAAGGAGATCGGTGATGTTGGCTACCGCGACGTGCTGAAGAGATTTCCGCAGCCTCAACTGGCGCGACGAGTATTCGGAACGCTGGAGAACGGTCGCATCGATCGTCGCTTGAGGCGCACTTATCGTGGTCTAAATCGTGACCTCGATTTGATCCGCCAGTATCTCAGTCGCAGCCGGCCGCGAATCACAGACTTACCCGGATCTCTCGTTCCTTATGAGCTGCTATTTCAAATCACGATGCTCGGCGGCGCTCTTGAAGACGCCCGCACTTACTATGGGCAGATAGTTTCCGAGTTGGAAACAATCGTGAGCGATTATCTTGTGCGCGAAACGACTACGGTGGCCGACACATTAATGGCCACGAGTCGGGTTTACGATCTGTTTCAAACAGTGATTCCCGTTGACGATTCAGTACAGCAAATCGAGGCGCCGGAGGATCAGACGGAATCAGACGATGATTCAGCAGCCGCAGAGCGAATGAAGCAACGACAGGCTGAACGGACGCCTGAACGTCGCGATGCGCGTGAGTTGTTCAACGCCTGGAACGATCCGTCTGCCGAAGGCGAGCCTGACGAACTTACAGGCGCAGAAAGTTGGTCCGAAAGTGAGACACCTGAGCAAGTGCTCGCCGAAGGTGAAGTGGCTTTTAACTACGATGAGTGGGATCGCGAGCTGACGGATCATCGTCTCGGCTGGTGTCGTGTTGTCGAGAAAAAAGTGAAACACGGCGATCGCAACTTCGTCGAACAAACAAAGGAAAGGCACAAGGGCGTTATTTCATCGATACGACATCAGTTTCAACTGATGAAGCCGGAGAACCTGATCCGTGTTGCCAATGAGGTCGACGGCGAAGAGTTTGATCTCAATGCCGTCATCGACTATGTGATTGATCGCCGTGCTGACGGACAGCAATCGGAACGTATTTATACGAAACGACTGCGACGCCGTCGCGATGTGGCTGTTTCGTTCCTGTTGGACCAGTCGTCTTCGACCGCACGCACCATCGGTCGTCATCCGCTGCAACCATACACGCGTCCGGGCCGACGGATTATCGAGATCGAAAAAGAAGGTCTCGTGTTAATGAGCGAAGCTCTGGAAGCTGTCGGCGACGTCTACTCGATCAATGGATTTACCTCGGAAGGTCGCCGCAACGTGAAGTTCTATGTCGTGAAGGATTTCGATGAGAAGTACAGCGACGAAGTGAAACGACGCATCGGCGGTATAACTTACCAGAACAACACGCGACTCGGCGCTGCGATTCGTCATGCGACTGCCCGACTTGGCAAACAGGAAGCACGGACCCGATTGCTAATCGTGCTTTCGGACGGGCGGCCGTATGACCATGATTACGGCGATGCGCGTTATGCGCGCGAAGACACGCGTGAGGCTTTGCGACAGGCGAAGAATGAAGGCATCACGCCATTCTGCATCACGATCGATCGTGAATCCGAAGCTGAGCTTCGCGATCTTTACGGCGAGATTGGTTACACGATTATCGACGACGTCTTATCGCTACCCGAACGACTGCCCGGCATCTATCGAAGGCTTACTACTTAGCCACGGATTACACGGATTTTCCCCAGCCGCCGCCACCTGGTGTCTCAATTCGGATTCGATCACCCGCCTTCAATTCGTGCGAGCCCTTTGATGGAACCTTCTTTTTCTTGTTATTCGAAACGATCTCGTTAATTCCTGCTCGACCGTCCTTGCCACCAAATAACCCGTATGGTCCACGCTTGCGACGGTCACATAGCAATGACATGCGTGATGGAACAAGTGTCTCGATCTCGCGCACGACACCATCACCGCCACACCACTTCCCTTCACCACCTGAACCTTTTCGCAATCGATACTCGCGGACCCGCAAAGGATACGCATACTCCAGCGCTTCGGCAGGTGTGTTCAAACTATTCGTCATGTGCGTATGAACACCGCTCATGCCATCCGCAATCGGACGGGCACCCATACCGCCGGCGACCGTTTCGTAATAAGAAAACTCCTGACCGTTGCGTGAATCGATGCCGCCGATCGTGAGATTGTTCATTGTGCCCTGACTTGCTGCAGGGATGTGTTCCGGTAACGCCCGGGCCAATGCCTTGAACAGCACGTCGACAATACGCTGCGAAGTCTCGACGTTACCGCCTGCGACCGAGGCCGGCGGATGTGCATTCACTACGGTGCCGCCAGGCGCGATCACCTCGATCGGCTCCATCAGGCCCGCACTCGCAGGCACTTCACCACCAATAAGACAGCGAAAAACGTAAGACACTGCCGATACCGTGATCGCTTCGACCGCGTTGATTGCGCCAGTAACCTGCGGTGCACTGCCCGTGAAATCAACGTGTGCCTGCTCGCCTTTGATCGTGATACGGACTTTAATTGGTACTTCTTGATCGGCTACACCATCATCGTCCAATGCATCTTCTGCTTCGTACGATCCATCAGGAATTGAAGCAATCGTGTGTCGCATCAAACGCGCCGAGTAGTTAATCAGCTGGGAGGCATATTCGGTTGCTTCACTCTCACCACGTCGCTCGATGATCTCGAGTAGACGAGCCGCGCCAGTCTTCAACGAACCGATCTGTGCATCGAAGTCGCCGCGGCGCTCGACGTTTCCGCGAACGTTCGCCAGCAACAAACGCATCGTGTCGGCATCGAGAACGCCATGGCGCACGAGTCGAATCGGTGGAATGCGAATTCCTTCGCCGTAAATGTCTGTCGCGAGTCCCATCGATCCCGGAGTCGCGCCGCCGATATCGGCATGATGGGCGCGGTTTGCGACGTAGAAGAGTGTTCGTTTCTGGCTGACAACCGGCATGACTAAAGTAACGTCAGGCAAATGCGTGCCGCCTGCAAACGGATCATTTAGTGCGACTACGTCTCCATCGACGAGGTCGATCTCGGCGAGTGCCGCTGCGACGGCCATCGGCATTGATCCAAGATGCACAGGCATGTGATCGCCCTGCGCGATTACGCGGCCCGTCGCGTCGAAGACAGCGCACGAGTAATCACGGCGTTCCTTGATATTTGGCGAGAACGCGGTGCGCCGGAGCGCGACACCCATTTCTTCCGCCACTGAAGTGTAGAGCGCGCGATAGATTTCCAGCGTCGTGGGATCGAAGTTTTTTTTCATTTGAACTCGATGAGCAAATTGCCGAAGTCATCAATCCGCGCTTTTGAATCCGCGTGTATCAATGTTGTGGCTGAATATTCCGTCACCAGGCACGGTGTTTGGAGTTTGGAACTCGCCAACAACTCTTCTCGCCTGTAGAGCGCAACGGTTGTTTTTCGGCCGTTGAGATGCGCAACCACCTGCCTGTGTGGTTTTGTTTTGCCCGATCTGATCTTTCTTTGCGGCATCTTCTCAACGAGGCCGAACGAACGCAGCCGCGCACTCACGATTTCAATCTCACTTTGTTCCTGCGCGTAGCCGTAACGCTCGCGATGTACACGATGAAACTCCGCACCAAAATCTCCGGTGATGTTTCTTACCTCCAACTCAAACGACTGCCCGCGATAACGCATCGCGAGAGAACGTTCATGTCGCTGTCGCGGCGCGGGAAATCCCTCAGCGCGCAGCACGCCTGTCGCTTCCTTTTCCATTTCCCTGAAAACCTCTGCGAGTCTCGCCGTCTCCTTCGCTCCAGAGGTAAACATCACGGTGCGACTCTGATCCTTGATCACATCGGCTGCGAGCACGCCAACCGCCGAGAGCGCGCCCGGAGCCGTTGGCGCAATGATCGCAGGAATCCGCAGAGCCCGTGCAAGATCAACAGCATGCAAACCGCCCGCGCCGCCAAACGGTAGCAGCGCAAACTGCCGCGGGTCGTGGCCACGCTCGACGGAAATATGTCGTAACGCTCGCTCCATGTTTGTGTTTGCAACGGATAGGACGCCTTCCGCCGCGGTGATAACGCTGCATCGTTTTCCGGCGACCCTGCTTAAATCATTCGCGAGGTTGGCTAGCGCTTCATGAGCACGTTTTTCATCGAGCTTGAACTCGCCACCTAACAACCCGGCACCGCCAAAGTGGCCCAACACGACGTGCGCATCAGTTACCGTTGGCAGCAGTGAGCGTCCGTAGCAGGCTGGTCCAGGGTCAGCGCCGGCAGACTCTGGTCCAACACGCAGCGAACCTCCTTCATCTACGCGTGCGATCGATCCACCACCCGCTCCAACCGTGTGGATGTCCATCACTGAAACCGCTACCGGTAACCCGGCAACCGTTGCCTCATTCGTCGTGCGAATTGCGCCGCTGTCACAGAGTGCAACATCGGTCGACGTACCGCCCATGTCAAACGTGATCACGTTTTTAATTCCAGCCAATTGCGCTGCACGCAAAGCACCGACAACCCCACCAGATGGACCAGAAAGAATGGTTCGCACCGGCTCGACTACTGCAACTTCAGCAGAGATGCTGCCACCTGATGATTGCATTACGCGTAAGTTGAGCTTCGAGCTTTGTTCTTTGCTCTTTGTGTTTGGTGTGGCAGATAAACGGCTCAGGTAACGTCCCATTAAGGGTTGCAGATAAGCATTGATGACTACAGTCGAGGTGCGCTCGTATTCGCGATATTCCGGATGGATGCGGCTTGAAATCGAAAGCGGCACACCCAATTCTTTTAATGATGAGGCGATGCGTTCTTCGTGTTCCGGATGTAAGAATGAAAACAAAAGGGAGATGGCAACCGCTTCAACCTTGGCTTGCTTCAATTTTCTGAAGAGCTTTCGCAGTTCGTCTTCTTTGAGTGGCTGGATTACTTCGCCTGAAGCAACGACACGTTCGGTGATGCCAAGCCTGAGGTCGTCCGGAACCAGCGGCGGTGGCTTAACGGCGTTGAGGTTGTAAAGCTCGGGCCGTGCCTGACGACCAATTGCAAGCACGTCTTCGAAACCGCGAGTAGCAATCAACGCAGTGCGTGCACCGCGTCGTTGCAGTAGAGCATTCGTGCCGACAGTTGTGCCATGCACAATTTCAATTTGCTGCAATTGCAAACCGGTTTCAGTGCAGATACGCGTAAGTCCCTGCTGAATTGCAAGCGATGGGTCCGCAGGTGTTGAAGGAAGTTTGAAGAGGTTAAGACTACCGTCTTGTTCGAAGACGAAATCCGTAAACGTGCCGCCGGTGTCGACGCCGACGCGCGTGAGTTTAGAGCTTTGTGCTTGGTGCTTTGTACTTTGTTCTTTGTTTTTGATGGTCACGGTCCGTCTGAACGTTCACAAAATACAAAGAACAAAGCTCAAAGCACCAAGCTCATTGTTCCAACGATACCCAGCACCCACTTTCATTCGAAGCGCGAAACGCATCAAGGACGAGTTGAACTCGATAGCCATCCTCAAAAGTCGCGGCATTTTTCACGGTCGTTTTTCCGGCGCGCATCGCTTCGCAGATCGCAATCGAGAATGCGGTAAAACCTCTCGACCAGCTACCTTCGCGCATTCCCTGGGCCATGTGGTCCTGGTCCACCTGCACCGGCCGCCACGTCCCCGACCCGGTCGGAGAACGCCACAGTTCGCCTGTTTCTTCGACCATCAGTGCGCCCTTGGTGCCATAGATCTCGAGCCGGTTTTCGTACTTGCCGGATTCAACCACTGAAATTGAAGCACCGCCCGTGGCATTTTCGGTGTGTGGACCGTCCCCAAATTTGAACAGAAGTTCTGCTTCGTCATCGGTGGAAACGGCGCGCAAGCCACCGTTGTTTTTGTCGGGACGCTGCTTGATGTGAGTTGTGAGCATCCCGAGCACATTGGTCACTTCGGTACTCAACATCCAGCGAAACGAATCCACCACGTGCGATCCGATTGCGCCAAGAGCCCCACCGCCCATCGTCTCGTCCGACCACCAGTCCCAGGCGCGATCTGCGATACCGCGATAATCGGAGCGAAACACGTAGTTGCAATGACGCACGGAGCCGATTGCTCCCGATTGCAACATGCCGCGCATCACACGCCGGCTGTTCAGAAAGCGCAACTCATGGTCGACGAGCGCCAGCACGCCCGCAGCTTTAGCCTTTTCGACCATTCGCGCCGCTTCGGCAGCATTCAGCGCCATTGGTTTTTCGCAAAGTACGGCTTTGCGTGCTTCGAGAGCAGCAAGGGTGATCTCCATGTGAGTGGATGGAGGAGTGACGACGCTTACTAGATCGACGTCGCGATGTGTTATCAGTTCCTGCCAGTTTGCTGCGACGTGGTCTATACCAAACTCTTTGGCGATTACCTCTGCGCGCTCGCGGTTTCGGCTCGCAATCGCGACAACCCTTGCACCCATGCAATCGCGAAACCCTGGAATCTGCGTCGTGCGGGCAAACCCCGTCCCAATAATCCCAATTCCTACCGGTGACCTCTTCATGGCCCTATTATTTAGCCACAGATTACACGGATTGCACAGATCTTAAATATTGATCCGTGTAATCTGTGTAATCTGTGGCTAAATCTTCCTGGAGCTCACGCTTCGCGCCCGACGAGACGCGCGATCATGGTGACGAGCTGGCTGGCACCAATCGGTTTTGCGATGTGCATTTGGTACCCTGCGGCGAGTGCCTGACGTCGATCGATGTCCCTGGCATATGCGGTAAGCGCGGCGGCCGGCGTTTCTCCACCTTTGTCGCGCGGCAACGAGCGCACCTTACCGATGAAACTGTAGCCGTCTTCATCGGGCATCGCGATATCGCTCAGAATCACATCCGGTTTCCACTCGACTAACTTCGCCAGCGCCTCACTCGCACACGTGCAGGCCTGGACCTCCGCGCCAGTCCGCGTGATCACAGTGCTAATGATTTGTCGAGCTTCCGGTTCATCGTCAACGAGCAAGACTCGCAAACCATCAAGCGAATGAAAGTCAATCGATGACGGCTCACTGTGAGCAATTGCAACCGGCTCAGCGCGATCAGCCAACAGCGGGAAAGTTGCAGTGAAGCTTGCGCCTTTGTTTACGCCGTCACTCTGCGCTGAAACAGTACCACCATGAAGCTCGACGAGGTGCCGAACAATTGCCAAACCGAGTCCCAGACCGCCAAAACTTCGCGTCGTGGAACTGTCTGCCTGGCGAAATCGATCAAATACCCGAGGCAGGAACTCTGCTTCGATTCCCTGGCCTGTATCACGCACCGTCACGCTTGCATCTGAGCCGGCGCGCTCAACTCGTACAAATATCTTGCCTCCGTGCGGAGTGAACTTTACAGCATTTGATAACAAATTCCAGATGATCTGGTGCAGACGTCCCGAGTCGGCGGAGATCGCTCCCAAGCCCGGTTCGGCCGAGTAGTCCAACGAAATGCCTTTCGCGTCAGCCGCCGGTCGCACAACGTTGATCGCCGCGCGCGCGACCGAAGCGATGTCTAACGGTCTGACGTCGAGATTGAGTTTGCCCGAAACAATACGCGACACATCGAGCAAGTCGTCAATAAGCTGTGCCTGAACACGCGCGTTCCGGTCAATCGCTTCCAGTCCCTGGTTCAAAACCTTCTCGTCGCGCTTTGCCTCGCGAAGCACACTGGACCAACCAAGCAGCGACGTCAGCGGCGTTCGCAGCTCGTGCGAAAGGGTCGCCAGAAACTCATCTTTGATTCTATTCGCTGCTTCCGCATCAGCACGAGCACGTTCAGCACGCAACAATAACTGTTCGCGCGCTTCTTCGGAGCGTTGCAGTTCACCGACGTACCTCGACAACTCCTGAACATGCAGTCGTGCTGCTTCTGTCTGTTCCAGCGAAGCCTCAATGTTCTTCAAATATGTCTGATAGGTGAAACAGATGATCAGGATGATCGGAACCGTGGCGACCACGGCATAAAAGCCATAAGTCTTAACGAGAATGGTGATGATGCCTGCGGCTGAAGCTCCCGCGAAATACGTCACGGAAGTCCAGAGATAGTAAGTTCGCCAGGTATTCCAGGTTGACTCCTTGATCTTGCTTGCTTTTTCTATCGCGATCAAAGTGGTGTTGGCGATGTACTGCACCAGAGCCATCACGCAGACGGCCAGAAAGAACGTATCTGTAAATCTGCCTTCCTTTGCAATCTCTGCGGGTGGCCCAAAAATCAGATTCAGAACTGTGGAGGTAAAAAAGGTCGAGGCTGCGAGGATGGCTGAATTAAAAAGAATCGTGCGCGGGCGTTTGCTGATGATCAGTGTCGCAGCAACGCCTTCGAGTGCTGAGACGAGGATTGCCGCAGCACCTCCGTACAGCAGCATCGTCAGAAAAACAAAAGTATCGGCAACTGTAATGCGACCACTGACGCGAGGAATCCGGATTGCAATTAGTGCGCTGGCCATCACCATCAGGCCAAGAACGAGGAAGCCTGAATCGAGCTTGTGAAAAGGCAAGATGGCAAGTGAAACTAGCGCAATCGCTGCTCCGGCAGTCACCAGCGACCACATGTAAACTTGTCCGAACTGAGGTCGATTAACGTTCACTTCAGCCGCAATCATTTTCTCCCTCATGTCCACAGAATACACCGATTACACGGATCAAAATTGACCCGCGGCAACCTGCTTAGTCTGCAGTCTGTAGGTTAATAATCCAGGCAGTCAGCGCCGTCGTCTGATACCGGAATCATAGATGGACCGCTATCGCCATTGAACATTGCTGACTGGGCGTTTGCTATGAAGTCACCTGTTATTACGCCGTCGCCAGTAATGACACCATCCCCCGTGATTACCCCATCGCTCAAAAAACTACCCTCAGGCAAGAGATCCTGAAACAGTAGATTCACGGCCAGAAAAGCAGCGCCGTCTCCGGTAATAACGCCATAACTCGTAAGGATATGATCGCCCGTGATGACACCCTCGGAAAAGTATGCAGAGTCGCCAGTGATCACTCCATCGCCGGTGATTACGCCAGTACCCAGTAGATTTCCCAACGCATAGACCTGCTGGTACTTCGTGATGAGATCGCTACCCGTGGCGTAAGTGTAATTGAGAATGATGCCGCGCGACCACGTAAAAGTGTGATTCGAAATTGTAGTCTCCGGCGCAAGCGGAGCATCTGTTGTCAACAGCGGAGCACCAACAGCCGCTGCGCTTAGATCAGTTCGCACTGAATGCGCCAACTGTACGGCGCCCGCAATATTCAACTGCCCGGCGCCCTGTTCGAACATATTGTAACCAGCGAGTGGTTGCGCCGTATACATCAATAACGCCTTTATCAGATTCGGCGTCAGCGTGGGATTCGCTTGCAGCATCAGGGCAGCGGTTCCCGCGGCAACGGGAGTCGCCATCGAAGTACCGCTCAAGTACATCATCTTGCGATTGTTACAACCGCTGACACCGGCATCCAGTGACGGATTTTGCGTCACGATGTAATTCCCGTCAGCTTCGGCGTCGATCAATTTGTTGCCTGGAGCAACGAGATCAGGTTTGACGAAGTTGTCGTAGTGTTTGACGCCTTCCTCGTCAGTCGTGAAGCTGCGTGTTGGTCCACGTGAGCTGAAGGATGCAACTGCGTCGTCGCTCCGTTCGTCGGTGCCGAATGTATTTGAAGCGCCGACTGTGATCGCTGAAGGTTCGTTGCCGGGTGAGTGAATTTGACCGTAAAGCTTGTTGCCTTCATTGTCTTTGCCGTTGTTGCCTGCAGCCGCAAAAACCACCACTCCTGCATCGACGAGTCTGCGCACCGCACGACAGATCGGGTCGTTTTGATAAGAGTCGACCGCAGGCATTCCCAGACTCATATTAACGACACGAATGTTGTAGGTAGAACGATTAGATGCGACCCAGTCGAGCGCGCGCAACACAAACGCGGTGGTGCCAACGCCGTCAGCATTCAATACGCGCAGGTTGATAAGACTTGCGTTGGGTGCAATGCCGACGTATTCGCCGTTTGAAATTCTGTCGTTGCCTGCGGCGAGCGAGGCGACGTGCGTGCCGTGGCCGTAAGGATCGTCAGTTCGACCCTCACCAGTGAAGTCTTCATTGTAAACAACGCGAACCTGGTTCGATTGGTTAAGAAAGGACGCGTGGTCAACATCGATTCCTGAATCAAGAATCGCGATCCCGATTCCAGTTCCATCCAGGGATCCACTGCCTGGTTCTTCGCTGCCGCTGTGACGGATCTGGTCCGCTCCGGTGGTGCGCGAGACATGACCCATAGTTCTCACCTCGCGGTCGAGCGAAACGTAATCAACATCACTGCGATCAGCCAGGTTGGCCGCAGCGCTAGCCGGCAAAGTGGCCACCCGCACCGCGAAGTTCTTGAACTTCCGGATGTTGCTGCCCCCCGAATACTCAATCGTCGAGTCGATTGAAGAGTCTGACTGGCTGGCGGGCTGAATGATGACGCGAATGAAGTCGCCGCCTTTACCCTCGTCGACCTTTCGCAGGATGTCTTTTGATACTTTTCGTTTTAGCGATGCGCCGCTGTTTGATTCGGCGTGAGTCCGAGGTTCAAAACCGAATAGAGCTAAGAGAAGTAGTGAGACAGAACCACACCACAGTATCGGGAAAATAAAACGCTTCATTTAATACTCCGGCAAACTTGTGAAGAAATTTCACTCTCGGCTCAACGACCACTGGTGAACGAAGGAGAGGAAATCCTGGGGCAATTTCACGCACCCTTCAGGGACACATGTCGGGGGAGAGGGAGTCTAACAGGTTTCAACAGTCGAAATTGTTGAGTTTTCGTGTCGGACAAAGGTGGCAGGAGTCAAATTGTCACGAAGTAAGTTTTTGCTCGGAAATTCGATGATTTTGGCCACTTTAGGCGCTGCTGAACGTACTGTAGGGCGGCCCTCCGTGGCCGCCCCTTCGTGGAATTAAACCACCATCGCAAGAGTCGTCGCCTCTCGCGCGGCTCAGACCAATACCGGAAATCTTGAATACCACGCAGGGGCGGCCACGGAGTGCCGCCCCTACAGTTCTTTGCCCGCAAAACTTTTGGGAAATAATTAGTCAACGGCGCTGTGCAGTGCACGGATACGACCGCGCCCTACAGCTGCGCGTGGCGAGTACCTGCCGCTATGAACAAGAACTATCAACTGCAGGCACGCGCGTTCGATCAAGCAGGCAATTCGGCAACTGCAACGGCTCAGGTAACCGCGCGTTGAGAAGCACAAAGCGCTAATAAGCATTGAACCAACCGAGCGGTGTGAATTCTTTCTTTGCAGGATCAAAAGTCACGATATGTGCGCCGGCGGCGCCGACTCTGCGGTTCGGACCGAATGTCAGGCGTGGTGTAACGCCGGTTTCGTAATCGTAAAGAGTATCGAGTGCGGTAATAAACTTCTCGTGATTTAGATCGCGGCCAGCACGAGTCAGTCCTTCAACCAGAACTTTGGCGGCGGCAAATGCGGAAATCTGAGCGGCAATGTGGCGCGGAGGAAACTTGTATTTGTCCTGCAAAGCACGGAACTCGTCCCCGGCCTCATTGCTAATGTCGGACGGCACGGTGGGAAAGGCCAGGAAGGCATGGTTGCTCGATCCCGGTCGCAAGATTGTCGAAAGATCTGTTCCACCGAGCGTTCCAATGAGGAAAAGATTGGGAGACCAGCCGGCCGCTGCGGCCTCGTTCAGCAACGACAACTGTTCCTTTGCTTCTCCGAAGAAAAACAGAGACTCGACGTTGCTCGTCTTCAACTCCGCTACTATCGATCGCGGATCAAAGTTGGCAGACTTAAAAACAATTTTTTTCGCGATCGCGAGTTCAGCCTTCTGCGCCTGTACTGCGGCTGCGTTTCCTGCGGCACTGCTCAGAGTCGTGTCACTATAAACGAGGGCAACCGGCGCTCGTTTGGACTCCGGCCGTAAAACGGCAAAGTTCACGAGGGCCATCGCCTGCTCGGAGACACCTGGCAGCAGGTAGAAGAGATATTTGTTGACCGGATTTTCTAAATGCGGTAGCAACGTCGAGGGACCGATGAACGGGATTTCCTCAGTACGTGCCAACGCCGCAAGTTGAGGATCAGAACCCGCGCTCAAGCCACCAACGAACGCGAAGATCTGTTCCTTGTGAGCAAAGTTTTGAGCAGCAGTTGAAGTCATGGCTCCACCGGCGCCGGCGTCGGCGACTTTGAGCTCGATCTTGCGACTAAAAATCCCGCCGCGGCTGTTGACGTTGTCGAAGTACGCGGCGAGCACGTCTTTCATTGCTGCGCCAACCTCAGCGAGCGCACCACTGGAAGGTACTACTAAACCAACTGTGACCTTTGTCTCTGTCAGACCCGGGTCGAGATCTGTGTCGATGCGCTTCAGATAGGCAATGAGATCTGCCATGTCCTCTGGCGACAGTTTGTAGCGCGGCATAGCGACGAGCAGTTCGTTGCCATCGGAATCGACGCCGTTCACAACGGCGCGAATAAGAGACGATTCACTGAAAGGTCCATGCTTGCGACCAGTGGAATGAGTGTGACCGTAAGGTTTGATGAGGTTGGACCATGTGAGATTGCCGGCGGTGACACCTCCCTCGCTCTTTCCTTCGCCACGGATACCGTGGCAACCGCTGCAAGGAAACGCCGAGGCCGGGACGTCCAGTTCATTGAGGCGTGCCACGATCTCACGGCCCGATGGACTGGTTCCCCTGAGATAGATCTCTTTGCCACGACGCTCGGCGGCGGTGAGCGGGTTTGGTGGACTCTGTGCAGAAACCAAAGCCAGAGCGGCAAGAAAAAGAAGTGCTCCCACAAAGGCGCAAAGGCGCAAAGAAAAAACAGGAGTCTTCCGGTATTGAACTCGTTTAGATGGGACTCTCAACGAAGAGCAATATACTCTGGTTTCTGGTAAGTTCAGAGTGATTGTAGAATCCACTCTGCCGGGAATCACACCAGAGAAGAATGCGTGTACGTTCGATCAAGCCTTATTCAACCTGAATTCCGGTCCGCTGAGTCTTGATCGCCATGCGCTTCCGAACCGACGGCACCAGCATCGGCACGGAACGGCGGTAGTCTTCGTAGGTATCACCAAACTCACGAACCAGGTCACGCTCTTCGAACCGAATTGCCAACAAGATGTAAGCCGTCGTCGCAATCGAAAACAGCAGATGCGCCCACGTCATCAACGGCGTCATCCAGAAAGCGAGGAGCCAGCCGACGTAAAGCGGGTGTCGTACCAGACGATATGGACCAGGCGTCACAAACCGTAAGCCACCCTCCGGCTGTCCTATTAGATTGCGCCAGACTTGCCGAAGACCAAACAAGTCGAAGTGATTGATCAGGAATGTTGTGTACAGAATTAGCGCCCAACCAAGGGCAAACATTCCGCGGAGCACCAGCCGCCCGATAGGATCTTCGACAGACCAGACGACGCCACCGAGTGGGCGCCACAACGTAAACAACAGAATGAGAGCGAGACTTGAGAAGAGGACGTACGTCGCGCGTTCAATCGGGCGCGGCACGATTCGGGTCCACCAGTCCTTGAACCACTTGCGCGCCATTACACTGTGCTGCACTGCGAAAAGCGTTAGCAGACCCACGTCAATCGCCAGACTGATCGCGAGCGGTCCGGCCGCCGGTCCGTCCAGCGTCGTGGGAACACCAAAGTTGCCGATAAACCCAATCGCGTATAGAAAAGTTCCCAGGAAAATCAAATAGCTGAAAATCCCGTAGGCAAAGAATAAGATTCGCTTAAGCATTGCATTGCCTCCATCTCTGCTAATTCGCCGCAGAATCGCGCTTTTTGCACGGTTAGGCTATGGGAGTTTAGTCCCGGTTTGGATATACTCCGACACCTTCGCATGGGACTTTTGTCTCGGTAGTGACCGCAGGATGACCAAGAGGGCAACACAGCGCATTCGATATCTCCGTACCGCTGATGGCGTTCAGCTTGCGTGGGCCGAGGCGGGCACAGGTCCTATGCTGATCAAAGCAGCAAACTGGATGACTCACCTTGAATACGAATGGGAGAGTCCTGTTTGGCGTCATTGGATACGGTTCTTCAGCAATCATTTCCGCTTCATTCGTCACGATGAACGTGGCTGCGGAATGACGGACTGGAACGTCGGGGATCTCTCGTTCGATCGTTGGGTCGAGGATTTGGAAGCACTCATTGAAGTCGCCGATCCTCAAGAACCGTTTGCCTTGCTGGGGATTTCTCAAGGAGCAGCGACGTGCATCGCATATGCGGTGAAACATCCCGAACGCGTTTCGCGAGTGGTGCTTTATGGCGCCTACGCGCGCGGTACATACGAGCGTGGTGATCCGGAAAAAGACCGTTTCTATCGCGCGTTGATCGACATGACGAGACTCGGATGGGGCAAAGACAATCCAGCGTTTCGCCAGATATTCACTTCACGCTTCATTCCCGGCGCCACTGACGAACAAGTCGATTGGTTCAATGAACTCTGTCGAAAAACAACTTCGCCTGAGATCGCCGCGCGACTTCTTGAAACGCGCGCAACGATTAACGTCGTCGATCTTCTAAGCCGGGTGCAAGCGCCGACTCTGATACTCCACTCACGCGACGACGACGTCATCCCGATTGCAGAGGGTCATATTCTTGCTGCAGGAATTCGGGGTGCGCAATTCGTCGAACTTGACTCAAAGAACCACATTCTCCTGGAAGGCGAACCAGCATGGGAACGCTTCTGCCACGAAGTGCTGGATTTTATGGGCACGAAGGATGCGGTTAGCGGAGAGGATCCTGCATTCAACTCACTAACCGCGCGCGAACGAGAAGTGCTCACGCTGATAACTGAAGGTCTGGGTAATGCGGAGATTGCGGCGCGTCTTTCGATTAGTGAAAAGACTGTGCGCAATCACGTCTCTAACGTCTTCGACAAGCTGGGAGTTTGGTCGCGCGCTCAAGCGATGGTATTTGCGCACGATCACGGCTTCCGCGCTTAAATCTCTTTTGCTTTTCTAAAAACTGGAGGAGTTCAAAAACAATGAACCGATTATTCGTGTGCGCTTTCTGTTTCGCTGTTATTTTCGCTACTGGTTGTAACCTTCACCAGCGGTCGACCAAAACCGAGAACACTAATCAATCAACTCGAACTGAAGCGCAACAGTCGCCGGCAGCGCCATCTACACAATCGAAACCAGTACCAGCAGGTGAATTACAACCTGGCCAGGCGAGCGGAAGTTACACCGCGAAAGGCGAAACAGTGGAATTGAAGTACGCATATGCCGGACGTGCCGAACGGTTTGGACAACAGTCGTTGGTAATCCTGCTCACGGATAAGCCGATACCTCCCGAGGCCCTGGCAGAAGAAATCAAGTCGACGCCGCTTTTGGAAGGCGAGAAAATACGCGGTCTCGAGTATGTGATGATGGATGAGAACAGCATGTGGGTTCGCTTTCACCCGAGCCAGTATCAGGAAAGTAGCAGCAACAAAATCAAGGACTACAAAGTTGAGAACGACGTTGTCCGCGGCACGGATGACGACGAAAACAATCTTTCGAGCGGCAAATACGCGCGATCGGTCAAATTTGTGGCCGCGATTACGAAGTAAAGGATTCTTCCTCTGTGAGATTTACGAAAGCCTATGAAAAACCAGTCACGTCATGTCTTGTTGAGCTTAGTTCTGCTGCTCTCTTCATCTACGTCCATCTATTCACAGACGAGAAAGATTATTGAGCCGCTGCCGAAACTCCTCAGCGTGCGCGACCAACAAGCGGTGCGCGAGAGCTGGCTTAAAAAGCGACTGGACACCATGTTGCTCCCGCTGATGCGCCAGCAAAAGATCGAGATGTGGATCGTGACTAATGAAGAGTTTCACGCTGATCCGGTGACGGAATATATCGCACCGCCTCTGCCTTACGTCGGCAGGCGCGATTTCTTTATCTTTGCGGATCGCGGTGGTGACAAACTCGATTGCATTGCGCTGGTCCGTTATCCGGAAGAACATCTGAAATTGTTCTTCCAAATCCTCAATCCTCCCGGCCGAGAGATAGCTGCAACTTTGCGGCGCGTTGTGGAAGAGCGAAAACCAAAAACGATCGCGCTTAACATGGGTGGGACACGCGGAGCCACAAACGGTATCACTCACGATACCTACCAGTTTCTAACCGAAACTCTCGGACCGGATTACACATCCCGATTCGTCTCCGCCGCACCGCTGATCGTGGAATATATGGACACGCGTTTGCCTGAAGAACTTGAACCATATCGCAGCGCGGTAGCGATTACAGACATACTCACCCAGCGTGCCTTTTCAAACGAAGTGATCACGCCGGGCAAAACGACGGTCGGCGCTGTTCGCTGGTGGTTTCTGCAACAGGTGAACAATCTCGGTTTAGGCGTCTGGTTCCAACCGGATTTACGAGTCCAGCGACAGAATCAGAATCCAGGTAAGACGCAGCAGTTTCTCAGTGTTGCAGAGGAGTCAGTTGTTATCCAACGAGGCGACGTGATTCACATCGATTGTGGTTTGAACTACATGGGTTTGAGTACAGACTGGCAGAAGATGGGCTACGTCTTACGCCCAGGAGAAAAGGATGCGCCAGAAGGACTGAAGAAAGCATTGACGAACACGAATCGTCTTCAGGATGCATTGTTCACTCACATCACGCCCGGCGCGAAAGGCTTTGAAGTCTACGACGCCACGATGGCGGACATGAAGAGCGCCGGTGTCGAAGCGATGATCTATTCGCACTCGGTCGGCAACCAGGGACACGCACTCGGAGCCAGTATCGACTTTCGTCGCCCGGCCGCAGGCGCGCCGTCAGAACCACCGTTTCGCGAAGGCTCATACACATCGATCGAATTGAACACGAGCACCCCCGTTCCGGAGTGGGGCGGACAAAAAGTCACCATCATGATGGAAGACGATGCGTACTTAACAAAAGAAGGAATGAAGTGGTTTCGCCCCCGCCAAACCGCTTTCTATCTAATCCGCTAAACGGAATTTAAGTCGACGGCGATCTGTCGCGCGCACCGTGGGGCGGCCCTCCGTGGCCGCCCCTGTGTTGACGCCATCCATTTGTAATACGTAATCGTCCGGTACCTCACGTGATCCGGCGCGAATAAACCACTCAGCCGGCGCATCTTCGTTGGATTGTTCTGTGAACAGGTCGGACTTGAAGTATCCACCAACTTCCATTGGTGGAATTAGAAGGCGGGTCGTGGGCGGTGTTAGAAAGGACTTGAACAATCCACCGACTTCCGTCGGTGGGATTTGGTTTTATGGTAACTGACCAATGGCATGGTGGATTGTTCAACTCGAACCTAATTGGAACTTTCATTTGGCTGGTTTCGAATCCCACCGACGGAAGTCGGTGGATCGTTCAAGTCCCTTCTAAAACTCCAAACCAGCAGTACTCTAATCCCACCAACGGAAGTTGGTGGATTACTTCACGTCCGAACTATTTATCAAACAATCCACCGATTCCACTCGCTGGGATTTGCCGATTTTTGTGCAAAGCCGTTCGCGTTAATCTCTTTACATCCTCACAACCGAGGATCAACGGGTTCACTTTCAAGCGCCAGTACACCAAACACGCATTCATGCACCCGGCGCAAAGGCTCTTTTTGAGCAAATCGTTCCAGACCCTCGATGCCCAGGGCAAACTCTCTCAATGCTAATGAGCGTTTCGCAGACAATCCTCTCGACCGCAGTCGTTCAAGATTCTCAGGTGCAGTGTATTCTGGACCATAGATGATCCGCAGATACTCACGTCCTCTGCACTTCACTGCGGGTTGAACGAGACCGCGCGGCCCGCGAGCGATGAATTCGAGAGGCTTGACCACCATTCCCTCTCCACCACCACTCGTCAATTCCTCCCACCAACGGATGCCCTCGGCCTGACTTTCCGGGTCAGTTACATCGACCACCATGTGAGACGTCGCCAACAATAAGCCGAAGTCTGCCTCACAAAGTTTCTTCAATATCGCCATGTGCCAGAGGTGGTCCTTATCTGTATGAACTTTTCCCGCCGAGGCCAATAAGTGAAACGGAGCGAGCTTCAAATCAGTGAGTGAACGAACGGGCCAGCAATACCGGCGATAGGCTTCAGAATATTTTCTCGCTGCTTCTTCTCGCACTCGATAACGATCTAAAAGTGGACCCACGTCGGCTACTGCATTCTCCGCTTGAGCGAGCGCGGCAACAGCCTCGTTGAGAGCAACGCGAGCTGCCGCGCCAACCGCAGCATACTGTTGCCGCAGTAACTCCTGCGCTTTGGCCGACCAGGGCATCAACTCGCAATCCAGACAGAACCAGTCAGTCTCGAATTCATCCCAAAGCCCTGCTTCAGAAATTGCCGCTTGAATCCTTTGGATAAAGAGAATTTCCAGTTCCTTTTCATCGAAAAAGCGACGTCCGGTGCGCGTGTAGCAGATGCCCGAACCATCTCCAACAATGCCGAAGCGCTCGCGTGCAGCGTCTTCGTCACGGCAAATCACGACCACCGCACGTGAACCCATGTGCTTCTCTTCGCAAACAACTTTCGCCACTCCCTGATGACGATAGTAAGAGAACGCTTCCGCCGGATGTTCCAACAGGCCGGTCACTTGACTCGTCTCTGATGGCGACATTGTCGGCGGCAGGTAGACCAGCCATTTCGGGTTCGCGGCGAAGCGACTCATCACTTCCAACGCAGCGATACCGTTCTCTTCTCGGATCGTCACGGTGCGATGCAGGCGAGTTGAGATGATCCGTTTTCCAGTAACGTCCTCAATATCAAGCACGTCGTCGTATGTTTGTTGTGCGGTAAACGTGGACGCCTGTTCCGACTCCGGAAGAAAGGGTTTGGCAGGTTCGTAATAAGTCTTAAGTGCTGGTACTGATACCAATTCCTTCTCAGGATAACGAAGCGCCGTGAGTTTCCCACCAAAGACGCATCCGGTATCGATGCATATTGTTCGGTTGAGCCATTCTGCTTCAGGCACCGGCGTGTGACCATAGACCACCATTGCCTTCCCACGATACTCAGCCGCCCAGTTGTAACGCACCGGCAAACCAAACTCGTCGGTCTCTCCGGTTGTTTCTCCGAAGAGAGCAAAGTCGCGCACTTTGCCTGATCCGCGACCCTGAAGTTCTTCTTTGAGTCCGGCGTGCGCCACCACGAGCCGTCCGTCATCAAGCACATAGTGACTCACGAGTTTATCCACGAACGTCGCCACTCGTTCACTAAGCTCCGGCGGCTCACGGTCAAGCTGTGCGAGTGATTCTGCAAGACCGTGCGTGATCCGAACGTCTTTGCCGTGGAGCTTGCGCATCAACTTGATATCGTGATTGCCCGGTACGCACAGCGCATCGCCGCTTTCGACCATGTTCATCACGAGGCGTAAGACGTCGGGAATTCCTGGACCACGATCGACCAGATCTCCAAGGAAGACTGCCTTTCGACCTTCAGGATGCCTTGTCTCTAATTTCCGTGTAGCAAGATCGCCATTGACTTCGGTAATCCGATAGCCGAGCGTTGTGAGAAGCGAGTAGAGTTCGTCGAAACATCCATGGATATCGCCGATGATGTCGAAGGGTCCATGCTCATGCTTTAGATTATTCCAGAGAGGCTGCCGCTCGATGACAACATTATCCATCTCTTCCGGCGTCGAGAATTCGAATACATGACGGAAGCCTTCGCGCTTGAGATTACGGATTGAACGTCGCAACTGTTGGCTTTGTTGCCTGATCACATGTGGTCCAAAGTCACGATCCGGCCGATTTCGATTTCGATCCTCACAAACTCTATCTGAGAGATTAAAGACGAGGGCTACCGGAATGACGTGAAATTCACGCGCGAGAGCTATGAGCGGCTTACGCGCTTCGGATTGAACATTAGTCGCGTCGACGACCGTGAGTTTTGCGGCTGTGAGTCGCTTGGAAGCGATGAAGTGCAATACCTCGAAGGCAGTATTCGTCGCAGCCTGATCATTTTCATCATCACTTACCAAACCCCTACAAAAATCCGACGAGAGCACTTCGGTAGCTTTAAAGTGCTTTCGCGCAAACGTCGACTTTCCCGCGCCGGATGGACCGATGAGAACGACGAGAGCGAGTTCTGGTATTGTTATGACCTTACTCAAAGACTTCCTCTACTTCGACAAATTGAACACGGCCATCTGTGTGGGAGCACCGAGTGAAGGGTCTTCAGATCCAACGGGTAATAGTTTCACACCGTAACCGTATTTACCTGCGATTCGCTCCGCCCAGTCCTTAAATTGAACTCGCGTCCATTCGAACCGATGATCTCTGTGTCGAAACTTACCCGCCGGGAGAGTCTCAAAGCGGGCGTTGTATTCAACGTTAGGCGTCGTCAGCACAATGGCTGCTGGTCTCGCAAATTCGAAGAGCACGCGTTCAAATGCGGCTAACCGCGGTTCATCCAGATGCTCAATGACTTCGATAACCGTGGCGGCGTCATAACCTGCAAGCCGCTTGTCCCGATACATCAACGAACCCTGGATCAGCCGTAAACGTTCACGTTGCCGCGCGGGCAATCGCTCAAGCTTAAGCCGCTCCTGTGCGATCTGAAGGGTACGATGGGACACATCTAATCCGACGATCTCATCAAAGCTTCGATCATCGAGCAATGCCCGAAGCAGTTTGCCTTCACCGCAACCAAGATCCACAACGCGTTTCGCGCCACAGCTTTTGAGCACGGCCAGAACTGCGCTGATCCTCTGTTCATTCAAACTCAAAGGCCGTTCAATGGCTTCTTCTTCGTTGTTACGGACTGTCGCAGCCTCGTCAGGATCGGGCAATTCATCATTAACTAAACGCTCCATTGCCTCGCGTGCGAGATCACGCCGGTATTTCAGATAGCGTTTTGTAATTTCCTCCCTTTCGGGATGACCGGCGAGCCAACCGCTTCCATGTCGTAACAACTTCTCAACCTCGTCGTCTCCGACCCAATAATGTTTCTCGTTGTCGAGAACAGGAATAAGTACGTAAAGATGTGTGAGTAGATCCTGTAAGCGTACGTGGCCTTGAAGCTCGACAGTGTAATATGAGCTGCTGCCCCACTCCGGAAACTCATGGTCCAACTCACGACCGGTGACGGCCACTTCATAACCCAGAGGTTCAAACAGACGTCGCAGAAACTTTTCTCCGCCACGAGATGGAAGAACGGAAAGTCTCGCTGTCAGTGACAGCGGAACGTCCGTAAGCGCTGGTCTCCCTTTGCTTCTGCCCCCTAACGCGCTTCCCAGGACACGCGCAATCGCGACGCTAAGGAACGACGACGCGACGTATGGCCGATCATTGACGTATTGATCGAGCGTTCCACCTTCTCCTGCGGGTCCGCGACGATTACGGACCAGACCAACCGGATCGACGTCCAAAAGCAACGCCGCAGTGCAACGTTCATTTGTCGCTTCAGGATAAAAGACGTGTGCTTGTCCAAATGAAAGAGGAAACGAGTGGAGTCGCGCAGGATTTTTATGAAGCAGATAGCCCAAATCTGTAGCAGGCGCTGTAGTGCAGGTGATCGTTAACAACATTCATCTGTTTCCAACCATTTCGAGTCGTTCTTTGTCGAGAAGATCAAAATGCAGGAAAATTGCCGACGTTGCAAGCAGGAGTCCCTCCTCTCGGGAATCCCACCAACGGAAGTTGGTGGATACTTCACATTCTAAATAGGTTGGATCTGAACAATCCACCAACTTCCGTTGGTGGGATTCCGATTTTTTCTTCAAAGGCATGCCGAATTGTTTTTCGTGCAAAGCTTTCGGGATAGTCTTGAATTACCAGACTACGCCGACGGGTTCCGGATGGAAATTGGGGAAGACTTGATTCACGTCTCGATGACCGAGAAATTTCGTCAATACTTCCGCCAGCACTGAACGATAGTCGATTAGAACCTTGAGCCCACTCGGTCCGACCGGATTCAATGAGTCTGTTTGCGATGAAGACTCTTCAGCCAGACCCGGCCAGTGGCCATGGACTTTACCGCCTTTGACAAGACCGCCGAGCGCGAACAACGCGAAGCCACGACCGTGATCAGTTCCGAGCGAGCTATTCTCGTAAGTACGTCTGCCAAACTCGGTCATAATCAGCGTCACTACTCGATCGCGTTGGGCGCCCATGTCTTTGTCGAATGCGGCGAGTCCATCGGCCAACTGACGTATCAGATCGGCTTGCAAACCAGACGTACTACCTTGAAAGAAGTGTGTGTCCCAACCACCCAGGTCCAAACAAGCAACTTCTAAACCGACGCGCGCTTTTGCCAGTCGAGCGATCTCTTTGAGTCCCTGGGAAAAGTCATCGTCGAGATAAACAGCCCCGTTTTCCGGAGTGTATACCGCACCTCGGAGTGTTTCTACGCGTCGCAAAAGATGCAGAGTTGCCTTTCCCGCTTGCCCAACCATTTCACCTTCTGCGGCGTACAACGCCGACAAGACCGACGCCACTCCAGACGCGTTACCGCTCGGTGTTTTGATTTGAACTTCTTCTATCGATTCAATCGCGCTCGCTGTGGGAGCGCCACGTAGCGACTCTGGAATTGTTGGTCCAATTGCTACCGCCGAGAGAGGCGTCATGTCGGCGGCCCGTGTACGTAAATAACGACCCAACCAGCCTCCGCCGATTGTGTGGCCATAAGATTCGCCATGCTCCATCTGATCCTGAGCTTCAAAGTGAGAGCCACTGGGATTGTCCGTTCCCACTGCCTGCACGATACCTAATCGACCCTCATTAAACGCCGGCAATAACGGAGCAAGGTTTGGATGGAAAGCATAGAAATCATCAAGTCTCAATCCCGTTGTACCGTTGGCGGGTGGCGGGATCGCAATCGTCGGACGCAACCTGTAATACTCGTCGTCGCCATATGGAATCACCATGTTGAGCGTATCGGCAGCCCCGCGTAAAAAGATGCAAACCAGTGTTCGGTCACCGGCCGGCGGCAAAACAGTTTCAGGTGCAAGCAGCAATTTGCGAACAAACGACCGGC
Organism: Pyrinomonadaceae bacterium; assembly: GCA_036003745.1. Taxonomy (GTDB): domain Bacteria; phylum Acidobacteriota; class Blastocatellia; order Pyrinomonadales; family Pyrinomonadaceae; genus PSRF01. The sequence continues at coordinate 80,430 of DASYSD010000045.1, forward strand.
GCGACGTATTCCCCATTTTCAACACCTCTGGAATGCCGGTGATGCGAGCACCACCGCGACGAGTTCCGCATGATAGTTACTGTCGCCACGATTACTTTTCTGGTAGTCAGCAATCGCCTTGAGCTCACTATTCGATCCTTTGCGGCCGATGAAATAAGACATTAACTGCTCGGGCTGAAAGGGCGCTTTGCCTCCGATAGCTTCTGCCAGTTGTTCCAGTGGAACTGTGACAGTGGGAAGATGATTTGAAGCCGCATTAAATGCAAAATTCCAGCGCCACAGTAGAGTTCCGAGCCACGGAGCGGTGCGATCGGGATAACCATCCGGAGTCGGATATTGAAACGGCCCCTGGCCCATACGCAGTAAGTATTCAATCAACTGCTGATGTGCATGCGTGTCTGCGGCCAGAGCGCGCAAGCAGCTAACGATGTATTGAAAGGGACGTTTGAACTTGAGGCCTTTGGCTGCCCTGAATTCGTCTGAAGTCAGGATCGTTCGCAGCAATGCTTTGATGTCGCCATCAGTGGAAGTAAAGACATTGGCGACTCGTTGTACGAGCGCGGCGGGAGGATCTTCCGAAACAAAGCGACGCACGAGTTTAGTGGCGATGTGATGCGCGGTAGACGGATGATTGCAGGCAATCTCTACTAGTTGATCTACGTCAGTGGCGCCTCCACCGGCGGGAATCGTTTGGCCCAGGACGCGTTTCTCTCCATCATCGTGCAGACTTTGATCGAAATACACAGTTCCCTTCCGCCAACCAGTGCGCAACCTCCAACCCGTTAAGCTGCGTGCCGCTTCGTAAACATCAGTTTGCGTGTAGCCACCATCTACTCCGAGTGTGTGCAGCTCAAGTAACTCGCGCGCATAGTTCTCGTTGGGCACATCTCCCGGTTCTTTCTTCTGATTCTCTTTGCCATCGAGATACACGAGCATCGCCGGCGAGGTTGCAGAAGCTCGAATCAACTCTCTGAATCTTCCGAGCGCGTGCGTGCGAATCACCAGACGATCATCTGCAGGTTTGAGATAGATACAGTCACCTTTCTCGAGATTTATGTTCAGATGATCGGTCCAGAAACCAACCATCACTTCGAGCAACTGGCGCTTGCTATAGAGCGCGCGCAAGAGAGTGTGTCGAGTGATCTCTTCGCGCAACACGGGCTTTTTGTATTCATAACATGTACCCGGTTCGTGCCAGATAGTCTCAAAGCGACGAGCGCGCAGATCGCAAACAGTATCGTCGATGGTTTCGGGACTTAGTTGTTCCTCGATCCATTGTTCCGAGCCCATTGCGCGCAGCGTGTCCAGATCGCCAGGCCATGGACCATAAGCAGCGCGTGACAACAGATGGAATGAAGGATCGATTTCAGAGCTGTCCGGAAGAGACAAGTTCTCAGGGATCCGCTGGCCCAGCTCCTGCGTCACGCTGCTGATCAGCCGCTCGCAGCCAGTAAGCGGCAAGGCCGCTGCTATTAATCCAAGAGCCTTTAGCAACCCTCTTCGTTTGGAGTCCATGAGCTTGAATCCGGTCAATCAGTGGCTTGTTGGACCAATGAGGGTTGCGTAGTCGTCTGAAACTTTAGTTTGGAAAGAAGGGCGACAGTGATTGCGCCGGTGCCGATAATGATCGACGCAGGAAAGACCACAAACCAACCCAGAATGGGCAGTAGATAGGTCAACTCCAAAGCGATTCCACCGCGGAGAGTTGCGCGCCACGGGCTGTGTTCATCGAGTGGGGAAGGCAGTCTTCTACCGATTGCGGTTGCCAAACCTGAGACACCGGTGTGTGCCTGTAGCATGTATAAACACACCACGCCAACGCCCACGATCTTCCCGGCTGGCCCAAGCAGGAAGGCGACTCTCGTCAAAACAATCATTACGAGTGTCAAAGGTATTCCGGCAAGAAAGTAGGGCCAGATGCGTCTTGTGCAACGGTCTGCTGCCGCTTCTACAGCCTGCGGCCAAAGACCACGACACATCAACCAGAGTCCGGAAAAAGCCAGGAGCACCCCAAGGATCACAAAGAAGGTCGACATCGTATCTGCCATCAACATGACACATTTCTCCCTTGAATAATGCCCGCCCCCCTCTCAACTGAGACCGGTGGCGGAGCGCGTGTTGATTAAACGAGTTCATGGCCGGGCAGGTTTCAGATCAGATGGTGGGTTGTGTTAGAGATCGTCGCTCAGTAAGGTCAAATCATGGAAGCCGTGATCTTCATTGGTATTCAGGGAACCGGAAAATCCTCGTTCTATCAGGAACGCTTTTTCCAAACACACATTCGGATTAGTTCAGACATGCTCAAGACGAAACATCGGCTCCGATTGCTTTTTAATGCTTGTCTTGACGCAAAACAATCATTCGTACTCGACAACACGAATGTCACGAAAGAACTCCGAGCAGATTTTATCGCTCAATCCAGAGCCGCCGGCTTTCGGGTGGTGGGTTATTACTTTCGCTCTGACATTGCCTCGGCACTCACTCGCAATAGCCAAAGGGTTAACTCGGCACGCATTCCCGACGTTGGTGTTTTAGGAACTTACAAGAAGCTCGAAATACCGCAACCTTCCGAAGGCTTCGACGCCTTGTATTATGTTCGGATTGAGCCGGAAGGGAAGTTCCAGGTGGAGGAGTGGTCCAATGAAGTTTGACGAGTTGGATACAAAGATGCGTGTTTTTGAAACCGCAAACGATCGCTCGGTGTTGCCGGCGATGTTTTTGGTGGCTCGCATTGACGGCCGCAATTTCACACGGCTCACCAAGGAAGTTCACAAGTTCGATGCGCCTTACGATCTGCGGTTCCGCAACATGATGATTGAAACCACGGCTCATTTAATGAACTGCGGGTTTAAGGCGGTCTATGGCTACACTCAATCGGATGAGATCTCGCTGCTGTTTCACCCGGCTATCACAACATTCGATCGTAAGGTCAGAAAATACAACTCAATCCTCGCCGGGGAAGCGAGTGCCAGGTTCTCGTTACTACTTCAAGATCTGGCGTGTTTTGACTGTCGCATTTCCGAACTGCCGAATATGGATTTAGTCGTTGATTACTTTCGTTGGCGCAATGAGGATGCACATCGAAACGCACTCAATGCTCACTGCTACTGGCTGCTCAGGAAGGAAGGGCAAACGGTTCAACAGGCAACCGCAGCACTAAACAAACTTTCAGTGGCTGAGAAGAACGAACTCTTGTGGCAGCGAGGCATCAACTTCAACAATTTGCCACTCTGGCAACGCCGAGGGATTGGACTGTTTTGGGAAGATTACCAAAAAACCGGCACTAACCCATTGACTGAAGAAGTTGTTTCGACCACGCGCAGACGATTAAAGACCGAGCTCGAGCTACCAATGAAAGATGAGTATGGTTACTTCATACGAACTTTGATCGAGAACGCTTTGTCAGAAAGTAAATGACACTGCTGCCAAGGTACTGGCCTCGGGATTCTTGCGATCACTGGTCGATACGTTTTGGAACGGGAATTACAAGCCTCAATGGTTGGTTGATCATTTTGACACTGACCTTTTTACACGTCGAAAGTTCTTCGACACCTACGGCTCGGTGGAGAATTTTGTGATGTTAAGTAGCTTTTATGAATGAGAGCCTCAAACCCCAAGTAAGACTGTATTGCCTGCTCGCGCGAGAAGCGCCACTTGCCGCCGTGTTTCGCCGAGGTCCATCAAAACAGGTCCTACTAGTGCTCTGGCGCACCGACACGGATCAGTTTCAGGAAGGCCAGTGGTTAAAGGGACGAATCTACGAGCGTCGGTGCGATCTATCGCCAAGCGGACAGCGACTTATCTATTTCGCTGCAGATTACAAGAAGCCTTACTTCTCCTGGACTGCGGTGAGCAAACCTCCGTTCTTAACCGCGCTGGCGCTCTGGCCGAAAGGCGATGGCTGGGGCGGCGGTGGCCTGTTTGAGAAAGAGCATAAGATCCTTTTAAACCATCGCGCGGCGGAGATGCGATTGGCGGAAGGCTTCAACCTGCCTCGAGATCTTCAGATCACACCGTTCGGCGAAAGATCTGGCTGGGGTGAAGATAACCCAATCTTCGACACCCGATTAAGCCGCGATGGTTGGCGATTGATGAAGGAAGGCAAAGCGATCGAACACGGCATCGGGGCCTCCATTTGGGTGGAGTTTAATCCCGCTATGGTGTGGTCCAAACTACACGCGCCGTCCGGCAGGTATGAACTGGAAATGCACATTCAAGGACTGCACGAGAAAGACGGGTCCTGGTACATCATTGAGCATCGTGTAAGCGATAAGAGTAATGGGTCAGTAATTGACCTCGGCAGAACAGATTGGGCCGATTGGTGTCATTCCGGAGACCTGTTGTTTGGGAAGGAAGGGCAACTATTTCGACTCGGTTTCTCTGGTGATGGCATACTGAATGAGTTGGGAAAAGCCAAGCTCTTAATCAACCTTACCGATCGCACCTTCAAGGAAGTCGCGCCTCCCGTTCATGCGAAACGGTGGGGATGGTGACGTTTAGCGAAAATCCATAAAAGGTCAGCTTTGAGCCGGAGATTGGACCAGGCATCGCCTCAGTCTTTTCATTGACAAACTTCGCGGCCCAGCATTATCCTCCCGCACGTCTTTACAGAACTCTGATCGGCTTCATGCCAATCGTTAGCCGCCTCGTAAGAGTTCGGACTGATTTAACCGCAAAGATATCTGTTCGCGCACTACCCCCATTGCGCGCCCATCTCTGACCCTGTCAATAGAACAAAGGAGATCCAAAATGAAACAAGTAACGTCCCCTCGGCTCTTCGTGCGACGTTCCTCCAAACTTCGCCGATTTCGTTGGTTGCCATTTTTTCTGATCTCAACCGCGGTGTTGCTGGTTGGCGTCGTTGCTGCATCGGCTTGCACGTTCATCCTGAAATTCGGAACCGCCGGTTCTGAGAACGGACAATTCATCACGCCAAGAGGAATTGCAGTCGACTCGGCCGGTAACGTTTACGTCACCGATGCTGGGGGCGACACCAGAGGGCAAATTCAAAAATTCGACGCCAACGGAAATTTCATTGCCAGGCTTGGACAGAACAATGGTACGGCTCAAGGGTTTATTAGCGCTTATCGCATCACTACTGATTCAAGCGGAAATGTTTATGCAACGGACGGCGCCTCCGAAGCAACCAGTAATGTTGTGAAAAAGTTTAACTCTAGCGGAGTATTTCAGTTCGCATTTGGCGCCACTGTAAGCGCGGGTGGCCAGTTCCAGTTTGCAGCTGGGATAGCTGTTGACTCCTCAGGCAATATCTACGTCGCTGACTCAGGTGCCAATCTCGTGAGAAAGTTTTCGTCCACCGGTACGCCCAGCGGCACGATTGGATCAAGTGGAAGCGGCGACGGCCAATTCAACAACCCTGTAGGCATAGCGATCGATTCAGCTAACAATCTCTACGTAGCCGATAGCGGGAACAATCGAATTCAAAAATTCAACAGCGCCGGCACGTTCGTTACTAAGTGGGGAACAAACGGTACCGGCAACGGTGAGTTCAATGGACCACACGGGGTTTCAGTCGATAATGCCGGAACAGTGTATGTCTCTGACACCGGCAATAATCGCGTGCAACTCTTTTCCTCTTCTGGAACTTTCATCGAAGTGTGTGGAAGTGCAGGCAGTGGCGATGGACAATTCGCGGGTTCGGAGGATGTTGCATCCAACACTGCTGGTACTTTCTTCTACGTGGTAGACAGGGATAACTTTCGCGTTCAGAAATTCAGCACAGCGGCTGCCTCCCCCACTGCGAATGCCGGCGGCGATCAAACCGTTGAGTGTGCAGGTGCAACTACAGCCGTCAATCTTGATGGTTCGGCGTCCACCGCGGGCAGTGGAACTATTAACTCTTACTCCTGGGCCGAAGGAGCCACTCCACTTGGCACAGGTGCGATGCTGACAGTTAATTTGCCAACGGGTACACACACCATCACACTCACGGTTACAGACACTGGTGGCGGATCTGATACCGACGATGTTGTCGTAACCATACAGGACACGTTAGCGCCGAATATCTCGTGTCCGTCTGATGTGGTCGTCACTCTGCCGCTGAATTCAAGTGCTACGTCGATGGTGGTCGACTATCCAAGCGTAACTGCGACGGATAGCTGTTCATCCAGTGTCACTGTGAACAGCACGCCGGCCTCAGGCTCAGTGTTCCCAGTCGGCACCACTACCGTCAACGCAACTGCTGATGATGGAGCTGGACATACATCCAACTGCAGCTTCACTGTCACCGTGCAATATAACTTTGCAGGTTTCTTCCCACCGGTTGCTAACCTTCCAGCGTTGAACATAGTTCAGGCAGGAAAAGGGATTCCCGTGAAGTTCAGCTTGAGTGGAAACAAGGGACTCGGAATCTTCGCTCCCGGCTCACCTTCTTCAGGACCAATTGTGTGCAATTCCAGCGATCCGGCAACACTTTTGGAAGAGACGGTAACCGCAGGCGGTAGCAGTCTTAGTTACGATCCGATAAGTGACCAGTACATCTACATCTGGAAAACGGAGCAAGCTTGGGTTGGTACGTGCCGACAACTCGTCGTGCAGTTAAACGACGGCAGCATCCACCGCGCAAACTTCAAGTTCAAGTAAACTTTGAGTCTGCCGGTTTGCTAATGAAGGCCTCGCGGTATTGCGAGGCCTTCGCTTTGTTTGAAAACGCCGAAGGCGTTGGTTTTTGACGCCGATGAATGTATAAACAATTGTTCGTGGAAGGCTTGCGACCTGTGGTACGTACTGTAGGGGCGGCCCTCCGTGGCCGCCCGTGGTTTTGACGAAATCTTTTGCAACA
>DASYSD010000046.1:0-39439 GCA_036003745.1 Pyrinomonadaceae bacterium
GGGAGTAGCGCACTTGCCGGAAGGTGTGGAGATGGTGATGCCGGGCGACAACGTGCAGATGTCGATTGAGTTGATCGCGCCGATCGCGATGGAGAAGGGCTTGCGCTTCGCTATTCGTGAAGGTGGTCGCACGGTCGGAGCCGGTACGGTTTCGGAAGTTATTGAATAGTAGAGTATAGGTCCTATATGTCCTGTAGGACCTATTAGAGGTTTAGCGATGCCACGCGATAACATTGTGCTTCAGTGTCAGACATGCAAGAGTCGGAACTACGTGACGACCAAGAATAAGAAGACCACGCCTGACCGCTTGGAATTCAGCAAATTCTGTCGGCGTTGCCGAAAGCATACTGATCATAAAGAGACCAAGTGAAGAATACCCGGAGGGGTATAGTGTCAACGGTTAGCACGTCGGTCTCCAAAACCGAAAGTCCGGGTTCGAATCCTGGTACCCCTGCCAGAATAAGTTGAAAGAAGTATCAGCAGCGGAACCGAGTTCAGGAGTTATGGCGGAAACAGATAATCCAGACGCACCAATCGTGGCGCCACGCGCTTCGCGCTTTGGTGAGGGACCTGAAGGCAAGGCAGCCCGGCGCGAGCGCGGGGAGGTTGCGCCGCATCAAAGGCCAGGACGTTTTATTCAGTTTTTGCACGATGTGCGAGCGGAGATGAAGCGTGTTTCCTGGCCAACTCTCACGCACGTGCAGAACACGACGATCATCACAGTGATCGCGGTTATCTTTTTCGCCGTCTACTTGTTTTTAGTGGATCAGGCTCTTTCGAGATTGATCAATGGCCTGGATTGGGCAATCGAAAAGTTAGCAAGGTTGTTGGGCCTCGCCTGAGGAAAAGAGTTTCAAATGCAGCAGTGGTTTATCCTTCATACGTACTCGGGACACGAGAAAAAGGTGCGCGATAGCCTGAAGGCGCGTATCCGGGACACCGATCTCCAGGATGAGATCACGGAGGTGCTGGTGCCCACGGAAACCGTTGTTGAGATGCGTGGTAACAAGCGCATCGAGTCGGCGCGCATGTTTTACCCGGGTTACGTGCTGGTGCAGATCGATTGTGACGAGCGTGGTCACATTCCCGATAATGTTTTTCATCTGATCAAGTCAACTCCCAAGGTGACCGGATTTGTCGGTGGTCATAATCCGACGCCGCTGACGCCGCAGGAGGTCGATCAGATCGTGAACCAGCAGGCAGAAGCTGCTGAGAAACCGAAGCCGAAGTTCTCGTATGCGGCCGGAGAGACGGTACGCATCAAGTCTGGTCCGTTCCAGAGTTTCACCGGCAAGGTTGAAGAGGTTAATGAGGACAAGTCGACACTGAAGGTGACGGTTACGATCTTCGGTCGATCGACGCCGGTAGAGTTGAATTTCCTCGACGTCGAGAAGGTGACATTCGCGGAAGAAGAATAATAGGACCAAAGAACAAATATAGGTCTTATAGGACAGATAGGTCCTTTATTAATTTGACGACCTACTTGGATTAGATATGGCAAAGAAGATTACAGGTTACATAAAGCTGCAGGTTCCCGCCGGCAAGGCGAATCCGGCGCCGCCGATTGGTCCGGCGCTCGGTCAGCATGGCGTGAACATTATGGAGTTCTGCAAGGCGTTCAACGCCAAGACCGCGCAGATGGATCCCGACCTCAAGGTGCCGGTTGTGATCACGGTCTATGCCGATCGCTCGTTTACGTTTGAAACCAAGACACCGCCGGCTGCTGACTTGTTGAAGAAGGCTGCCGGAATTCCGAAAGGGTCCGGAAAGCCCAATCGTGAAAAGGTCGGAACGATCTCCAGGGCCAAGATCGAGGAGATTGCCAAAACCAAGCTGCAGGATCTGAACACGACGAGTCTGGAATCAGCGATCAAGACGATTGAAGGCACGGCAAGACAGATGGGGTTAACGGTAGTATAGGACGTATAGGTCTTATAGGACCTATTGAGAGGGAGGGACTCGCAATCCCGTTTGCACCTCGGAGTTAAGAATGAAAAGTCACGGAAAGAAGTACCGCGCCGCGCTCGAAAAGATCGAGGCGGGACGCAAATACAACCTCGAAACAGCAATATCCAAAGTCAAAGAGATCGCATTCGCGAAGTTCGATGAAACAGTTGAACTGACCGTTTGGCTGGGAGTTGATCCACGGAAAGCAGATCAGCTCGTACGCGGAACTCTCGTTCTGCCGCACGGTCTCGGCAAGTCGAAGACGGTTCTCGTCATTGCTCAGGGCGACAAAGTGCGTGAGGCGGAAGAGGCCGGAGCCGACATTGTCGGCGGAGAAGACATCGTGAACCGGATTAAAGGTGGCTGGACGGAATTCGACGCCGTCATCGCGACACCCGACATGATGCGACTCGTGGGCCAATTGGGTAAGGTGCTCGGTCCGCGCGGTCTCATGCCCAATCCGAAAACCGGCACGGTGACGCCTGATGTTGCCACTGCGATCAAGGAGACGAAGGCCGGTAAAGTTGAATATCGCGTCGACAAAACTGGCGTAATCCACGTCGGCGTTGGAAAGGTTTCGTTTGAGCCAGACAAGCTTCGCGATAACACCCGGGCATTACTCGATGCGGTGGTAAAAGCGAAGCCTGCAACTGCAAAGGGTAAGTACATCAAGAAAGTAAATCTCGCTGCCACGATGAGTCCTGGGGTTTTGCTGGACGAAACGCTGTACGCGAAGTAATGGTGAGGAGCTGAACAATGAAATCAAAAGCACAGAAACAGAAGGATCTCGACGCTCTCACCGAACAGTTTAAGAACGCCAAGGCCGCGATGCTGGTTGGTTTCCAGAAGATGACCGTCGCGAAAGACCAGGAGCTTCGCAACCAACTGCGCGAAGCGGGTGTTTCTTACGAGGTGGTGAAGAACACGCTGGCGCGCAGGGCTTCGGAAGGAACGGCACTCGAACCCGCAGCAGAGCACTTTAAAGGTGTGACTGCAGTGGCGCTGAGCACCGGTGATCCGGTTGGCTTGTCCAAAGCCATTTCAAAGTTTACGAAGGCCAATCCGGACATCTTTACGTTCAAGGCCGGAGTCGTTGAAGGCAAAGTGGTCGCGCTGAATGAAGTTGAAGCGATTGCCAGTTTGCCGTCGAAGGAAGAGTTAATTTCGAAGGTTATGTTCCTAATCAATTGTCAGGCGCAGCGTCTGGTCACGGTTATTTCCGCCGTGCCGCGTAATCTGGCAGTCGTTATCAAACAGATTGGCGAGCAGAAGACCGCTTAAGGATTTTAGAAGGAGACAAAGTAATCATGGCAGCAACACGCGAAGACGTTATCGAGTTTTTGAAAAATATGACCCTTTTGGAAGCTTCACAATTGGTGAAGGACCTGGAAGAGACTTTTGGCGTTTCAGCAGCGGCAGCGGCAGTCGCGGCTCCGGCGGCTACGGGCGGCGGCGCTGGTGATGCCGCACCGGCAGCGGAAGAGAAGACTGAGTTTGACGTGATCCTGCAGGCGATCGGCGGCAACAAGATCAACGTGATCAAGGTTGTTCGCGAAGTCACTGCGTTGGGATTGAAAGAAGCCAAGGATCTGGTAGAGGCAGCCCCCAAGGCAGTTAAAGAGGGCGTCTCGAAGGAAGAAGCGGAAACGATCAAACAGAAGTTGTCCGACGCAGGCGCTACTGTCGAGGTTAAGTAGGCGTAAAGGTCCTATAGGGTTTATGGGGACCTATTACTCTCCGAAGCCGCTCGTCGCGGCTTGACACTGGGATTGTTAGTGGCTAAGTTAAGGGAGTATTGAGGCGCTGGCGTTACTCCCAAAAATTCTGACGGATAGATCCGCCGCTTTTGGTTAACAAGCGGTCAGGGGCATTGTGCGCTCTGACCGCTCTTTGGCGTCTTTAATTGGCAATCAGTAAAAGGAATCTCACATGTCTGCAAATTTGCTTCAAACAATCAATACCGGGTTAGGAAGACGTACCAGTCAGGCACCTGAGCGTGAGGACTTCTCCAAGATCGCTACCGCCGTCAGGATACCAAATCTAATTGAGATTCAACGCGAGTCCTATAACCGCTTTCTGCAGATGGACCTGCTGCCGGAGGAGCGTGAAACTACCGGTCTCCAGGCTGTCTTTCAGTCGGTTTTTCCAATCTCGGATTTTCGCGGCACTGCCACCCTCGACTTCGTCGAGTACCAGATCGGTAACTGGCAGTGCAAATGCGGACGTCTGGAAGGTCTTAACTATCTCCGCTCGAACTGTAAAAACTGCGGCGCGACGATAAAAGTCAATCCGCTGGCTGCCGGCGAGACACTCTGTCATCGTTGCGGCACGTTCAATTTTGTCCGCCCGCAACTCTGCGAAAACTGCGGCGAGCCCGTTGGTCTGAAACATAAGCATGATCAACAGGAGTGTCAGGAACGCGGCATGAGCTACAGCGTTCCATTGAAGGTAAAGATCCGGCTGACCGTCTTTGACAAGGATCCGGACACGGAAGTCATGTCGATCCGCGACATCAAGGAAGAAGAGGTCTTCTTCGGCGAAATCCCGCTGATGACTGACAACGGTACTTTCATCATCAACGGCACCGAGCGCGTTATCGTGTCGCAGTTGCACCGTTCGCCCGGCGTCTTCTTCAAACGAGGCGCTCTCTACGTGGCCAAGATCATTCCGTATCGCGGTTCGTGGGTCGAGTTCGAATACGACCAGAAGAACCTGCTCTACGTGCGTGTCGGAAAACGAAAGTTCCTGGCTTCGATCTTCCTGCGCGCTCTCGGCCTCTGGTTCAACCCGAAGGTTGATTTCAAGGGACTGCGCACCGACTCACAACTCGAAGATGGAGTGAAGAACGCTTCCTTCACTGACGAGGACATGATCCGGCACATCTACATCACTGATGAGATTCATCTGCAGGACGGTCATCTGAAGGTGCAGGTTCCCGAACAGGGACCGACTAACCTCGTCGGCATGAAGGTCGATCACGACATCAAGGCTAAAGGACCAGATCCGATTGTTCGTGGTGGCAAAAAGGTCGCCAGCTCTGCACTCGAAGCGTTGCGCAAGGCCGGCATCGCCGAAGTTGAAGTTGATTCGTCTCAGCTTGAAGGCGCCTTCGCTGTGGCTGACATAGTCAACACGGAAAGCGGCGAAATCATTCTCGAGGCGAATAACGAGATCACGCCTGCCAAACTGCAGGAGATCATCGAAGCCGGGATCACCAGCTTCTCAGTGTTCTTCCCGGAACGCGACGATGTTGGCCCGGTGTTGTCTCTGACTTTGAAGAAAGACGTCATCACCAAGCCGGTTGATGCGCTGCTCGAGATTTACCGCAAGATGCGCCCGGGCGATCCGCCGACCGTGCAGACAGCCTATCGACTGCTCGAGGCGATGTTCTTTGATCCGCGCAAGTTTGATTTCTCGCGCGTCGGACGTCTCAAGTTCAACATCAAGATGGGCAAAGAGGAGCGCCTGCGAATCGACGATCCGTTGCTCTCGGCACACGACTTCTATGAGGTGGTTTCTTACGTCCTGAAGATGCGTAAGAACCCGTCTGAATACCAGGCGGATGACATCGATCACCTTGGTAATCGACGCGTGCGCGCGGTTGGTGAGTTGCTGGAAAACCAGTTCCGCATCGGCCTCGAGCGCATGGAGCGAGCCATCAAGGAAAAGATGTCGATTCACCAGGAAATGCAGACAACGATGCCGCGGGATCTCATCAACGCGAAGCCGGTGACGGCTGCGGTGCGTGAGTTCTTCGGCTCGAGTCAGTTGTCGCAGTTCATGGATCAGACGAACCCGCTGTCGGAGATCACGCACAAACGTCGTCTCTCGGCACTTGGACCGGGCGGTCTCTCGCGTGAGCGCGCCGGGTTTGAAGTTCGCGACGTGCACCCGACGCACTATGGACGCATTTGTCCTATCGAGACGCCTGAAGGTCCAAACATCGGACTCATCTCGAGTCTCTCGTGCTTTGCTCGTATCAACGAGTTTGGCTTTATCGAGGCTCCGTATCGCAAGGTCAGTGACGGTCGCGTCGTGGAATACGTGCGAGTCATCAATGGCGGCGACACGAAACTGAAGCCAGGCGAGCACATTCCATTGGAAGAGGTTGAGAAGGCAAACAAGAAGCTCGGCGCCGAAGCTCATCACGCAGAGCATGAGCCCTGGCCGTTCTACCTGACCGCGTGGGAAGAGGATAAACACGTCGTCGGACAAGCCAACATCGAGCTCGACGAGCATGGCAACATTGTCAACGAGCGCAACGCCGCGCGAAAAGCCGGTGAGTTCATTCTCGCTTTGCGTAAAGACATCGAATACGTCGACGTCTCGCCGAAGCAGCTGGTCTCAGTGGCCGCGTCTCTGATTCCGTTCCTCGAGAATGACGACGCGAACCGCGCGCTGATGGGCTCCAACATGCAACGCCAGTCAGTGCCGCTACTCCGTGCTGAAGCTCCGTACATCGGCACCGGCATGGAAAAGGTAACTGCTCGTGACTCGGGCGCAGTGGTCGCTGCCAAGCGCGACGGCGTAGTCGACTATGTCGACTCCGAACGTATCATCGTCAAGGCCGATCACAACGTCGACGGCACGATTTCGCGTGAGGTGACGGCCGACATCTACACGTTGATTAAGTTCAAGCGTTCAAACCAGAACACTTGTATCAATCAGCGTCCGATTGTCCACGTGGGTGAGCGCGTTGAGAAGGGCCAGGTAATCGCCGATGGTCCATGTACCGATCGCGGTGAGCTGGCGCTCGGTCGCAACGTGCTGGTCGCTTTCATGCCGTGGCGTGGTTACAACTTTGAAGACGCGATCCTCGTTTCAGAGCGTCTGGTGAAAGAGGACTACTACACCTCGATTCACATTGAAGAGCTCGAAATCGAAGCTCGCGACACGAAGCTTGGTCCGGAGGAAATTACCCGCGACATTCCGAACGTCGGTGAGAACATGCTCCGCGATCTCGACGAGAGCGGCATTATTCGCATCGGCGCTCAGGTGAAGCCTGGTTCGATCCTCGTGGGTAAGGTGACACCGAAAGGTGAAACCCAACTGACGGCGGAAGAGAAACTGCTGCGCGCGATCTTCGGCGAGAAGGCCGGCGACGTGAAAGACGCTTCACTTGTCAGCCCGCCGGGAATCGACGGCACAGTCGTTGACGTTCAGGTCTTCACCCGCAAGGGACAAGAGAAAGATCAACGTTCACTCGCTATCGAACAGGACGAAGAAGATCGCCTGCGGCGAGACCTTGAAGACGAAATTCGTATCTTGCGCGAACAGCGCGACGAGCGAATTTACGAGCTGCTTGAAGGTCGTAAGCTTTCGGCGGATCTCACTGCCAATCGCGAGGTATTAATAGAGAAGAACGTGCCGATCACCCGCGAGATGCTGAAGGCTGTTGAGCCGAAAGCATTGCGCAAGGTCCAGCTCGCTTCTTCGCGTCTCGACATCGGCGCAGAGATCAAGGAGTACGAAGATCGCACTGAACGCCAGATCAAGATTCTCTCTGACATCTACGAAGAGAAGATCGCGAAACTGCGACAGGGCGACGAGCTTTCACCGGGCGTGATCAAGATGGTGAAAGTGTTCATCGCCATGAAGCGTAAGCTTTCAGTCGGCGACAAGATGGCGGGTCGTCACGGAAACAAGGGCGTCATCGCGCGCATTCTTCCGGAAGAGGACATGCCTTACTTGCCGGACGGTACCCCGGTCGAGATCGTTCTCAATCCGCTGGGCGTGCCTTCGCGTATGAACGTGGGCCAGATTCTCGAAACGCACCTCGGCTGGGCCGCACGCGTGCTGGGAATGCACTTCGCGACGCCCGTGTTCGACGGCGCAACCGAAGCTGAGATCAAGAAGAAACTGCAACTGTCCGGCGAGCGCGCTCGCGAACTCGGATTGCCTGAAATCGTAAGTGAGTCAGGGAAGGCAGTGTTGTACGACGGTCTTAGTGGTGACCCGTTCGAGCAGAAAGTGACAGTCGGATACATCTACATGTTGAAGCTGTCGCACCTCGTCGACGACAAGATCCACGCTCGCTCGATTGGACCGTACAGCTTGATCACGCAGCAGCCGCTCGGCGGTAAGGCACAGTTTGGTGGTCAGCGCTTCGGAGAAATGGAGGTGTGGGCGCTCGAAGCTTACGGCGCGGCACACATTCTTCAGGAGTTGTTGACGGCCAAGTCCGACGACGTTGCGGGCCGTTCGAAGATCTACGAGGCGATCGTGAAAGGCGAAGCGGACTTCGATCCGGGTTTGCCGGAGTCGTTCAACGTACTCGTGCGCGAACTTCAGTCGCTCTGTCTCGATGTTGAGTTAATCAACAAGAAGGCAGCGGGTGATGGCACCGGTGCGGAAGAGGGCGTTGGTGAAGCGATCGTTACAAGCGCGGTTGAAGCGTGAGGTTTTGCGGCAGCTTCACAGGATTTACAGGATTAAGAACAAGATTTACATGTCAATCCTGACAAATCCTGTCAATCCTGTGAAGCCAACCTCCAGCGTCAGGCCGTCAAGGCTGTTTATATAGTTGTTTTGGTTTTATCAACAACGGAGAAATTAAAGTGTTTCGATTCCAACAAGAAAAGACGCAACTGGCTCCCGACTTTGAGGCTATTCGTATCTCACTTGCGTCACCGGAAAAAATCCGGCAATGGTCGCATGGTGAGGTGACCAAACCAGAAACAATCAACTACCGCACCTTCAAACCAGAGCGCGACGGTCTGTTCTGCGCTCGTATCTTTGGTCCGGTCGCTGATTGGGAGTGTCTCTGCGGAAAATACAAACGCATGAAGCACCGCGGTGTGATCTGCGACAAATGCGGCGTTGAAGTGACTCAGGCGAAAGTGCGACGTGAAAGGTTGGGCCATATCGACCTGGCGAGCCCGTGTTCGCACGTTTGGTTCTTTAAAGGACTGCCCAGCCGCATCGGCCACTTGCTCGACATCCCACTGCGCGAGCTCGAAAAAGTCCTCTATTTTGAGTCGTACATCGTGATCGATCCAGGAGACGTGCCCGGATTGAAAGAGCGTGAACTGCTGAGTGACGAGCGTTACCGAGAACTCGTGCGCGATTATCCCGCACAGTTCGTCGCCAAGATGGGCGCGGAAGCAATTAAGGAACTGCTCGCGATGGTAGACGTCGAAGATCTCGCCACCGATCTGCGCAAGCGGATGAAGGAAGAGACTTCGCAGCAGAAGAAGCTGAAATATTCGAAACGTCTGAAAGTTGCGACCAGCTTCCTGAAGTCAGGAAATCGGCCTGACTGGATGATCCTCGATGTGATTCCGGTGATTCCACCCGAATTGCGACCGCTGGTTCCACTAGATGGCGGACGTTTCGCGACCTCGGATCTCAACGATCTCTATCGACGTGTTATCAATCGTAACAACCGTCTCAAGAAGCTGATGGAATTGCGTGCGCCGGAAGTAATCGTGCGCAACGAAAAGCGCATGCTTCAGGAAGCGGTCGATGCGTTGTTTGATAACGGTCGTCGCGGACGCGTGCTGCGTGGTGTCAACAACCGCCCGCTCAAGTCTCTGAGTGGAACGTTGAAAGGCAAACAGGGTCGTTTCCGTCAGAACCTGCTTGGCAAGCGCGTTGACTACTCGGGACGTTCCGTGATCGTCGTTGGACCAGAGCTGAAACTACATCAGTGCGGTCTGCCGAAGAAGATGGCGCTCGAGCTGTTCAAACCATTCATTTACAACCAGCTCGAGAAACAAGGCCACGCCGCTACCATCAAGCAGGCACGCGAGATGGTGGAACGCCAGGAACCTGTCGTTTGGGACATTCTTGAAGAGGTGATTCGCGAGCATCCAGTGCTCCTGAATCGTGCTCCGACGCTGCACCGACTCGGTATTCAGGCTTTCGAGCCGGTGTTGGTTGAGGGCAAGGCCATCAAGATCCATCCACTGGTTTGTACGGCATTCAACGCCGACTTCGACGGCGACCAGATGGCGGTCCACATTCCGCTCAGTCCGGAAGCGCAGATCGAAGCAGCAGTGTTGATGCTTTCAAGCAACAACATCCTCAGCCCTGCGAGCGGTCAGCCGATCGCAGTGCCTTCGCAGGACATCGTGCTCGGTATTTACTACCTGACGCGAGACCGTCCGGGAGCAAAGGGCGAAGGACGTGTATTCGCTTCGCTTGAGGAAGTGTTATTGGCGCTCGATGCGGGGGAAGTTACGACTCAAACACCGATCAAGCTTCGCATTCATGGCGATCTGATCGACCTCGTTCAGGAACACGATCCGCAGGACATCCTGCGTGCGACTGTTCAGGACGATGTACGCCGCGTGATCAATACAACCGTCGGACGCGTGATCTTTAACGATTCAATTCCTGCCGGCCTGCCTTTCATCAACGGCACGTTGAAGAAGAAAGGTCTGCAATCGCTCGTTAACTATTCGCACATCCGCCTGGGCCATGAGATGACTGTCAAGATGCTTGACGATCTCAAGACCCTCGGTTTCCTGTACGCGACCAAGGCGGGTATCTCGATTGGTATCGACGACCTGGTAACTCCACCCTCGAAGAAGGGACTGGTTGACAAGGCGGATAAGGACGTTATCGCTGTGGAACAGCAGTATCTCGACGGCGTTATCACAAATGGTGAACGTTACAACAAGGTCATCGCCATCTGGTCTGAGGTCACTGACAAAGTGGCTAAGGAAATGTTCAAGGCGATGGACGATCGGGAGCGTGCCAGTGGCGAGCTCAATCCAATCCTCGTCATGAGCGACTCCGGCGCTCGTGGCAGCGCGCAACAGATTCGCCAGCTTGCCGGTATGCGTGGGCTGATGGCTCGCCCTTCTGGCGAAATCATCGAGACTCCCATTCAGGCCAACTTCCGCGAAGGTCTGAACGTGTTGCAGTACTTCATCTCGACACACGGCGCTCGCAAGGGTCTGGCTGACACTGCGCTAAAAACCGCCGACTCGGGTTATTTGACCCGGCGACTGGTTGACGTCGCTCAGGACGTGATCATCAGTGAAGAAGATTGCGGCACTCTTCGCGGTATTCCCGCCAGCGCCATCGTTGAAGGCGGTGAGGAGATCGAGTCGCTGCGTGACCGCATTGTGGGTCGCACCGCACTCGAGGAGGTCGTCGATCCTATCGAAGGTAACCCAATCGTGGAGGCCAATCACGAGATCGATGAAGACCTTTCTTCCGAGATTCAACGGTCAGGTGTCCAGCGCGTCCGAATCCGTTCTGTGTTGACCTGCGAATCGCGTCGTGGCTGCTGCATCAAGTGCTATGGGCGCAACCTGGCGACTGGTCGACCGGTAGAAATTGGCGAAGCGGTTGGCGTGATCGCCGCGCAGTCGATTGGTGAACCGGGCACGCAGTTAACGATGCGTACGTTCCACATCGGTGGTACGGCGCGTCTCGAAGAGTCATCGAAGCACGAAGCTCGTCAGGACGGCACAATCAAGTACCTCGACCTGCAAACGGTCAAGAGCCGCAAGGGCGAGCGCATCGCGATGAACCGCAATGGTTCGTTGACGATCATCGACGATCGTGGTCGCGAGGCAGCGCGTTATCAAATCGTTTACGGGGCGCACATCCTCGTCGAAGACGGCAGCCGCGTTACACAGGATCAACTCCTGGCGACGTGGGACCCGTTCACGTTCGCGATCCTTACTGAAGTTGCTGGACACGTTAAGTTCCAGGATCTGAAGGAAGGCGTGACGTTTGACGAAGAAGTGGACGAAGTAACCGGTCAGTCGCGCATGGTCGTGAAAGACTCGCCTGACGAAAAGAAACAGCCGCGTTTGGAAATCCGCAGCGCCAGCAACAAGGTGCTGAAGACTTACCAGATGCCTGTGCGCGCGAACCTGATGGTGCAGGACGGCGAAATAGTTGAGCCGGGCGACATCATCGCGAAGATTCCGCGTGAAACAACCAAGACGAAAGACATCACGGGTGGTTTGCCGCGCGTCGTCGAGCTCTTCGAAGCACGACGTCCTGCGGAAACAGCAGTCATGTCTGAAATCGACGGTACCGTTACACTCGGCGCTATTTCAAAGGGCAAACGCAAACTGATCATTACCGGCGACGACGGTGAAGAGCGCGAGTACGACATTCCACGTGGTACGCACATCAACGTGCAGGATGGCGATCGCGTCCGTGCCGGCGAAGCACTCATGGATGGACCATTGAACCCGCACGATATTCTGCGAGTTCTGGGAATGAGTCGTTTGCAGGAGTATCTGGTAAACGAAATTCAGGAGGTCTATCGGCTGCAGGGTGTGAACATCAACGACAAGCACATCGAAGTGATTGTTCGACAGATGTTGCGCTGGGTGAAGATCAAGGAAGTCGGCGACACCGAGTTTCTGCTCGAAGAGCAGGTCGATCGTTTCCGCTTTCAGGACGAGAACGAGCGTGTGCGTCAGGAAGATGGCGAAGTGGCGCAAGCCGAGCCGCTCTTGCTGGGAATCACGAAGGCTTCGCTCTCGACCGATTCATTCATCTCGGCGGCGTCGTTCCAGGAGACCACCCGCGTGCTTACCGAAGCCGCGATTTCGGGTCGCGTGGATTACCTGCGCGGCTTGAAGGAAAACGTCATCATGGGGCGGTTGATTCCAGCAGGTACCGGCATGGAATACTATCGCAATGTTGATATCGAACGTGATGAAACGATCGATCAGGGTAGGGATCGCGATCTCGATGAGTTTCCCGACATCGTCGGCGGACACGATATCGTGATGCCTGCTCGTGAGCCGATCGTAGTTCCTTCAGCGGGACCGGTCGACGGTGACGGCGCTAACGGTTCGGATACCGACGAGTAATTAAGCCGTTCCCCAAAGCCATCCACAGATTACGCAGATTTTGTGTGTAATCTGTGGATGCTTTTTTATTGCCCTCTCGAATCTTGACCTCTTATCCTTTCACAGTGTTTACAGATCATCAGGTTTGGTTCCAACACGTTGATTAGCTGTAACATATCAGTCTTTCGTTCTGACGTGACACGACTTATCCTTAGTCCGCAGAGCGTATGTTGTCCGCCGGGTTGGACCAGGTGAAAGATCTCCGTCATAAGTCTCGTCGCATACATTTCACCGGCAGATTTGCAACCGGAATGCCGCTCCGGAAGTGTTGAAATAGCTGGAATTTCAGCGACGTGGCAAAATAATCGCCACCTGAAATCGATACACTGATGAATCTAAAACAGATCAAAGCACTGCGCGGAGCACGCAAGGTTGGGATGCCGGAATTTGTTCCGCCGCAACTGGCGACGCTTACGGACAAGCCACCGTCAGGTGACGCCTGGTTACACGAATTGAAGTTTGATGGTTATCGTTTGCTGTGCCATCTGGAGGGTCGACAGGTTCGTTTTTGGACCAGGAACCGGAAAGATTGGACGGCTAAGTTTGTCAATGTAGGCAAAGCCGTGAAGACGCTGCCGGTGAAGAGCGCGATACTTGATGGCGAAATTGTTGCCCTCGATCCGGCCGGGCGTGCGAGTTTTCAAAGACTGCAACAGTCGATCAATAAAGGTTCCGGATCGGGTTTGATCTTTCATATCTTTGACTTGATTTATATCGATGGTTTCGATCTAACTCGTTGTCCGTTGCGCGAGCGAAAGCGTGTGCTCGAGGAGTTGCTGGTACCTGTTGGCGAGGGGAGCATATTGCGTTACAGCGATCACATTGAAGGAAATGGCGCACAGTTTTTCAAAGAGGCTTGCAAACTGGGGCTCGAAGGTATTGTTTCGAAGCAGGCTGAGTCGGCGTATGAGTCCACGCGCAGCCGCAACTGGTTAAAGATTAAGTGCATCAGGCGACAGGAGTTTGTCATCGCCGGTTATACGTTATCTGACAAGGGCATTCCGTTCAGCTCGCTGATTCTCGGGTTTTATGAAAAAGGAAAACTGATCTATGCCGGGCGGGCCGGGACTGGCTACACGAACGCGATGCGAGTTGATCTCAAAAAGAAGCTCGATCGCATCGCGCGCAACACGAAACCATTCGAACAGATCCCGAAAGACCCTGACCTGCGCAAGGCCGTCTGGGCCGAACCCAAACTCGTCGGCGAAGTCGCATTTACCGAATGGACCGACGAAGGTATTATTCGTCATCCGTCTTTCCAGGGTCTGCGGGAAGACAAAAAGCCTCAGGATGTTGTGCGTGAGAAGCCGTCGTAATCCGTATAAAAATCCGCGTTAATCTGTGGCTAAAAAGAGGAATCGCCTCTCGGACAGCGGGATCAGGAACTGTTCGAATTTCACGCCGGCCTTGTCTAATTCCTCACGCAACGTGTCACCACCAAACAGAAGCAATGTGCTACCTTCGGGTGCCCAGTCGATCAGACCGGGCAGCTTCTGTATGAACTGGTCCAAGGCGCGACAGGTGACGAAGGACACGTGTGAGGGTTCGACCTGTTCGAAGGGGCGAGCGATGATGGTTGAGTTCAAGTGAAGTTGATTTGAGGCTTCGCGCAGGAAGACGGCTTTCTTTTGAGAAGATTCGATCAATGTTGCTTGCAGATCAGGACGTGCGATGAGGCATGGGATGATTGGTAGGCCGCCGCCTGAGCCGATGTCGGCTACACGAGCGTTCGGTGGCAGGTGTTTCAAAAGCAGCAAGGATTCCAACACATGCCTGACCGCGAACTCCTCCGGCGTAGAGGGCGCGACGAGGTGTAGCCGTTCGTTCCAGCGTGTGAGTAAACTGTAGTACTTCCCAAGCTGTGTTACGGTCTCGGCGGGAAGATTCAGATTGAAGCTCCCCATGTTAGCTACTAAATATTGCTCGAACTCGTTCACACACAAAGCATAGATCATGATTGACGATTTTGTTGAGCAGCATCACTTTCTCGGAAACGCGGTGGCGCGAATAATTCACGAGCATGTAGTGTCGCTCGCAACCCGGAGAGTCACGCCCGAAGCCACACCCGCCGAGCTGGAAAAACTTTTCGACGAACCACTGCCCGAAAAAGGCATCGCGCTCGAAGAGATCCTCGCACGCTTTCGCGATGACATTGCGCCAAACGCGATGGGCGTTCCGAGTCCGAGGTATTTCGGTCAGTTTAATCCAACACCGCTGCCAGTTGGCGTTTGGGCCGATGCGTTGAGCTCGATGCTGAATCAGAATGCAGGCGCGTGGCGCAATGGTCCAACGTCCGCGATGATTGAAGCGCGCGTGATCCGCTGGCTCTGCGATCTATTGAACTATGGGTCAAAGAGTTTTGGAACGCTGGCGAGCGGCGGTTCGGAAGCAAATCTGATTGCGTTGAAATGTGCGCGCGACAGCGTTGCCGCGAGCATCAAGGACCGTGGTGTGCGTACGGCGCCTGCAGATCTGGTGTTCTATGCTTCCGAACAATGCCACTACTCGATCGATAAGAGCGCAGACATTCTTGGTCTTGGTCGCGAAGGCCTGCGAAAAATTCCGACTGACGACCGATTTCATATCCGAGTCGATGCCCTGCAAAAGGCAATCGCACAAGATCGTGAAGCTGGCCTGCTGCCTTGTTGCATCATCGGCGTTGCCGGTACGACCTCGACCGGCGTGATCGATCCACTGGAAGAGCTTGCTGCCATCGCATGGGAGAATCGCTGCTGGTATCACATTGACGCGGCTTACGGTGGTCCACTTGCATTCTCTCCAAAATACAGTGACATGATTCGCGGTATCGAGCAGGCAGATTCAATCACATTCGATCCGCACAAGTGGATGTTTGTTCCCTTTGCGTGTGGCGCGACACTTGTGCGCGAAGGTGGCCGTGTGCTGCGCGACGCGTTCGATATGACTCCGGAGTATCTGAGCGAAGATCGCGGTGGCGCTGACGTTGAATTCGATTTCTT
This sequence comes from Pyrinomonadaceae bacterium, assembly GCA_036003745.1. Taxonomy (GTDB): domain Bacteria; phylum Acidobacteriota; class Blastocatellia; order Pyrinomonadales; family Pyrinomonadaceae; genus PSRF01. Next base: position 15,755 of record DASYSD010000046.1, read on the forward strand.
CCGCTATGGTCAGATGGGCACACGCCGGTTTAACTCTTTGAAGCTCTGGATGGCGATTAAGTTCATGGGCCGTGAGGGCTATGCCAGAACGGTCGAGCATCAGGTCGGACTGACAAAATACATGGCACAGCAGATCGACTCGCTCAAGGATTTCAAGCGTGTCGGTGAGGTTGAAACCGCGGTTTGTTGTTTCCGACTCTTGCCTGACAACCTGGAGCTCGGCGCCGAATCGGATCGTTTACAGCAGCGGTTGCAGCAAATCATCGAAGGCAGTGGCGAAGCGTGGTTGACGACCACGGTGCTCCACGGGCGTCGGGCCATGCGTGTGAACATCAACAGCTTCCTCACGGAGCAACATCACATCGATGATTTGGTAAAATTGCTCGAACGTTCGAGCGAAGAGGCCACAAAAAGCACATAAAATGACTTTCGAAGTTCTCAAAAGAAAACTCGTTTTTGTGCTTTATGTGCTTTTTGTGCCTTTTGTGGCCCAAGTGGTGGCGGCACAGACGGGCCCGAAGTCACTGCCAGCGGTCAAATCTCAAGCAGATTTCAACTCAATCTCCGTCACCTACGACGCCAACACACCCTACGCACTCCCGCACGTCATGATCGTCATCGATCGCAAAGATGGGAACAAGATCTACTACGTCAACAAGAAGCGCTACAGCTTTCACAAAGACTTCATCAATGGCACCTATCTCTCACTCGAACGTGGCAAGGAGTTTTTTGTAAACAACTACATCAAAGCGAACCGTCGCTTCATACTCGGCACCCTTGCGTATCAAATCCCAGTAAAGCGCTGGACCTTCGAATTCTGGGAAGGGGATCTGATACCCGCGGATCAGATCCATCTCGCATACGACGTGATCAACAAAACGTTCTTTGTCCCGGTCGCTTTTAAGCCAAACTCACTGCGACAGGAGGAGGCAACAAGGAACCTCGCAGGAATGCAGCGCGTTTTGTATAGTGACATCGCGAAGGAACAGGCTTATCAGGCGCTCAACATCGCTAAGGGTCTTGGTCGCATTCACATCATTCCAAAGCTCGACGACCACGTCGAAATCGGCTTCAACGAAATTCTCGTGCTCGATGAAGTGCCGGTTCAACTTCCGCCCGTCGCAGGAATCATCACCTCGCAACCGTCCACTCCGCTCTCACACATAAATCTGCTGGCCAAAGGCTGGGGCATTCCGAACGCGTACATAAAAAACGCAAAAGAACTGCTGAAACAGTACGACGGTTGGTGGGTGTCGTTCGAAACGTTACGTGAGAACTACACAATCAAACGCGCTGACATGAATCAGTTACGCGAGTATCAACGCCGGCAGGCAGAACGTCTCGATGTGATGAAGCCGCGTTACAACCTCGATGAGACGCGTCTGCTAAGTTTGGCCCAGCAACGAGCGCGGCTGAGTCTGGCTTACGGCGGCAAGTCGGCAAATCTTGGCGAAGTCCTGAACGCGCGTCTGCCCGGAATCATTGTTCCCAGCGGCTTTACGATTCCATTTTACTACTACGATGAGTTTATAAAACGAAACAACCTCGACGACGTGATCTTCGAACGATTGAACGACCAGAAGTTTGTTCACGATCCGGCTTACCGTCGTGAGCAGCTGGTCCAATTGCGACAGAAGATCCAAAGCGCTGAGTTCAGTCCGGAGCTCAGGAAGATTGTGCTTGAGAGAGTCGCACGCGAATACGCCGGCAAAGGATTGTTTGTGCGCAGCTCTTCGAACTCGGAAGACTTGCCAAACTTCAGCGGCGCCGGACTTTATACGACTGTGCCAAACGTGCGCGGCGACGAGCAGTTGATAGATGCGATCAAGAAAGTTTGGGCTTCACTCTGGAATTTCGAGGCTTACGAAGCGCGTGAACGCGCGAGCGTGGACCATTCGAAGATCTTCATGGCCGTGTTGTTGCAAGAGGGAATAAATTCCGAGAGTTCGGGCGTGATGATCAGCACCGATCCTTTCGACAACGAAAACAGAGGTGCGATCTACATCAGTGCCAAGCGAGGTTTAGGTATTAAGGTGGTTGAAGGTCAGCGCATTGCTGAGCAGATACTCTTCCGCCCCCGCACCAATGCGATCCAGGTGTTGACGCGTTCCGCCGAAGATAGTTTGTTGACGTTTGATGAGAAAGGCGGCGTGAAAGAAGTGCCGATAACGGGCGACCGCGTCGTGCTGACGGACGATGTCATTCGCCGTTTGGTGCGCGCTGCGACGGAGATTAAGCGTTTGTTTGGCAGCAGGGATCAGGATATTGAGTGGGCGTACATGAAGGGGCAAATCTACATAGTTCAGGCGCGGCCGTATATTGCCGGCGGTTGATTTTAGCCACAGATTGACGCGGATAAACGCTGATCTGTTTGACAAGCGGCCGTCCGGTCAGGTATAAGGCCGACAAGCAAATGTTTATTAATCGCGTTCACGGTCACCACGGATACTGGCATCACCACCACAACGGTGGCGGGCTGGCGATCGTGTTCGCAGCGCTTACAACGGCAAGCTAAACAGGCGCAAAACGATTCCAAAACCCGCTACCGACGCAGAGCCGGTAGCGGGTTTTTCTTTTTGGGCGAGACTCGGATGACCTCCAGAATTCCAGCAGGTATGCGTTACTACATCGGCGCTGAAGCACGCTTGCGCCGCACTGTCGAAGACGTCGCGATGTCTGTGTTTGAAGGCTGGAACTACGAGGAAGTAATCACGCCGTCGGTTGACTACTACGATCTCTTCGAACAGGGAATGGGTCAGCGAGAAGCACAACGCGGCTTCCGTTTCACTGACAATGACGGTCGTCTACTTGCCCTGCGTCCTGACGTGACTAGTTCGGTTGCGCGTATGGCAGCGACATTGTTGGCTGAAAGACCCCGGCCGCTGCGTTTTTGTTACGCCGCGCCGGTTTTTCGACAGCAAACACAATCACATGCGGAATGGCGTCGCGAGAACACGCAACTTGGTTGTGAACTGATCGGAGTTGGCGGAACGGCTGCTGATTTGGAAGTACTTCGGCTGGCGGCGGAGATTCTGTCGCGGTTGAATCTGCAGTCGCATTACTGCATCACGATCAACAACGTCGAGATCTTTAACGGTGTCGCCGCTCACTTGAATCTGGCGGATACTGAGCGCGAGCAATTGCGCCGTTTGATCGATACGCGCGCCGCGGCGGAGTTGCGACAGTTTCTCCAAGCCTACAGCGATGACGAAGCACAGGCGTTTTCACAACCAACTCAATTAACCGGCAAGCGCGAAGTGATCGAGGCTGCACGGCGAAGTATTAGTAACGCTCGTTCAGTTGCGGCACTGGCGTCACTTGAAGAACTCTGGACCGAGATTGAATCGCTCGGTCTCGCAGATTCTTTCGAAATCGACCTCGGCGACGTTTCGAGTCTCGACTATTACACAGGTTTGAGTCTGAAGATTTTTGTTCACGGCGCGGGCTCAGGTGTCGGACGCGGCGGGCGTTACGACAGTTTGACAGGAAGTTTCGGACGCGCCGAACCGGCAGTCGGATTTGTGCTGAATCTCGACGCGTTAACGGAAGTTCTGGGGCGCAGCGGTACGCAAGACTGATGATTACGATTGCAATCGGAAAAGGAAGAATGCAGGAAAGCGCGCTGGCGTTGCTGGCCCGCGCCGGTATTCGTTTGAGTGATGAGGCGGTGAATTCGCGACGCCTCGCGCTCATGGATGACACGGGCCAGTACCGATTCATCTTTGTTAAGCCTGCTGATGTTCCGGTTTACGTTGAACATGGGATTGCCGATTGTGGAATCGTTGGCCGCGACGTGTTGCTCGAAACGGAAGCCGATCTGTTGTTGCCGCTCGATCTCGGAATTTCTCGCTGCCGGATCGTTGTGGCGGCAGCAGATGCTCAAGCCCTGTCCAAGGTGCAGGGGATGATTCGCGTGGCTACGAAATACTCGCAGATTGCCCGTGCACATTTTGGCTCACGTGGAATTCCGGTCGAGATTATTCAGCTTTCGGGTTCGGTCGAACTGGCGCCTGCGCTTGGTCTCGCTGACATGATTGTTGACCTTGTTGAGACCGGTGTCACGCTGCGCGAAAATGGGCTGACAGTTGTCGAGGAGATCGCGGTATCGACCGGACGACTGGTCGTGAATCGTGCGAGTTATCAATTGAAGACCGAAGAAGTCGCACGTTTAGTTAGAGCTTTGGAAACGACTCTGAACGGCAACAAATGAGAATCTTTCTGCCAACTGAGAGAAGTGAGATGCAGCCATGGCTGGACCATCTGGCTGCGCGTTCGGTTGCGCTTGATGCGGATCTTATGAAGCTGGTGACATCGATTATCGACGACGTGCGCGTGCGTGGGGATGAGGCGTTGATCGAGTACACCGCACGGTTCGATCGAGTCGAGTTGAACAAGTCGGAGCTGCGAATCGGAAGAGATGAACTGCAACGCTATGCGACTGGTGTTGACGAACGTGTGCGAGGCGCGCTTCGGGAGGCGATCGCAAATGTAAGAGCATTTCACGAACGACAGATTGAAAAATCGTGGACCTTCAGTCCGGCTGGAGGTGTTCAGTTGGGCCAACGCATCGCGCCACTCGAAAGCGTTGGCTTATATGTACCAGGAGGCACTGCGGCGTACCCGTCGTCAGTAGTGATGAATGTCGTTCCGGCGCAAGTTGCCGGCGTAGAACGAGTTGTGGTGACGACGCCACCGCGAACGCTTTCGGAGAGTCCTGCCGTTGCGGCCGCATTACTGGAGCTTGATGTCAAAGAGGTCTACGCCGTTGGTGGAGCGCAGGCGATAGCGGCGCTGGCTTTTGGAACTGAGACTGTGCCGCGTGTCGATAAGATTACTGGACCAGGCAACAAGTATGTGGCGGCCGCGAAGAAGTTGGTGTTTGGAGTAGTAGGGATTGATTCCATTGCCGGTCCCACGGAAGTCGTGATCGTGGCAGACGAGACTGCGCGGGCCGAGTTCGTGGCGGCGGATTTACTGGCCCAGGCGGAACATGGTGAAGATGCGTCGGCACTACTGATTACGGACAGCGAACAGTTGGCGAAGAAGGTGGCGCGCGAGGTGGAGGAACAGGCGGAGTCACTGCCGCGACGGGAAATAGTGATGGCGTCGTTGCAGGATTACGGAGCAATCATTGTGATGGAGAGTCTGGCTGATGGGTGCAAGTTGGTGAATGAGCTTGCTCCGGAGCATGTCGAGATCGTGACGCGAGACGATGAGTCAGTCGCCAGGCAGATCAGGCATGCCGGAGCGATCTTTTTCGGAGGTTATACGCCGGAGGCCGTCGGTGATTATCTGGCTGGTCCAAACCACGTGTTGCCTACGGGACGCACCGCGCGGTTCTCGTCAGCGTTGGGCGTTTATGATTTTGTGAAGCGAACGAGTTTGTTGCGGTATGACGAGGGGGCGTTCAGAGAAGTCGCCGCGAGCGTGGGTTTGCTCGCAGAATGTGAAGGCCTCGCAGCACATGCGAGATCTGCTTTGATTCGACAGGAAGATCTCACGCAAAGGCGCAACGGCGCAACGGAAGACGCAAAGGTTACTTAATGTTCTTGTTACGTTGCGCCTTTGCGCCGTTGCGTGAGAAATCTTAATTTATGAACGACGTACTCAATTCCATTAAACCTGCTGTTCGCGCTTTGCGTGCGTACACACTTTCGCCGCATCGCGCTTCGGTAAAGATCAATCAGAACGAGAATCCCTGGGACGCGCCGGCACGCATTAAAGAAGAGATCCTGCGCCGCTTCGCGGCACGCAAATGGTCACGCTATCCCGACTTCGTCCCCGTGAGCCTGAATGAACACCTCGCAGAGTTTGCCGGCTGGAAGCCCGATGGAATTATCGCGGGAAACGGATCGAACGAGCTGATACAGGCTTTGTTGATGGTAACGGTCGCAGCAGGAAAGACTGTCGTCATTTCTGAACCGACCTTTGCTCTTTATCGACAGATTGCAACTGTGCTTGGCGGCGCAGTTGAAAGCGTTCCGCTTACTCACGGCTTACAGTATGACGGTGAAGCATTGCTGAAGCGTGTTGAAGCTGTGCAACCGGACGTCACGATTATTTGTTCACCAAACAATCCAACCGGCTGCGTGATTGATGACGGTGCTCTGAAGACTCTGTTACGAACGTCGCGCGGTCTGGTAGTGATCGACGAGGCGTATCATGAATTTGCAGAGCACTCAGTCGTGTCTTTGCTGCGCGAGCATGAGAATCTAATTGTCTTGCGAACCTTCTCGAAAGCGATGGCATTCGCGGGGCTGCGCATCGGATATTCACTGGCATCACCTGAATTGACACGTGAGATTCGCAAGGCGGTGCTGCCCTACAACCTGAATGCGTTGTCACAAATCGCAGCGGAAGTGGCCGTGGAGAATTACGAGGATGAGCTTCGACCTTTGGTGAAACAGATTATCGCCGAACGGGAGCGGGTGTTCGAGGAGTTATCGCAAATCAAAGATTTTTGTCCCGTGGCTTCAAAGGGAAACTTCATGGTGGTGAAGTCAGGGGCCACGGATCCGGCACGGATATTTGCGGATTTACTGACGAGAGATATTTTGATCCGCGACGTAAGTGCGTATCCGATGTTGACAGATTATTTCCGTTTCAGCATCGGTACACCCGAAGAAAACAACAAGCTATTGAAAGCAATCCGTGAAATCGGTGACTAAAATGAAGATCGAATCACGAATCGCGACTGTCCACCGCAAGACAAAAGAAACCGACATCCGCGTCGAGCTCAATCTCGACGGTAGCGGGCAATCAAGTGTCTCCATTGGTGTCCCGTTTCTCGAACACATGCTGGATCTGTTTGCAAAGCACGGATTGTTTGACCTGCAAGTCATTTGCAAAGGCGATCTCGAGATAGACGATCATCACTCCGTTGAAGATATTGCTATCACTCTCGGTCAGGCTCTGGTCCAGGCGCTCGGAGATAAAGCGGGCATAAACCGTTATGGCGAAGCACTTGTGCCGATGGATGAAGCCTTGTGTCGATCGGTGATCGATCTTTCAGGTCGGTTCTATCTGGTTTATGAAGTGCAGACGCGCCGGCAGATGATCGGAAACTTTTCCGTCGAACTTGCGGAACACTTCTGGCGATCGTTTGCGGAGACTGCGAAGTTCAATCTCCACATCGATTGTTTGCGCGGCCGCAATACTCATCACATTCTCGAAGGCACATTCAAAGCATCTGCGCGTGCGTTGCGCAAAGCCGTTGAGAGAAACAGTCGTGTAGTTGGTGTACCGAGCACTAAGGGTTCATTGTGAGTCAAGTCGCGATCATCGATTATGGTGTCGGCAACCTGCGGTCGGTTGAGAAAGCCTTTGCGGCGACGGGTTGTGATGCGATCGTCAGCGATGACGAAGACGTTTTGCGTGCTGCTCAACGACTCGTGCTGCCCGGCGTTGGCGCGTTTGCCGCGTGTATGAAGGCGCTGAAGGCGCGTGGCTTCGATCGTCTCGTTCGTGAGAAGGCGAACGAGGGAACGCCGTTGCTTGGTGTTTGTGTCGGGATGCAGTTGTTGTTTGAAGAGTCAGATGAGTTCGGATCGACGCCCGGTCTTGGGTTGCTGAAGGGAAGTGTGCACCGGTTTGGGAACGAACTCGTGGTGCCGCAGGTCGGATGGAATCGGATTCACCAGAAACGCGCGCACGCATTGTTTGAAGGCGTCGCGGATGGATCGTTCTGTTACTTCGTGCACTCGTATTACTGCCAACCAGCTGATGAAACGGTGGTTGCAGGTGAGACTGAGTACGGGCAGCGATATGCGTCGGTCGTGGCGCGCGCGAATATTTACGGCGTGCAGTTTCATCCGGAAAAGAGTCAGGATGTTGGGTTAAAGATGCTGAGAAACTTTGGTTAAAAAGATGCTTGCGAAGAGGATCATTCCTTGTCTTGACGTAGATAATGGCCGCGTGGTCAAAGGCATTCGCTTTGTTTCACTCACGGATGCGGGTGATCCTGTCGCGCAGGCGAAGCGTTACGATCTGGAAGGCGCCGATGAACTGACGTTTCTCGATATCACCGCCTCTTCCGATAGTCGCGACATCGTTGCTGATCTGGTACGTCGAGTAGCCGATGAGGTCTTTATTCCGTTTACCGTCGGTGGCGGGCTACGATCGGTCGAAGATATTCGCTCAATTCTGCGTGCCGGCGCCGACAAGATAACTTTGAATACCGCAGCGGTTGAGGATCCGGAGCTTATTAAAGCCTGTGCAGAGACGTTTGGCAGTCAATGTGTTGTGGTCGCGATCGACGCGCGCCGGCGCGAACAAGGCGGTTGGGAGGTTTACACGCATGGTGGCCGGCGCGCAGTGGGCCGCGACGCCGTTGCATGGGCCATGCAGGCCGAAGAACTCGGCGCCGGTGAAATTCTTTTGACAAGCATGGACTGCGACGGCACGCGCAACGGGTACGATATTGAGTTGACGCGTGCGATTTCGAACGCGGTGCGGATTCCGGTTATCGCTTCCGGCGGCGCGGGTAAAGTAGAACACTTCTACGATGCACTAACCACGGGAGGGGCGAGTGCTGTGCTGGCAGCATCGCTTTTTCACTTTGGCGAGTTGTCCGTCGGTGAAGTGAAGACTTATCTGCGCGGTCGAGGATTAGAAGTGAGATGAACGAGATTAACTTCAACGAGATTCGGTTCGATGAACGCGGGTTGATCCCGGCCATCGTTCAGAATGCTGCGACTCGCGAAGTGCTCACGCTCGCTTACATGAATCAGGAAAGCTTGCAGCGAACGATTGAAACGAAGCAGACGTGGTTCTGGTCACGATCGAGAAACGAGCTCTGGCACAAGGGTGCGACGTCCGGGAATACGCAGGATGTTGTAAGCGTCTCTCTCGATTGCGATCGCGATGCGGTTATCGTTTTGGTTAACCCGGCCGGACCAGCCTGTCACACGGGCGCCGTTTCGTGCTTCGACGTCGGAACGCAACCAGAGGATCTCGGTCATTTGCTCGACCAACTCTATGAATTGATTCAAAGCCGTGAACGCGAGCGGCCGCAGGGTTCATACACGACGTATCTCTTCGAAGAAGGTCTCGACAAGATTCTCAAAAAGCTGGGTGAGGAGTCATCTGAGACGATCATTGCGGCAAAGAACGATGACGATGAACGGCTGACTGCCGAGGTCTCGGATCTCGTCTATCACTTGCTTGTTTTGCTGGTGGCGCGTGGTGTGAGTCTCAAACAAGTCGCAGCCGAACTCGGACAACGCAGAAAGGGTCACAGTGAAAAGCGAGCTTAACGAGTTACTTCAGTTCGCAGTCGAGCTGGCACGCAGCGCGGGTGATATCACGTTGGAGTATTTTCGCAGGAAACTCGAAACCAGCACGAAGTCAGATGGTAGTTACGTTACCGTAGCAGATCGGCGGGCCGAGAGTTATTTACGCGAGCAGATCGCAAAACGATTTCCCAAAGATGGCGTGCTCGGGGAAGAAGAAGGCGAGTTGCGGGGTTCTTCGGGCCGCCGCTGGATCGTTGATCCTATCGATGGCACGTTTGCGTTTGTGCATGGAGTCCCGTTCTATGGCGTTTTGATTGCGCTGGAGATTGAAGAGGAATTGAGCGTTGGGGTGATAAATATACCGGCGCTCGGTGAGATCGTCTCTGCGGCGAAGGGAGTTGGATGTTTTTTGAACGGCGAGCCTGCGAGAGTCTCAAACACCGCAGAACTCAAAGAGGCGTTGTTGTTGGCGACAGATTTCACAGCGTGTGCGCGCTACGGTTTCGGACGCGCGGCGGAGTTGTTGCAAGCACGAGCGAAGACGAGTCGCACCTGGGGTGATTGCTATGGCTACGTTTTGGTAGCGACGGGTCGTGCCGATGTGATGCTCGATCCGGTGATGAACCTCTGGGACTGCGCACCGTTGTTGCCGATTATGGAAGAAGCGGGCGGAACGTTTACTGACTGGCGCGGCGTGAGAACGGCCTCTGGCGGCAATTCGATAGCGACGAATGGGAAACTGTTTGACGAAGTGATGAGTATGGTGCGCGATCAGTGACGTTATTGTAGGGGGCGGCACTCCGTGGCCGCCCCTTGCTTGTACATCAAGCCCTTCCGAGTTTGGTCCGTAGCGCGCGAGAGGCACAGCCGCTATTTCGACGGTGATTTGAATTCCACGAAGGAGCGGCCACGGAGTGCCGCCCCTACAATAACGCGACGAGAACATTGAATGCTTGTGATACCGGCGATAGATCTCAAGAATGGTAAATGCGTGCGATTGCTGCAGGGACGGAAGTCTGAGGTGACGGTTTACAACGAGAATCCTGTCGCGGTCGCGAAGGAGTTTGCGGCAGTTGGAGCGAAGATGATTCACGTTGTGGATCTCGATGGCGCATTTAACGGTGCTGAGTCTCCAAATCGGGCGGTAGTTCGAGAGATCGTCGATACCGTTGACGTGCCTATCGAATTCGGCGGCGGAATTAGATCCCTTGCCGACGTCGAACAGCTTTGCAACGCGGGAGTCGCTCGTGTTGTGCTCGGAACGGTCGCAGCGGAGTCGCCTCAGTTGTTGAAAGCGTTTGTCAGTAGTTTTTCGTCCCGGATCTGCGTCGGAATCGACGCACGCGACGGTCGCGTAATGACACGTGGTTGGGAATCAGCAACGCCTTTGCTCGCTGTCGAACTGGCGCGGTCGGTCGTCGAATCTGGTGTCGAACGCATTGTCTATACTGACATTGCTCGGGACGGCATGCTTGGTGGTCCAAACATCGAACAGACGCTCGCTGTCGCTCGAGCTGCAAATGTACATGTAACGGCGTCTGGCGGCGTTTCGAGTCTTGACGATATAAGACATCTTCGCGACTCAGGTGACTCACGCCTTGACAGCGTCATCGTAGGCAAAGCTTTATACGAGGGAAAGTTCAAGCTTGAAGAAGCCATCCGTGTTGCAGCTTAAACAATTATGAGTGAAACAATCTTCAACGATGGGATTCTCAATGGACGCGTAGCGTTCATCACGGGCGGCGGAACGGGCATCACGGGCGGTGTAGCACGGGCTCTTGCTGAAGCGGGTGCGAGTGTCGCGCTAACGAGTCGCAAGATCGATCACCTGCAACCCGCGGCGGACGCCATCAACCGGAATGGCGGCAAAGCACTGGCGGTTGTTGCTGACGTCCGTCAACCTGAAGCAGTTGAAAAGGCCGTCGCAGAAACGGTGGAAAAGTTTGGCAAGGTCGATATCGTGGTGAACGGCGCTGCGGGAAACTTTCTTTGTGCCGCGGAAGAATTGTCGCCAAATGGTTTTGGCACTGTTGTCGACATCGATCTGAAGGGTACTTTCAACGTTTGTCGCGCGGCGTTTGGGCAACTCAAAGAACATCGTGGACAGATCCTGAATATCAGCGCGACACTTCACTATCTCGGAACACCAATGCAGCTTCACGTCTCGGCGGCGAAGGCGGGTGTCGATGCGTTGACACGCAATCTCGCGGTCGAATGGGGGCGTTACGGCATCCGCGTGAACGCGATCGCGCCTGGTCCAATCGAGGACACTGAGGGAATGAAACGATTGATGCCTGAGTCCCTCAAGGACCGTTTACGAAAGAGTGTGCCGCTCGGACGTTTTGGCCGGATCTCCGATATCGAAAAGGCGGCGGTATTTATCTGCTCGGATGCCGCGAGCTTCATTAATGGCGTAGTGCTTGTGGTTGATGGCGGCTGGTGGCTGTCAGGCAATCGTTTGGCATAGATTCCGATGCTCGATTTGCAACCATCAAACTTCGAGGCGTTTGAGCGCGAAGCGCGGCAGGGCAATGTCGTCCCTGTCGTGCGTTCAGTGCTCGCGGACTTACACACGCCAGTCGGCGCCTTTATGCGTATCGCTGGTAATTCGCCTTACGCCTTTTTGCTCGAATCCGTCGAAGGCGGCGAACGGATTGCGCGTTACTCGTTTCTCGGCGTCGATCCGGAAATGATCGTGCGCGGCAAGGGAATGCAAACGATCGTCGAACGCGATGGTAAGACTGAGTCGTTTCCCATCGTCGCAACCGAGTGGGTGAGAGATTATTTCCGCGGTCGTTCCCTCGCGCGTCGATCTGGCCTCGTGCCGTTTGCGGGCGGCGCAGTCGGATATCTTGGTTACGATGCGGCGCAATGGTTTGAACCCGCTCTACGCGACGATCATACGCAGCCACTCGATGTGCCGACTGACGCTGTTTGGATGTTCTTCCGAAATGTGATCGCTTTCGATCGCGTCAAACAACGGTTGGAGATTGTTTCCATCGTCTTTACTGAAGAAGCGGGAGGAAGCCACGAGCGTTTGCGAGAGTTGTACGATCAGGCTGTTGCGCGCACGGAAGAAGTTGGGAAAAAGATCTCCGACATCGGAGGGTTGCCGGCCAACGCACAACCACTTAATGAAAATGCCAGGAGTATTTCACTACAATCGAACTTCCCACGGAGAGCTTTTGAAGAAGCTGTGCGCCAGGTCAAGGATCACATCGCCGCGGGCGATTGCTATCAGGTAGTGCTTTCGCAGCGTTTCTCAGCAGCGTTCAAGGGCGATCCGTTGCAGATATACCGAGCGCTGCGCGCAATCAACCCATCGCCGTACATGTTTTTCCTCCGACTTGGTGACGAAACCGTTGTCGGAGCTTCACCGGAAATGCTGGTTCGCTGTCACGGACAACGACTCGATTATCGACCTATCGCGGGCACCAGAAAACGTGGCGCAACCGAAACGGAAGACTGGGTGTTGAGTGAGGATCTGAAGTCGGATGAGAAAGAGGTCGCCGAACACATGATGCTCGTGGATCTTGGACGCAATGACCTCGGGCGCGTTTCGGATTACGGGTCTGTTAAAGTTGACGATCTGATGCATGTGGAGCGTTATTCTCATGTGCAACATCTCGAGACGAGTTTGCGATCGCGTTTGCGCGATGGTCTCGATCGATTCGATGCGCTGGCTTCATGTTTTCCAGCCGGAACGGTAACAGGAGCGCCAAAGATTCGCGCGATGGAGATCATTCGCGGCCTGGAACCGGATCGTCGCGGCATTTATGCGGGCTCTGTTTTGTACATGGATTACGCTGACAATCTCGATTCGTGTATTGCGATCAGAACGATCGTCTTGCGCAATGGAGAAGCGTTGGTCCAGGCGGGCGCCGGAATTGTGGCCGACTCGATTCCGGAACATGAGTATGCGGAGACAGTGAATAAGGCACGCGCGATGTTTCGAGCGATCGAGATGGCACAGAAAGGACTTTAGACAGGGTTTACAGGATGGATTTCAGGATTAACAGGATAGTGGCAACGGTTTTTGGTCTGTTGCTGATCATTACAGTGGCGAAGGCACAGTCGAACGCGACGATCGAACTGCCGAAGAAAGCGAATGCGAGGACCACGGCTGAGGCACCCGCGGCAGCCGAGCCGTTTGATGGCGCGTCAGTCGAGAAGATGGCGGGACAATGTGTGACGTTAAATACGGAGCTGGGTGCGATCGAGATCGCGATGATGCCTGAACTGGCGCCCGAGTCGGTGAGAAATTTTCTCAATCTCTCGGCGACGGGCGCTCTCGATACCACGACCTTTAGTCGTGTTGTCAAAGGATTCGTGATTCAGGGAGGAAATCTGCAGACCAGTGAGAAGTGGAGTGCAGAACTTGCAAAGCGAATGACGCACAGGCTTCCGGATGAACCGGGTCTCGTCAAACACGTGCGCGGAATTGTTTCGATGGCGCGTACTGATGAACCAAACAGTGCGACCACACATTTTTTTATTCTTGTCGGTACTGGACAACATCTCGACAGCAAGTTTTCTGCGTTCGGTACGGTGACGAAAGGCATGGAAGTGGCGGACGCGATCAACCAGGCGCCGGCCGAAAATGAAAAACCGGAGAAGCCGGTGAAGATTCAACGTGCGATTGTAGCGTCATGCAAAAAATAGTTCTGACAGTCGTTATTATCAGCGGCCTGCTCCTCTTTAACGGGTGCAAAAAGATTGAAGACCGGCCGGCGTCGCCTGAAGCTGCACAGCGGCTACTCAAGTTGCGCGGTTACAACTTTGACGAAAAGAGTTTCTTCGCGGCTGCGCAGGCGCGCGACGTGATGGCTATCAACGCATTCCTTGACGGAGGCATTAACGCGAACGCACAAGATGGCGATGGCAGAACTGCTTTAATATCCGCGGCGGCCCGTGGCGATCTCGTTGTCGTCAATGCACTTCTATCGCGCGGCGTTGACATCAACGTCAAGGATAAACGTGGCTACACGGCGCTTGCTCATGCGATCCAAGCCAGGTATCAGGAGGTCGAAGACGCCTTGTTGAATCGTCCCGGACTCGATCCGAATGTTGGAGGCTTGAATGGGCGACCGTTGCTGAGTGCGTACGTCTGGCGCGACGACAAGGAGCGATTTGAAAAACTACTCGCGCATGGTGCGGACGTGAATCTGCAGGACGACGACGGCGATACGGCTTTGCATGGCGCCGCCGAGAACGGCAACGTTGAAATCATACGTGCATTGTTGGACAAAGGCGCAAATCCGAATGCGAAGAACAAGCAAGGTGGCACAGCGCTGATGTGGGCGGCGGTTTTCGGACATGACGATGCGGTGCGTCTGCTGTTGAGTCGCGGCGCTAATCCTTCGCTGAAGGACAACGATGGCATCACTGCGGCCGAATGGGCGGGCCGGAACAAACGAGAGAGCATAGTTTCGCTGTTGAGAGGCAAGCGTTAAGCGTGTTACTGGTCATCGACAATTACGATTCGTTTACTTACAACCTCGTGCAGTATCTCGGCGAACTGGGCGAGACGATTGAAGTTCGCCGCAATAATCGCGTCACCCTCGACGAGATTGAGAACAGTCTGCGGCCGGAACGGATCGTGATTTCTCCGGGTCCCGGCACTCCTGATGATGCCGGAATCACGCTTGACGTGATTGCACATTTTTCCGGAAAGCTTCCGTTGCTCGGCGTGTGTCTGGGCCATCAGGCAATCGGGCAGGCGTTTGGCGGCAAAGTTATTCGCGCGCCGGAGTTAATGCACGGTAAAGCGTCTGAAGTTTGTCACGACGGCAAAACGATCTTTGCCGGAATGAACGATCACTTTCTGGCGGGTCGCTATCATTCGCTAATTGTTGAAAAGGAGTCGTTGCCGTCGTGCCTCGAAATCTCGGCTTATACCGCCAACGACATCATTATGGGCCTGCGTCATCGTGAGCTGAAAGTTGAAGGCGTGCAGTTTCATCCCGAATCGATCCTGACCTCTGATGGCAAGCAATTACTCGCGAACTTTCTGAAGCTCTGACCCCGCACCGTTTCATGGCAACTCACCGACTCACCGACTTTCTTCCGCGACTTGTTCGTCGTGAGGATCTGACTCGCGATGAGGCCTTCGAATTACTCGAAGCATTGCTTGATGCGGCAGCTACCGATGCACAGATTTCCGGCACACTCGTGGCATTGGCAGCAAAAGGTGAAACGATTGAAGAGCTTGTCGGAATGGCGGAAGGGCTGCGGTCGCGAGCAGTGCGCGTAATTTCGCAACATTCGTGTTTCATCGATACTGCGGGAACGGGTTCGAGTCGCGCGAAGACGTTCAACATCTCAACTGCAGCGGCTTTCGTAATTGCGGGTGCGGGGTTGCCGGTGGCGAAACACGGTAATCGTGCGGCCAGCAGTAAGTCCGGAAGCGCTGATTTGCTGACGGCGCTCGGTGTGAATGTTTCCGCGATACCGCTGGCTTCTGAGCAAGCGCTCAATGAGATCGGGATCTGCTTCATGTTTGCGCCGCTCTATCATGGTGCGACGGCGCGAGTGGCCGGTATTCGCCGCCAACTGGGAATTCACACGACTTTTAATCTGCTCGGTCCGTTGAGTAATCCTGCGGGCGCGCCACGCCAGATTATCGGCGTCTGGCGCAGGGAGTTTGCCGAAAAGTTAGCCCATGTACTGTCAGAGCTCGGCACTGAGCACGCATGGGTGGTCCATGGTGAAGACGGTTTGGACGAGATCACGCTTGCGGGAAAGACTCATGTTGCTGAAGCGCAGAACAGGGAAGTGAAGACGTTTGAAATCGGACCGGATGATTTTGGGTTCGAAACGGGATCGCTGGACCATCTGCGTGGAGGTGATGCGGAAGCGAATGCGAAGATCGTGAGTGCTGTATTGTCAGGTTCGCGCAAGGATGAAGCGAGAGCGTTAGTGATATTAAACGCGGCCGCAGCGCTTTTTCTCGGCGGCGCTGCTGCTAACCTCCGTGAGGGCGCGAAGATGGCAGGGGATTCGATCGACAGTGGCGCCGCGGAGCACAAGTTGGAACTACTTATCGAAGCAACTAGTGGATAGTACTCCCGCAACGGCGCGACGGCGCAACGTTCCTGGTTTTGCGTTGCGCCGCCGCGCCGTTGCGCGAGTAATTTCTCTTATGAACGTACTATCCGAAATCATCGCTAAAAAACGCGAACGCGTAGTCGCTGCGAAAGATCTTATGTCGCTCGATCGTCTCCACGTTCTGGCGAGTGAGGCGCGAAGCGAAGCGATTGCCCATGCTCTGAATAAAGCGCTACGGACCGATGGCATCAATATTATCGCGGAATTCAAACGCCGTTCACCGTCGAAAGGAGTAATCCGACCGGAAGCCGATCTGCGTCAGATTGTGAAAAGTTATGAGGAAGGCGGCGCCGCGGCGATCTCCGTGCTGACTGAAGAGGATTACTTCTCTGGATCACTCGAAGACCTGCGAACAGTCAAAGCCACGGTTGACTTGCCAGTGTTACGAAAAGATTTTGTGTTTGACGAGTACCAGGTTTACGAATCTACCGCGGCTGGTGCTGACGCGATTCTCCTGATCGTAGCTGCACTCGATGACGATTTGCTGTTGCGGCTTCGAAGTCTGGCTGAAGATGAACTCGGCCTCGACGCGCTCGTCGAAGTTCACACCAGTGATGAGATGAGGAGGGCCGTGGCCTGTGGCGCGAGTCTCATCGGCGTCAACAATCGTGACTTGCGCACGTTCGAGGTCTCGCTCGAAACGTCGCTCTCGCTGGCGCGCCAAGCTCCACCTGAGGTCTTGATGATCAGCGAAAGTGGCCTACACAGTTCAGAAGATTTACGACGCCTGAGAGCCGTCGGCTACCGTGGTTTTCTAATTGGCGAAACGCTCATGCGCGCTGAGAATCCAGAGCAGGCGCTGCGTTCGATGGGACACGATTTGGTTAAACATGACCTTTGTTAAGATTTGCGGCATTACTAATCTCGATGATGCACTTGCTGCGATTGATGCGGGTGCTGATGCGCTTGGGTTTAACTTCTACGAGCCGAGCCCGCGTTACATCGCTCCGCAACTGGCTCGCAAGATCATCGAGCAGCTCCCGAATTCAGTTCTCAAGGTGGGAGTTTTCGTCAACGAAGAGTCACCGGAAGTCGTGCGGAAAATCGCAGAGGAAGCCGGCGTCAAAGCTTTGCAGTTACACGGTGATGAGTCGCCCGATTGCTGTCGCGAGCTTAGAAAATTTCATGAGGTAATCAAAACTTTCGCAGTCTCCCACGACTTCGACTTGCAACTACTCGATCGTTATCAGGTCGACGCAATCATGCTCGACACGAAACACAATTCATTGCGTGGTGGTACCGGTCGTGCTTTTGACTGGTCCATTGTACAACAGGTCAGCAAAATCGTTTCGAAGCTTTATCTGGCCGGTGGCTTATCCCCTGAAAATGTGGGCGAAGCAATCGAGACCGTTCGCCCCTTTGCTGTCGATGCATGCAGCGCACTGGAAGCCATGCCCGGACAAAAGAATCACGAGCGCATGCGCGCGTTCGTGACAGCGGTGCGGAGTGTTAAAACTTGACGATTGCCCACGGTAGCGGAGTATTCTAACCCTTGCCCCAAAACATAAAACTTTCAGATCATCCTCCCCGAACAAGTGGTTTATTTAATTCGTTGACTTCTCAAAGTCTAACTATGACTCCGCGGCCTGAAAAAGAACCAATTACCCGACCTTCAGAGCGAGCGCGCGGCCGCGTCTTGCTTATTGCCGAACAGAAACAGTCTGAATTCGTTGAGGTCCTTTCTTTGCGAGGCATCGATGTGTTCGGCGTTTCAAACGGCGCCGCCGCGATGGTTTCGTTAACGCGAACGCGCCCACATCTCGTTATTGCAAACGCTGCGACTCGTGGCTTGCGATTTAAAGAGCTGGCGAAGATGCTCGCGCAATCTGAAGATGGCATTCCGTTGCTACTGACCGGATCGGACCCGTCCACAGTGAGCCTGAGACATGGAGCCATGGTCGAAGGGGCATTTGATTACTTCTCGTTGCCTGACGAATTCGATCTTTTGATTGAGAGAACGCAACAGTTAGTGTTGTTACGACAGAAGATCGACCTGTTACGTGCTGACGCGGACCTCGACTCGTTGACAGGTCTTGCCAACCGCCGCCGTTTTCGGGTTGCGCTTGCTCGCGAGGTTGAACGTTGGCGGCGCTATCGTGTTCCTTGCGCGTTGCTGATGCTTGATATCGATCATCTGAAGTCAGTGAATGACAAGTTTGGGCATCCGGTGGGCGACATGGTGATCCGCCAGATCGCGCAGACCTTGAAGGAAGTCTCGCGTGACAACGACACTGCCGCGCGACTTGGTGGTGAAGAGTTCGGGTTACTGCTCGCAGGTGTCGATCTTGAGCGTGCAGTTTCAGCTGCAGAGCGTTTGCGCGGGGTGTTGAGTGGAAAACGGGTGGAGGGTGTGGGCGCGGTGACCGTTAGCATCGGCGTCGCCGGCTGTCCGGAGAATGCGACCTCCGAGAGAATGCTTTACTCCGCCAGCGATGGCGCGTTGTATGTATCGAAGAATTCCGGACGCGATCGAGTTTCGGTGGCGCCGCCGTTACAGGAGAAACTGCCTGGAGTTTGAAATAGGTCTTTTCGGACCTATTGGACCCTATATCGAATGACCTCCGCAATCACACAGCCGGATTCCCTTGGCCACTGGGGCCAGTACGGTGGACGCTATGTTCCCGAGACCCTAATGGCGCCGCTCGAGGAACTGACCGCAGCCTACTTCGCGAGTCGTGATGATGAATCGTTCCAATCGGAACTTCACGCACTTCAGCACAACTACGCCGGCCGGCCGACGCCGCTATTTCACGCCGCAAGGCTGACTGATTACTGCGGTGGCGCAACGATCTATCTCAAGCGCGAAGATCTTCTCCACACCGGGGCGCACAAGATCAACAACACGATCGGACAGGTGCTGCTTGCACGCCGGATGAACAAACAACGCATTGTCGCCGAGACCGGCGCCGGTCAACACGGCGTCGCATCCGCGACCGTCTGCGCGTTGTTCGGACTCGATTGCGTGGTTTACATGGGTGCGGAAGATATGCGGCGCCAGGAACTCAATGTTTTTCGGATGCAACTGCTCGGCGCAGAAGTTCGGGAAGTGAACGCCGGCTCGCGAACTCTGAAAGACGCGATAAACGAAGCATTGCGCGATTGGGTCACAAACGTTGCCGGCACTTACTACCTGCTCGGCAGCGCGCTTGGTCCACATCCTTATCCACTCATGGTGCGCGACTTCCAGAGCGTGATTGGACGCGAAACACGCAAGCAGATCCTCGAACAGGCCGGACGTTTGCCGGACGCTCTGATCGCGTGTGTCGGTGGCGGATCGAATTCCATCGGACTCTTTCATCCGTTTCTGGCTGATGCAGAGATCAAGATGATTGGCGTCGAAGCCGGTGGCTCAGGCAATGAGTTGGGCCAACACGCGGCGCGCTTTAACGCTGCTGGTGGAGGTCGGCCGGGTGTGTTGCAGGGAACGATGAGTTACGTGCTACAGGACAATAACGGCCAGGTCGCGGCGACTCACTCAATCTCAGCCGGTCTCGACTATCCCTCCATTGGTCCTGAACACGCTTTTCTGCACGATGCGGGTCGCGTGGATTATGTGTCCGTCTCCGATAGCGCCGCGTTAGAAGCCTTTCAACTCCTTTCGAAACTTGAAGGCATCATTCCCGCGCTCGAGTCAGCTCATGCCGTGGCCCAGGCAATCAAAACGGCGCGAACGATGAGACGTGATCAAATCCTGATTGTGAATCTTTCCGGACGCGGCGATAAGGACGTAAATTCAGTGCGCGAAGAGTTGGGGGCGTAAACGCTTTGGGACGCATCGCCGACTCTTTTACGACTCTGAAGCAGGAAGGGAAGAAAGGTTTTATTCCTTTTTTCACTGCCGGCGATCCGAATCTGGTAACTACAGAAAAGCTCCTCATCACTCTTGCTCAATCCGGTGCGACATTGATCGAGCTCGGCGTTCCATTCAGCGACCCGATGGCTGATGGACCAGTGATTCAACGTGCTTCGGAAAGAGCTCTAAAGAATACCTTTGGTTTGCAGGAGATTCTGGACACAGTCGCTCGCGCTCGGAAACAGATCGATATCCCGATAATTCTTTTCAGTTATTACAATCCGCTGTTTCAATTTGGTTTGAAGCGTTTGGCCGAGGCTGCGAAGGACGCGGGACTTGATGGCGTGCTGGTCACTGACCTTACGCCCGAAGAGTCTGGTGAGTTTGAAAGGGAATTGCGTGCTCTTGGGCTGGACATGATTTTCCTGGTGGCTCCGACTTCTACCGATGAGCGATTGAAGCTGGTTGCCGACCGTGCGAGTGGGTTTATCTACGCTGTCTCGCGTGCAGGCGTGACTGGCACTCGTGAAACGGTGAGCGCGGAAGCAGAGAAGCTCGTGAATCGTGTGCGAAAGTTTTCAGAACTGCCGGTCGCGGTTGGCTTTGGCATCTCGAACGCGGAGCAGGTTGCGGATGTGCAGCGTTATGCGGATGCGGTCGTGGTTGGGTCGGCGATAGTGGCTGAGATGGAGCGGCTCGGAGACAGGCCGGATCTCGTGGAGCGGATCGGTAAGTTCCTGACCGGATTGAGATGATTTTCAGGATTTACAAGATGTGATAAAGTGCTCGCTCGAACACGCATGTACCTCACGAGGGGGCGTTTCCAAAAAAACCTCACCCCTCAAACGAAAATTGTCTGTTGCAAGTGTGAAACACTGTGCTATCATCTGCTCACTTCGGAGAAGAGGAGCGGAAGAAAGAGATGTATGTTATGGCTGATGACCGAGCAACTGCAGACCGCGGCCGCGCCGTTGAGGCCGCTTTAGCAAATATTGAAAAGAAGTTTGGCAAGGGATCGATTATGCGTTTGGGTGAACGTGAAGTGTCGGATATACCGGCAATTTCCACGACTTCCCTCAGCCTCGACGCGGCTATCGGCGTGGGCGGAGTGCCCCGCGGACGCATCATCGAGATTTACGGGCCAGAGAGCTCCGGCAAAACCACGCTCGCGCTTCACATCGTGGCGGAAGCTCAGAAAGCCGGCGGTGTGGCCGCATATATTGACGCCGAACACGCAATGGATGCCGATTATGCCGGCAAACTCGGAGTCGATATCGACCAGTTGCTGATTTCACAACCGGATTCCGGTGAACAGGCTCTCGAGATTGCCGAAGCGCTCGTGCGCTCAAATGGAGTTGACGTGATTGTCGTTGATTCTGTTGCGGCGTTGGTGCCACGCGCAGAGCTTGACGGCGAGATGGGCGATTCGTTGCCGGGTTTGCAGGCGCGTTTGATGTCGCAGGCATTGCGCAAGCTTACTGCGATTGTGGCGCAGTCAAATACCTGCTTCATCTTCATCAACCAGATCCGCGAAAAGATTGGTGTCATGTTCGGCAATCCGGAAACTACGAGCGGCGGCCGCGCGCTGAAGTTTTACTCTTCTCTTCGACTCGATATCCGTCGTATCGGTGCGATCAAAGACGGCGATCGCGTGGCCGGTAATCGCACCAAAGTGAAAGTGGCAAAGAACAAAGTTGCGCCACCTTTCCGCGAGTGTGAATTCGACATCATGTATGGCGAAGGTATTTCGCGTGAAGGTGATCTGCTCGATCTCGCCGTGATTCAAAGAGCGGTGGAAAAGAGTGGCGCCTGGTTTTCTTACAAAGGCGAACGACTTGGTCAGGGCCGCGAAAATGCCAAAGTTGCCTTGAGAGAGAATCCTGAAATCTTGCGAAAGATTGAGCGCGACGTGAAGGTGAAGTTGGGCTTACCGGTTCGTGAAGAACCCGAAGCCCCAACTGTAAAGGCCGCAACCAAGTAAGCATAAAGTCCGCAAAAAGGCACAAAAAGCACAGATAATCAGGCTTCTCCTGAATCATTTTGTGCTTCTTGTGCCTTTTTGTGGCGTAAACTGTCTTCAATGTCTTCGATCCTCATTAGGAACGGAAACCTCGTCACGATGGATTCTGCGAACTCCATCATGCGTGCTGATCTGCTCATCCGCGACGACCGCATCGCCGAGATTGGCGGCCGCGGGCAAACAGCCGATACAGTGATCGATGCCGGCGGCTGCGCTGTAATTCCCGGTTTCGTACAAACGCACATTCATCTCTGTCAAACAATCTTTCGTGGTGCTGCTGACGACCTTGCCCTCATTGATTGGTTGAAACAGCGTGTCTGGCCCATGGAGGCCGCCCACTCTGCTTCGTCGATCAAGGCGTCTACTCGGCTTGGTATAGCCGAACTCATCAAGGGCGGTACCACCTGCGCACTTACGATGGAGACAGTCAATCACACTGCCGAGGTTTTCAGGGTGGTCGAGGAGAGTGGCTTTCGCGCCACTGTCGGCAAGTGCATGATGGACAAGGGTGACGAAGTTCCCCGCGCTTTGCAGGAGCAAACCGGAAATTCAATCGATGAGTCGCTGGCACTTCTCGAAGAGTGGCACGGTAAAGCCAATGGAAGGATTCGCTATTGTTTCGCGCCGCGATTTGCAGTGAGTTGTACTCGTGAGTTGTTGGAGAAAGTCGCCGGCCTGGCGCGAGCTCGAGGCGTGATGATTCACACACACGCATCGGAAAACAAAACCGAGTGCCAGATGGTTGAGCAGGAGAGTGGTTTGCGTAACATCACGTATCTCGACAGCCTTGGATTGACCGGCAGCCACGTCGCGCTCGCGCACTGTGTTCATCTCAGTGACGAAGAGATCGAAATACTGAGAACAACTCAAACCAACGTGGTCCACTGTCCGTCGTCAAATCTAAAGCTTGGCTCCGGGATTGCTCCTGTCGTCAAGTTGTTGGAGCAGGGCATTTCAGTTTCGCTGGGAGCGGATGGAGCGGCGTGCAACAATCGTCTCGACATGTTCACAGAAATGCGCACCGCGGCGTTGCTTCAAAAGGCGTTGCACGGGCCCGAAGTGTTACCGGCAAATCGTGCGCTGCGCATGGCGACAATTGACGGAGCAAAGGCGCTTGGCCTCGACGCTGAAATCGGAAGTATTGAAATCGGTAAGCGTGCGGACCTGGCCGTCGTAAAGCTGGATCGTTTGCACTCGACGCCGGTCGAAGACGTGGTTTCGGCGGTTGTCTACTCAGCGCAGCCGGATGACGTGGATTCAGTGCTCATCGATGGCGAATTTTTGTTACGGGATGGGAAACTCGTGACGCTTGATGAGCGGGAGACAATTGATTCGGCGCGTTCCGAAGTGGACAAATTGATGGCAGTTGCAGATTTACGCGGATAAACGGAGATTTAAAATAGCTGTGCCAGCTCGAAGGTAGCGACTGCGGGGGGCGCGATCGGCGGCCGAGCTGGCACTGGCGGGCACTATCAATTTTGAATTGGATGGCCGTCTTTTCAACCTAGCTGACGTTTGGGCATCAGCGCCAC
>DASYSD010000047.1:0-10118 GCA_036003745.1 Pyrinomonadaceae bacterium
TTCGCGCGAATCGTTGAGCGCCCTGAGTTGTTGCCGGATAAGTTCGTCAAAACGAAACACCTCGGGGCCGGCGATTTCAATTGCGCCATTCAGTGGTGAACTCGTGGTCACTTCATACAGCGCACTCACTACATCGTCTGAGGCAATTGGCTGGAACAGCACTGGCGGCAGGTGAACGCTATTCCCTATGGTGGCCTCGTCGGCGATGCGTTTGACGAACTCGAAGAATTGAGTTGAGTGGATGATCGAGTAAGGGATCGAGCCTTCCTTAATTAATTTTTCCTGCGCGACCTTTGCTCGAAGGTAACCACTCTCAGGCAAACTATCACTGCCAACAATCGAGAGCGCGACGTGATGGCCCACGCCTGCCGCAGCCTCGAAAGAGAGGAGATTGCGGGTTGACGTCTGAAAGAAGTTCATGACCGCTACATCCTCAAAAGACGGCGAATTGGAGACATCGACAACCACCTGGGCACCCTTAAGTACCTCGGCTAATCCTTGGCCGGTAAGTGTGTTGACGCCCGTATTAGGTGCCGCAGCCACTGCCTCATGTCCGCTGGCTTTGAGTTTTGTGATGAGCTTTGATCCGATAAGACCAGTGCCACCGAGAACGACGATCTTCATATATTTTCTCCTTCCTTTTCGCGGCCGGGGCCGTCGCAACCACCAGTTATTGTTTCGGTACTCGCTAAGACTGAACAGCCTTCTCATTTGTGACGTTAATTTTTTATTTAACTGATTTTTCGTATCAAATTTCGGACTGATCTGGGAGTTGAAAATGATCTGTCACAAATCGACCGGCTGCGCAGTCTTCGCTCGCGCTAGCGACGTTGTGACCAAGCGGCCGGTACGGTCCGACACCCGTTTCCTCCGGTGAACGTTCGGGAGTAAATCACAAGTGGAAGTAGGAATCTATTGAACCAAAGTATCGATATCTGGCATTGATCGCGGTCGATACCGATACCAAAGTACCATAGACATTCGGCTTTGATAGGCGCATTCTCGGTAGCTACCATGCGATGGATTGGAGACTAATTGCGATCATAGCTGATGGTTGCACGTCTCCTAATAACAGTAGTTGATGACGACGATCGTGCGCGAGTCTTTGCCTGATTTGCTGAAGGAATTTGGTTTCGAGGCCCAGACGTTTTCGTCCGCTGAGGAGTTCCTGGCTTCTGAATCGATTACGGAGACCAGATGTCTGGTTCTCGATCGCCATGCCCGGCATGAGCGGACCCGATCTGCAACGAGAGCTAACTCGTCGCGATCAATCAATACCGATCGTCTTCATCACGGCACTGAGAGATAATGCGGTTCGTCAACGTTTGATCCAGGGCGTGGACTCTCTCTTCAAGCCATTTGAGCCCACGGATCTCTTGCAAGCGCTTAACACCGCGCTCCGAGCGAGTTGACTATTTCAGTATCTGCACAGACGCGGCGACTGCGGCGAGCTGAGTCATGAAGCTGTTAGGAACGGTAGAGGAGGGAACTATGAGCACAATCACAACGAAGGACGGAACGCAGATCTATTACAAAGACTGGGGCGAAGGACAGCCTCTATTCTTTCACCATGGTTGGCCCTTGTCCGCCGACGACTGGGACGGCCAGATGATGTTCTTTCTTGAGAAGGGATTTCGCGTCATCGCTCATGATCGGCGCGGACATGGACGCTCAACTCAAACGGACACCGGCAACGAGATGGACACCTACGCGGCAGACGTAAACGAGTTGGTTGAGAAGCTTGACCTGCACGACGCCATTCACATTGGCCATTCAACTGGCGGTGGCGAAGTCGCGCGCTATGTGGCTCGATATGGCAAAGGACGAGTCGCTAAAGCGGTGCTGATCAGTGCTGTTCCACCAATCATGGTCAAGTCTGACAAGAATCCAGGCGGCACTCCACTCGAAATTTTCAATCAGATTCGCGAGAGCACAGCCAAAAACCGCCCTCAGTATTACCAGGATTTTACGCTTGCCTTTTATGGTTACAACCGGCCGGGCGCCGACATCAAGCAAGGAGTCAGAGATAACTGGTGGCGGCAGGGCATGATGGGCGGGATCAAAGCCCAGTATGATTGCATCAAGGCATTCTCGGAAACCGACTTCACCGAGGATCTCAAGCAGATCGAGGTGCCGACACTGGTGATGCACGGCGAGGACGATCAGATCGTGCCCTTCGCGAATGCTGGTCCTCTTTCCGCCAAGCTGCTCAAAAATGCCACGACAAAGTTTTATCCCGGTTTTCCGCATGGCATGCCGACCACGCACGCAGATCAAATCAACGCCGACCTGCTTGCGTTTATTAAGGGCGAGCAGGCAGCAACAGCATAAACGTTGGTTCGCTGCGACCTTGTGAAGCACAGTGAAGCTCAAACGGTACGAGAATTTGGCCGCAGAACAACGACCCAAAAGCGGAAACAACTGAATTCAAGGGCAGGCGAACTCTGGTTACAGGCGGCACCAAAGGCCTAGGCGCTGGTGGTCAGCGCAACAGTTTTTCGAGAACTGAATGCCTTGAGATCTCATTAGCAATCAGGATTAACAGATGAGCATTCCTGAAACAGTCAAACTCAAGAATCCAGTAACGGAACGAGATCATACGTCCGGATCGGCAACCGCGCCTGTTACGCTTCTCGAGTACGGAAATTTCGAGTGCATCTATTGTGGAGGGGTTTATCCAATCATCAAGCAGGTGCGAAAACTTCTTGGAGATAACTTACGCTTCGTCTTTCGTCATTTCCCTACTGTTCACACTCACCCACATTCGTTGCGCGCTGCCGAAGCCGCTGAATCGGCCGCCGCGCAACAGAAATTCTGGCAGATGCACGACGAATTATTTACGCATCAGACAGCGCTCGAGGACCGCGACCTTTCACATTACGCCCGGCGCGTAGGCCTCAACCTTGAAAGGTTCACTCACGATATGACTGAGCATTCATTCCTTCAACAGATTGAATCTGATTATCAGCTCAGCCTGTTTGACGAGCACGTAACAGGGACTCCCACTCTTTATCTGAATGATGTCCGTTATACAGGTCCGACTGACCTCGATAGTTTCTTACGCGCGATCAAATTGTCTGATACACAGGATCGGATTCAGCTACCTGAGACCGGTTTACGAAGTCTCCTGAGCCGTTTGCGGCGAGGTACCAATGACTAATCAAACTACTCGCTGTGTAACCTTCAATGACTCATGCCACGGTTAGGAGACTGATGAAAACTTCCATACGTGCTCCATTCAGCGGCGCGGTAATTCTGATCCTCTGTTTGATGACAGCTGGTCAGGCGCAGACATCGATTCAGAGCCGCTTCGCGTCTGCCGGTGACGTCAAGCTTCACTATTTGATTGCTGGAAAAGGCGAGCCGGTGATTCTATTGCACGGCTACGCGCAGAACAGTCACATGTGGCGACCATTGATGGTTGAGTTAGCCAAGACTCGATTAGTCATCGCGCCTGATCTGCGCGGTTTCGGGCAGTCATCCAAACCGAATGGTGGCTACGAGAAGAAGACCATGGCTCAAGACATTCACGCTCTGGCTTCGTCGCTCGGGTTCAAACGAGCAAGTGTCGTCGGTCACGATATCGGCTTGATGGTTGCGTATGCGTACGCGGCGCAGTATCCGACTGAGGTTGATCGGATTGTTTTGATGGACGCGTTTCTACCGGGTGTCGGCGATTGGACCACTGTCTGGCTGTTGAGAGACTTGTGGCATTTCCATTTTTACGGTGTCACACCGCTGAAGTTGGTATCTGGTCGTGAGCGAATCTATTTCGAGCATTTCTGGAATGACTTTGCAGCTGATCCCAAACACTCCATTCCCGAAGCTGACCGCCGCTTCTACGCGAGAGCTTATGCACAGCCTGGTGCAATGCGCGCAGGCTTCGAAGTGTTTCGCGCGTTCGAACAGGATGCTAAGGACTTCGCAGGGTTGGCGCAAAATAAACTAACCATACCGATGTTAGTGCTCACCGGCGAAAAGGCGTCCGGAAACTTCTTAATTGAGCAGGCACGTCTGGTTGATTCAAACGTAGAGGGAGTCGTGATCAAAAGCTCCGGTCATTGGCTAATGGAGGAAGCGCCACGACAAGTTATTCCTCAACTTGTCGCCTTTATCAATAAATCATAGTAGAGCGATTAGAGAGACAGCCGAAGTGTCGCAACACTTCGGCTGTGTCATCTTGCAGTAATTTTGTAGGCGGTCCAGTTCAGATCAATGGCTCTACCGGGCGATTTGCGGAGGGACATACATCCTTAGCAACTGTCCGTCCTGGACCAATTCAAGATCAGATTTAACTGCATGCGATTGCACAACGAACAGGAACCAGCCCTCACCAAAGATCTGCTGCGCGTCGATGATGCCCGATGATTCCTCATCCACTGTTATGAACTTCGCTGGATTCACGCCAGTCTCAAACAGCTCCGGGTCGTGATGGGCCACCTCGATGAGAGCGCCAGTATCGATGCCATACGCCCAGATCTTTGCAACCCAGGAGTTATTGCCCGTGTCCTCCTGAAGCAAAACACGACCGAGGCGGTCTATCGTGATGTTGTCAAACATTCTGCCCGGCGTATTGGTTAATAAGATCTCAATCCTGCCACCCTCCTGCGGACGTGTGATGTCATCGAACTCGAGCCGCCACAGACGACTGTTTCGCAAGGGACTAATACTGGCCGTGGTGACGAAATAGAGCGCGTCCTTGCCATTCCCGCGTGGATCCCATGCGCCGTCTTCAGGCCGCAACATCCGGAAGATGCCCTTCGCGATCGAGTCTTGTGATAATTGGAGGCCTGAAAAAGCAGAGACATCGCCATCAGATCCGAGTTCGACCAGTTCAAACCTGCCGCTGCCGACGAAGCCTGTCGCGGCAGATCCTAATCCGAAGTCGTTGCTCTCCTCAGTCACGTGGGTATCGCCGAGAAACACTTTTACTCCGTAGAGCTTCCCGTTAGTGAGTCCAGCTCTTTCAATTTCATTTCCTTGCGTCTGCTTGCTGCCGATGTAGATGTAGACTTCGGAAGGGTTGTTTGCTGCTGGAGCTGCTGTGTTCAAATCGCCGTCGTCAAACAGAGCCACGATGGTTTGGTCTTTACCGTGCGGACACGCAACCACGTTCTCAAACGACATCTTTCCGAGACGCGGCAACTCCCACGCCTCGCCTTCGTGTTCGCCCGTAACGATTCTCGCCCAGGCGCGTCCGAAGTTGACCTCTTCGCCGTTCAGGAAAATGCGTTCCGAAGTTCCTCGATTGCCGTGGCGCAATGCCTTCTCATCAGGCAGGTCTGCCGAACACAGCCGGTCCCAGGTAGTTGTCATCACCTGGTACTGTTGCGTTGCCGAGTTCCAGAGACGCACATGACTGGGTGAGGGCGTCAAGTCCTCGCCTGCCAGCACGCGCAACGTGTTGCGATCGATGGTCCACTTTGAAACAAAGGCTCCGGAATTACCATGTGCTCGAGCGATGCCCGGACCCGAACTGCCGGCACTCGCTGTGAGCTCATGATTCATGAATAACGAAAAAGTTCGTCCGTTCCCGATGGCTCCCAAGCCGTCTGGTATTCCGACCATGCGATAGCCATTCTCCGCCGCATCTCCGACCGTCAGGATGGATGCGATCTCCACACCCGGCGCCGACGGCAAAACGTAAGCTGCGACATTTGTGGTTGGAGGACTGGCTTCCAGCGTGGATGCCAAGCCCACACGATCCAACAAGAGCGCCCCGCCGCCAATAGCAGCTCCTTTTAGTATTGCGCGCCGTGAAACAGTTCGATCAGAACTCATTAACTAGTCTCCTTTGTATATGACTGTGTAGCGAAAGCAGAATCCCACCAACACGCTGCGCGATACGTAGCATGTGAAGCGGTCGCAATTTTCGTTTCGGAGATTGTGTGGTCGTGAGGCTAAGTGTTTGTTACGGTCAAGCTAAATGGAGGTTAAGTCGAAGGCGCGCAATAGCATCACAGGTTGTTCTTCAGCGTCTGGCGTTTAGTTGTATCAGAGATGTTGGCAGTAACTCTTGAAGCGGCAGGCATGTTCACCTGCAACCGTCTATCTTCAGTTCGGACGATCCGTGTGAGGAGTCGAGGTACAATCAGTAGCCATACTTGATCGCATCACAAACCCTCTTGCAATATATTCCACAGATCCCACCACAAACCTTGATTGTCCAACTCTATCTCGCGTAACAATCGCTTAATCCAGCTTTCACAGCACGTTAACGCTCAGCGATTAACGTGTTGGCAGTTGTTGCCCCACGATTGCACGAATTGCGGGAACTTTCATTCGAGCCACAATGACTGGGCCAGTATTAATCATCGAAGACGAACCCCGGCAGTCTATTAGCCCGTGAACTTGATCTACGAGTGCACCGGTTATTGAGTGGTCCTTACGGAGGTGACGCACAAGTCGGCGCGTTGGTGGCTGAGCGCCGCGTACGTTGCGTGATCTTCTTCTGGGATCCATTAACACCGCAGCCTCACGATGTGGATGTAAAAGCCCTGCTTCGGTTGACTGTGCTTCACAACATACCTACAGCTTGCAATCGCGTGACCGCCGACTTTCTCATCTCGTCACCGCTGTTTAGGGAATTATTGTCGAGGACAAAGGATACTGATTTTCTCGAGGTGCAAGTGACGGTGTTGTCCCCCTTTTGAAGTGGTTTTTAGGCCACAAGGGGACATTAGGGGATACAGACGGAGACAAGAAACAGGCCTTTTTTATTGATGTTTTCTATTTTGTTCAGGAAAACCGGAAGGTAAAAATTGGTCCGGAGGCGAACGCTCTAATCCACTGAGCTACGCGGGCTTGGAGTTGGGTGAAAAGATAACACATCTCAGTTGACCGGTGTGAGCGGCCCTCATTGCTGCGCTCTGGCTTCTTGATCACATCTCAGTTTTCGGCACGCTGAAGTGATTGCTCGGAAGACGCTTCTTCAAAGTAACAAACTCGAAAGAATGAAACTTTTTTCAAACCGTCTTTGCGAAGTAGTAAGTCGAAGCTGTGTGTATTTTCAACGTTCGATAAGTGCGACAAACATTGAGCCTACAATCATGGACCATAACTACAATCTGAACATTCAAAAAAATCAAGTATTGACCCACTACGGCAGGAAAAATTTTTTATGCGAATTTTCGTTGACAGTTCCGCAACACGAATCTATTATGTGCCGCGTTTAGATCCGAGCAACTTCAGTCTCATTCGGTAGTGACCAACTAGCTCACGGTAGTCTGGTTTGAAATCAACTTAGCCCACGTAGTCTAGTTCGCCTGATCTCCCCCAACGGCGCTCTCTTCCAGTGCTATTCGGACGCAACCTTAATTGTGCGATTGCGTAACGTCGCAGTGCGCGCGAATTGACCCCAACAAGGAGACAAGTATGAATTCAACAGAACGGCAATCAACTGGCGTGATTAAAATAGTCTGCGTCCTGATTATGGCCCCAGTCTTTTTAATCTGGCCTGCGCTGGCCAACGCGCAATGGACCACGCCCGATGGCAACGGGAATATCAACAACACCAATACCAACAACGTCGGTGTCGGTACCACAACGCCAGGCTACAAACTGGACATCACTACCCTCGTAGACAAAGCGCAGATTCGTTTCGGACTCGGAGCCTCCGACTCCGGTGGTTACCTATACAGCAATGGACCATCGCACGCTGTCTTGGCTGGAGGAGTAAGTGTCAATAGTGGTTGGGTCGCCCGCAACATGGCGGCCAGCATCATAGAGGCAAATCTGGGTGAGATCACTCTCTATGCAGATAACGGGCTCACAACCGGAAGCGTGTACACACCGACAGCTCGAATGAGGTTTATGAACAATGGAAATGTCGGTATCGGCACGACCACGCCTGGTGAAAGACTGGTCACTTTTGGAAACTTCCTCGCCGGGAATATCACCAACCATACCCAGTTGTACTCAAGTTACGATAGCCAATCGAATGTAATTATGGAGTTGGGCTATGGCACCGCCACCTCGAACATCACGCCACTTCCCAGCTTCGTAATCAGCAAGAATCTTACCGGCACCAATACCGGCCTCGGCGTGATCTCATTTGCAAACAGCAACATTCCCAATGGCAGTGAGAAGCGGTTGAGTGCCATCTCTGCATTTACTGACGGAGCCCTTAACTCAGGGTCGTTGGTCTTTGGTACAACGTTGACAGGAACCTTCGCCGAAAGAATGAGAATTACCTCGAGCGGCAGGGTCGGAATTGGCACGACGGCTCCTGGTTATCAGTTTGAGGTTGTCGGTGCAAGCCCGTGGATAGCGCGGTTCAAGAAAACAGATAGCAGCAATGGAGGGATCATCGTCGATTCAGTGACCGGATATAACCCAAATGTTGCGCTTGCTGTAAATGGCACGAATAAATGGTATCTCCTGAACAACGCCACCGGCAGTGATGCGCTGCAGTTTTGGGAATCAACCGGGAGCTTTCCACGCTTCACGCTGACGCAAGCAGGTTCTGTCGGCATTGGCACGGGTACGCCGAGCGCCAGTTATAAACTCGATGTGCAGGGCGGTTCGATCAATGCGTCCGGTGGATTGTGTATAAACACCGACTGCAAAACAGCCTGGTCGCAGGTTGGCGGAAGTTCGCAGTGGACCACGTCAGGTTCCACTGTCTTTTACAACACCGGCAATGTGGGAGTCGGAACGACTGCCGCGCCCACGCGGAAGCTCGAGGTGTTAGGCGGTAATGTCTTCCACCAGTGGAATACGAGCTCAGGTTCGGAATACGGGTTCTACACAAGCATTAACAATAATCACGTAACGTCCAATCTCTATTTCGATGGGGCTTGGAAAATGATTACGGCTGGTAAAGGCGCATTTATGAGCACGGCGCCCCTCGGAGGAACAGCCTTCAGTGTCTATGCTGACAACACTACGCGCGCAGCCAACGCGAATGCCAGCTTTAGCCAGTTGCTGACGGTGACGATGGCCGGCAACGTAGGCGTGGGCGCTGGAACGCCAATCTACTCGCTCGATGTTAATGGCGGCGTCAACAGTTTTCGCGCGAAAGCCGCGACTGCGTCGGCGAGTGACGCTGTAGCCTCGTTCGAGAACAATAGCGGAACACAAATGATAGTACGGGGTGATGGGAGCGTCGGCATCGGCACGACAAACCCAGCAACCAAACTCCACGTGGCCGGGAGCATCACGGTTGACGGTAACATCAACGCGAAATACCAGGACGTTGCTGAGTGGGTTGAATCGTCACAGGAACTCGTCCCTGGCACAGTAGTGGTACTGGATGCCAGCAAATCCAATCAAGTAGTTGCCTCGACACAGTCATACGACAGTCGTGTTGCTGGGGTGATCTCTTCGCGTCCAGGCCTCGCTCTGGGCGAAGCAGGTGAAGGACGTCTCCTTGTGGCAACAACTGGTCGCGTGAAAGTGAAAGTCGATGCGAGCAGTGGTCCAATTCAGATCGGCGACCTGCTGGTGACGAGTGATAGGGAAGGCGTGGCGATGAGGTCTGTGCCGCTGGAGTTTGGTGGTGCCCGCCTGCATCGTCCCGGAACGTTGATCGGCAAAGCGCTCGAGCCGTTGGCCCAGGGAAGTGGTGAGATCCTGGTGCTGTTGAGTCTGCAATAACCGTCTTTCAGAAAGAGACTTCGATGAGCACGAAGAAAACCGCGCGGTCCAGGGGCCGTTGGTCCTTGGGCCGAGTGAAGAATCGCAAGTGGACGCTAATTGGAAGCGTCTGTCTGATCGTCGCGCTGGGTGCGGTGACGGTTGCCGGACCGTGGGGCACAGCGCCGGGTATCAGAAGAGTTCGAGCGCTGTTCTATTCGCCGCCGCCACCGTTGCCGTCGCCGGGGAGTCCCTCGAAGGAGTACATCTATGCGGGGGGGCGGTTGATAGCGACGGAAGAACCGAATCCGCTGGTGGCGCCGACGAGTGTGGTGGCGGACACGTTCTCCGGGACGCAGGTAGACATCAGTTGGAGCGCGGCGCCAAACGCGCATCACTATCAGGTGGAGCGAGCGAACAATCTCGGTGGCAGCTTCACAATCGTAAACAGCAACGTCAGCACGACCAGCTACAGCGACAGCACGGTGAGTGCAGTGAATGCGTACTTATACCGGGTGCGGTCAGCGGATGCCGGTGGCAAT
>DASYSD010000048.1:0-6883 GCA_036003745.1 Pyrinomonadaceae bacterium
CTGGATTAGACCGCACCGTCTGGCCCAACTGATTTTCACTGCGACCATTACCGTATGCGTAAGCTGTGTCAAATAAGTTGCAGCCACGATCGACGGAAGCTTGCAACGACTGCAACGACTCGTCGTCGTTGGAGTTGGTCCAACCCGCCATGCCCCACATGCCATAACCGATCTCACTGACTTCCCAACCAGTGCGTCCAAAACGCCTGTATTTCATTCTCAGCTTTCCCCCTGGACCTATAGTAATCCACAGATTACGCAGATAAACAACTACGCCCCGAAACCCATCAGGGCTTCGAGGCGCAGGGGGAACAACTGAATAGACTCTTAGTTGCTGCCGTTTGTTGATGCTCCGGTGTTGCTGATCACGATGTTCTTATCGGAGCCACCGAAGGTAACGCCGGTCAGTTGCATGTCATCGCCATTTCCGGTCGATCTCAACTGAAAATCATTTGCTTTCTTCTCGCGCGTTTCCACGCGTGTCATTGCCTGAGCGACCGTCTTACCATTCTTCGAAATTGAAAGTTGGCCGGTCTCATCATCAAACTTCAGTTCGTAAGTGCCTTTCTTGACGAGCGTATTATTCACCTTTATGTCGTTCTCGAACGTCACTTTCTGTTTGTGCACCTTGGCGAACGCAACCACTCCTGTTAGAGCGCCCACCATGAGCACTGCCACTATCCTGTTTACCAT
The DNA here is from genome assembly GCA_036003745.1 of Pyrinomonadaceae bacterium. Lineage (GTDB taxonomy): Bacteria > Acidobacteriota > Blastocatellia > Pyrinomonadales > Pyrinomonadaceae > PSRF01. The sequence continues at coordinate 694 of DASYSD010000048.1, forward strand.
TGACTTCATCACTGCTCTCCTTGCTGTATCGTTAGATTCTCTTTTAGTTAGATTGCTCTCTCTGCGACTAAACACCACTCGCTGTTGTCTTATGACAAAAAACTTCCACTCGATAAACGTTGCTTCACAATAATCATTAACAGCTTCAGATTTTTGTCTGCATTTCATCGAGGCTCTCTCAACCACCTCGCTTGTTACGCAGCTTAAGTACCGAAGGTTCCCTCTTTACCTTCTCTATACAAATCTTTACATTCCCTGACACTTTTTTGTTGGTTGTTTTGGTAGACTTTCGAGACCCTGTACTAAATCTCATACATGTGAAGGAGATCTTGAATGAGAAAGTTGATTTATGCTTTTGGCCTGACAAGCGCGCTTGTGTTTGCTCTGGCTGCGCATGCTGCTGCGCCAAATTTCGCCGGAACCTGGACGCTTGATAAGAGCAAGAGCCAGGGTCTCAATCCACGTTGGCAAAATGCCGAGAGTGTTACCTGGAACGTGACGCAGACTGACAAAGAGATCACTGTCGAAGAGAAAGTGACTGGCGGTGGCGGTCCGGGCGGTCCTGGTGGTCCTCCTCCGGGCGGTGCTCCGGCAGGTGGTGCTCCTCAGGGCGGTGGTCCTGGCGGCGGCGGTCGCGGTGGAATGATGGGTGGTGGCCCGCGAACTTACAATCTCGATGGCAGTGAGACTTCTGGCGAGATGGGCCCTGCAAAGTTCGTGCGCAAGGCGACGTTGTCGAGTGACGGCAAGACTCTCGAACTTGCGAGCAAGACGACGTTCACACGGGATGGCAACGAGACTACGTTGAACTCAAGCGATAAGCTCACGCTTTCAGCCGACGGTAAGACGTTGACTGTTGTTCGCCACGCTGAAACACCACGCGGTACGCAGGACTCGACTCTGGTCTTCAACAAATAGGCTTTTGTAGGAGCAGGAGCAAAAAGCAGGAGCAGGAATGGGAGGTTGATCTGCTGCTGCACACTGCTCCTGCATCCTGTTACTCCAGCCAATCTCGCGTGACGTCGCACCACAGCGCAAGCCCTCGCCACTCGTTAAACCTGGCGTAGTAGCGTGCGATCTTTTTGTCGTTAGCTTTCCGACCGTTATTTCTGATTTCGTAGAATCGCGCCCTCGTCCAGGAGTCGAGCGCGAGTCCGTCGTAACGCCCCAGCAGCTTCAACAGATTCTCGGCTGCATAATCACCAACGCCTTTCACGCCTTTCATCTGCTTCAACAAATCACATGTAGACAGCCCGCTCGAGAGCCACTTCTCCACGGCTAATTCACCTGACGCTACCCGGTCAGCCAGTTCCTTGAGATAGGGAGCACGATAGCCAGCCCGCACCTCGTCTACAAAAAACTCTGGCGGCATGGCGGCCATGGCCTGAGCTGTGGGGAAAGTTCGACGACCGTCGGCTGTCTCTCGTCCGAGATTCTCAACCAGACCTCGCACCATCTTTAACGTGAGTGCCCAGGAGCAATTGGTGGTGCAGATCATCTTGACCAGGTCCTCAAACACCGTCGGCGAGCGCAGTAGCCGGCCGGCCCCCTGTTTACCGATCCAGGAAAACTCAGGATCGCTCGCGGTCGTCAGATAGAACTCTCGCAGGTCATCGTCGAGCCGCAGGACGTGGCGGGCGTCGCGCAGAACGATCGCCGTTTGGGATTTGTTGAGTGACTGTGCAGGTCTGACGCGAACGTGATTTTTCCGCTCCGTCAGGAAGATGGTCACTGGCGGGTTTTTGCCGATATCGATAACCCGCGAAAGTTCCCATTTGTCGGTATCGAGTGCAAAAGGGGGTAGTTGATACCAGCCGTGGCTCGCGACAGTTCGCCGGAAGCTGAAGGTTTGAGGTGTTGGTATTCTTAAGTCCATGGAGGAAGCATTCTAGCAATTTGCGACCTTGTATGGTTCACGTTCGGTCAAGCTGCAACTTGACACTTCGGCACTCAAGGCCTAGACTGGCTGGACTTGAAAAAACAGTGTGTGGAAGGCTGTACTCCTCAGTTCCTAACACTTGGAGCTTAAGAGGAGAGCGAGGTCAAACAACTAGACCTCCAGCAGTACTCCGGTGAACGTACGCACCGCTTCCGAAAACAAGTAAAGCCGGAGCTTTCCGGCGAAAGGTTCGTCGCCCCACAGGGCAGCTAGCAGGGCACCCCGTGGGGCGAAACCGTTTTAAAGCCCGAGGAGCGCCCCGAATATAGGTCCTATCGGACCTATTCACCTCACATAAATTGGATTCGAGATTATCCAGGGCTTTTGGGTGACGAGATTGCCCAATTGCGGCAAGTAGATTTCGGCCCTGTAAACGCCTTTCTCCGTAATGGGAAACATCTTGTCAGTAAGGTCGCTCTGAGAGGTAAAAACCGAACCGTCCTTAAAAATCGTCACACGGGCTGGTACCGGGCTTCGCACCCGTAGCTGAGTGCCCGGCTGCAACAAAATTTCGTCACCCTGAATTTTCAGGTTGCTCCCATTTACCGCTTCGAACGCAAAACCGGTCGAGTCTCCCAGAAAATCGAACCCTATAAAGCAATGACCGGCGCGGATGGCCGCCATTAGACTCGTCGCATCAAGCGGCTTGCCCTGTTCAATCAACACGTGCAATCGCACGAGTCGAAAACTTACCTCATAAGGATCGAGCTGGATGCCGAGCAGTGTCTTTCCCGAACTGCCTTGTAGGCTCACGCCAATGTTCGCATGAGCATCGTTGCCGGCCGTGGCGGTCAGTTTCGCGCGCGTTAACGCATGGTCCCATTTCTTCAGACCCTCATCAGGCCTCTGAAAATACAGAGCGAAGATCAGATCCGGATAGGCGCGCTGTGACCAGAGCACATCGAAAAATGCCACCAACGGATTAGCCTGTTTCGCATTGGTGAAGACGTTGTAAACCTCAACACCGTTGAGGCGAGCACTGTCCCAGTTCTTGAACTCCTCCGGATAAGCGACTATCGAGACATCGCCCGGCAACACCAGCTGCCGATCGCCGTTCTCAGCACGTACTTCATTCCCATTGATAAAAAGTACGCCACCATGCGTGTCCTTCAACGTCATCGCCGCCGTGTCAAAATCTTTTTCGACGTGCTCAGTCATGATCACAAACTGCAATTGATTTGCTTGAGCTGCCGAAATGATCTCGCCGAAACTTCCGGAACTGTGCCCGCCAAGAAACGAGTGCACATGGACCACACCTTTGTATTCGTTGAAGCCGTTAGTTGGTGCGGGCGCGCGTTGGGAATTGATCTGTTGGATGGCGCCGCTAAGCCGCCGTAGTTTAAATCTGCGATATGCGAAGGGAATCTGCGAAAGAAGCAGAAGGAAGAGAACTACGAGAAAAATGAACTTCTTCGAGCGCATCAGTCGATGAAGTCCACCGAGGCGACGTGCTCGCTAATGTTCCTGCCAAATTCCGCGACCTTAACGTGTTCGGGATGAACCGTGTACGCATCAAGCGCTGCTCGATCCTCAAAAATCGCCACCAGACCGGTGTCATACGAGCGCGGCAAAAAAAGCGTGTCGAAGCCGACCATCAAACTCTGAACTTCCGGAATCAGCGTTTTCAGATTTCGCAGAAGATTCACGTGCTCTTCACGCGCAAACTGTTGGACGTCTTCGCGATACTTCCAAATCACTATGTGTGTAAGCATAGCCACAAAAAAGGCCACATAAGGCACAAAAGGAAGGCGAAACACAAAAGGCGCAATGAATTCAATCAGGAATCTTAAATCTCTATTTTGTGTTTTTTGTGCCTTATGTGCTTTTTTTGGCCCTTTTGTGGCATTAGAAATCGAAGCGCAATCTCAGGTAGATCACTCGATTACCACCCGATCCGCCGCCGGGACCGAAGAAGAAGGTATTTGAACCCGAAGGAGATTTCAAGAAGAAGGGTGAGCTCATGTTCCCGACAGGGTTACCTTTGTTCGTTCGATTGAAGAGGTTTGTCGCGTTTACCGAGAACGTAATTCCGTATGGTCGTTGCACTGCCGGCTTCGCCGGAGGCTTTTGATCTTTGGTGGCATCGGTAGTGCGCGGCGCGCCGGGCGGCGGAGTCTTCGGCTCAATCGCCTTACCAAACTTGAACGTCTTGCCCATATTCACATTTACAGAGACAAAGCCAGGCCCACGTCCGAAGTTTCGCGGAATGATTGTCTGTCCTGGTGAAGGTGTCGGATCAAACGCGCCGAGCGGCGTGACGATAACACCCGGCTCGTTCCGATCTGTCGCAAAGGCTGGTCGCTCGCTGAAGAATGTGTCGCCGTTGGTATCGCGACCGGTCGTGATGTTGAACGGATAACCCGAATTGGCAATCATGAACAGGTTGAAGTTGATGCCACCTGGCGCCGTGTAACTACCACCCCCATACATGAAACTCAAACTGTTGAATGGACCACGCGCAAACTCATTGCTGAAATCGTAAGCGTCGAAAGGCGATCCACTCTGGCCACCGTCAGTGCTCCTGCTCTTGTTCAGATTGTAACCACTCCAAAACTGAATCTTCTTCAGTCTTCCGTTTATGTTGACACTCAACGTGTTGGAGACTGAATGGCCGGTTGACTGATATTGAAGCACGTTGCCGGCGTCAGCGCCGAGCGGACGAACACCGCTGTTTGGCATGCCGGGAATGAATGTGCCGCCCAGCGGCGCGTTGATGTTGACTGTACGCACTGTGCGATTGGTCCGGGCATGCATGTACGTCAGTGAGAGTTTCACGTTTGCAGGGAGTGCGCGTTCAACAGTGAACATGAAGCGCAGGGAGCGCGAAGTGCCGAGATCGTCCGAGATCACACGCCGTATCTGTGGCTGAGCAAAAGCATCAAGCGCTTCGACTGGCGGCACGATGGGAAAGAGGTCCAATACGAGCGGGTTGGTAACCAGAAACTGCTGCTGATTTGCCCCGTTGAAACGAGTCGCCTGCAACGTGATGTCTTCGGAGATACGGTTGTAGAAGATTCCCAAGCCACCGCGAAATACATTCTTCGGCGGACCCGCCGGAGCAGCGGCGGCAGCAGATGAGGGAACAGGAGCAGCCGTCGCTGCCGTAGTCCGAGGAGTTGGCGCGGTTGTTGTTTTGGGAGCGGCGTTTGTTGCGGCAGTTGTTGTTGTCTTCTTATGTCCGAAGACCGGCGACCATGCGAACGCAATGCGTGGGGCGAAGTTAAAATTGCTGTCGATATTGTTCTGATTCTCGTAACGAAATCCGGGCGACAAAGTGAAGTTGGGCCGCACTTTCCATTCGTCCTGCATATAAATCGAAATATCGGTTTGTTTCACTATTGCTTCGGGATTTCCTGCGGCGATTGAAAACTGCGTAGCACCGCCACCGAGCACCCGAATGGCTGCCGGGCTCAGACCCGCACGCGTAAACGCGAGCGTGCGACGATAACGTTCAAGACTGCTGAGCTCGATGATCTCAGCTTGGCCTGTTCCGTTGAGGACAACCTGATCGTTCGCGTCGAGTTGTGGGCCAAGACCACCGGCGAATGTGTATGTGCCGCCGAAATTTGCCGGTGAAAGACTATCGAGCTTCACATGCCTCAGCCGCCCGCCGACTTTCAGAAAGTGATTACCGGAGGTCCACGAAGTGAAGTTTTGAAGCTCGAAACGGTCCGTTGCGTTTGACGATGAACCAACCTGCGAACCGCCGCCATTGAATGAGTCGAGCACGTTCAACGCAAAGGCATTCAGAATACTCGTCTGATCAAACCGGCCGCGAATGAACTGAAGACGCGTTTCGTTGACAGTCTTCTCGTTGAGCAGAGCGGTTTCGGTCAACTGCATGACGAGGTAGCTGCGACGTCCGCGATATGCGCGCGAAGGCAGGGAGAAACCACCGATGCCCTGGAGGTCCTGAGTCGACTGGTTGTAATTAAATCGGCCCACGAGCGTGTGTATCTTGTTGATTTTGAAATCAAACCGCGCGTTACCGTAGTTGTTGACGTCTGGGGTGACGAATGATTCGTTTACTGATACCGGTTTCAAGGTTACCGGGTCGAGTATCGTCGCATTGACAACTGAATTCGCGTCGCTCAGGTAACGGCCAAAGTACACAGAAAACGATGCGCGCTTTGGAATAACCGGGCCACTCAGACTGAAGTTGTAAGCACGCTGTTGATAAGGAGCACGCACCGAAGTGAACGGGTTACGTGAGTTCAGGCTCTCGTCTGTGAAATCAAAAGAGAAGCCGCC
>DASYSD010000049.1:0-298933 GCA_036003745.1 Pyrinomonadaceae bacterium
CTCAAGAGTCCTTCTCATTCACACCGGGCTTCAGCCCGATGGAAAAAACTCACCTTGTTGAGAAACCGTTTTAACGGTTTCCATCGGGAAAGCAGCGGAAAAACCGTTGAAACGGTTTTCTGTTGATGTCTCCCCTCTAACACCGGGCTAAAGCCCGGTGTGAATGAGATGACTTTTGAGGCTAAGCCTTCCGAGTCACCCTTCCATGCCTTCAGTCGGCGATGACGACCATCAGTGCCGCATCGTCGTCGAAGTTATCGGAGCAGAATTGTTTGACTTCGTTGAGAATGCTCGTTCGCAACTCGGCGGCATTGTGGCCACGATACGAACGCAAACAATCCTGTAACCGCTGCTCACCAAACTCTTCACCTAACTCGTCGCGGGCCTCGGTGACACCGTCAGTGAAAAGCAACAGCTTGTCGCCTGCATAAAACTGAATCTCTTGTTCGCTATAAATCGAATCAGCAAATACACCCACGACACAGCCGCCTTCTTCGAGCCTTATGCACTCACCGTTGCTCCGCATCAGGATCGGTGGATTGTGCCCCGCGTTGGTGTAGGTCAACTGGCGCCGGGAAATGTCGAGCTCGCCGTAAAAGCAACTGATAAACTTGCGCAGAGGGGTGTTACCACACATGATGCCGTTCAGCTTCACGCATAGTTCTCCCGGCGAGGTGTTTTCGGAAGCCTGCGACTTCAACGCAGCCTGCATGTTTGACATCAACAACGCAGCGGGAAAACCTTTGCCGGCCACGTCCGCAACACACAACGCTGCTTGCGACTCGTTTAATTTGAACGCAGCCAGATAGTCACCACTAACTTCATGAGCAGGCTGCCAGGCGCTGGCAAGACTGAAACCGTGCAGTTGCGGCATGCTAAGCGGCATCAACCCACGCTGTATTTCCCGCGCTTCATCAAATTCGCTTTTCAGTTGTCGCTCACGAATGCGAGCCTCGAGTTCGCGATCCCGCTGTTGTCTACTCTCACGCCCGTGTTGGATTTGGGTTTTCAACTTTCGCAGGAGACGAGAATTCTCCCAGGGCTTCTGCACAAAATCGCGTACGCCAAGGCGCATCGACTCGACTGCCAGATCGACTGAGGCCCAGGCCGTCATCACCACGATCGGTAGCTCCCGATCAAGCGCATGCACTCTGGAGATGAGCTCGAGACCTTCCCTGCCTGATGTCGTATCGCGCGCGTAATTGAGGTCCATTAACAGCAGGTCATACTTTTCCTGTCTGATCGCGTTGAGAACCGCCGCCGGTGAGTCCGCAGCTTCGGTGTGAAATCCAGCACCTTTGAGCAGCAGCCGCAACGCCGCGAGTACATCGGGCTGATCGTCGGCGATAAGCGTGCGAGGAATCTGAGCTACTTCTGTATTCACGACTTACCTACTTTCCTCATTCCAGCCAGTGCCACTCGACCTGCGAACACACTGGTGACGTCAACGTAGCGCGCTTTGCTCCACGTTCGTTTAACTAACGCCTTGTTTGAGCAACTACAGGGAAACTTATTAGCCGGCGTGCAGGGACAGGAAAGCTAAACCGCTACTCCCGACCTCTGCTCCTGCTCCGGACTCACGATCCAACCATCTTCAAGCTGGATGATCCGATTACCGTACGACGCATTTGTCTCCGAATGCGTGACCTGCACGATGGTGGTGCCTTCGTCGTTCAAGCGCTTGAACATGTCCATGATTTCCTTGCCCTGGGCCGAGTGAAGATTTCCAGTCGGCTCGTCGGCGAGGATGATTCGCGGACTCGCAACAACTGCACGCGCGATGCCTACCAGTTGTTGTTGACCACCTGAAAGTTGAGTCGGGAAAAGATCTTTTTTGCCTACCATTTGAAAACGATCGAGTGTGTCGCAGACGATCGACTGGCGATCCTTTTTGCTCACGTCGCGATAGGAAAGCGGCAACTCGAGGTTCTCGAAAACGGTCTGGTCATCGAGCAGGTGGTAGCTCTGAAAAACAAAACCGATATTTCGATTACGAAGTGCTGCGCGTTTTTTTCCATCAAGCTTATGGACCGCTACGTCCTCGAAGTAATACTCGCCGCTCCATGACTGATCGTGCATACCGAGGATGTGTAACAGCGTCGACTTTCCTGCTCCGGACGGACCCATGATCGACACAAACTCACCAGGCTTGATATCGAGATCGATCCGTCGCAGCACATACGTCCGGGTTGGACCATGTGGAAAGGATTTTTCGACGCCGCGCAAATTGATCATGAAATTGCTCCAAAACCACTCTCGGCCAATTCACGTTTCGCTTCCTGAATCTCGCGACGGTCCGAACCGGCTTCTTCTTCGACGATCAGGCCGTCGAACAAGTGCACGATGCGATCGGCATGCTGAGCGTAACGCGGATCGTGTGTAACCATGCAGATGGTTGCGCCGCCGCGGTGCAGCTCGCGCATCAACTCCATCACCGCCTCACCGTTGGTCGAGTCGAGGTTACCAGTCGGCTCGTCAGCGAGCAGGATGCTGGGCTGTCCGCCAACTGCACGTGCAACCGCGACGCGCTGTTGTTGACCGCCGGACAACTGGCTGGGAAGGTGTTTCGCACGATGTGCCATCCCGACGCGCTCAAGTGCTTCCGTGACGCGCTTCTTACGGTCGGAAGAACTCATGCCGCGATAGGTCAAAGGCAGCTCGACGTTCTCGTAAACAGTCAGGTCGCCAATCAGATTGAAGCTCTGAAAGATGAATCCCACTTCGCGGTTTCTGATTCTGGCGCGTTCGGAAAGAGAAAGATTCTCGACCGGGTGACTGTTCAGGACGTACTTGCCGTCGGTCGGCGTATCGAGCAGGCCGAGGATCGAAAGCAAAGTCGATTTGCCGCAGCCCGACGGGCCGGCGATCGAGACGTACTCACCTTGTTTAATGTCGAGATGAATACCTGAGAGTGCGTGTGTCTCAACCTCGTCTGTGTAAAAGACTTTCTTCACATCAGCAAGGTGGATCAGGGGCTCGGTAGAACTCATCATTCGCTCCTTAACGAATTTGTGTACACGATCTTTCTAATTGAACACCGCCGAACGGGCTTCTCTGGCTGAAAAACCAATTTCACGCAAAGCCGCAAAGCCAAAACATAAACCGCAAAAACAGAACCTGGATACTGAAAGACGCCTTCTCTGCGCCTTGCTCTTCTCTTTGCGCCTGCGCGTGAAACCTGCCTAACGGATTCGGATCCGGTTGTAACTATCCAGCGCCGACGTATCGGAGATGATCACCCGATCGCCTTCCTTCAGCCCATCCAGAATCTCGATCGTACTGACCGAATTGCGCCCGAGTTTGACTTGCCTGCGCTCCGCTTCAGTCCCATCGGGGCTGAGCACAAACATGCCGATAGTTTGTTGGGCCTGACCAAATGCGGGCCGGCCAACTTTCAACACATCGTGTAGTCTTTCGAGCTCGATCGTTCCGTCCACACTTAAATCCGGTCGCGCACTCGGCGGCAGCGGACCGTTCAACGAAACGTCGATCTCGAACGTGCCTTCGCGAGCTGCGGGATCGATGCGCGCAACCTGGCCCTGAATCAAGCCATTGCGCGTGTCGACGATCACGGGTTGTCCAACTCGCATATCTTTAATCTGTGTTTCGGGAACTCTCAAGACAGCTTTCAATGAAGACGGATCAGCAACACGTGCGATGTTGGTTCCAGGTGTCACCTGCTGGCCTTCGGTTACCAGGACCTGCTGGAGAACGCCACCGGTTCCCGCTCGCACTTTCAATGCGTCAACTTCCTGCCGTCGCAGTGTCGAAAGCGCACGTAACTGTTGCAGACGTGAAGCTGCTGCATTCATCTGTGCACTCGTCGACTTCGACATAACCGCCAGTCGTTCCTGCTCGACTTTAACTCGATTCGCAAGGTCTTGAACTGCGACGCGCGAGATCTTCACTGTCAACTCAGCTACCAGGTGCTGTTTGAAAAGTATCTCGTCCGCGTCAAGCTGTATCCTTGCCTGGCTGTACTGCGAATTAATGGTCGCGATTGCGGCCTTCTGCGTCATCGCGTCGCTCTCGAGACGGACTTTCAGGTTTTCCTGATCGGCTTCAGCAGCTTTAACCTGGAACTCCGTGTCCGCAGCCTGCTGTTCGAGTTGGGGGTTTGAAAGTTCGGCGATGACCGAGGATGAATCAACTTCGACGCCCGCTTTCAGAAGAATTCGCTCAACACGCCCGTCAGCAGGCGCGGGCACCCAACGCGTTACATCCGGAACGAGGGTTCCGTTGCCGCGCACGTCACGCACCATCTCACCGCGTTTTACTGTTTCAATTACAGCGGTTGAGGAGTCGAGGGTTGGTGCGGCCGGCTTCAGCTTGGTGAGGCCGTAGGTGATACCGCCGATTCCGGCAACTCCAATCACAATCATGACGGCGTTGCGAATCTTCTTCTTGACCTTCGATTTAGGGGGTCGCTTGATGTCCATAATGCTTTACTTCAAAAATTTTTGGAGAGCTGTAAAGCCAGTTGAGAGAGCGGCGATGCGCGCGCGAAGAATGAAATCCACGAGCTAGCTCAAAACTTCACGCACAACTATACAGTTCTCCGCCTTGGCGCATGTCAAAGCCCGTGCCAACGGCTTTGGAAGAGGCTGTTGAGTTGAAGATTACCGAAAATAAGGGATTTTCGCCAGTTTTGTGAAGCTTTGCTGGACGTAAACTCGGATGTGCGTTCAAAAATCGAAACGCTCGGTTTCGCTAGCGGGATTATCCAATCCCACTTTCGAAATCAAATGGTCGAATTCGTATCCCACTCAGGATTCAGCAGTCGAGAGTCGAAAATGGCTGAAAGAAGATACTCGCGCCGACGGCTTAGTCCGTTGCTCGTCTACGCCGCGATAACTCACAATTTGAGGCGAGTTGTTTTTCTTTTCTTGCAATGTAAGGCGTCGTAACGTCTCGCAGGAAAATATCTGACGTCATTGAGAGTATCATCTGCTTGGAATGTGTAGGCGACTCCGTCTTTATCGTCAATATAAGTGATTAACTCTGGAACATGAGGATTTTCCCTTACCTTTCTAAATCTTTTCAGGTCTAACTTGAGCTCTCCGAACGTCGGTGAGTTGTCTGGTTCGTAAGTCATCTCTACGACTGTCCATTGCTGGACCTTCAAGTAAGAATCCGTGGAGGTGCAGAAACGAAATGGGTAGTACTCGATACTGAGCACACCGCCCTCAACTCTGTACGATGTATAGTATCCTTCATATTGGGATTGACCCAGCAATCTCACCACATCGTCATGCGTCGAGCGCATTACAACTATTTGTTGCCACTTAGGTTTCGTTCCAATGCTCTTCGTGCCAATCTGTGTGAACAAGCCTAGCAGCGATAAAACTAAAATCGGGATAGTCGGACTCATAGTCAATTCCTTGGTGGTGGCGGACCATATGGGTTTGTTGATCTGCAGTTTGCAATAACTAGACGGTGGCCAACTATTCCAGCACGATAATCCTTGCTCTTCATCAGCGCCAGCGCGGCTGGTTTTTTGGTCGGGTCCATCACTTTAAGAGCCGCGCTGTCGAGATTGCGGTCTGAAAACACTCCGTTATCTCGTGCATGATGCAACAACTCGGCTACTACGGTATTCGCGATAGCATTCCATCTAAACTGTTGATAATTCGGACTGCCATACGAATCGGCCGGCGCATTCAACGTAAAGGCATGATGACTGTCTATCACGCCACCGTCATGGCCCACCAGATCCATCTCCAGGAAGCCAGGTTGCTCGTCATCCCATTCACTGAAGGTGCGCATCGGAATCTGATGCTTTTAACAAGGTGCCCGGCCGCGTGTGCGTCCGGCCCTTCAGTTGATATTTCTGGCGCTCTGGACGCAACAGCCGATCGATGGTGGCGGCGCTCATACGCCTCAGCTTCTTGCTGGTGGCTGCGTCACAGCGCAATTCGTTGTGCCGTAGCAGTCGCTCGACGATCTCACCGAGCACAGGTGCCAATCGTTTGCCGCAGATGTAGTCCATGATGCGCCACACCTGCACCAGCGCTTTCACCGTCTGCTCATCGTAAGTTGATCCCCGGCCCCGCCGCGGCAACTTCTTTCCCACATCGCCGCGCACTCGTAGTTTGCGACTCACCGGCACCACCCGCCCTCGATTGCGTAACACCAGGGCCGCGTAGCTGCGCGCAAACCCGGTCAACTCTACGAACTCATTCAGAATTACCCCTTTCTCCTTCTTGCCGGCTTTGCGATAACGCCCCGCTGTCGCCTCCGCAATACGTTTCCGCTCCTGCATCGTCAGCCTCATTTTCTACCCCGCTCTTGAGCCTCAGCCTCGCGGGGTTAATCTCTCTCATTTCGAGTAGATTTCTTATTTGAGGCAACGAATCAATTTCGAGTAGATTTTTTATGAGGCAATTCGCATGACATCCTCGACAACGTAATATCGCGAAGAGTACCCTCGATGTTCGATTTTACGGAAATTGTCCTAGGTAAGTGTAAGCACCACGATTTTCGATTACGAACACTTCTCAATCGGAAGTACTTTAGGGATGGTGAAAGTCATCGGCATTGACCTGAGCGAATCAGTCCACAAATAACCTCGATCCGCCCACTTTTCTCGCCACTGAATGTTCGAAGCTCTTGGATAGTGCCAAGTTAATACTGAAAGTTGAAGCACATAACTTCCGGCTTTTAACTTCTTATCACCGGCAGGAATACTAAATGGATGGTCCTCAACGTGTGATTCTCCAGCTCTCAAAATTACGAATTGAGATTCGTCGGGAATTGGGTTGAGGGTCAGAACTTGTCCGTCGATTCCAATGAGATACTCCACCATAATCTTGTGTTTCCCCGCCGCAGCGTCTTGTGCATTGCGGCTAACAGTGAAGCGCGGGACAATTGAACTGCGCTTATCCAAGATTATTGATTCTCCCCCGCTGTTAATGAATTTGAAGCGTAGAGTGAAATACAGGCCGCTGTCACTGCAATATCTTTGACTGATTACGCTTGGTGTGAGTTGCAGATTTGCGTGAAATTTATCGCGACCAGCATCCATGAGAACACCCTTTTCAGTATGGTGCTGTGCGTGTATTGTGATGCAAGTGGCACAAACGATAACCAGGTAGATAAAATATTTCATCGTTCCCCAAACCTTTTAAAGTCAGCGACTTGACCGTAGAGCGAGCATTTAACGTATTGTCGCTCACTCGGCTTCACAGGCCACTAATACTCATTGAAACACGCCGCCCGAAGCCGTTCATTGTTAAGCGCCACCTTGAGGTCGTCAAAATTCTCCTTGTCGTTCTTCTTGTCATACGACTTCCTCTTGTGACCAAGTTCGTGCCCTGCGACAAAAGCAGCAAACTCTGCGCCTGTCAAGTTCAGTAAGCGGGTCGAGTACACTTCGTGAGCACCCTGCAGCAGCCCACTGAATGTCGCCACCTTGAGCGCGGTTCCAGCACTTCCTCGAACGTGACAAACTCAAAAAGGCTTCGTGATCAGCAACGCGCGCGTTAATGATAGAACTGCTTCTCAAACTCCAACGCGTGCTTTAGAGAGAGAGATTCGATGTAGTAGAACTGGCGACCATTAGTCCAGAGTACTGATGCTTGTTCTTTCTGAGAGTCATCGAGCGCAAACATCGCAACAACTCTTTCTCCAACCCGCCGCCCTTTCTCATCGAGTTTTGGTGATCGTTCGATGACTCTAGTAGTTGCTTTCAGCTTTCTTTGAAGTTCTTTACTAGCGCGGGTTGCTGAGTCGCGATTTTCGCGCGTCACAGATACCCCTATGCCATCTGATGATTGATAGGCTTGAGAAGCGAAAGGAGCCCCATCCTTTGTGGCTCCTTTTATACTGGACTCCTCGTTGAAGCTTAGCGCGGATTCTTGTTTACGATCTTCTTGCTTGCTAACCTTCTTTTCTTTGTCTGTTGGCACAGGCGCGGATCGAAGCCATAATCTTGCGGCGCTGACGCCTGTTAAGGCAATGAGAAGGGTTATAGAGATTAAACTGAGATGCCGCATACTCCTCCTTTTACCTAAAAGCGGTGACGTCTTCCGTTTAAGTCAATCTCACCGCTAAAAACGCATCTCTCGAGCCTTGTCCCTGCATCGGTATCACCGCCAAGCCCTGCTGGGGAATTTGGTCCCATTGTAACCCCAGTGATCGCCTTGAGCGAATTGCCTAACTCATGAATTTGCGTTGCAAGGATGGCCCTGGAGTTCGTTAGATTCGACGCTGTGAAGTTGCGATATGGAGTATAGCCCGATGGGGTTGGTCCCGCTCTTCCCATAACGAAGCTGCCTGCAGGGAGTGGTTGCTGCCCGGGGGTTAGGTTAGCATTATACTGGTTTCTCAGGTCATTCGAGGTGTAAGCCCTTACTTCATTTACAACAGCGATCTCGGTATCGCTTCCCCCGCTGCCATAAGCATCCGCGCCGTAACCAGTGAATGAGCCATTGCTCCCGCGCTGAGAAGCCGTAAAGCTTTTTAGCTCAACACCAAAGAGCCGTTGCGTGCACTCATTCAGTTTGTTCTCGAATGGTGTTCTTGTTGGCGTCGCAGGGTTCTGCGGCTCACCGCCCCCACCGGGACTCTCTCCCGGGGACTCATCCAATGGAACGAAATTACCACCACCGAAAATGCCTCCTAAAACTCCACCGCTGGGACGCGGGGCGGAGGTATTGGTGACAATTGTACCGCCATACGGTATTAAAGTCGGCACCGGTGGCGGCGGACCTAGAGGATCATCGAAACGATCGAGACCTAGAGGATCCACAAAGTTCACCGGATCGTTTTGCACGTACGCATAACGATTGAATGATTGTGGATCTGCCAAGTTATAGCTGCCGTCATATGGATCCGGCTGTTCAAATCGCGACCACCAGCGGTTGTAACGACGATGCATCGCATCGTCGCTGCCGATTCCGTCGCGCTCGTAGCTGGTGAACTTATGCGGCTGAAATGCTTCGTTGCTATTGCGGTCAGTCTCGCCGCCCCAGGGATCGAGCTCGATCGTGCTCACGACGGTACCGGATGAGTTGGTGATGCGCTTGCTCTTCACTACAGGATCCTGATGAACCCAATGAACAGCCAAATCCTGCTGCACGGCTAACAGCTCGTTGCCAAGGTAGACGTAGCCGCGATACCAGGTGCCGCTGGCTGTGATCTCAGCCACTACCTGACCGCCGAGCACGGTGCTCCGCAGGTAATGAGTAGTGACTCCGCTTTCCGTTTTTTTACCTCGCAGCCGATCGCCATCATAGACGTTCGTGACGCCGCCCACAGCGCTGGTCGCTTGTTGACCAGTTGCGTCGTAAGTGAAAGTCCAGCCGCCACCTACATCGATAAGATTACCGGCAGCGTCATACGTCGCGGTGTTCATCTTGTTATTAGTATAGGAGGCACTGTAGACAGGGTTGGTCCCACCCCAACCTTCCCGCGTAGTGATGTTGCCGAATTGATCGTAGAAATAGCCATGCGAGTACGGTCCATTGTAAAGCAGCGGTACCTGCTCGCCGATCGCCAAACGCGCTTCGTTGCCGGAACGCGAAACGGTTAAACGTCCAAGGTGATCGTAGGCAAACCAACGATCCAACGTTTCATCATCCAGATTGCGAGCAAACTCGACTCGCCCGCTACGCTCCCAAGTGTAGCTGTATTGCATACGTAGCACTCCTGGAACGCTCCACTCTGTCGGCCTCAAACGATTGTCATATTGCATCGAAAGGGTGCGGCCGTTGTTGTAGCCAATCTGCTTGAGACCGAATGCTCTGTAAGACAGACTGTTTACATAGCTTGTCAGCCCTACGTAACCGGAACCGGAAACGCCGTTAAGACGCCCAATTTTGTCGTAACCATATCCCACCTGAGCGCCCCAGGGATTCGTAATTGATTTCAATTCGCCGCCTATGTTGTACGTATAATTCAATGCATAGGAGCCAAGCCCGGTGAAGGTACGCGTCTCGGAAGTCAACTGAGAAAGCGTGTTGTAGCTGTAACTCACCGAACCTAAACCATCAGTCATGCTCGTCCGGTTGCCGGCCGAGTCATACCCAAAGGAAACGTTTGATGTTGCGGCAACCCCAGCCGGAACACCGTAAGTGATCCCGGTGATAAGATGCCTCCCATTGTAGGCAAACGTTTTCGTTGCACCGCGAGCGTCAGTTATGGTCTGCGTTGTGCCATCAGCAAAATATGTAGCGGTGGTGGCGCCCTGTTCCGGAGTTGTCCGCGTCACCACTCGGCCGTAGCCATCAAACCCAAAACTTCTGGTTTGCCCTGCCTGGTTGATGCTGACGATTTGATCACGCACGTTCAGCGTGTAGTTTGTAGTCGCATAGACGGTCTGATCCCAATTCAACTCCTCGACTCTTACTAACCGGCCAAATACGTCCTTGATGTAATGCTTGCGCCGACCATTCTCATCACGGACCGTAGTTTGCTCACCGCCGGCGCAACCACAACCACCGTAGGTGTTTTCTCGAGTGCTGCCATCGGCATTTGTTGTTACTAGAGGACGACCCTTCCAGTCGTAAGTCTGCAGAGTTGAAGACCAGCCAGCGGCGTCGTCGCCGGTGGGTATCCAGCTAGCGTTTATCTCGGCAGGATTTGTCTGCTGCGACACGCGCCCCATCACGTCATAAGTGATAATCATCGCCGCATAACCACCTGAGCTTCCCGGGTGATCACCTGCCTCGGCGCGGACCCGACCAGCGCCATCAAAGTAAGTGATGCTATAAGCCTCGCCCGCCCCATCCTGAATTGTCGCGAATGTAGAAACATAATCTTCCGGGGAATAAAAGTAACGCAGATAAGCGCCACTGGTTTGGTTGGTAATGCGATCGATGCGTGCAACACTATCGTAGATAATTGTCTGCACCGCTCCCTTTGGATCCTGCGCGCGCGTCACGGCGCCAAAGTCATAGTTGTACTGAACCGTTGATGAAAAACTGTCCGCGTCCGTAACGGTGGTGGGATATGCGAAAGCGTTTCGATTTACACCGTCAGAGAATGAATCGGTGTAACTGATAGTGCTTTGATGGCCACTCGCGTCTGTAGTTGAAATTGGTGTTCCGGTCGTGTAATAGCTCGTGTACGTGGCTAACTTCTTTGCCGGGTTCGTGATGTCAGTCACGTCCCAACGCGAGACGCTGGTCACATTTCCGCGCGCAGTGAACGAGGTGTTGTACGCCGTATCGTGCTGTGTCGCAGCGGCGGGAACTGCTTGCAAACGTGCGGGATCGTCGTATTCGTAGACGATCTTACCCTGAAAGCTGCCAACATCGGTAAGGTGGATCGCGGAAACCAGGCCAATAATGCGACGGTCCAGATACACCTGACTAAGATTGTAATCATAATAAGTTCGCCTGAGTTCGGTTATACCATCAGCCGCATATTCATGTGTGCAGTAAGGCAGGCCCCACAGTGCATAAGCCGCTATGTACTCGATCACAGTGCGGCGGCGATTGCCGACTTCATCGTATATGTTCGTCTCGGTGACGCGCGGATTCTTTTTGTAACTCAAGCCAGTGTCGTCCTGCGTATACGACACCGTGCTCCATTTTTTCTTACTACCACCGGACCACACTTCGGTGGTGTGAGTTAGACCTGTTTGCCAACCCGATGTGTGGAAGAACTCTTTGTAGATTGTTCCATCCGGCATGGTCTGTTGCGTCCATGAGTTGTCCCCGGCGGTGCTGAAACTGGTCACGGCTTCATTACCGTTGTTCCAGTTCTGTGCCCAGTCGCGCTGCTCCGTGAATCTCGGGCAATCAGTCTGTCCCGAATTCGAATTCATGTTATAGGAGGTGTAATTGAGCAGATGGTTATCAGCAGCATAGTGATTGATGCGATTAACCTGGCCAAAAGCGGCGTTGTAGTTGAAAGTGAAATAACTGGCGTCGTGCAAAGTTACCTGCGTTAGCACTGTCACATCGTTGTTGTTCGGACCATTGATCTGTAAGCCTCCTCCAAAACCCGGCGCTACGTGCACCTGTCCGTAACTGAAAGTGGCCCAGTCATGGGAGACACTACCAGCCCAGGTTTGTCTAATTGCCTGGAGGTTGCCATTTGCATCGTAAATGAAGTTTAGCGTTCGTTGCAGTGTGTCGGTGATCGACTCCATATGTCCGTTCGTAGTGTTATAACTGGCGGAAATATAGTTGCCATTCCGATCCTTGATCGTGGTGCACCGGTATTCGTTGTTGAACGAGACGGGCACGAATGTGTATTGCGTGCCATCTGTAGTGCGCAGCAGCAATGCATTAGGATTGCTGACATCAAGCTGCGTGTAGCCACTGTCCTGTGACTCATAAATATTTGAGCTGCCAATTTGTCGTAATTCGACGCGCCCACCTGCGGGAGTCACCATCATGTAGGCGTAGATGTTTAAAGCGGAGTTGAGAAAGCGCGGTTGGATGATCGGCAAACCAAGCCGAAAGCCTGGTGCGGGGTTTCCCATATCCGCGTTGTACTTAATGAAGGAACCGTCTTTGGTCCACACCAGTGAGTTGTAAGTGAGCGTGAGATTCAAATCGAGACCGGCACGGCCCGGCAATGAAACCAGTGGCAGACCCCAGTTGAGATTCTGTGAACCTAGGTCGACTCCAGGCTGTCCAGTTTCATTCGGCGGAAGCGTGCGAGGCTCCGAAAAGCCTGGATCACCGCTTGGATAATTGCCGGCGCCACCACCACCGCTGTACGGATCGCAATCCGCACAAGGTAAATTCGCCTGAATCGGAGCCTGTGCTTTTGGCTCCGAAAACGTTGCTTTTCGAGCCTCATCGAGATTGGGCAAATTGGCTATCGGAGCTTCGCGCAAAAGCGCCGGCGGC
Organism: Pyrinomonadaceae bacterium; assembly: GCA_036003745.1. GTDB lineage: Bacteria > Acidobacteriota > Blastocatellia > Pyrinomonadales > Pyrinomonadaceae > PSRF01. Next base: position 12,807 of record DASYSD010000049.1, read on the forward strand.
GTGGTGGAGAAACTACCCCCTGGTCCATTACCGCCAGTGCCGAGACCTCGGGGCGGCAGTGCCGGAGATTGATTCGCCGAGCCATAAACTTTAGCCAGCGCTCCCGCGGCATCAGCGACGCCGCCACTCGACACCTTTCCTGAAAGCGAAACAACTTGTCGTGCGCCGTTGGAGATCGCGCGAGAGATGAGCGAAGTATTAGCTCGCGGGTTGACTGTCTTCATCAATCCTGCGATACCAGTCACTACCGGAGCTGCTGCAGAAGTACCCGTCACACTCCAGTAACCTCCGCCTCGTTGCGTAGTCAGAATATTTGTTCCGGGGGCCGCCACGGTGACTCTGCTCACACTCCAGTTGGACCAGGAGGCAGGTTGATCGCGATTGTCAGTTGCGCCGACAACAATTAGATCCTTCAAGCCGAAGGAGGCTGGATAGTATGGACTCACATCGAGATTCTGGCTGCCGTTACCGGACGAGCAAACCACCACGATGTTGCGTCTTAGAGCGCGTTCGATCGCCTCCTTCAGTGCGATCGACTCACCGGTGGTTCCCCACGATAGGTTGACCACGTGCGCGCCGCGAGTAACCGCATAGTCGATTGCCTCAACAGCGCTGGCGACATCGCCCGTACCTGTGTTGTCCAAAACCCGCAGGCTCATCAGACTCGCGCGCCACATGACACCTGTCGTACCAATACCATTGTTGCCTTCGGCAGCAATGACTCCCGCGACCGCAGTGCCATGTCCCTGCTCGTCTTTGATTTCGGCATTATCCGCAACAAAATCCCAACCGTGCAGATCGGCGTCAGAGTTTGGACGGGGATTGGTCCATTGATTGTTTATGAGATCCGGGTGGTTGAAATCGATACCACTATCGAGCACGGCGATCACGGTCGAAGGTGCTCCAGTAGCCGTTTGCCACGCACTCGCAGCCTTGATATCAGCACCAAACTGCCCGCCGTCTTGGCCGCTGTTTTGCAGCGCCCATTGCTGCTTAAATTGCGGATCGTTTGAAGTCACGTCTTCTTTGGCTATAAGAAAATTTGGCTCGGCGAATTCGACCTGAGGATTGAGGAGCAGCTGTAGCACCGTTGCTTTCGCATCGCGACCTGCAGTGAGTTCCAGTTTTTCGAAACCAGAATCGCCCCGGAGTTGTTTCTTTTTTTGCGCCCCGTGCGTAGCTATGATCGTCTCCTTCTCTTTCTCAGAAACGCCACCGCGAAAACGGACCAGTATTTCTCCGTCACGATACCGAGCCGCTACCTGGTTTTGCGTTGGGGGCTTAACAGCGAACGTTCCGTGACTCGACACTGCGACAGGAGTGCAAAGCAAAACAATTAGGAGATAAGAAAGAAATAGTGAAATAGCTATAGTGGTGGGAGGGCGAGTAGATAACATGAGTGGGAGTCTCCATTTTGTACGATCTGAGCAAACAGAACCGGGGAGCGGTTGTTTTTTGGTTGAGTTGAAGTTAAATGAGGCTCCGGGGGTAAAGCCTGGGTACTCAGTGGGCCAAGGAAGGCGGTACACTATTCCATTGAGGCCGTTTTTGTCAACAATTTCCGGAAAGAATCCTTACGCCGTCGAATTTGAATGATCACCATACTCATCAGGCCTTGAGAATAATTTGAGAACTTTTAATTTCTGCCGTTTAGTCGCCGAGCTTATAAAAAGCGAGGTTTCCTTCACGATTCACGATTGGTGGAGAGCCTAACGCTGAGGTCAGTTCACTCTCTAACTTCGCACCGTGGTCCTCATAGCCATCACGATTAATATAGATCCCGGCAAAGCCGGCAGCGCGAACAGTTTTTACCAACTCTGGTCCCGATTGCGACGCTACAGTCTGCTGCCACCGATCCGCTTGCTCACCAAGCGGGGCGCCGTAACTCCAACGCAGAGTCTTCGAGTGGAGATAGGCCTTGTAGTGTTCGTAAGCGCGCATCTGGTACAAGCTGGGACTCTCTGGAAAAGGCATGTACGGTAACTGAAAGACCATTGCGCGTTGCGGCAACGAGCCTTCAATCCGGCTCACGAATTCCGCCTCACTCTCGTATTCGCTCTTGGTTTGCTCGTAATCGGGTATGAAGAAAAACGACGTTCCGGTCTGGTCCAACACCCCTACTACGAGAACTACGGCGAGACCCGCGTAGTAAACGAGTCGCAGTCCCCGCGTTCGAAGTCTCTTAAACAAGCTATCGAGCAACCACGCCACCACAATTAACGAGAAGAAAGCGATAAAGGGAAAGATTCTGTTGTAGGCCCTGACCGTTGCTGAAATAAACAACGCGAACAGCACACCGAACCCCCCGATTGTCCCCAACAGAAAGGCCGCTATATTTAACCAGCTAAGTCGCTCAATCAAGGGTGGTAACTCACGCCGGGAGAAGATTGTTCCGATGAGAAACAGGAACCCGATGCTGCCGATCAGTCCGAGCGAGGTGGTGTCGTTCTCGTTGACAAGTGGTCCAAGATTGTACCGGTACTTCAACGCAGCAAACTTTTCCAGGCGGTGACCACCGATCGGTAGCAATAGCTGAGTGATCTTTAGACCCATGACTTCAGCATCGCCCACAGATCGATTTCCCATCGACGCGGCCCCGTGTGTGCGCTGATAGATGATGGTGGGCAGATGATTGATCACGAGTGTGCCGGCAACTATTCCTGTCAGAACCAGCGCCGCCACGAGCGTTGAAAAGTTGCGCCGATTCCACCACGAAAAAAGGCCCGCAACCAACAGCAGCGCACAAAAGAAGAACGGGTAGTAAACGCCGCAGGAGCCCGCCATGACACAGATCAGAACGCTCGCGACTGCCTTGCGCCCCTTCAAACGCTGCTCCAGACAAACCCACACAAGCACCAGGACCATCAAGGGAACCAGATAGTATGCGGCCATCATAAGATGATAGCGACGGAAGAAGTGGTAAGGCAGAAACGTGTAAAGCAAACTCACTACGAGTGCCGCGCCAAAAGAAAACTTGAAGGAGCGCAGGAAATAGAACGACGTTATCGCCGTCAGCGGGAAAGTGAGTAGGTAAAAGAGGTTCAGTGCCAGCGCGTGATCCGACGTAAAAAGTGTTATCAGTTTCACCAGCGCGAAATGAAGATTATCAATTGCCGGATACGCTTCATAGTGCAATCCGCCTGGAGCCCCCAACGATGGATTTTGCAGCCACCAGCCATTGTCGATGGCGCCTTTAGCAGCGATGTTATAGAACAACGAGTCGACAAAGTACGAAAACGGCACTCTTAAGTCTGCGCGCCACAACTTCATTATCCACGTTAAAATCAGCAGACAGAGGATAACGGTCAGTAGATACTGGGCCAGTGTTGTCAACGTCTCTCGAGACATACTGATTCCGGCCCAACTCCAAATTTTTCGGTGAGCATTATTATTAGTTACGTTTGGCCTTTCACCACTTGAGCTGAGAGTCATCTGACTAACCGGTGGTGGTTCTTTGGCTCGTGGGTGTGTGCAGGCTGAGACGCGTCCGCATGCGCTCCTGCCAGGCACTCTGTTTGGCTTCCGCTTCTTCGATTTGTGCGAGTGCTGCGCTAAGAGGTTCGCCGCCGAGCTGGCGCATCTTGATGTACAAGAGCGCCGGAACGATTGAGATCAGCGGTACGACGAAGATATTTGCCAGCCCCAGCACTTGTTGATAGATGCGGTGTGCCAGCGTGGCCTTTTCCAGATCAACTCCGATTCGGATCCTTCCGACGAACGCACTGACAATCATTGGGATTATGAACTGAATTATCGAAACGATGATGATCGTGCGCCACGAACGTGATGCCAGTTCTCGCGCACGTTTCATAGCCGCTTTTCCTTCCAGTCCTTCGATCAAGACAACCGGGGCGTAAAGTGAATACCGGATGATGGTGATGAACCCGGGAATTACCAGCAACACAAATCCAATGAAGATCCGCAACGTTACACGAATTACAGTCTTCAGAAACGCTCGCCAACGTCTGCGCAGAACGCTGAAGGCAACACGGAGTTTCACAGGACGTAAGGGAGCCGCTGACAATTGCGTAATGATTACCGCAGTGACGCCGGAGATCACTGCGCCCGACACCATGTAGGAAATGATCTGAAGTAAACCGACGATGACGAACCCTGACACCATGGCGATCTTGAGTGGCAGACCGCCCGGGTGTGGCCGATATTTATCTAGAACGAAGAGACCGATCATTAGAAGGTTAGTGATAATCACCGGCGTGTGAGCAATCAAGCTCAGCTTAACGAACTTCGGAAAGTACTCGCTGTACAGCGAAAACGCGCGGCGATAAAGCGTTCCTATTCCTTCACTCTGTCCACGCAATGCACTCCCAAAGGCAAAAGCAGTTGGCGGGCGCTCCGCCGGATTCTTTGACAGTGCTGACATCACGACACCGGCTGCGCGTTTCGGAATCTTTGCTTCACGTTCGCGCAGATGCTGCGGGTTTTGCTCGCGATGGGCACGCATCACTGCCGAAGTATTGCCGGCGAATGGCGGTTCGCCGGCGAGCATCTGGTATGCGATCACGCCCAGGCTGTAAATGTCAGAACGAGTATCGACGTATCCACCACCGCATTGTTCGGGCGACATGTAGAGCGGTGTGCCCATGATGGCGCCGACGCGCGTTAACGCGGGACCTTGTGGTGAAGTAGCAATGTGAGCGGTGTGACGTCCGGCAGATTTCGTCCCCTGATCGAATAGCAACGTCCCGTCCTCGTCGGCTGAGTGATCACTCAGCAGCGGATTAGTCAAAGGTTGGTGAAGAATCGTGCCGACGCCTTCGCCGTCAACTTTGACTTTGAACTGTTTTGTCTGAGACTCGTCACCCGTTGTTCGCAGCAGTGTATCTGTCTCGAGTTGTGCCCCAGTCAGTGCCGACGCTGCCGAGAGATCGTCGATCAGGGTTGCCGCCGAATCATCGTCAGGTGAGGGCGCACTCGTTTCACCCAGTTTCGCGATGCCAAAATCGAGAACCTTGACGCGATAACTGCCGAGCCGATTTGGTTCAAGCCAGATGTTGTCAGGCTTGAGGTCGCGGTGGATGATTCCCTGCTGATGTGCTTCGTGAACTGCTGAACAAACCTGATCGAGAATGTCAGCCACCCATTCGAGCGGCAGGCGTTTCTCCTCGGCTAAAACGTCACCGAGCGTACAGCCGTCGAGATACTCCATTACGAGGTAAGCGACCTGACCCGCTTTTACTTCCGCGAAACCAAAGTCAGTTACGTCGACGACGTTCGGGTGGCGCAGACGGCCTGCGGCGCGCGCTTCACGCTTGAAACGCTCGACAAACTCGTTGTTGCGCATGAACTGAGGCGAAATGAGTTTCAGCGCGACGTAACGTTCTGTGCCGAGGTGAGTTGCGAGGTAGACTGCACCCATCCCACCTTTTCCGAGCAGGTGTTCAAGGCGATACTTATCGTCAAGCACCTCGCCGACGTATTCCTGAGCTTCCGGCATAAGCCACTTATGCTACAGCAGTATCAGCCACAGATAAAACGGATCCTAGTACGGATCAACACCGAGATCAGTTTCGATCTGAGGATATCTGTGTCCATCTGTAGCTGCAGTCATCGTCCGCACGCGACCACCAATCCATTCCGATGGGCTGGCCATCGGGCGGCTGCTGGGCAGGTGTGAGATTCATCTTCTTTGGATCTTCCTGGAACCGTTTGATTTGTTCGAGTGCGTAAGAAAGAAATGCGCGTTGGTTTTCATCTGCACTCAAACGACTCTTCGACGCAACCCACGTCTTCAACTGTTCCAGCTTCCATGACGCAATCGCGCGTGCCTGATTCGATGCGCGTTCCGCAGAGGCGAGCGCCATCAGGTCAGACAGTATCACCATGTTGACGGTGTGCTGTATCTCACCCGCATAACCGCCCGCTGCAGGCGCTTTCCAGGTTGCTGCAAGTGTCCTGTCGATCACTTCTGCGAGTCCGGGATTACGTTGATCGCGTGCGTGGAACTGCACTAAGCGCGCCGCACGCTCAGGGTTCAACAAAAAGCCACTGACGTGATCTGCAATCGCTTCCGCCGGCGCGAGCGCATCGAAAACCGGTTGCGTGCGAATGCGAAAGTCTTCACGCGTGCGCGCATAACCCGCCGGACGCGGCGGAATCAAACGCAGCAACGACTCGGGCACTGCCAACGCATCGGGTTTTATCGTCTCGAGCACGACCGCGAGTGCGCGACGTTGTTCTTCCGGCGATACGATCTGCGGATTGCGATCGCCTTTGCCTTTCAAACTGAACGTGTAGTCCTGGCCTCCAATTAACTTCGTGGCGGCCTCGACCTGATAACGGTGATACATGTAGATCGGAACGAAAACATCTTCGATCGTCGCCATCGGCGCACCTGCTCGAATGTTGTTCTCACCGAAACGTCGCAATGCTGCGGCACGCACCTTCATCACGTTGCCAAGCTCGTCGATCGCGTTTGTGCCATTGTCCCAAAGATGCGCTACGGAACTCGCGCTACTCGGTGGTCGAGCGTCTTGATCGGTCAGGTACATCAGGCCACGCGCAAAAGCGTCGCTCAAAGTGCGATCGAGTGCTACGGCTTCGTCAGTTCCCGGAGCGAAATCCTGATAGCCGTAAGCGATTGCGACTTTGTCCCACTCGCCGATTCCTTTCGCATACGCGTCAGAGAGATCCGGGACTCCATCTGGTCCAAGCATTGCTCGCGGTGCGGGATAGTCCATGACCGACGCTCGGCCGACGGGACTCGCGGCGTAGTTATGTTGCAGGCCTAACGTATGCCCCACCTCGTGCGCTGAGAGCTGGCGCAAACGCGCTAAAACCATCTCGATCAGTTTTGGTGAAGCGGTGTTTGTCTTGTCGTATGGAGCCAACAAGCCTTCGGCGATCAAAAAGTCCTGACGATCGCGCAGTGAACCGAGTGACACGCGTCCCTGAATGATTTCTCCTGTGCGTGGATCGACGAGCGAATTGCCGTAAGACCAACCGCGTGTAGAGCGATGCACCCACTGGATGACGTTGTAACGCACGTCCATCGGATCGACTTCAGGCGGCATCACTTCAACACGAAATGCATCCTTGTATCCAATCGCCTCAAATGCCTGGTTCCACCAACGTGCACCTTCAACCAAAGCAGAGCGCACGGGTTCAGGCGCACCGCGATCGACGTAATAGACGATCGGCTTTACCGCCTCGCTGATACGTGCGCTCGGATCTTTCTTCTGCAAACGATGGCGCGAGATGAAGCGCTTTGTTATCGACTCTTCGATCGGCGTCGCGAAGTCCATATAGTCGATCCCGTAAAAGCTTGCACGCGGATCGAACACTCGTGGCTTGAAACCTGTGGGCGGCAGTTGTACGAACGAGTGACGTTCGCGAACGGTAATGGCCTCAGGTACCGGCACGACCTGTCTGACAAACTGCCCTGCGGGGTCGCCGGTGAACGTCAGCGTCGTTTCGACTTCTGTGTTTTGCGGAAAGTTTTTTGTGTTTGGAAGATAGAAAGCGCTGCGACTCGGCTCAAGTCGATAAGTTCCCTGCTGCCCACGCTGCAGCGTGTTCGTCACCTGGTGAACGTCGCGTAGGTAGAAGCTGGTCGCGTCAACCAGAACGCGACTTCCCTCCTCTGCGGCAACTTCAAATCCCCACAGAGTTGATTCTGCAAACGCATCTCTGACCGCCAAACGCTCATCGGCGTTGTTGGTAAGGGCGCGAAAACCGTAGTTAGGCGCAACCAGGAGCACGCGTGGTCCAACGCGATCGAAGCGAACGATGGCGCTGTTGCCGAGTTGGCCGCGATCCAGGCCGATATCGTTCGAACCGATTCCCGCAGGTAAAGATTCAACGTAGAGAAACTCTGCATTCCACTTGTCGATCTCAAGCCAGATCTTTCCCGCCTTCGCGTCCCAGTAGAAGGGGAAGAAGCCGGGAAACTTCTCCATCCCGGCAACCTTCTCAGTAAGTGTTTGCGGCTTCTGGGCCTGGATCGTGAAACAGCAAAAGAGCAATAACAAGAGACCGAAACGCTTCATTCTTATCTCCTATTTGGCCACGGATGAACACAGATTTTTTACTGATTCTTCCACTCCGGAACACGTCCCGGGGTCCATGGCGCGCCGGCGGCCTCTAACTGTCTCTCGAGCCGCGATAGATCTACTTCGATTAACTGTCGCAACTGGCCCAACACACTCTCGAAGTCCTGTGCGGCAGCGTTGTACTGATTGATCTGCGTTTGCGTAGGACGCGAGATAGACATGCGTTGCGCACCGACAACGTAGCCAATGCGGTCGTTGATGGAGGGCGGCGTGTTCATGTTCCTTTGTCGCGCGGCGCTGTCGCCACTCAAGGCACGTAGGATCTCATTCGTTCGTCGATCCAGCACAGTAGCATCTTCCTGTAATTTTTGTGGCAATGAGGGCGTTTCCGCGATAGCGCGTTTGATCGCAGCGAGACGTGGCTTGAGCTGGTTAGCCGCCTGGGTGGCGCCACTCGCAGCGCGTTGCAGCCGCATGGCTTTGGCTTGGAACTCTACGAGCGCCGCCTGATCCGAAGTCGACATGCTCTCCTGACCTTCAACCGTCACCTGAAACTGCTGTGGTGGACCAAGCTGTGTGACCACACCATCAACTCGCTTCGAAACGACGGCTTTGTAAGTGCCGGGCATGACGAGCGGACCAGACGGTGGTTCGAAATCAAAATCCGCATCCGGAGGTGGCGGCGCCGAAAGGTTTGCCGCCGGGTAACGTAAATCCCAGGTGATACGCTGAACACCGGCAGCAACCGGACCGGTCAATCGTCTGATGACATTATCCGAAGCGTCAGTGATCGTGACGACAATCGCGGGCGCTTCCTCTTCCTCTTCAGCTCGTAACTCCGTGCGCGTGGGCCAACCAACCGGCTCCTTCTTCCTGTCAGCTTCACGCTCCGCTTCCTGGCGCTTCTCTTTCTTCGTTTTAAGTGCTTCCTTCAAATACCAGGTCACTGTTGCGCCGTACGGCGGATTGTCGGCAGTGAAGTAACGCTCACCCTGGAAACTCTTGCCACGACCACCGATTGGTTGCGATTGGATGAACATCAGCGCGTCTTTCACCGGAAACACGATCGCGTCCTGGCGCAGTGTTTCAGGTTTGATCAAACGCAGCGGTGCGTAGTTATCCAGAATGTAAATACCGCGACCAAAAGTGCCGACCACCAGATCGTTCTCACGTTTCTGAACATTGAGATCCCGCACGGCAATCGTCGGTAATCCACCTTTGAGTTGTACCCACTTCTGTCCAGCATCTACCGAGAAGTACAGACCAAACTCAGTGCCGGTAAACAGCAGATTCGGATTGACGTGATCCTCCGCAATAGACCATACCGGTCCGTTCTTCGGTAGGTTGGCACTCAACGAAGTCCATGTTCTGCCCGCGTCAGTGGTTTTTAGAAGATATGGTTTGAAGTCAGCGCTCTGGTGATTTTCAAAAGCGACATAAGCCGTGTTCGCATCGTAATTCGACGTGATTATGCGACTGACGTAAGACATGTCGGCAACACCTGGAAACTTCTCGATCTTGCGCCAACTTTTGCCACCGTCTTCGGTTATTTGCAGCAAACCGTCATCGGTGCCAACGTAAATCAGACCGTCCTTCTTCTGTGACTCAGCAAGCGCTGAGGCGTTGCCGAAGAAAGCCGTCGACGCGTTTTTGGCAACCGCATCGATACCCCAGACTTTGCCCATCACCGGCAACTTATCGCGGTCGAGTGCGCGTGAGAGTTGGCCACTGATCACCTGCCACGTGTCGCCACGATCGTCGCTGCGATAGAGTTTGTCGGAAGCAATGTAGAGTCGCGTGTGTGAATGCGGGCTGATGATGAACGGCGTGTCCCAGTTCCAGCGTGGCGGATCTTCGTCGCGACCGGGTTGTGGTTGAATGCCGATTCGTTCGCCCGTGCGTTTGTCAAAGCGAACGATTACGCCGTGCTGCAGTGATGCGTAAACGGTATTTGAATCCTCCGGATCGACCTGCGAACGGAAACCGTCACCACCGTTCGTCACAAACCAATCCGAGTTCACGATACCCGAAGCACTGCGCGTCCTTGATGGACCACCAAAACTGAAGTTGTCCTGCGTGCCACCGTAAATGTTGTAGAAAGGTTTCGCGTTGTCGGTCGTGATGTCGTAAAACTGCGGCACTGGCAGGTTCTGTTTGAAATCCCAGTTCTGGCCGCGATCGAAGCTTTCGTAGATACCACCGTCGCAACCAACAAGATAGTGATCTGTGTTCGCGGGTTCGACCCAGATGTCGTGATTGTCGACGTGCTTGTTCCTTTCACCGAGCCGTCGCAAAGTTCGGCCACCATCGTCTGAAACCATCAGAAAGACGTTCATCACGTAAATGCGATCGACGTCTTTCGGATCGGCAACGATACGAGCGTAGTACATCGCGGTGGTATCGAATTCGTTGCGCCGTTCCCAACTGCCTCCGCGATCCGCCGAACGAAAGATTCCACCGCGGCGATCGGCAGCTTCCACTGTGGCATAGATCACGTTCGAATCAACTGGAGAGATTGCCAAACCGACACGTCCGAGTTCGACGGTTGGCAGACCTGCGCGCAATTTATTCCAGGTCGCGCCCGCGTCTGTCGACTTGTAGATCGCGCTCTCTGGTCCACCGTTAATGAGTGTCCACATATGACGGCGGCGTTGATATGCAGCACAGTAAATCGTGTTTGGATCGTTTGGATCGATCACGACATCGGTAACGCCTGTGTTTTCGCTGATGTTGAGAATGTTCTTCCAGGTCTTGCCGCCATCAGTGGTTTTGAATAGACCACGCTCGCCGCCAGGTCCCCAGAGCGGTCCCTGCGAGGCGATGTAGATGATGTTTGAATCCTTTGGATCGATTGCGATCCGTCCGATGTGCTCGGAGGTTCTCAGGCCAACATTCCTCCAGGATCTTCCTCCGTCTTCCGATTTATAGACACCGTTGCCATACGAGACGCTTCGCTGGCTGTTGTTCTCCCCTGTGCCAACCCAAACAGTGAGAGGATTCTTCGGATCGAGGGCGATAGCACCGATCGAATAGGACGCTTCATTGTCAAAGACGGGCGTCCAGGTAATGCCCGCATTGATAGTCTTCCACACCCCTCCGGAAGCGACGGCGACGTAGTAGCGCGCTGGGTTTGTGGGATCGACTGCAAACCCGCTGACACGTCCTGAAGTAAAGGCTGGACCAATCGAACGCATTCTGAGCCCGTTGAATGTCGGCGTCGACATCGGATCACGCGGCGTGGGCGACGCTTCAGGCGTAGATGTTGGACTCGCAGTCGCTGCCGGCGTCGGAGACGGCGATGCTGGTGGTCGCGGTGGTTCCTGTGCAACTACGCGCAGCGGCACTAGCACGAACAGCGAGATCACAGTCAGTGCGCACGAAGACAGTGTCATTAGACTAATTCCTCTTGGTTTTGATAGAGATGGAGCTTGTAGAGTCGGCGCTTAGATTACACGCCACAGATTAACACGGATTACGCAGATAGATGCTGGCGCAGGAACGCAATTGTGCGCTGCCAGGCATCAGTCGCAGCTTCCGGTTTGTAAACCTCCGGGCGCGTATCGTTGAAGAAAGCATGATCCGCACCCGGGTATATCTTCACTTCGATCTGCTTGCCGAGATCTTTTACCTGACGTTCCAAATTGTGAACCACATCAGGCGGAACAGAGCCGTCCCTTTCCCCAAAAACACCGAGCACTGGCCCGTTCAGGTTCGGCAGATCGGGCTTGACCTTCGGATGTATACCGTAGAAAACGACGCAAGCGCCGATGTTCTGATTCTTGGTCGCTGTATACAAAGCCAGAGCGCCACCCATGCAGAATCCCACGATACCGATCTTCTTGCTGGTGGTTGAATCCAACGTCAGCAAGTATTCAACAGCCGCGCCGAGATCTCTTTCAGCTTCGTCGATGCGAAGGGCCATCATGAGTTTTCCTGCTTCGTTAGGCGACTTCGTGGTTTTGCCATGATAGACATCCGGCGCCAGGGCAACAAATCCCTCGTCTGCAAACCTGTCGCACACATCTTTGATGTGATCCACAAGTCCCCACCACTCCTGAATCACAACCACGCCCGGACCGCTACCCTGGTTTGGTGTCGCGAGATAACCAGTAGTATTTCCGCTGTCAAACGGGAAATGGACCATTTCACCCATGATTGCTCCTACTCGGTCTCCGCTGATCGCTTTCGATCCAACAGCACACCGTCCCAACGGTTCATCACGTCAAGATGGATATCAAACTGATCGATCACGCGCATCGTTATGTGATTGATCATGTCGTCGAGGTTTTGAGGGTTATTGTAGAACGCCGGCACTGGCGGAAGAATCACGACACCCATGCGCGCCAGTTTCAACATGTTTTCGAGATGGATCTCATTGAATGGCGACTCACGCACAACCAGAACGAGCTTGCGACGCTCCTTAAGAATGACATCGGCAGCGCGGTGGATCAGATTATCGCCGAGACCGTGCGCGATGGCGGCAAGTGTACGCATGCTGCAAGGTGCGATCACCATTCCGAGGGTCACGAAGGAACCACTTGAGATCGCAGCCCCCTGTGCGCCAATACCGTAATTCTGCGTGGCAAGACATTGAACGTCCTTGAGCGAGTACGGGGTTTCATGCGCGAGCGTTCGGGCCGCCCACTTACTCACAACCAGATGTGTCTCAACCCCCGACCCATGAAGCATCTGCAACAGCCGCACGCCGAAGATCGTTCCGGTCGCGCCCGTAATGCCAACCACGAGCCGAGTAGGTTTTGCTTGTTCCATGCAGTGTCATTTTAGCCACAAAAAGGCACAAAAGGCACATAAGAAAGGCCGGACGCTGTTAACGCCCGGCCTTCGAATTACAAGAGGTTCTTAAACCTCAAACTTTAACTAGCCACTTTAACGGTGACGTACTTCTCGATCATTCTCGTGATTGATTCTTTGCTCGTCGCGCCCACCACGCGCTCCACTTCCTTGCCGTCGCGGAAGAGGATGAGGGTCGGGATGCCTTTGATACCGTAACGTTGTGCGGTTGAGGGGTTGTCGTCCACGTTCAGTTTCACCACGCTCGCGGTATCGCCATAATGTTCCGCAACCGCTGCAACAGTCGGCGCCAGCATTCGACAAGGGGCACACCATTCCGCCCAGAAATCAACCAGCACCGGCCTGGCGGAACCCAGTACATCTTTTTCAAACGAGGTATCGCTCACTTCCTTCACATGTTCACTCATTATTAGTCGCTCCTAATGTAATCTTTCCCAAACTTACTGCCCCTCGCCTTCGAGGAAATTCTTTAGTAAACGCGCACGCGATGGATGACGCAATTTGCGCAACGCTTTCGCCTCAATCTGGCGAATGCGCTCGCGCGTCACGTTGAAGTTCTGGCCAACTTCTTCGAGCGTCCGTTCGTGACCACCGTTATCGAGACCAAACCGCAGACGAATCACGCGCTCTTCACGCGGGCTCAAGGTCTGCAGCACGTCGCCGGCGATCTCACGCAGATTCGAAGTGATGACGCGCGCCGCCGGGCTCTCGCTCGACTTGTCTTCGATCAAGTCGCCCAGTTGCGAATCTCCGTTTTCACCAATCGGCGTCTCCAACGAAATCGGATCCTGCATCAGCTTCCGCGCCTTACGTACCTTGTCGACTGAAGTATCCATCTTCTTCGCGATCTCTTCAGTGGTAGGTTCGCGGCCAAGCTCACGCACCAGTTCGCGCGAAGTGTTCTTGAGCTTGTTGATCACTTCGATCATGTGCACCGGAATACGAATCGTACGCGCCTGATCCGCGATCGCACGAGTGATAGCCTGGCGAATCCACCAGGTGGCGTAAGTTGAAAACTTGTAACCACGGCGCCAGTCAAACTTGTCAACGCCCTTCATCAAACCGAGGTTGCCTTCCTGAATGAGATCGAGGAACTGCAAACCGCGGTTCTGATACTTCTTTGCGATCGACACCACCAGACGCAGGTTCGCTTCGGTCAACTCGTGCTTCGCCTGCGCTGTTTGCGCTTCACTGATCGCAATCATCTGATGCGAACGTTTGATTTCGAGCGGCGACAGATGATGCTCAGCTTCGATCTCCTTCAAACGCTTGCGCGCATTCGCGACATGCTTCCGGTATTCCTTGGCCTTGTCAGCCTTCAAACCTTTGCGTTTCAGCTTTTCATTGTTCTGCTCAATCTCACGCTCGAGCGAGCGCGTTTCCTTGTGCACCGCACCAATGGCAGAGATCAACCGCTGTCGTGCAGCTTCTTTCAAGTGCAGACTTCTGATCTCCGTGGCAATTTCCAATCGCGTGCGGGCCAGCTTGCGCCGGTAGCGCAACAGTTTTTTCGAACGCTTGCCTCGCGAAATCTTCAGTTCGTCTGCAAACTTCTCAAACTCTTTCAAGCCTCGCTTGTAGAGTTGGCGAATGTTATTAAGGCCTTCGATAGTCCACTGCAAATACTCCTCACTGCGATCTTCGTGTTCCTCGGTTTCCATCTGATCCGAGAAAGCTACGACGTCGCGAATGTTGAGTGTGCCCGCAGCCAGTTCGTCACCGATCCTGAAGAGTTCGACTACAGCGATCGGCGAACGTGCAATTGCCTTTTCGGCGCGCTTCTGGCCGCGCTCAATGCGTTTCGCGATCGACACTTCCTGCTCACGCGTCAGCAACGGCACGACACCCATCTCGCGCATGTACACGCGAATGGGGTCTGACGTTTTATCCATCTCGCCGGCCGACAGGTCGAGCTCGACTTCTTCATTCAAACCTTCCTCTGATTCAACCACAGACGAGGATTCCTCGATCAAAGGCTCCTCGATCTCGGTTTCACTACTAGTCGCTCGTTCGAGCGTCTGCAGTACTTCGTCGATATCTTCAATCGACACGGCATCGTCAGTCAGTTCCTCGCTGAGGTTGACGAACTCGCCTTTTACCGAATTCATGAGCTCGATACCGCTTTGATCTTTTTCAAGCCTGGACAAATTGATATTCCTTTCTCGCGGTTTATTTACGCAATTCCGAGGACCCGTTTCCCCGGTTCTTTGCCGTTGCTCGCAACTCCGGCAAAGCTATCTGCTTCTGGTCGTAGTGTTTCCGCTTTCCATTCTTCCCATTCCCCAGGGACTTCGATGCCGTAGCATCGCCACAGGGTTTCAATCGGCGTACGACGTCGTGAATCGTTATATTTTCCAACACTCGCTCAACCGCAGAATCAACTTCTAACAACACATCCCCAAGAACAGTCTCGATATTCACGCCGACCGGACAGTCTCGACTGGGAGGCTGCCGGTGTAGCGAAAAGACACCGCTATACTCGAGTGCCTGATACACGTCCAAAAGGGTCGTCTTGGCGGGGTCATTTGCCAACCGCGAACCGCCGAGCGAACCAGTTTGAGACACAACCAGACCCGCTTCGGCCAACTCCTTCAAAATGCGCCGGATGACGACCGGATTTGTGTTTACGCTTTCTGCAACCTGTTCGGATTTAAGGGGTTCTTCGCCTGACCAGGCCATCAAACTTAAAACATGTACCGCTACCGCAAACCTGCTGTTTGTCGACATATCAACACTATTCGGGGACTCGGGTCGCCGTTTTTGTAACCATTATAGTTACAATTGCGATTTTGTCAACTGTAATAAACGACAGGATTTATCCGTATAATCCTGGCTAAACCTACTATGAGTGCACCAGCAAAAGGTATCTCCAAGTCCAGACTCGCTATCTATGCAGCGATCGCGGGTAATGTGGCGATCGCGGTTACGAAGTTCGTCGCAGCCATGATGACCGGCAGTTCAGCCATGCTGTCCGAGGCGATTCACTCCGTTGTGGATACAGGCAACGGCGGGCTGATTTTGCTCGGTGTACGCAAGAGCCGGAAGCCGCCTGATTCCGATCATCCATTCGGTCACGGGCATGAGTTGTATTTCTGGACGTTGATAGTCGGTGTGCTCATCTTTGCCGTCGGTGGAGGTATGTCTACCTACGAAGGCATCCTGCACATTCTTCATCCTTCATTGCCGGAAAATCCGATGTGGAGTTATTCAGTGCTTGGTGTGGCGGCAGTGTTCGAGGGCACAACGTGGTTGTTCGGGTGGAAGGCTTTTAGTGCAGAACGGGGCCGCAGAGGCGTCTTCGAAACGATTCATGACACAAAAGACCCGACTAGTTTCACAGTGCTTCTCGAAGATTCGGCAGCGTTGCTTGGTCTTCTGTTTGCTTTCCTCGGCATCTTCCTGGGACGTGTATTGGAATTGCCCTATCTGGACGGAGCGGCGTCAGTGGTCATCGGACTACTGTTGTGTGGCGTCGCGGTGTTGATGGTTTACGAGAGCAAAGGATTACTCATCGGAGAAGCTCTGGATCGTGAATCATTGCGATCGATACATCAGATGGTTGAGGCAGATCCGGCAGTCGAGCGAGTTCAACACCTTCATTCGATGTACCTCGGACCACATGAAGTGCTGCTCACGATCGAGCTGCGGTTCCGCAGCGAGATAACAGCGCTGGAAGTGAGGCAAGCAGTTCACCGTCTGAAGAAAGCGATTAAGTCTCAGCATTCGGATGTCAGTCGTTTGTTCTTCGGCGCCGAGTCGTTGGAGGAAGAGGGTGACATATCGCGTGGTCATGATGGCGTAGCCGCAGATTGACCCGGATTTCCTTATGCAGGAGTTTTGAGATCCTGGATGAGACTGAAGAGAACCTCGATGTCGATGGGTTTCGGGACGAGGGCGAGATAGCCGGCGGCGAGGGCGCGCTCACGATCTTCTTCGCTCGCGTAACCCGAGATGGCGATGGCGGGGACGTCGCCGAGGCCGGGCAGGACGCGAAGTTGTTCGAGTAGCTGATAGCCGTCAACTTCCGGCATGCCAATGTCCGAAATGATGATGTGCGGCCGATTATCAACGGCACGCGTCAAAGCCTCTGAAGCTGACTCGGCTGTGGTTACGTTCGCTCCTTCGCGACGGAATATCGTGCTCAACAGCATCAACGTATCCGGTGAGTCTTCCACGATCAGCACGTCGAGTCCTGCAAGCGAATGTCGTTTCTTGTCTACCACCTCTGGCGAAACCTTCGCGGTTGGCGCGAGTTCGAGTTGGAAAGTGAAGGTCGCGCCATGTCCAACTCCACCAGACCGCGCTTCCAGTCGCCCGCCGTGCATCTTCCCGAGTGCGTCAGCGATCGCGAGACCAAGCCCGAGACCTCCGTGGCGTCTCGACGTTGACCCGTCTGCCTGACGGAAACGATCGAACACATGCGGCAAAAATTCCGGCGCAATTCCGATACCCGTATCGACTACTTCGAGAAGAGCATGGTTCGCGTGGAGTTTGGTCGCCACCGTTACCTTGCCGCCTGGGTCGGTGAACTTGATGGCGTTCGAAACGAGGTTCCATGCGATCTGCTGTAGACGAACAGGCTCGCCCATCACGATCAAACTTGCCGGCCACAAAGTCGTTGTCAACTCAATATTTCGTGCCGCAGCGGACGTGCGTACAGTATCGACAGCCGCTTTCACAGCCGAATTAAAATCAGTTGCTTTCGGTTCGAAATGCAGTTTGCCGGTGGCGATACGCGACGTATCGAGCAGGTCATCAATCAATCTTGACTGCAGCCATGCGTTACGCTCGATAGCGTCGAGTGCCTGAAAAACGCTCTTCTCGTCGAGCGTTCCGCTCCGCAGGAGTTTTATCCAGCCGACAACAGGCGTCAGCGGTGTTCTGAGTTCGTGAGAAAGGGTGGCGAGGAAAACGTCTTTGGCGCGGTTCGCTTCGGCTAGTTCGGCGTTCAGTCGTGTAAGTTCCGCAGTGCGCTCTTCAATCCGCTGCTCCAGATCGAGATTTAATTGTCGTAGATCTGCGCGTGCCTTCTGTTCGGCGAGCATGAGCCGGCGATGCTCGACACCTCTGCGAATCGTATGCTTCATGGTTTCGATGTCGCAGGGTTTGATAAGGTAGTCGTACGCGCCTTCCTGTAACGCAGCAATAGCTGATTCCACTGAAGCAAAACCAGTCAATACAACAGAAATCGTGAGTGGAGCCTGGCACCGGATGCGATTCAGGACTGAAAGACCGTCGCCTCCTTCCATATGGAGGTCTGTGAGCACAAGGTCGTAGTCTTCTTTACTAAGCAGTTCGATGGCTTGATCTCCGCTCGACGCAACGTCGACGATGTAGCCCTCTTTCTCAAAGATCGCAGCCGTCGTGATGCGCAGACTTTCTTCGTCGTCTACGACAAGCAGCCTCGCTTCCTTAAAGAACGGAACAAAAGCTCCGGGCTCATCTAACGGAACATTATTTCCGGATTGATCGAATGATTGACTCATTTTGTCGCCAACTTGGATTCACTTACCTGGTCTTCAAGGATGGGCGATTCAACCTGAAGCACAATGCTAAAAACTGTTCCACGACCAATGTCACTGCTTACTTCGATGCGGCCACCATGCTGCCTGACGATGTCCTGCGTCACCCACAATCCCAAACCCGTACCTTTTTTGCCGGTGGAAAAGAACGGATCGAAGATACGCGTCAGATCGTCTTCAGCAATTCCGACTCCACTGTCACTCAGCTGCACAACAATCGACGGCTGCAACGCCTGTTCGTAACGCGAGGTGGAGATCACGATCTCACCGTCGCCTTTAATTGCCTGCTGCGCATTGATGATCAAGTTAAGAAAAACCTGTCGTAACTGATCGGCACGAGCTCTGATAGGCGGCAGTTGTTCGTCGAACTGGCGCGTGATGCGAATGCGCAACTGGCGCATCTTCTTTTCCATCAAGACGAGCGTTTCTTCGAGCAGCTGGTTGACGTCGACCCAGTCAACTTCACCGGGACGGCGCGCAAAGCCAAGCATCTGCCGAATGATGTGCGAAACTCTCTCGGTCTCTTTTCTTGCGATCTCGAGGAAACGCGAATTTTTTTCGCCCTCAGAGCTGGTCTGCATCAAGTAAAGAGCGTTCTTGATCGCTTCAAGTGGATTGTTGACTTCGTGCGCGATTGATGCAGCAAGACGTCCGACTGCGGCGAGCTTTTCTGATTCAAATAATTGTTGTTCGACGCGACGTCGCTCGAGTTCTCGAATTTCGGTCAGGTCGTGAAGGATCGAGACGACGGCGGTTACCTGACCCGTAGCATCCAAAACTTCGCGCGCCGTTATCTCCATTGGCAGTGCTCGACCGTCTTCCGGATCGATCAATTCGATCTCTGCCTGGCGACCTGTTTCTGCCGCGGACGCGAGCGTGGAAATGAATGAAGTGAGTTTAACTGCGTTCGTGCGCACAGCCGCGGCGGCTGCCGACTTGAACGACTCATTCTCCTGAAACAACAACTCCGCACGCCGGTTGAACAGGATGAAGTTTCCTGCCGAGTCACATACCACGATCGGATGGCCAACGTTCTCAATGATCAAATCCAGGCGATCGCGTTCGCGACGCGACTCTGCTTCGGCCTGTTGCAGTTTGACGAAGTTGCGCGCCAGTTCCTCATTGGCTTCACGCAGATCAGTAACGTCGCGAAAGATCGAAACGAGGCCGAGCGGTTCACCGCGTGAATTAGCCGCAGGAGTTGAGATTACTTCGAAGTGAATATCCGACCCTTCAATAGGATCGACGAGCGTGATGTCTCGCTGAATAACTTCTGACGACGATACCGTGGCGCTCGAAAGGTAAGCCGAAAACAGCAAGTCGTTCATTTTCAACGCACGCCGTTTTCCTTCACCCGCATTGGCAGAGCCGCTAAACAGTTCTTCCGCCCGGCGGTTTTGCAGCAGGATTTCGTTGTCGAGATCCGTAAGGACGATCGGGTCGGCGACCGACTTCATGATCGACTCAATCCACTGTCGCTCGCGTTGAAGTTTTGTGACAGTGCCGACGAGCCTTTCCTGATGTGTAGCCAAAGAGGCGACGATGCCGATGCGCTCGGCAAAACGCTTGATGAGTGTTAACGATTCCGAATCGATCCCGTCCTGATTTACGCCAACGTAGAGCACACCGATCCGTGCTCCGGGGTCGAAGGTCCAGTATTGATTAGGGCTTCTTATTGCGCCGGGTTTCGCTGTGACTTCAGAGATACCAAAGAGGGGCACGGCGAGTACATCGGTCTGCCACTCCAAGTTCGCGAAAAGACTTCGAGAGGTGGGGTCATCCTGCATTGAAATCCACAAGGCTTGAGCATCGTGGATTGCGCGCACACAGGCGGCGCTGGAATCGAGCGGCATCTCGACTCGTGTATCGCCATCGAAGCCGATCGCAGCACGAATCCGCAATTCGGCCTCTCGTTCATTAATGATCGCAATCGCTGCCTGACGGTGTCCGAAGTTGTTGGCAATAGCTTCGAGTGCGAGGAGCAGTCGCTCCTGCAGCTTGGGTGTAGCCAGCATCTGCGTCGTCGTCTCGATGAAGACGTCATACTGGCGCAGACGCGGACTTGCCCGTTCAGAATCCGAAATGGACGGAGCGTTGCGAGACGCTAATTCTGCGGGAACTTCTCCCATGGCCCTTTGATCAGTATTTCCATTTGTCAGTAATAGGTCCTATAGGTCCTACAGGACTTATCCGTCACTTCTTCTCTTCAACAGTGACCCGACGACGCGTTTCGGTTTCTACGACTTCAGCCCCTGGTGTCAGGGCAGGTCGAGATACCGCAGGCGTCAACCCTACCGCCTCAGCGTATTTCAAATAAGTATCGATTGAGGCAACCACAACACGGGCTTCGATCGTAATCAGGTCAATGCCAACCAGCGAGATTCTCACCCACGCGTCGATTACGATGCCCTTGTCGAGCACACGATCGAGGACGTCAATTAAACTGGTTCCGCCTGGTGCTCTTTCGACAGCCATTTCCTTCGGTTCCTTTTTTGTTAGTTTCGAAAAACGAACATATTGCGCAAGGATTGACGGCGCCCACTGCCCTTCTTAACACCCTTTCTACTTCATAATTACCTAACTATTTCGGCGCTTTGTTTTGCCCTTACGCGCCACGCGACGACGATTTGTAATCTGATTCTGCTCACTAGTAGCTGCAGCCAGGTTGGCTGCTGCGAGCTTTCTGATTTCCTGTTCAAGTTCGGAAAGCCGTTCGCGCAACTCGAGATTTTCAGCTTCTGCGCGTTCGGCACGTGTCGTCAGGTTTGTATCGTAGCGCCACCAGTTCAATCCGATCTGCTCGGCTTTATCGATCGAGCATATCAGCAGACGAATCTGCAACGTGAGTAGTTCTACATTCGCCAACGACACTTTTATGTCGCCTGCAATCACCAGCCCTTTGTCAAGAATACGGTCGAGAACATCAACCAGGCCCGGGGGACGAGCCGTAATAAGGGTAGACCGCTCGCTGGACACTTTCGCCCTCCAATATCAGGGGGCGGCTTTACTCAAAAAGCTTAGATGGCCGCCACCATCACATGACTCCTGCCGAGCAAGATGCGTACTGCTAAATCAAACGACCGATTGGACCGAGATCGAGATTGAGATCTTCGTCGTCTAATCCGAACTGAGTTTTCAACTCCTGGAGCTTCGCCTCCAACTTCATGAGCGCCAGGCCCAATTCTTCGATCTGTTCAGGTGAGAGATCTCCGCCCTCCATGCGGCGAACCGCCTGTTTTTCCAACAGACGGCGGATGAACTCGATCAAAGTTAATACCAGCTTCGCCAAGCCTTGTTCGACGCTCTCCGCATCGATATTGATCCTGGACGGCAGGGTGTCTGTCACACAACGAACTTGCTCGACAAACTCCTCCACCTGGGAAGTGTCGATTTCCGGTTCGGCCGATTGGGGGTTTTCGGGGGAAAGCGTCATCAGCTTACTCCGAACTGCGATTTAAACTCAAGCTCAATGTTTGCAAAACTATACGGTGGCCAGGGACCGCTCATCGAAACCTGCATCTCGCGTCGCGTTTCGACGACTCCGGCGATTTTTTCGCGATACTGCTCAAGTTTCGAGCTCTCGACGAGATGAAATACCTTTGCCAGCACCACTGTCGGGGATGGCTGGAGTTCCATCTCCTCATCCTTTATTAAGCTGCCAAGCTCTTCCCGTAAGAGACCGGATAACTCGGCCCGCTGTGCTGCTGTTTGCTCATCCCCGAGGAGTTCGCGTCGCTTTGCTCTCAGAAATGCAGTTCCCGGTCCTATCACAGGTTGGTTTGACGGAGTCGCTTTCGCTCCCGAACGCCTCCAAACGATCTTCAGGTCCATCTCCACACAGCCGCGCAGCTGCGCGAGTTTGTTGGTGAACGCGACTCTGTGACTCGTTACATAGTTTCGGAGTTGTTGCTCAGTGCCGAGTGTTCCGAACCTGAAGGGCACTAAAGTTGTTTGTGCGAAAACGCTTCGGACGACGGCAGCATGAGCAAGCGCATTTTCCTGAGTCGCCGGAACCACTTCAACCGTACTTACCAGCACCGACAGATCTTCGACCTTCAACACTTGCACCGTGGCTCCGGAAACGCCGCCTAGCTCGTTGTCAAACGTCTCGAGGTCAGCGCAGAGACAATAGGCGTATAACTTCATTCGATTTCGTGCTTGCGCAAGACTTCATTCGCCGTCTCAACGGAGCTAACCAAAACATTCAGACCGAGAAAGATCAGATCGATATCCGCAACAGAGATCGTGATCTCTCCGGCGATCACCAGACCCCGGTTGAGAACATGATCGAGTGTTTCGAGGAGAGAAACGTCTGTGTTCTCAAACTCTTCGCTAATGATTACCTGATCAAATGTAGACATCGTTTATCCTGTAAATCCTGTAACGAAGTTGTAAACCGGCCAGGGACCCGTTAGCTCCAGTCGAATACCAGCAGCTTGATGCTCCTTGGCCAGACGCTCCGCTGCATCCCGAAACTCTTCAAACCCCGAACGCTTCACGAGAAACGCAAACTTCGCTTTCAGTTCACCATGTTCGGTGGTTTCAACCTTCAGTATTCGCAAACGTAGCCCATCGTCGCTCTGCTCTTTGAGCTTCTCTTCAATCTGATCGACGATTCGATTAACCGCCGCGCGTGCTTCGTCAACTCGCATGGTATCGATCTTCTTCTGCATGAGATACGACTGCCCTGGTGACGCCTTCTCAGCGCGTTCAACCAGCTCGCGCAGAACAGGACTGACCGAAGTGATGCTCGACAACAACATCGCGCGATCCGAGTAGACGTTAACGCCCCACTCTTCACGCCCGCGTAACTGCTCGATAATCAGTTCGAGTTCTCGACCCTTCTCAGCGAGCATCTGTTCGATACCATCACGTTCCAGGTAGATCGTTCCGAAACGCAAAGGAATCGCGGTCACGCGTTTGGCAACGTACTCAACTACCGTTTCGTGACGCATTGCGCGAATAGCGGTCCAGGTGGCATCGGTCAAATGTTCTTCCAGAGGCTCTTCACTGTAGCTCGTTTTAGGAACGCAACTGACGAGAGCCGCAAGCGTATTCACCGAAATCCATTCGAGCTGCGCGTCGTCCTCGATCGCAGCCGGTAGTGAATCGCCAGGCAGTTGTGCAACAGCAGTGCTTTCGGCGATACAGTAGACGTAGTAAACAAACTCAGCCATTGGCGATATATTCTCCCGCAAAGGCGCAAAGGCGCAAAGGAAAACCGCCTTTAACGTCGCGCCGTTGCGCCGCTGCGGGAGAACTTCTTCCACGCGTTGAAGTGATTTAGCAGATCCTTCGCGCCTGTGATCTCGTGTGGCTGCTGCGGCGCAACAAAGATCTCGACCGCGCGCCGTCGAAACTTGCTCTGAAACTCACGAACAACCTGTTCCTGCATCTTTCGTCTCGACCGACAAAACCGACACGCATTCTCCGGCACGATTCCGTTGATCAGCAGTTTATTCAACGGTACCTTCAGCTTCTCGAGCGACTTTGCGAGATCTTTGGTCTCTTCGAGACTCATCCGTTCGGGAATCGCCACGCCCACAAACTCGCAGCTCTCCTGGTCCGTCAGCAGAGCGATCACTTTCTTAATGCTTTTCGACAAAGCCACAAGCTCTTCAGCAACTTCATTGGCACGCATCACGTCTTTGTATTTCAGGAGCAGCTTGATGAATGTCCTGATCCACGAGAGTGCGACTTCAGGCAACTCCAGAAACCGTATCAGGTGGCCCGTCGGCGCAGTATCGAGAACGAGCGTGTGGTAACGCTTTTCGTCAAGCAGATCGCTGATCGTACCGAGTGCGGCGATCTCATCGATTCCCGGCGGCGTTAATTCCACAAGCTCACGCATCGCTTCACGATCGAACTTGATCTCCATTCGCGATCCGCCTGACAGTGATGCGAACAGTTCGTCGGTCCACGATCGATAACGTTGCTTTAGTTCTTCGAACCACTTTCCGGGATCGATTTCCATCGCGTCGAGATTCTCGATGCCGGCAACAACCTTTTTTGATTCGCCAATCTCTTCGTCAAGACTATCTGACAGCGAGTGAGCTGGATCAGTTGAAAACACAAGCAACTTTTCTTGTGGCTTTGCCCGCGCCATCGCCAAAGCATACGCTGTGGCGGCTGTCGTCTTCCCAACGCCTCCCTTCCCGCCAAAGATCACAATCTGCCGCGACTCGAGCGGAAACTCACTCTCGCCTTCAACCCTCTTATTGCTTTTGGCTCTGCGATGACCACTGTAGGGGCGGCCCTCAGTGGCCGCCCCTGTCTTATCCCAAATAAACTTTCCGACCTTCGTGAGATCGCCACCGCGAACCTCTTTCGCCATCAACGGCACATAGTGAATTTCTAATCCCTTGAATAACTTCGCAATCTCCTTCAGCCAACGCCGCTGTGTCTGAACCCGCGCACGACAGTACTCGCATGCACCATGCTCTTGCTCAACGCGATTAACGATCAAATTCTTGACCGGCACACCCTGCTCGATGAGAAGCGCCAGATATCTCTCAGTCTCACGAACACTCATCGCTTCCGGAATCGTAACAAGTGTAAAACTGGTCTGCTCCCGATCGTGAAGCAGTTTACGCACCGAATCGATCCTCTGACTGAGATCGCGCAGAAAGAGATCGACCTCATCGCTAACCACTCGTCGCCGCGCAAAATGGGCCACTATGTAACGATGCTTCTCTCCCATCAGATCGAGCGCTTTCACCATCCGATCAAAAACCTCAGGCAAGCGCAGCAAACGCGACGTATGTCCGGAAGGCGCAGTATCCACGACGATATGCGCATACTTCCCTTCACGATCCAACTCACTCAACTCAAAGAGCGACATCACTTCATCGAGTCCCGGCAGAGAAAGACTCAACAACTCATTGATGTCCTCCTTGTCGAGCAGAGTTCCCCGCTCTGCGATCTCCGCCAGCACTTTTCCATGTGCCGTTCGAAACCTCTCGAGCGCGAGACTCGCATCCATCTCGTAAGCAAATAGACGTGCTCCGCGAAGTTCTTTTATTTCAACCAGCCGGTTACCAACACAGATGTCGAAACTATCTGAGAGAGAGTGTGCGGGATCGGTCGAGAACAGGAGGATAGATTCCTTTCGCTTGAGTTGATTGAGGCGAAAGAGAGCAGTGGCGGAGGCGGCAGTCGTCTTGCCGACACCTCCTTTGCCGCCAAAGAAAAGGTAACGAGCGTTCAACCTTTATCGCGTGGTTCGCCAAACCCGCCCTGTTCGTCGCCGCCCACTTCGATAACGAAACTGGAGGAATCAGCGGTGTGTGGGGTGGCTTCGTGCATCAAATCGAGTTGCCGCATCTTGATCACGCGCAGGCGCGCGAACAACTCTGCCTCACGCTCCTTGAATTCCTCGTCGGAGATCTCCTCCAACTCGTAACGCATTTGCAGCTCGAGTAACTGATCCTTGATCACCGTGTCGTCGTTCAGTTCCTGGTCGGCCATTTTCTGAATCTGACCGAGGATGAACTTGAAACCGTTGACCGGCGCGAGTAGTAGGTCGTCAATCAGAAACATGAAGAATCTCTGGACTAACTCGCCACTGCTTCAGTGCTGCCTTCGCCGCGCTCGAGCTTTAGACGGATGTGGACGAAATTATACGGAGGCCAGGGACCAGTGTACTTGAACGAAAGCTTGCCTTCGTACTTCGAAGCGATCTCTTTCACTTTCTGATCAAATTCCGCTTCGCGATCGCGTTCAATCAAAAAAGCCGCGTTCATAATCATGCGATCGCCGATCGGTTTGTTGGCACGCGAGGCAACGGCCGTATCGCGCAACTGTGAATAAACCTCACGAATATAAGCGTCAGCTTGGTCCGTCAAAGCCGTCTCGATTAAACGGCCCAGCTGCATACGCGCGAAGTAAGTCGAACCCGTCGTGCGAGAAACGATCTGCTCTTTGAGGTGCCGGATCTCGTCGTCTTTCTCTTCCAGTTCGGCGGTCACCTTATCGCGATCCCAGTTCACCTTTAGGCCAAACTCCACCTTGCCTTCCATCTTTGTCAGCACATCCCGCAAGGCGTCGTAGGTCCCGCGAATCAACTCGACAATGTCCTCTTCCGTACGGAACAGCGCGCCAAACGCCATCGGCAACACTGTAAATTCGCGCATGACGGTTTCGTTAACCTGTTCGTGCGCAAGCACATTTTCGCGGGTCGGGTCGTAAACGACGAGCGGTGTGTTGGAAACAACGGCCGCAAGGCCCTTGTGATGAACCGTGTAAAGGTCGTCACCACGTCCGCCGATGCCCATCGGACCAAACGAACGCGGTTCGCGAGTCTCGATAATGCAGTAAATGTATTTGCCTTCAGGGACGGGTTCCACTGGGGTTTGTTCTGCTTCTCGATTCATTTGTTATCCGAATTTGCGCCCTCATTGCCGTCTCGATCGGGCGCTGCAGAAGTGATGGGATTAAGACTACGCTGCAAATAATAATCAGTTTACCTGGATCTGTTCAAGCTCTCTTGAACTGATTCGACACACGACTCAATTGTGGCTTCAAAAAGCGGATGATTGTAATGCAGACGCCCGAGCTCATAATGCTGGAATGTACAGTTCCGCGTTGGCATGACCGTTGCTCTTTACTGTCTCAGGATAGTTTCAAAAAGGAGATTTCGATCATGCTGTGGACAATTCTGGTGATTCTGTTGGTCTTGTGGCTGATTGGATTACTGTCACACGTGGGTGGAGGTCTCATCCACTTGCTGCTCGTGGTAGCGGTGGTGATTCTGGTCATCAACCTCGTGACAGGTCGACGAGCCGTTTAATTATTAGCCGCGGATAAACGCGGATAAGATCTGCGTTCATCTGCGGCGAAAGACCAGTTACTTCGCAGGCGTGCCGATGTTCACGTCGATTCGCTTATTGCCACCGTACCATCGGCCACCAAACACAAACAGCGCTGCCACCACAAGGATCACGAAGATTACGAGAATTGCGATGATTCCGGTGCTCGCTGCACTGCTACCATTGTCTGCCATCTTTTCCTCCTGATTAATTGTCCGTCACTTAAGCCGAGACATCGTGCAAATCACGATCCCACATGCCGGATTCAACGAAATCTGCTTTAAAATCGGCGCGATTCTGCGTCGATTTTGTGCTGGCATCATGCTTGCGCAGTGAGTGGATTAGTAGGAATTGAGGTTTTAAGTGCCCCGGAATTAAACAACTGCGGGGTCCTGCTGTACAGGAAACCTACACGAAGGTTCCACCGGGGCAGGGTGATCGTGGCGATCAGGAAAAAGGATAGGATGTTTTAGCCACAGATGAACACGGATTTTCTTAATCATCTGTGTTCATCCGTGTGAATCCGTGGCTAATAAGCGCGGCGAGTTGGGCGCTTCTCGCCGCTTGTCTTTCTCAACCGTTGAAAATAGTCGTTAAGCATTCGCGCATGACAAATCAAACACATCTGTTCCGGCAACTCAACGTTGGTCGACCTGATCAAAGCGCCACACCAGGAACAAATGACGTCATACATGGGTGGCTTGGGATTCTGGAGAGTGTTGATATTCTTACTCAATCCACCTTCCTGACTGATCGATATATCGAATACAGCTAATGCACACTCAAATCCCGTTCCGAGCTAAAACTCCACTCAAACAACAATGACAAATATCGAACGTCTGCAGAACATCGGCATACGTCGACTCGGCAATCCGAAAAAAGGATTTCGTTACAAGCCGGTCAGCGGACGGCTTACAAAGGCTGATCTTGATCGCATCAACGATCTCAGAATTCCACCGGCGTGGACTGACGTTGCAGTCAATCCGGCAGCGAATGGAAGAGTTCAGGTGATCGGTAAAGATGCGGCGGGACGCTGGCAGTATCTATATCATCCGAATCACACACGCGCGCAGGAACTTCGCAAATTCAAACGAATAACTAAATTTGCACAGGCAATTCCAAAAATGCGGAAGACAGTCGCGCGTCATCTACGCCAACCCGGACTCAAACGCGAACGAGTGCTGGCGGCGATTCTACGCATTCTGTCAACGTGCTTCATGAGACCAGGCAGCGAAGCCTATGCGAGTGAGCATGGCAGTTACGGCATCGCTACCTTGCGACGTAAACACGTCAATGTGAAGGGCGATCTGATTGAGTTTGACTTTCCGGGAAAGTCGGGTGTGAGACAGCAGCGCCAGTTAAGAGATCGACAAGTCGCTCGTGTCATTCGCGCCACGATGAAAATGACGGGCTTTAACGTTTTCAAGTATGAAAATGGTGACGGCACACCAGCGGTTGTAACACGGCGACACATCAACGAATACATCAAGGAAGTGATGGGATCCAGCTTCAGCGCAAAAGACTTTCGCACGTGGGCCGGCACACTTGTTTGCGCATGCGCGCTCGCACGTGAAGGAGGTGAAATTCCGGAGAAGAAAACCGCGCGCAAGAAGAAAATCGTCGCGGCAATTAAAGAGACTGCGGAAGTGTTGGGTAACACGCCGGCAGTCTGTCGAGGTTCTTACGTTTGTCCGGAGATCATCAACTCATTTGAGAAAGGCCAGGTGATCGATAACTGCACCAATAAAGTCGAGGATCTCATTTCATATCGTGGTCGGGGACTACATCAGGCGGAACAATCGTTATTGAAATTGTTAAAACGTGGCCACTCAAAATAGGTCCTATAAGTCCTATAGGACCTATACTTTAATAGCTGACGACTAACTCTTCCGACTCTTCCCAAACAGGCAGGTTCGGCCGAATCGCGCAACGATACAACTGCTCAGGCTCGCTGAGCAGTATCCCGGCTCCCATGACTACGGTGCTGATTGGATCTTCCGTCATCATCGCACGCAGCTGCAATTCATTCTGCAAGCGATTCTTCAATCCCTTCAGCAGCGAACCTCCCCCGGTGAGAATCATCCCTGAGTAGTAGATATCAGCAACTGCTTCCGGTTGCGCGTCTTCGATCGCTCGTCTAATACCGACGACAATTTCGTTGATAACAGGTTCGAGAGCTTCGCGCACTTCTTCCGCAGTGATGTGTACCGCGCAGGCATATCCGTCAGTTAACTGCTTGCCTACAAGTTGCAGTTTGCGCTCGTCAGACGGAATGTCTTCGTCGTTGAGCGCTCCCAGTTCCCGCTTTAGCGCTTCGGCAGTGTATTCGCCGATCTGCAGAGAATAGTTGGAACGCACGTAATCGCGAATGCTTTCGTCCATCGCGTTTCCGGCTGCCGTCAAACTCATCGACGAAACGACACCGCCGGAAGCAACGATGGCAATGTTTGTCGTACCACCGCCGATGTCGATCACAAGGTGTGCGCGTTCATCATCGAAAGCGAGACCGGCGCCAATTCCGGCTGCCAGTCCTTCATCAACGAGATCGATACGTCGACCACCAGCGTCATGCGCGGCGTCGCGAACCGAACGTTGCTCAACAGCAGTTGCTGAACCAGGTATGCCGACTACGAAATGCCCGCGCCGGTATCCGACATATCCATCGCTAACCTTCCCGATGAACGTACGCAACATCTTTTGTGCGACTTCGAAATTGAAGATCGTGCCCGAACGGATTGGCCGGTGTACTTCAATGCCGCGTGGTTCGCGGCCCAGAAGTTTGAGTGCCTTGTGACCTACTGAAACGACCTCCCCGTCGTAGCGATCGATCGCCACGACAGAAGGTTCATTTAAGAGGATTCCTTTGCCGGGTTGATAGATGAGTGTGTTGACGGTGCCCAGATTGATAGCCAGTTCATTTTTGAAAAACTTCTCAATAAACTTCACGGCGACGGTTCCTCCTCCATATTGGCAGGGTCCATGGAAGCGAGTAAGCACTTCCAAGCGGCAACTCGTATGCCTGAACTTAGAACAATTCTCTCCTGGGGGATGTCCTTTGAAAGTAACAAAGGACTATTAACTGGAGGTTTCCAGAGCCGTACGACATTTGTGCGGGGAAACCGCTAAAACGTATGACTTCAACGCGGTCAGGATGACATGGCACGTGAGGACAGAACGCTCTTGAGGCGCTCTAATCCAGCAAGGGTGTTGTTTCCGAGATCGATTCCGATTACACGACGGCCGCGTTTCACAAGCGCACGAAAGTCGCCGAGAGCCTGGGCCTGTTTCAGGATCGAGAACGTGTAAGGCTCACCGGGAATTGCGAAATCGATCGCGTCGTTAGCGATGATCTGAAAGAAAACACCGGTGTCAGGACCACCCTTGTGAAGTTGTCCCGTCGAATGGAGGAAACGCGGACCATAGCCTATTGTTACTACGCAGTGAGTTGCATCGCGCAGTGCCACACGAAGCTCCTGGAACCTTCGATCGATTTCGGTAGTTTCTTCGATGTAGTTCAGGAAGGCGATGTAATCGCCTGGCTTAATACCGGCCAGATGCTTTCGCAGAACTTCAGACACGGACTCTGTTTCGGCTGCATCGTCAGCACCATAGATCGTTATAAGATCATCCGCGGCAATCTTTCTCCGCTCATCAAGATGTCCACGCCGCACAAATGAGCTGAGCAATTCCTTTGTCGCGTCTTTTGCTTCCTGAACATTGGGCTGATCGAAAGGATTGATTCCGAGACGCCAGCCGGCAACCGCCGTCGCCAACTCCCATTCAAAGAATTCCGCTCCGAGATCGTCGAGGAGATCAAGTTCGCGACTGACGGTCGGGTGCCCAGCGGCCGCAAGTGCGTCGAGCTTTGTCCTGGTCTCATCAGAAGCGTTACCCAAAGAGATCGAGACAAACACACGATCATTGCCGTAAACGTCCGGAGCACCAAGTGGTTCACCATTCACCGGAAGTATTCCCTTGCCTTCTTTACCGGTGCTCTCGGCGAGCAGTTGTTCAATCCACAAGCCGAGCGTTTCGAGTTTTTGATCAATTACCAGGGTGAGTTTGTCACGGCCTTCGTTCGCGTATTCACCGAGACCGATTCCCAACTCCAGGGCATCGTGGTTAAACCTCTCCGCAAGACGAGCTGAATCAATGAGGTAACGAATTTCAAGTCCCATCAAAGCTGCCGGGACCATGCCGAAGTAAGAAAGAGCCGAATAGCGTCCACCGATGTCGGGTTGGTTGAGAAACGTCCGAAGAAATTTGAGTTCCTTTGCGGTCTCAACGAGTGGTGAGCCGGGATCAGTAATCGCTATGAAGTTGTCGCCCGGATTGTCTCGGCGCTTGCTTACTTCTTCGTACCAGAATTTCTGAAAGACGTTAGGCTCGGTGGTGCTGCCTGATTTTGAAGCAATGATGAAAAGACAACGCTCAATGTCAATCCTTTCCATGAAACCGGCGATGACGTCAGGATCGGTCGAGTCAAGTACCAGCAGTTCGGGAAATCCAGCCTGCCGTCCGAATGTTCTTGCGAGCACTTCGGGGCACAGCGATGAACCGCCCATGCCGCACACCATCACATGTTGAAAGCCGCGATCGCGAATTGAATGGGCAAAGGCGACGAGATCGTCCACCACGCCGATCATCTCGTCAGCGACAGTTAACCAACCCAGGGAGTTTCTGATGTTTTTTGCGCTATCTTCGTCAGACTTCCACAGCGACGCATCCTTCTGCCAGATGCGTTTGGCGACGTCATTAGAATTCATGATGCAAGCAGTGTAACATTGACGAGTTGCACAATGACCACACCAAGGCGAGCTCTGATTGTTGTTGACGTCCAAAACGACTTCTGTCCGGGCGGCACACTTGCGGTGCCTCACGGCGATGAAGTGGTCGAGCCTTTGAATCAGATGATCGACAAGTTTCTCGAACGCGGCGAGCCTGTTTATGCCAGTCGTGACTGGCATCCGCCGAAGACGAAACACTTTGCAGCTTACGGCGGCGTCTGGCCGGTGCACTGCGTGCAAAACACGGAAGGCGCGGAGTTTCATCCGGCCCTGCGCAACGATCCCCGGATCACAGTCATTTCAAAAGGTCTGGGCGACACAAACTGCTACTCCGCTTTCGACGAAACCGATCTCGCCAACAGACTTCATCAGCAAAACGTCGAAGAGGTGATCGTTGGCGGACTCGCCACGGATTATTGCGTTAAGAGCACCGTCCTCGACGCACTCAAGCAGGGTTTCAAGGTAAAAGCATTAAAAAACGCGATGCGAGCAGTCGATCTTCAACCCGGCGATGGTGAACGCGCGATCGAAGAGATGCGCGAAGCTGGAGCTGAGATATTAGCCACGGAATCCGTGGCTCTTAAATCCTAGATGGGCACTCTCAATATCGATCGTTACCACGCCGCAATGGGCGACGCGTCGTACAAGGACTGCACGCGTCTTCACGATCAACGACTGAGCGATGCAGAAGCTACGTTTTATGTAACCCAACGCAAGATCCCTTTCGCTCCCTGTTTGGGCCATGAACGACTGGTCCGTCTGCTCGTCGACAGCCAGATCGATCGTCCGCGACTTCGCTTTCTGGAACAGGATCGCGGTGGCTTACAACTCTTCGCTGAAGCTATCGAAGACATCCAGTTCGTCGGCAAGATCAGAGCCGTGCGACCAGGAACGATTGTCTTTGCTCAGGAACCATTCGCGGACATCACCGGCGCTTTTGGTCTGACGCAGGCGCAGGAGATCAAGTTTGAGCACGCGTTTGATCTACCGATGACGACTGCCAGCACAGCGATGCATTTTCGCATGGCTGCCGGCGACAAGCGCTGGCTCTCCGACTTTTCGCTGCGCCGCAACGGCGACATCGAACGCGCCGTCGACATTGCTGTCTACACTTTTATTGGTGGCTTCAACGACACTTCGAATCTCGAGGCGGCCCACCGCCTCGACATTCCTGCCGTCGGCACAGAAGCGCACTACTGGCAACAGGCGTATATCGAGTACATGGACCAGCCTGAGATCGAGCCGCGCACCGGAAGGCCAAAACACTTCGAGCAAGTTGCCTTCGAGCGCTGGCTCGACGCCAATCCGAACGGCACCACGCTCCTGCTCGACACGATCGACGTTTACCTGGGCGCCGTCCACGCGGCGATGGCGGCGACTTCAACCCAAGCGCGGCGGCGTGCATTCAAAGGTTTTCGCGTCGATTCCGGGAATCTGGCAGAACTCGGTGGGTGGTGTATGCGGTTCTTTGCGGCCAATGGCTTAACGGGGCTAAGAGCGAATCTCACCGGCGATCTGACTGTCGAAAAAGTAAAGAAGATTGTGGCAGAGTTTCCGGAGGTCGCCGGTTTTGGCATCGGCACGAAATTGTCGAGCGAAATACCGGCAGTCGCGGGCGTGATATTCAAGCAATGCGTGATGAAGGGCCAGCCGACGCTCAAAGCCTCGAACTCAGAGGACAAGATCACCTTGCCGGGACGCCTGCAGTTGTTTCGCGGCACGGACCGGCACGGAATGTATGTTGGCGACGTGATCGGGCTTGACAGTGAAGAAGTGGAAATTCCCGGCGCCGAGAAAGTTGATCGCTTGCTGCTACCGTTCTGGGAAAACGGGCAACATTCGTCAATTCCATCGATTGAGAAGCAAAAAGCATTTGTCGAAGAACAACGGCAACGCTTCGCTGACATCGAGAATTATCCACGTCAGTTGAGCGCGAAGCTGCGCAACCTCCGCGATGATCTGGTCCAACGCATGCGAGTCGATTTATCCGGTTGGGAAGAAGTGCTGAATATGCCTGAGTCTGCCGAAGTTCAGCAGGAAACGAAAGGATAACTATGAGCGTCCCTGAACAAGTGAAACGAGACAATGTTCGCCATCTGGTTTCCGAGGAAGAGTGGAAGGTCCGTGTCGACCTTGCGGCTGCCTATCGTCTCGTTGCCGACTATGGCTGGGATGATCTTGTTTTCACTCATATTTCCGCTCGTGTACCTGGTCCCGAACACCATTTTCTGATCAACCCGTACGGGATGATGTTTGAAGAGATAACGGCTTCGAGTCTGGTGAAAGTTGATCTCGACGGGAACATTGTGATGCGTTCAGAGTACCGCATCAATCCGGCCGGGTTCACGATTCATAGCGCGGTCCATGCCGCGCGTGAGGATGCGCTTTGTGTGATGCACCTGCACACAGACTACGGGATCGCAGTGTCGGCTCAACAAAACGGTTTGTTGCCGATTTCGCAGCAGTCGCTCTTTGTTCTCGCGTCGCTTGGTTATCACGATTATGAAGGGCTCGCGTTGAATGATGAAGAAAAGCCAAGGCTGGTCGCAGATCTCGGCAAGAAGACTTTTCTGATCCTGCGAAATCACGGACTGCTGACTGTTGGACCAACAGTCGCAGACGCATTCCTCTCGATGTTTCTGCTGGAGCGCGCGTGCCGGATTCAAATCCTGGCGCAGTCAGGTGGTGTTGAACTGGTGCCTATTGATAAGAAGATCTTTGCGCAGATTCCAGCGCAGGAAGCGGTAGTAACGCAGGGCGGCGGCGGCCGGTTGGTTTGGCCAGGACTTTTGCGAAAGCTCGATCGGCTCGACACAAGCTACAAAAACTGAGCCACGGATCACACGGATTTGAAACAGGATCCGTCCATAAATCCGTTTGATCCGTGGCTTAGTCTGCTCCGGCTTGGACCTGATCGTCAGATTTAACTTCGCGGCTCAGCTTACGTCGCGATTTTTTCCGCGCGATGATGCGTTGCGTAACGGCGGAGACCGTTTCCGCGAAGCGACGCCAGCGATGAGTCGCTTTCATATCATCAAGCAGAGAATAGACGACCGGCGTCGCGATCAGCGTGAGCAACAGCGACAAGCTCTGTCCACCAATCACGACGATCGCGATCGAACGTCGCTCTTCGGCTCCAGGACCGGTACCGAGCGCCAGCGGCAACATACCCGCAACGAGAGCCAGCGTAGTCATGAGAATCGGACGCAGTCGATCGCGATTACCCTGCATGATCGCCTCGTGACGTTCCATGCCGTTCTCACGCAGATTATTCATGTGATCGATCTGCAGAATCGCATTCTTCTTCACTACACCAAACAAGACGAGAATACCCAACGCCGAATAGAGATTCAGCGTGTCGCCCGTGCCCCACAATGACAGCAACGCAAACGGAACTGAAAGCGGCAGGCTGAGCAGAATCGTGAGCGGGTGCACAATGCTCTCAAACTGCGACGCCAGAATCATGTACATGAATATGATCGAGAGAATGAAAGCCCAGATAAACTCAGTGAACGTTCTCTCGAGCTCGCGTGCGCGTCCTGAAACCGTCGTAGTGTAGGCACTCGGCAGATTCATTTCACGAACCGCTTGTCGCAGTGCTTCAATGCGATCTGCGAGTGCATAGCCCGGCGCTACGGATGCTCGTACAGACACTTGTCGTTCGCGATCAAGACGATCGATTCGAGACGGGCTCGTGTCGCGGTCGATCTTTACGAGATTATCCAGCCGCACCAGTCCGCCTCTCGAAGAAGGAACGTATAGACGCTTGATCGTCTCGACATCACGCCGGTCCGCTTCAGTGAGTCGCAACTGCACGTCGTAATCTTCGTTCACCGATTCATCACGAAAACGGGATGCCTCTTCTTCACCGCCCACCATCAAACGAAGGCTGGTAGCAATATCAGAGGTATCAACTCCCAGATCAGCGGCACGGTCACGATCGATCTTGACCCGCAGTTCCGGCTTGTTGAGTTTCAAAGTCGTATCAGCGTCGACGATGCCGCCGAGTGTTTTGGAGCGCTCGACGAGATCGTCTGCATATCCGGCAAGTGCTTCAAGCTCTGGGCCTCGAAACACGAAGTCAATGTCAGTTCGTCCGCCGGCGCCGAAGTTAAATGACTGCGCGTTACGTACGCCGATTCGCATCGGAGCATACCTCTGCAGACGGCGTCGCACTTCGAGCATCACGTCCTGTTGTGTGTAATTCCCTTTGAAGGCATTGAAGGGATTGCCCTTCTTTGTCGCGGCCCACAGTTTTGAAAACGACAGCGTACGCTCTTCATGCGGTGCGATGCGCACGTAAGCACTGCCCTGATTGACACCCCCAATAAAGCCGCCGCCCGCCGATGAAAGCACCAGCCTTACACCCGGCGTCTCGAGAATCTCTTTCTCCATCGCGCTGATTACCTCGTTCATCACTGCGAGGTTTGTGCCTTCAGGACCATTGACGCTGACTTCAAACTCCGCTTCATCCACGTTAGTCGGAATAAATTCCTGCTTCACTGAGCGATACAACGGTACACTCGTCAACACTGTCAGCAGCGCAATCACAGCAATAGCTACACGATGCCTCATCGCGAACGACAGCATGCGTGTGTAACCGGCGTCGATCCAGCGATAAAAACCGCGACGCGACGCCGGAGAATCATGCCCGCCTTTCGCATCCTTCACGCTAATCAGGCGCGAGCTCATCATCGGCGTCAGGGTAAAGGAGACCAGCAAGCTGACCATGATCGCGACGGCGGCAGTGATTCCGAACTGATACAGGAAGCGACCTGAGATCGACGACATAAACGACACGGGGAGAAAGATGACAACCAGAGACAGAGTTGTAGCCAGTACGGCGAGACCGATATCTTTCGTCGCCTCACGCGCCGCTTCTTTGGCGTCAATTCTCTTCTCTTCAATGAAGCGGAAGATGTTTTCAAGCACCACGATCGCGTCGTCAATGACCACACCCACCATCAACACCAGCGCCAGCATCGTGACGCTGTTAAGCGTGAAGTTGAGGGCACGCATCATTCCGAATGTCGAGATCACCGAACAGGGGATCGCAACAGCGGCGATCAAAGTCGAACGCCACGAACGCATAAACAACAGCACCACGAGACTCGCGAGAATACTTCCGAGGACGAGGTGTGTCTGGATTTCGTGAAGCGCGGATTCGATATAGCGCGACTGATCGCGAATGATTTCGAGCTTTACATCTTCAGGCAGTTGCGCGTTGACGCGCGGCAAAGCTGCTTTGAGGCCATTGATCACTTCGACCGTGTTCGCGCCGGATTGTCGTCTGATGTCGAGGGTTACAGTCGGCACTCCGTTCAGACGTGAAAACGATCGCTGCTCCTTGGTTCCATCTTCGACGCGGCCGACGTCGCGAAGCTTGACCGGCGCGCCATTAATGTTGGCGATGACAAGCTCGTCAAACTGCCGCGGGTCAGTGAATCTTCCCAGAGTGCGAAGAGTTAGTTCTTCTTTTCCAGTGGTTACATTTCCACCGGGAACGTCTGCGTTCTGACGTTCAAGAGCCTGACGAATCTGGGAAATTGAAATCTGATAAGCAGCGAGTCGCTCGGCATCGATCCAGACGTTGATCGCGCGATCGAGCCCGCCGACGATTCGCACTTCGCCTACACCGCCAACGCGCTCCAACTGCACGCGCACAGTCTTATCGGCAAGTTCAGTAAGCTCTCTTAAAGAACGATCCGCCGAAAGCGCGATGGTCAGAACCGGTGTGCTGTCGTTATCAAACTTCTGGACTACAGGAGGAGTAGCATCTTCGGGAAGGTTGCGCCCCAGAGTATTGACGCGATCGCGAACGTCCTGTGCCGCTGATTCAAGATTACGATCGAGCTTAAAAGTCGCGATGACAAAAGCACTTCCCTGGGCCGACACGGAACGAAGTTCACTGATGCCATCAACGGTGTTGATTACTTCTTCAAGCTGTTGGGTAACTAACGATTCAACTTCTTCAGGCGCGGCGCCGGGAAGCCCGACACGGACTGAGACTGTCGGAAGGTCAACGGAAGGAAAACGATCGACACCAAGCTTAAAGAAACCAGCCGCACCAACCACAACCAGCGACAAGACGATCATCGTCGCGAAAACAGGCCGGCGAATACAGATTTCAGCTAGCTTTTGCACAGAAAAAGAATAGGTCCTGTAGGACCGATACGACCTATATTGAGATCACTCCACTACTTCGACAGGCTGTCCTGATTGCAGGTTGCCCGGATCGACCACGACTTTTTCCCCAACGCCAATTCCAGAAACAACTTCGGTGAATTCAGCATTGCGACGCCCCGTGGTGATTGGCTTCTCCAACGCTTTTCCATTCTGAACCACGATAACTTTTTCGATGCCGGCAAATGTCACGATCGCATTGTTGGGAACAGTTACAGCCATTTTCGCATCGTTGGTTACGATTTCCGCATGTGCAAATGAGCCGGGACGAAGCTTTCCATTATTTCGCACATCAGCTTCAACCATCAGCATCCGGCTCTGTTCAGCGATCACCGGACTGAGTCGCATTATTTTGCCGACATAGACATTCTGATCACCTTCGACGGTTACACGAACATCCTGTCCGGTTCGAACTGAGGCCGATGCACGCTCGGGTATCTCAGCTCGCAACCGTAACGGGTCCATCCTGACGATGTCTGCCACCGGCGCGCCCGCCGCCAGGTATTCCCCGAGGCTGGTGCGCTTCTCCTGAACAATTCCATTGATCGGCGCGACCACCGAAGTATCTTTCAACTGCTGTCTTGCAAGCGCTAACTCAGATCGTCGCTGCGCCAACACACCTTGCCGGTTTCGTATCTCTTCATATGCGTCCTGATAACGACCCTCGGCAACTTTGAATGCCGCATTAACAGAATCGAACTCGGCTTTCGCAATCACTCCCTGTTCGACCAATCTCGCGGCGCGAGCGCGGTTGTATCGGGCTTCATCGAGCACGGCGCGCGCCTGGCGTACCGTCGCAGTCTTTTCCGGATCGATACGATCGTCGGTGCCGTCAGGTGCAAGACCAAGACGTGCGCGTGCCTGGGCCAACGAAGCTTCTGCCTGCTGCACACGCAGTCGATAATCCTCAGAGTCGACCAGAGCGATCACTTGTCCCTGTGAAACCACACTGCCGAGATCAACAGAAATGGTGCGCACGCGTCCGGGCACTTTGACGCTGACGGTTGTCTGATCGTATGCGGCCAGCGTGCCGTTGGCGGTGACAGTTTCGCCAAAGGGGGTTTCAGCAACAGCGATGGTTTTAACTTTTCGAGGAGTTCGCGCGTCGGGCCGGCCCTGGCCCTGTCGTTGCGACGCCTGGTAATCACTCTTGCACGAGGTCAAAAAAAGCGCCGCCAATAAGAGCGACACTCCCAGTAAAAGGATCCGACTCTGAGACATCTTGAGCAGTTTAACACGCGCCACACAAGGAGGACACCGATAGCCCAGATGATCTATGTAAAGTTATGTAAAGATACGTAAAGCAATTGTAGGCGCTGCCGAACGCATTTCGTAATCACCCAGACTTGCTAGAAGCCCTTGCGAATCAAGTACGACGCCTTGATAAAAAACGTGCGCGAGTTACGGCGGAAGCCGGGCACGATCTGGGTCGTGAAGGGATGCGGGCTGGCATAGTTCAGATCGTCGTTGTAACCCGCATAAAACGCCGTGCCCGGACTGGGTGTCCAGCCGAACAAAGCCTGCGATCGCAGCCGCGAGTTCAGCGTGTTGTAGTCGAGAATCACTCTCGCGAAAGTCGCTTTGGTGAACTGATACGTGCCGCGAGCGGTTAGGATGTTGATCCTGTACGCAACCAACCCGGTATCGTAGCGTCGTAACCTTTGATGGTTGATACTGAACGAAGTCCGCAGCTCGTTGGTTGGCTGATAAGTAATTCCGCCATTGAACTGAAGCAGACTGCCACGACCCGGATCGAGCGGCGCTTTTTCACCCAGCAACAATGCCGCGGGACTTACACGCGGATACTTTTTGCTGCCGCTGCCGAAGTCCAAATCGAAGTGGCCCCAGCGATGTGTGACTTGCGCATTGAACTGGATCTTCTTGCTAAAGCTGGAACCGCCATAAAACGACAGGTGCTGCTTGTTCGAAGCGCGCTCATTGCTTTGCCCGAAGAAAGTACAGCCGCCCTTGTCAGTCGCTGTGAAGGGATTGCAAGGTTTTGCTTCTCGTGTTGGTCCAAACTCGTGGTCGAAGAGCCTTTCGTAACCCGGCTCCCACCAGCTCCCGATCCAGCTGTTACGCGGCAACTGCAACTCCACCAGGTTCTCACTTTCCCAGGCGTACGCGCGTCCCTGCCAGTCGTAATCCAAATGGGTCAAGGTGTGAACGTGATAGGAGATGATCTTCTTCTTCGGATTGGGATCTGAGTTGTACCGAAGGAACCCGTAGTTGAAATTTGAATTTGTGCGCTGGAAGAAACCAACATCCGCACGATAATCGCGCGTGAATCCCTCGCCGTAGAGTTCCCCGCCCCAGTTACGACCGGAGACGTTGTAACTGGCGGTGTAGCCAAAGCCATTACCGGTACGGTAACTATTCTGATTTTTATTCGGATCGAAAAAGAAATTGCGCGAGGTTGTCCCCAACGTCTGGAAGGTCAAGGTAGTTTGTTTGTCGATACGAAACCGCCCGTCGATTCCTAAAACCTGATTGTGTTTCTCGATAAAGTTGTAACTCGTGGCAATCATGCCGAGCGAGTTCTCCTTACCAACATCGCGCTTAAGTCTCAGGACAGCGATGTAAGCGTTCTTGTCGAGAAACCGTTCGTTATTACAAACGACGCGAGGATCGAGAGCCCGCCGGTCGATACAAGCATTCAGATTACCGCGATCATCAGCACTCAAATTCCCTGGTCCATTATCGCTCGCCACCATCAAACCAAACGTATTCCGGCCCAACTTGCCAGTCGT
Organism: Pyrinomonadaceae bacterium; assembly: GCA_036003745.1. GTDB lineage: Bacteria > Acidobacteriota > Blastocatellia > Pyrinomonadales > Pyrinomonadaceae > PSRF01. The sequence goes on from DASYSD010000049.1 coordinate 53,677, forward strand.
CTTCACCGCCACGTCAGGATCGACGATCGCGCGCGTGTGAACAGCGGTGATCGGCGTTTGAAAAATGTCGATGCCTTCGAGAAAGAACGGCCGCTTCTCTGAAAAGAAGATTGGGAAGCGTTGATTGGCCGTGACGACAAGCTGATCCGCCTCAACCTGTGCGAAGTCGGGATTAATTGCGAGATCTACTGTCACTGCTGAGCTCGGAATAAACTTCGCAGTCAAGCCGAGATCGAGACCGATCGGCTCATTGACAATACGACCGGGATCGTTCGCGCGTGGAATACCGCCGAATGAAGGAACGAAGCGACTGTTCTGCGACACTGTCACACTCGGAATCAGTTCGATCGTACGCTCAACCGAGATGCCCTCGAGTCCGGTCAGATGTCCTGCCTGACTCAGATTACTGTCGATGCTGCGCGAAAACGGCATCCACGAATCGAGCTCATTCTCGAGACGCTTGATGCGACGGAAGAAATGCGCACCCCAGAGTTTTCCTTTTCCGGCCTCAAAACGCAGCGATTTGAACGGAATAGCGATCTCAACATTGAAGCCGCTTTCGTGAATGATTCCTTTCGACTCCATTAAAAGATCGACGCTGAAGTCTTCACCACGTCCTTCAGTGATGATGCCGTCGCCCTGAATTCCGAGTGGATTGAAAAAGACCTCGAAAGCTTTTCGCTTGTCGTTAAAGGTGTCGAGCATGAAACCGACGTAGTCGTCTTGAAAAATATTGTCTCGCTTCGCGACTGTAGCGCGGACTTTGTCGGGTTCGTCAGTGGCTTTGAAAGCAATGTAAAGAAACTTCGGATCGAATCCGATGAGAACTTCCGTTGGTTTTGAAGGCGGAGTGTTGTCGCCGGGTTGAATCTGATAGAAGTCTTTCAGCACCGCGGCCTTCTGCCAAACTTCTTCATCGAGCTTGCCGTCGATCGCGGGCGGTTTATCAAATTTCGGGATAATAATCGGTTGTGACTTTTCAGCCGGGACAGCAAAAGCAGCTTTGACGGCAGCGGCAGATGATGGCGCGGGCGTTGAATTCGCCGTTGCCTCCGGCGTAGACGCAGGAGGCGGTGCAAGCGTTTGAGCGTTTGCACAGACCGCAGCGCAAAGGATCAATAGCGCGGTCGTCGGGAGATGGTTCCTAATTATCATATGTAGCTTTTGCGCTTACAGTTACTCCTCAGGATTCAGAAGATGGTTCAAGATTAAAGACGTTCGTTGTGTCTATCGTGTTATCCGATAAAAATCAGAATTAAAAACTGCGCCGGAAAAGGTAAGACATCTTGATAAAGAACGTTCTCCCATTACGCCGGAAGCCCGGTTCAAGTTGTCCCGTCAACGGACTGAACCCATTTCGGTTCAGATCATCGTTGTAGCCGACATAGAACGCCGTGCCCGGATTGGGAGTCCAACCCAGCAGAAACTGCCCTTTGACATTGGAAGCTAACGTGTCGTAATCGACGCGGCCGCGTGCAAAAAGGAAACGCGTAAACTGGTAAGTCGTGCGGAGCGAGACGATGTTGTCATCGAACGCGGTCCGCCCCGTGTCATAACGTGTAAGCCGCTCTTTTGTGTAATTCAGTCGCGCATTCAGTGCGCCAGTTGGTTGATAAGTGATACCTCCTTCGAAGCGCCAGGAATCACCAGGTCCCGGATCCTGCGGCGAACGACAAACAGCAGGCAGCGGGCTCGTATTGCAAAGTCCCGCTTCACTGGCCTGCCGAGCTACGAGTGCCGGCGGACTCACACGTGGGTACTTGGGCCCGGCTCCGAAGTCAAAATCCATCGCGCCCCAACCGCGAAACAGAAAGAAGTTGAAGTTGTACTTCTTGCTCGGAGTCGAACCGCCGAAGAAATAAAGACCGGTCGTCGGCGCCGATCGTTCATTGTCTTCTCCGGCAAACGTGCAGGTGTTCTGGACCACGCAATTCGAACCAGGCTGTCGCTTGGCTCCAAATTCACTTTCGAAAACGCGGTCATAACCCTTATCAACACCGGCGCCGAAGTAGGTCTGGCGGCGAAGTTGTATCTGGAACTGCGTTTCGTTGTTGAAATTCTGCGAGCGCCCTTGCCAGTCGAAGTTGGCGTTGAAGTCAGTGTAAACGCGCCAGGAGATCAGTTTTGCTTTCGCGTTGGGTTCAGAGTTGTAACGGATAAACCAGTTGGGATTATTCGTGTTGTTGCGTCTATTGAAGCCAACGTCGGCGACGTAATAACGCGTGCGGCCCACCATGGAAAATTCGTGGCCAAAGTGACGACCGCTTTGATTGTAATCGAGAGCGTATACGAACCCATTCTGCTTGCTGTCACGAATCTTACCTTCCTCCGGAAAGAAGAATTGATGACGGCTGTGCGTGCCGAGTACCTGCCAACTGAAGGTCGTTTGCTTATCGATGCGGAAGCGTCCGTCAAATCCGCCGAGTTCGTTGTACTTATCAACAAAGCGATAGTAAGTGGTCAAAAACCCGATAAATGAGTCAGACTTACCGACGTCGCGCTTTAATCGCAGAATGCCGACGGATGCATTCTTGTCGACAACTCTCTGAATACCCGGAAACACATTCGGATTGGTTCGATCGTCTTCACTGAAATTTCCGGGCGCATTATCGGAAGCAAGCAATAATCCAAACGTGTTTCGATTGACTTTGCCGCTGAGTTTCACTGCCATGTCGGGATCAATGATCGCGCGTGTGTGAACGGCAGCGATTTGCGTGCTGAAGATATCGATACCTTCGAGGAAGAACGGCCGCTTCTCTTCAAAGAAGATCGGGAAACGCTGGTTGGCAGTTACCACCAACTGATCAGACTCAACCTGCGCAAAATCGGGATTAAGAGTGAAGTCGAGAGTGACTGTTGGCGTGAGCGTGAACTTCCCTGTCAAACCAAAGTCTAAATCGACTGGTTCGTTGACGAACCGTCCGGGATCGGGAGTGCCGGCTTTTGCGTTGAATGGAAGCGCAGTCTTCCGCTTGCCGGTTTCCGACACAGTCAAACTTGGAATTAGTTCGAGCGTTCTTTCTGTTGAAATACCTTCGAGGCCGGTGAGATGGCCCGCCTGGGCCAACCAACTGTTTTTATCGCGGTCCATCGGGATCCACATGTCAAGCGAGTTATTCAAACGCTTGGTGCGTCGCCAGAAATGAATCCCCCACAACTTGTCCTTGCCGGCAACGTAACGCAGCGACTTGAAAGGAATCGCGACTTCGATCGTGTAACCGTCGTTCGTGACCATTCCCTTCGAGTCCATCACGAGATCAAGACTGAAGTCTTCGCCTTGTCCTTCGGTCCAGATCCCGTCCGCCTGAACGCCAAGCGGGTTGAAGTCAAACTCGTAAGCGCGTCGCTGATCGTTGAATGTGTCGAAGAGAATCCCGACGTAGTCGTCGTCCCAGATGTTGTCTCGCTTGGGAATGTTGGCGCGAACCTTGGCGGGATCGTCAAAACAGTGAAACGCGATATAGATGAAACGGGCATCGTAACCGAGCATCACTTCCGTACGATTTTCCGGAATGAGATTGTCGCCCGGTTGAGTTTGATAAAAATCTTTCAGGACGGCGGCAGTCTTCCAGACTTCGTCGTCAAGCTTGCCGTCGATTACGGGTGGCTTCGCAAACAGAGCTGCTTTTACCGGGTTCGCCTTTTCTGGCGGCAATGAAAGCGCAGCTTTACCGGTCTTAAGTGGCGCAGTTTCCGCGGGCTTTGTTTTTTCGGGAGTTTTCTCGTTGGTGAAAGAAGCTGGCGACGGCTGCGTGGTTGGTGCCGGCGAGGGATTTTGTGAATAGACCGCGCAACAGCAGAGAACGATCAGAGCAGTGCTGAGCAATGCGGCCTTCATGAAGACGTTTCCCCTAGTCGCAGTTTAGAAACGAGAAATTGTTGTTGTTTCCGAAAGCTGCTCGAAAGGTTCCCGCTCATTTGGACGCACGTGGTCCAAAGAATCTTCCAGAGCGCAGGCTAAAAGAACAAAATATAGGACCTGTGGACCTATACGACCTATCCACTACTGCCGCGGGCGCAAAAGAATTTTTCCGTCGCCCGTTTTGAGAATAAAGACCTTGCCGCCGTTGCCTATTCTCCAGCGCTTCACGCGTGGAGAAGGGGTGATGTCCTCTGCGACAGTGAAACCTTCATTGCTGATTTCATCTGGAGCGTTGGTTTCAATCGTGAAGCTGGAGCCGGCTGGTACACTCAAAGAAATTGTGCCATCGCCGGTTCTTGCTGAAACTGCGTTGAAGTTGCCATCCAGGGCGATTTCACCGTCGCCAGTGCGCGCGTCAACCTGACCTTCAAACTTGATGACGCGAATCACACCATCGCCGGTATTGACCTGAAGCTGTCCGCCGCCATTCGACACTTGGATTGGACCATCGCCCGAACGAAGCGTGATCTGGCCTTTGACTCCTTCCAGATTCAGGGCTCCATCGCCGGATGAAACATGAAGAGTTGATTGCCGTGGCACGTAGACATCAAAGCTTACGCTGCCGTTTTCTGACTCGTTGTTGGTGGCAGTGATGGAGACCGCCTCTCCTTGTTGCTGGGACTGGATCGAAATTCCTTTGAGTGACTCTTCGTCGTGAGCGGCCTTGGTAGCAGTGTAGGAAATTTCCTGTTTATCCCAGCCACGCACCGTTACCTCGCCGTCAAAGGTATTAAGCGTAACGCGAGGAGATCCGGTCACTGCAAATGTTCGCGTCTCTTTCGCGGTAACTCTTGGATTGTAACCCTCGCTTCTGCCTCTGCTGATGTTGACCACTCGCTGCTGGCGGGCCTGGTCGCGGACTACGTCGCGCTGAGCACGCTCGATCTCGCGCTGGGCCTCGCGCATTGCGGCATCAACCTGACGTTGTGCCTGGCGAGCGATTCGTGCGGTGTCAACGTTAACTCGCACGTTCTCGCCCACTTCTACTGCGACGTCCACATCCACAGCCTTTTCAGCTTCCTGAGCGGCCTCGCCCTGAATCGATGCTGCCGGGCTCAGCGGAAGTCCGTCCTGCGCGCGTGAGACTTTAATACCACCGTTCACGTTCCCAAGCTTAATTCGTGGACCACCAGTACCAATCTGACCGTCCATGCTGTGTCCGACGTACTCACCATGTTTGACCTTCAAAGTGAAATCGGTTGAGATGCCGCCATGAACCGTACCTGCTTTAACTGAAGCATTCGAATTCGACGGAATTATGAGCGTCACGTTTCCGTTAACTGATCCCAGCGAGATCGGCTTCGACTCGTCGAGTTGATTGAAACTCGCATTGAGCGGGCCATTGATGGTCGACAGTCTTGCTTCACCCATAAGGCCTCGGGCATTCAGACGACCATTGATAGACGACGCTTTGACATTGCCTTCAACGCCGTCGATATCACATGAACCATTGACGAGCTCGACGGATTCGAGCACAGCTTTGCGCGGAACCGTTAATGTGTAGTCAACAGTTGCAGGGTTGTCCCAACGGCCGTTGCCGCCGCGAAAGTTTTGCGGGCCGTCCGGATATTCAGTTTTGATTCTGATGTTTTCTTCGGTTGCGTTAACTTCGATTGTCGCTTCTGCCAGGCGATCTTTTCGATAGGCTTTTTTGACTGCGTCGACTTGTACTGCAGCGCGATCCCAGACTTTGATCTGAACGTCGCCATTGATATTTTCAAGGCTCACGCGACCGGTCAGCGATAGCGGATAAGTTTGATGAAACTCCTCGCGCACTTCTTCGCCAGGCTCGCCCGGTTCAGTGACCGCAGACGTTGAATCTGCCGTGGAAGGTCCGGCTTGAACCTTTCGAAGCTCCTGCCGGCCACTTGCGCCCATTGAACCAGCTCCATTGCTGGTCAAAGCAATACTCAGCAGAATAGCGCTGATGAGGGGTTTCATTAACATCGTTTTCTCGTTCCTATTAAAAAGATAATCTAACTGGCAATGCGTAGATTAATACTACGATTCAACGTCTTCAAAATCATTTCACGATCGCGAGGGTTGCGCCTGATCTCGTTGTGCTTGCGATTCTTCGCCTTAAACATCGTCAAAGGCAATTGGACAGATATCGGACTGCCTGATTCATCATCATCGTCAGACGAAACTCGGAATTCGAAAGGCGCCCCGTGGAAATCAAATTGCCGGAACTTTTTCAGGTTCGCAAATTGAGTTTCGACCGGTTTGATTCGTGCCCGTCTCTCAACTTTTTGAACCGCAACTTGAGGAGCACGAAGCGAAACTGCCGCGCCGGGCTCTGTTATCCCCTCCACATCCTCAAGCCACTCCACTTCAACCGATGGCACCGCCTTCTTACTTTCACAACTCTCGAGCTTCGCGACGACAACCTGTGGGATCTGAGTCTGCGGGATTTCAGCGGGAACAAAGAACTGGGCAATCTGATGGGTAGTGTCGAGAGTGAACCGGTGAATTTCAGCCAGTTCTCTCATCGAGTTTGAAAATGCCGTCAGACCCACCACCAATAATAGCGTCACCAGGTAACCCGAGTTCTTACTGTTTTTTCCCGTGATGTTCATTTCCGAAGACCTCTTATTACTTTTAGAGCCGAGAGCAATCAGTTCTGAAGTAACTAGTTCCAACCGCCCCCGGCCCTTCTGCGTTGCTCTATTATCAGAACACCGGCCCTAAAGAGGTTGTGACAACTAAATAAGCCACAAAAAGCGCAAAAAGTGAGAATCCCACCGACGGGAGTCGGTGGATTGTTCAAGTCCTTTCTATTCAAAACCTTCATTACCAGTTTTGAATCCCACCAACGGCAGTTGGTGGATTGTTCAGATCCTTACTGAGGTCGGACCTGAAGTATCCACCAATCCATTGGTGGGATTAGAATGCAAGTGGTTTTTGGAGCTTTTTAGAAAGGATCTGAACAATCCACCGACTCCCGTCGGTGGGATTTCTGACTTCTTGTGACTGGCTAGTGTAGTGTCTCCGAAATGCGTTCGCAGGCACCGCGGTGAATCGCTAATGAACGTGGGGCTCAACAAACTGGGCCACTGTAAAGGAAATTAAGAGACGCTACACTAGATCTTTTTGAGGCGAACGGTGCCGCCGAAGGACGCGATCGAGATGGTGGCGTCTCCGGAGCCACAGATAGCAGTGACCCGTCGCAGCACGTAATGGCCGGGCATTGATGATTTTTCGACAGTGATGGGTGCGATTACCGGTCCAGCCTTAGGCGCTGGCATTGGTTTTGGCGCCGGCGTCACTTTAGTCGGAGCTTTTGACTTGTCTTCAGGAGACTTTGACTTCATTTCGGGAGATTTCGATTTCATTTCCGGCGATTTGGGCTTGAGCACGCCGGGAGGAGGCGGAGGCGGCGTCGCATCACTCAGGTATTTCAAAGCGAAATCGGAAACAATGTCGTGTTTTTCAGAAACTTTTGCATTCAACTGAAATGACGCATCGTGTGGCATGGCCAAGACGATGTCGCCGGCCATGTTGGTGAACCCATACGAGCCTGACTTGGCGAGTGGCCCACTCATCGTCACAGTACCATTGACAGTTTTTGCCGTGACCTTCGCATTACTGACTCGCTCCAGCTGAATATCACCACTTACAGTGCCCACCTCGAACGTATCTTCATCAGTCGAAGCACGGACGTTCATGACCTCGACACCGCCACCTGCCGAACTCAAATTCACACGACCACTCGAATCCTTTAGCAAAATGCTACCGCCGACACTGCCTGCCTCGACGAGTTTGGTGGCACGCTCTATCGTTATGTCACCGTTCTGAGATCCAGCATAAGCTCCAGCCACGCCGGCGATGGCAATGTCGCCATCACGAGTTTGAACCTGAACGGTTGCGCCGGAGGGCACTTCCATTTCCACATCAGCAATTGCCTGGCAATCGATTCTCGGATTAGTGCTGGTCTCCTTGTTTAGCACCATCACGTCGACACGGCTGGCCGGCTTCGATGTGTCTTTAGTTTTGTCGATGCGCCGAAAATCAATCTGAGTGGCGTCCAGTGATCGAACGCGAACTTCATTCTTGTCCCAGCCACGCACCTTAAGTGTTCCCGAGGCAACACATAGGGTTACCACGGCTTCAACGTCGACAGGGAGCGACCGCTCCACCTTTTCGCCAGGCTGTGTCTTTGTCTTATCGTCGTGAGCTAGGGTGGCACCCGCCAGAGAGAGTATGAGGCCGGCTACTGCACAAACTGCGAACAACTTCATTGTCAACTTAGAACCCGGCCCTTTCAGTGTCCGCGACCTCCGCCGAGACGTGCATCGGCAATTGTATTGAGGAGATCAACCTTGCTTTGATAGGCAGCAAACATGAAATCAGCCGCGTCGGGATCGTTTGGATTGCTCTTCGCAGCGTTACGAGTAGCGGCAATGGCACGATCGACTACTGCGAGATTGCGTTCGTATTCCACCTGAAGTGCAGGTCTCATACCTTTTTTGCCGGATTTGATGGTGGAGTCGAGTTTGGCGATGGTTTGCAGATAAGAACGTTCACCCGGAAACAGTTTCACCGGAACCGGTGTCGCCTTGGGTGCTGCGTTTGCCGTGAAGTTGACCGGTTGATAACGCGGCTTTGTTCCATTTGGGTTTTCAGTGGTTTTCTGAGGCTCTACAACTGCGACGGGCCCAGTCGCCGCTGGGTTAGAACCCTTTTCAGGTGATGGCGATTCAACAACGATAGGAGTCTTACCCTGTTCAGGATTCTTGACAGCAAGTTCTTGCGGTGTACTTCTGAGCTTCACCACTGCAAGAATCGCCGCTAACGCAATCACGACTGCCAAACTCGCATAACCGAGAGACCGCTGTGTGCCGAAGTTAAGTAAACCGGAGAAAAATGCTGCGAGACCGGTGGTCTTCTGTGTCGCCTCAGCGACTGCTAACCGTTCACCCAAAACTGCCGCATCGATGCGCTGGCGCAGACTTTCGGTTGGGACACTCGTTTCAAACTCCGCAGCCAAAGCCGCCATTACGAGTGCTGATTCCTCTTCCAATTCGCGCGCCGCAGCCGCACAAGTTACGCATGAAGCCAGATGCGAGGTGATGCTTTCCATCATGTCGAGAGAAAGTTCACCGTCAAAATAGCTTTGCAGCTTTGCCTCGTCCAAACACCGTGTCATCGCTTGCCTCCGATCTTACCGTAAACCCTCGCAAACTCTTTGCGTCCGCGCGCTACCAGACTGCCAATGTTTGTCTCCTTTAGAGACAGGCTGGTGGCGATTTCGCGGTATGAAAGTCCCTGCTGTTTGAGCAGCAGGCAACTTCTCATCGGCTCTTTTATCTTGTCCAACGCGCGGCGAGCTTCCTCGATTGCCTGTCGGCGCTCGTAGTCTTCTTCCGGTGCGTCGGCTAAAGTGCCGTTTTCAACCGTGCTCTTCTGATACTCGTTATCGCGAACCATCGAGCGGCTTTGCCCCCGCAAGGTGTTTCGCGCCACGTTAAGAGTTACACGCAAAAGCCACGCCCGCAGTAATTCCTCGCCTGGCGTAGCGTTGAGATTGCGATAAAGTCGTAGAAACACTTCCTGCGTCACGTCTTCAGCCAGGGCTGAATCGCGAACGACAGCTCTTGCCGTTCTAAAAACGGCGCGGTGATGGAGTGTAAACGCTTCGTCGAAACTGAGCGGACCTACCGCTTCAGTCCCGATGTCGTTAGGCATGGACTCGATCAAAGCTCTAGCTTGTCCGTTCATCAATCACCGCTCTCTCAACAGTGCAAACACCGCAAGTTACTGACTTGTGACAAGTTTCTACAAGGCAGCCGGACGTGGCGGTATTTGGGGCGTATTGTAGTCCCGAACCCCTTTTTGCACCAATATCTGAAACAGATTTTGGAGCGGTGATTTGGTTGTTAGTGTCCGTTGGGGGCGATCCGTTGCGTTGAACGCTCGTATTGGAAGGAAAGTTCAGCCGCAGATTTACGATATAATCGCTGTCCTTTGACTCAATCACTAGCAAACAGTCCGTTCATGCGGGCGTGCCGGAGGGAGCCGGTGCCTTATACGCCGATCTGGCTGATGCGCCAGGCGGGGCGGTATATGCGCGAGTATCGGGAGGTGCGTGCGAGGACGACGTTTCTCGAGCTCTGTAAGAATCCCGCGTTAGCGGCTGAGGTGACGGTGACGGCAGCCGAGCGGCTTGGCGTTGATGCGGCGATAATCTTTGCCGACATTTTGCTAATCCTCGAGCCACTCGGTATCCAACTGGAGTTTGCGGCGGGCGAAGGGCCGGTGATTCACAATCCGGTGCGCAAGCCTTCTGACGTTGACGGTCTGCGCGAACTCGAAGACGCAGCCGCGCTGGAATTCGTCTACGAAGCAATCAGACAAACACGCGGTGCACTGAAGCCTGACATTCCTCTCATCGGTTTCTGTGGGGCGCCGTTCACGCTCGCGTCATACATGACGGAGGGCGGCGGGTCGAAGAACTACGTGCATACAAAGAGTTTGATGTACAACGACCCAGGCGCATGGCACGCGATGATGTCGCTGGTTTCGAGAGCTCTTGTTAAATATCTCAACGCGCAAATCGCTGCGGGCGCTCAAGCAGTACAGTTGTTTGATTCATGGGTGGGGTGTTTGAGCCCAGATGATTATCGCGAGTTTGTGCTTCCACACACTCAAAGCGTGATTCGGAATGTGACGGCCGGGGTCCCTGTCATTCACTTCGGCACAGGCACTGCAGCGTTGCTCGAGCTGATGCGCGAAGCCGGTGGCGATGTGATCGGACTCGACTGGCGTGTGCGGCTCGATCAAGGATGGCAACGTATCGGTCACAACGTTGCGGTGATGGGGAACCTGGACCCGGTCGCTTTGTTTGCAAAGCAGGACTCGCTACGCACGCACGCGAAACGAATACTTGAGCAGGCAGACGGGCGTGACGGACACATTTTCAATCTGGGTCACGGGATCTTGCCGGAAACGCCGGTGGAGAATGTGATTGCATTAGTGCAAATGGTGCATGAGATGAGCCACCGATGAACACGGATTATGACGCTCTGTTAGTTGTGTCCTTCGGCGGACCGGAAGGGATGGATGACGTCATTCCGTTCCTCGAAAATGTTTTGCGGGGCCGGAACGTGCCGCACGAACGAATACTTCAAGTCGCGCGTCACTACGAAATGTTCGGCGGTGTCAGTCCCATCAATCAACAAAATCGAAATTTGATTGCTGCACTGAAGAGAGAGTTGGACCAGAATGGTCCAAAGCTTCCGATCTACTGGGGTAATCGCAACTGGCACCCGTTACTTCCGGAAACGCTCACGCGCATGGCGAAAGATGGTATTAGAAATGCGCTGGCGTTCGTCACTTCTGCTTACAGTTCCTATTCGAGTTGCCGGCAGTACCGGCAAAACATCAGTGACGCGCAGGCGGCCGTCGGACCGGACGCGCCGCGCGTTGAGAAGTTGCGTACGTTCTACAATCACCCGCTGTTCATCCAGGCGAATATCGACCACATTCGCGCTGCGTTGGCCCAATTCGAAGATCGTGGTTCTGTAAATCTGGTTTTCACTGCACACAGTATTCCCGAGTCCATGGCAGTGAATTGCGACTACGCCGCTCAGTTAGCGGAAGTCGGGGCTTTAATTGCCCATGCAGTTGAGATAAAAAACTGGCAACTTGTGTATCAGAGTCGTAGCGGCTCGCCGGCGCAACCCTGGCTTGGACCAGACGTCAGCGATCATCTGCGAGCGCTTCATCGAGAGGGTGTAAGAAATGTGGTCGTCGCTCCCGTCGGCTTTGTTTCGGATCACATGGAAGTGGTTTACGATCTGGATGTCCAGGCGCAGAAGGTGGCACAGGAGTTGGGGATGAAGATGGTTAGATCAGCGACTGCGGGGACGCATCCAGCGTTTGTGAAGATGATAAGAGAGTTGATGCTGGAGCGGATTGAGAACAAGGTACCGAAAAATATCTGCGCGGCGGATTGTTGTCTGGTTGGTTAGACAGGATTTCCAGGATTTTTCAGGATGAACAGGATAGTCGTAGTTGGCGGTGGTATTACTGGTCTGGCGGCGGCGCATCGTCTTCACGAAATCAATCAATCAATAAACGTTACGCTGCTTGAAGCTTCCGCTCGACTCGGCGGTACGATTCAAACCGATTATCGCGACGGCTTTCTGCTCGAACGTGGGCCCGATTCTTTCATTTCTGAAAAACCGGAAGCACTCGCGCTCGCGAAACGCCTCGGTCTCGAGTCGCAGTTAATCGAAACAAACGAAACACACCGGCGCAGTTTCATTGTGCGGAACGGACGCTTGCGCACGGTGCCCGAAGGATTTCAACTGCTGGCGCCGTCGCGTTTGTGGCCGTTCATTACAAGCGACATTTTCAGTCTGGCCGGCAAGGCGCGCATGGCGGCAGATCTCTTTCTGCCACGGAAGAGCACAAATGGCGTGAGCGACGAGAGTCTCGCGAGCTTTGTGCGTCGCAGACTCGGGGAAGAAGCACTTGCACGCATGGCGCAGCCGATGGTCGGTGGCATCTACACTGCAGATCCAGAAACGCTCAGTTTGCGTGCCACGCTGCCGCGATTTCTCGACATGGAGCAACAACACCGCAGTTTGATACTCGCGATGTTGCGGCAGGGTCGTACACAAACAACAGGCACGAGCGGCGCGCGTTACAGTTTGTTTTTGTCGTTCGATAAAGGCATGCAGGTGCTGGTTGACGCACTCGCTCACGTCAAAGCAGTCATTAGACTAAATACGCGCGTTGAAACATTGAAACGCGGTGATTCAGGATGGACGATCACCACCAACACAGGCGAACAGTTTCAAGCAGACGCTGTTTGTCTGGCCCTTCCCGCACACACTGCGGCATCGTTGTTGAGTGACACGAACACTCAGCTCGCACAGAAACTCAATGCGATCACGTACGCTTCAACGGCAACCATCAACTTTGGTTACAGGCGGTCAGCTATCAAACATCCACTCAACGGATTCGGCTTTGTAGTTCCTTTTATCGAAAAGAGCTCTTTGATCGCTTGCACGTTCACCAGCGTGAAGTTCTCTGGTCGCGCGCCAGAAGACTACGTTTTGTTGCGTGCCTTCGCGGGCGGCGCGTTGCAACCCGAGATCTTTGCGCTCGACGAAGCGACGTTATCAGCAAGAGTCGAAACAGATTTACGTGAGTTGCTCGGAATCAATGAAGATCCGCTCTTTGTGGAAGTAGCGAAGTGGGGGCGATCGATGCCGCAGTACGAAGTCGGCCATCTCGATCGAGTGAACGAGATAGAAAAGCTGGTCAGGGAACTTCCCGGATTTGCACTTGCCGGCAACTCCTACCGTGGCGCCGGGATCCCCGATTGCATCCGCAGTGGCGAAGCGGCGGCAGAAAATTTAGCCACAGATAAACACGGATAATAAATCCGGACCTATTTCCGTGTTCATCCGTGGCTTCACCGCGCGAGCGACTGCACCCACTCCGCATTGCTCTGCATCAATGGCCGAAAAGCCTCGCGCGGCACAGTCATCTCAATATGCATGTTGTCGTCCGTATTGATCTTCGCACCGGCCACCGCTGGTCCGAGCTTTGACTCATCACAAACAAACCAACTTCGAACATCAGCTTCCGACTTCAGCTCAACTCGCGCCAGCTCAGCCGCTATTCTTTCATCCGCGAAGCGTTCCGCTAAACGATCGAGATTCAACGGGCGATTACTTCCAATCAACAACAGATCTTTCCCTTTATTCAAACCACCCACGCGAAAGACAAGCACATGCGGAAAAACCTCGTGATAGGTCGCAAGCACCGACCGCAAGCTCTCAGTCGAGAGCTGATAGATCTGAACCCATTGCACCCAGATCCCATCATCATTCAAACGCTGACGCCCGAGCTCAAAAAATTCCTGCGTAAACAGATTCGCGACACCAGGCACCCACGGGTGACTTGGCTCACTCACAATCATGTCGTAACGATTTGGCGTAACGCGTAGAAAAGTTCTCGCGTCGTCGATGATCAGCTTCGCGCGCGGATCATCAAGCGGCCGGTGATTGATGTGATTAAAAAATTCCGATCCGGCAACAGTTCCCGGCTCGAGCTCAACACACGTCACAGACTTAACCGGTGATTGCAACATCGCGCCGACTGTCACACCCGTCGCATAGCCGATTATCAAACCGTCGTCTATCTTTGGTGCGATCAATAGAGGTAACTGTCCGAGCATCACCTGCGTCGGCATGTCGTAAATACTGTCAGACGCGTTGGTGCGCCCGTTGATAGCCATTGAAACCGTGTCCTGATCACGACGCACAGACACAGTCGCAGTTGGTCCTTCCTGATACATCAACAACTTATGCACGTTTGGTCCACCAGTTGGTCCATCCTCCTTAATGCCCTCGCGGGTTTGTGCCAGTATGCGCACCAGACTGTCGTAAGCACCAATCGAAAGATCTGCGAGATTCATCCGCGGTGCAACGATAAAGAGCACGATCGCAAAGACGAAACTCAATCCGATCGCGAGACTGCGTTTCAGGGCCGGATCACGACTCGAAGAAGCCGGACGATACGCGACGCCTGCCACTATCAAACAGCAAGTTGCAGCAAACAAAAGCGTGAATCTGGTACTCGCTTTCGGGATCAGGATAAAACCCGTGATAAAGGCGCCCGCGATGGCGCCAACCGTATTGATTGCATAACTGCGGCCCACGCGTGCCACAGCTTTCTTCCCTTCACTACTGGCCCAAACCAGAACCAGCGGCATCACCATTCCCATCAATACAGCGGGCACCAGAATCAGCAATGTCGCTGAAAGAATCTGCAAGGCGAGCAAACCAACCCATGAAGCCACTTGCAATCGCAAACCGAGACTGATCAGCAAGCCAGGAATCTGATTCAGCACAAACAAACTGAGAAGCAAGCTGATGGCAGTGAGTACTTCGACAACAAGGATCGTGGAACGCAGTTTGTGAGAACGATCCTTGCCCGCGACTAACCACGCGCCAATCGCAAGACCAATCAGAAATAACGCAACCACAATGCTGAACGCGTAAGTACTCGATCCAATGATCATGGTGAGCACGCGCGTCCATGAGACCTGCGTGCCGATAGTGACGAAACCCGACACGAGAGCCGCGAAGAACCAGAATCTTCCGCGCTCGTCTATCGTAACAGGTTCTTCGACGTCCACCGGCTCTGCGATGTCAGCACTCGAGTGAGTCCTGCGCTGCAAAACGATCGCAATCACACCCACGACGATGTTCAGTGCTGCTGCAACGGCAATTGTGGTCCGAACACCAAGTAACGGCAGCAAAACAAAACCGGCTGCGAGTGTGCCAACAATCGCACCGGCAAGATTGCACGCATAGAGTCTTGTTACAGAGTTTGAATCTCTTCCTGACGAGCGCACGAGAGCCGCAGCCAGAACCGGCAACGTCGCTCCCATCAGTGTTGTGGGGACAAGCAACACCAGACCTGAAAGAAAGAAACGCCAGAGACTGAAGGTGAAATGTGTGGGCTGAAGCTGTTGCCAGATCAACGCGTAGATGTGATCGATCCCACGAAACAGCAAGGGCACCATGAGCGCGTACAGAGCGATGAGGATCTCCATCAACCCATAAACACGCAGCGGCTTTTTTATCTTTTGTGCAAGTTTGCCGGCCAACGCGCTACCCAGTGCGAGTCCGCCCATAAACGCCGCGAGCACAGTGCTGACCGCGAGCGTCGTCGCCCCAAACACCAATCCCAGCATGCGCGCCCAGAGCACTTCGTAAACAAGTCCCGTCGCACCGGAAAGAACGAAACAAATCCCGATCAGGAAGATCGTTGCTGATGAATAGGACGTTTTTGAAGATTCCGTCACGCTTGATCCTTAGAAAGGTGCTCGCGCAAAGGCGCAAAGGCGCAAAGAAAACAAAACAACTTTGCGTCTTACTTTGCGCCTTTGCGCGAGAAATTTTCCCATCCAAATTACAGGTAAATCACGTGGCTGGTGCGCCAGACGTTCGCGGGTATCGAGCCCGGAGCGGCCGCCGTCAACAGAATCGCATAGTCGTGCACAACGATATCGCGGCTCACATTCACCGACTCGATTTCAGGTTGATCGGTATCAACGGCTGTCACCAATGCGAGTCGCCGCAAACAGCGATAGAGATGTTCCACGCCTGAGCCGAATGGTCCAGCGTCGTTACCAAGCACGAGCCTGACCTCAGCACGCTCATCGATGAAGTGTTTGATGAGCGATGCTGCCTGCACCACACCACGTTCAAATCGTTCGAATAAGTCCTGCTGCGGCAGCCGCGTATCCAGCGCAATGGTGATTCGTCTCTCATCTTCCGAGGTAAACTCGCGCACTGTCAGCCGTCTCGATCTTGCAGTCGATTTCCAATCGATGTGACGCAGATCGTCCTGTGGTTGATAATCACGCAGTGAAAACAGATCGTGCCCGGCGCCGCGTCGCGAGGCAGGCACTCGCCCCGCGTACATCGGCAACAAGTGCAACTCGTCACTAATCGCTTCCGGCTTTGGGTAAACGATGATATCGACGTCGCGAGCACGCAACCGGCGCCGTCGACGAAAGAATCCGAATGGGTAACGAGTCGACAACTCAAATCCATCGATCAGCACGTGCCCGCGCGCCGGAAAGAGTTGTTCAACTCTCTGTTCGGCTGCGGCGTTGTGCGGCACGTAACTGAAGTAAGCAAGCAAACGTTTGACGTGCCGGCGCCGGCGTTTCGCAGTTCCCTCAGCGTCGCTACCTGGACCACGTGCCTCAACCATAATCGAAAACGACGGCAGCACGCGTTTGGTATTGCGCAAAGTCACGATCACCGGCGCAGGCTCAGCGGCAAAAATGTGATCGGGGAAACGCGCCGACACGGTCAGGTCGCGCAGAGACGAGCGTGCGGCCACCCACCCGATGAACATCGTCGAACAAAGCAATGAGAACACTAGAAAGAGTAGATTGTTGCCGGTGTTCCACGCGGCAAATCCAACCACGATGATGATCACGAGGAATACGCCGCCGCCACTTGTTGGTTCAAATGGGAAATCGAGATTGGCGACTTCAACTCGCGCGGAACGTGCGAGAGGTGGAACAATGAAGATCGTCAGCAGCAACGCTATCAGCAACGATAGAATTGCCGCAGCGCCAGCCAGTCCACTTTCTTCCGCGCGCCGAGCAAGGACCGTCACGAGCGCAGAGGTCAATCCGGCAAGAACAAGTAACGTTCCCAGAATTACGCGCAGCCAGGAGGTCTTCTGTAAACCCACAGCAGCGCGTTCAACCTTGATTTCGGACTTCACAGCGGAACACTGACAGTTTTAAGGATTTCGTTGAGGACGGCCTCTGCCTCTTCACTACGGCGGAGCGACGATGAGAATCGCGAACTGACTACGATGCGATGTGCAAACACTGGCACGACCAATCGCTTGATGTCGTCTGGTATGCAATAGGTGCGATCCTCGCCCAAAGCTAAAGCCTGCGCGGCACGAAACAGCGACAGCGTTCCTCTTGGACTCACTCCAAGGTCCAACATCTCCGAATTGCGAGTGGCCGCAACGATTCGCATCAGGTAATGAACGAGCGCATCGTCGACGGAAACAGATGTAACCGCCTGCTGTAGTTCGACCACTTCGGACGCCGTCATCACCGGTCCAAGCTC
Source organism: Pyrinomonadaceae bacterium (assembly GCA_036003745.1). GTDB lineage: Bacteria > Acidobacteriota > Blastocatellia > Pyrinomonadales > Pyrinomonadaceae > PSRF01. The sequence continues at coordinate 71,227 of DASYSD010000049.1, forward strand.
ATCGAGCGGATCGGTGTACTCGCGATCGCGGAGGATCTTTTGTTCATCAACCGGCGCCGGATAACCGATTCGCAATCGCAACATGAAGCGATCCAATTGCGATTCCGGCAGAGGATAAGTACCGTGATGTTCGATCGGATTCTGCGTTGCCAGAACTATAAACGGAGCAGGAAGATTATGGGTGACACCCTCTGCAGTCACATGTCTCTCGGCCATTGCTTCCAGCAACGCTGACTGAGTTTTGGGGGTGGTGCGATTGATCTCGTCGGCCAGCACCACATTGGCAAAAACCGGTCCGGGCTTCCACTCAAAGATGCCGCTGTGCTGGTTGTAAACGGAGAGTCCAATCACATCCGACGGCAGCAGGTCGGAAGTAAATTGGATACGCTGAAAACTGCAATCGAGTGCGCGAGCGAGTGCGTGGGCGAGGGTAGTTTTACCTACTCCCGGAACGTCTTCCACCAGAAGATGTCCACCGGCAATCAGCGTCACAATGGCCAGGCGGATCGCTTCGGGCTTGCCCTTAATGACAGTTTCGACCGCGCTCTGCAACCGCTCGATCTGCTCGATGGCATTGGCGCTGGTTATCTGTCCGCTGCTGAGTGGTTCGAGGTTCCGCATGAATTGGCCTGCATTCTACATGCTAAGAGCACGCGTCGCACAGAAAAGTTGGCCGCGCCTCTAATGTGACCTTGGCGCAGTCCTGTAGTAGACTAAGGCCCGTGCGGAGGATGGGCAAGCGTCGCAGAAATGGGAACCGAAATTTAGACGCTTCGTGTAAGTGCCCGAGGAGAGTGATTATGAAACCCCTTAATAAAAACAAGAAGAACCAGCGCGGCTTCTCACTGATCGAGTTGATGATCGTTATCGCCATCATAGGCATCCTGATTGGCGTCGGAATCGCGGGTTGGAAGGCCGCCGTTAGGGCTGCAAATGAAGCGGCAGCGGTGAAGACCTTGCGCTCAATTGCCGAGCAGCAGATGCTCTACTTCAACGCCCATCAACGCAGTTCCTTCGGTACCTTTGAAGAGATGCGGAAAGAGAACCTGCTTGACAGCCGGTTCGACGGCAGCACCCCGGTCGTAGACGGTTACGTTTACACCATGAAAGTGATTCCGAGGTCAACTTCCACACAGGCAGGGTACACGATCAATGCCGACCCGCAGGTGCCGACCGGCGTTGGGGCCACGGGCAAGAATTTCTTTTACGTCGATTCTGACTCAAACACTATTCACGTCAATCCGAATCAACAGGCGACCGCCACTGATCCGCCGATCGGTCAATAGGGCCACAAAAAGGCACATAAAGCACATAAAGCACAAACGGCATAAGAGATACTGAATTCAGTTCTCTCTTGTGCCTTTTGTGCTTTTTGTGTTTTTTGTGGCACACATGCGAGAATATTTACTACTAGATACCGATGTGGAGGTGTCGTCGTATGAGAGTGTTCCCGATTTTGGTCCTGCTGATTGTTTTAGGCCAGCCGTTTGCGGCTCGCAGCCAGGTTAACCCTCGTCTTGTTCGTGAGATTAGACACGAACTCAGAATGCTGCCTTACTACGGTGTGTTTGATTGGCTTGAATTCGAGGTGCAGCCTGATAACACCGTCGTCCTGCGCGGCCAGGTCGTAAGACCTACCACAAAGTCAGACGCGGAGAGTCGAGTGAAAGACGTCGAGGGCGTGTCGAGAGTTAACAATCAGATCGAAGTCTTGCCACTTTCTCCCTCAGATGATCGGTCACGCCGGGCGCTCTACAGAGCGATTTACAGCTTTAACTCACCTCTATTTCGCTACGCAACGCAGTCTGTTCCGCCGATTCACTTAATTGTCAATCGCGGACATGCAACGCTCAAAGGTGTCGTTGCGAATAAGGGCGACGCCCAATTGGCTTACATTCGCGCACGCGGCGTCCCGGGGCTTTTCAGCGTAAAGAGTGAACTTGTTGTTGAAGGAGAAGAACCGCGGTAGTTAGACAGGATTAACAGGATTTTTTCAGGATGTGCAGGATAAAAAGTCCTGTTCATCCTGAGACATCCTGTAAATCCTGTCTAAAAAACCTTCCGCCCCTCAACGCGTTCGATTCTTTGCTCGGGCAATGGCCAACTCTGTTGCAGACTAAAATTCGAGACATCTTTGAGCACAAACGCCGGCACATCGCTCTCACGTTGCGCTTTGACGTGAATAAACTCCACTCCCCTCACATCATTCAACCAAAAAGCCGGCCTGACGTCGGGGCTCAAATAGTTCAGCTCCACATCGCGCATCTGTAGGCCCTTTACGTGCCGGATGAAGAATCCATAAGACGGCAACTCACCAAACATCGTCGGCTCAGGATAAATGTTTTCACGCTCGGGCGGCTCAAGAGCGGCCTGCTCTTTCGTTCCGCCACCCTTCGCGTAAACCCGAATATTGCTGAGTTGCACGTCTTCGATCAGATAATTCGGTATGCCGCTAATGATCGACGAGTATTTCGGATCGGCATTGTAGACAACGACATTGCTGATGATCACACGGCGCATGGCGCCGACTTTTGTCGTTTCGCTTGGCCCGCGATTGCGCGATCCAAGTCGCAGAAAGATGGGCGAGTTGCTGATGTCGCGCATCGTGATATTTGAAATCGTTATATCCTCCAGCAACCCGCCATCGACGGCTTCGAGCGCAAGACCACGCGAGTAGTCGAACACACAATTCGAAACCGTGATGTTCTTGAAACCTCCGTTCGATTCGGTGCCAAACTTGATGCGTCCAGTCGGACTGAAGGTTCCATTCTGATTTCGAAACTCGCGTTTGTAAGTTCCGTCCAGAAGAGTGCCTTCGTCGTATCCGCTTACCTGGCAGTTAGTGATCGTGACGTTCTCGGTCGCGCGCGCGTAGCCGAGCGCGTGGGAACTCTTCGGGCAAATGCCGTCGTCGAAAGGTGAGTTGATAGTGCAATTTGAAATGCGCACGTTCTTGCAAGCATCGACGTCGATGCCGTCGCGGTTTGTATCGATCTTAACGTTGTCGATGGTGAGATTGTCGACGCCCGTGGCGAGTATGGCGAAGTGGCCGCCGTGCAGAATACTGATATCGCGAATGATCACGTTGCGGCTGAGCTTCAAGCTGATGGCCTTGTTTCCCCAACCCGGTTCGACGGCATCGCGCGCATTTGGATAGCCAAAGGGCCCGGCTTTCGGATCGGGACCTTGCTTCTCAAGAGCATCGTTCTGTTCTTTCGTGCGCGACTGGCCGCCGCTTCGCACCAATCCCTTTCCCCAGATCTTTCCTGGTCCAAGTATCGAGACGTTTTCCAGGTTCTCACCCCAGATGAGGCTGTTATGCCAATGGCTGTGACCAAAGTCCTGATACTGATCCCACGGGTTTGGTTCAGGCGGATCATATTTGCCGTCGCCATCGCGCGGATCGGCGGCGAGAATCGTTGCGCCCTGATCGAGATATAGAGCGACATTGCTTTTTAAACGGATTGAGAATGAGCGATAAGTCCCCGCCGTGAATAGGACCGTGCCGCCACCCGCAGCCGCTGCCGCATCGATCGCTTTGTTGATTGCCGGACTGTCGAGTGCCTTTCCGTCACCCTTTGCGCCGAACTTTCGCACTTCAAACGCGCCGGCGAATGGAGAACTCTTTTGCGCAACGACGCTTGTGGCACCTGAATAAGCTGTCGGCTTGAAAGTGAAGACGCAAGCAAGGAGCGCTAGAATGACAAACGGCAGAATTAGGCTTCTAAATGGTTTTACCATTTCCGGAAATTGACGTCAGTAGGAATAATAGAGCGTAAGCGTTAGCACGTGTAACACGATGTGAAATGAGCTGTCAACGCCTTAATGGTTTGACCATTTCGCAAAGATCTCCCGCAAAGGCGCAAAGACGCCAAGAAAGCAAATGAACTGATGAACCGACTTTGCGCCTGTGCGCATTTGCGGGAAAATCTTTGCCAGGAATCACGAACATGCGGGACACCCTACTCACTCTAATCGACGATTGTATCGCGCATGGCGACGAGACCGCTGTCGCGCATTGGCGTGGCCTGCGAACCACAAGATGGTCCTATGCACGCCTGACCTCCGCCGCTTTTCAATTTGCTCGCGAGCTCGAGAGCCGCAACATCGGTAGCGGCGACCGCGTTCTTTTCTGGGGCGAGAACAGTCCGGAATGGATCGCAGCATTCTATGGCTGCCTGCTGCGTGGCGCCGTGGTTGTTCCAATCGATCTAAGGTCAGCAACAGATTTTGTTGAGCGAGTACAGCAACTGGTTTCCGCCAAACTATTGCTCGCTGACAACGAACAACTCAACATTCCGCGTCTCTCATTGAGTAACCTCGAAGAACTGATCGCGACGCACTCAGCCAAACGCTACCCAAGCCAAGACGTTAAAGCAGACGACCTCGTCGAAATCGTCTTTACGTCGGGCACGACCGCCGAGCCGAAAGGCGTTTGCCTTACACACAAAAATCTGCTCGCCAACATTGTGCCGATTGAAAAAGAATTCAGGGGATACGCGCGTTGGGAACGACTTGTCCATCCGGTGCGTTTCCTATGCCTGTTGCCGCTGAGTCACATGTTTGGACAATTGATGGGAATCTTCATCCCACAAATTCTCGCCGCTGAAGTGTATTTCCGTGAATCGTACAAGCCGTCTGAAATCATCACGTCAGTTAAGAAGGAACGCATCAATGTGGTCGTCACCGTTCCGCGTGTTTTAGAAACGTTGCGTGAGAAGGTTAAGACTGACGCTTACATTTCAGACGACCAGCTCAGCGCGGCCGAGAGACGGCACTTCCTTAGAAACTGGTTGACGTTCCGCGCTATTCACCGCCAATTTGGTTGGCGCTTATGGGCTTTCATCACCGGCGGCGCCACTCTCGAAAGCGAAACAGAAAATTTTTGGCGGCGCGTTGGTTATTCGGTCATACAGGGATACGGAATGACGGAGACTGCATCGCTCACAAGTCTTTCTCATCCGTTTCGCATCCGACAAGGTTCGATCGGAAAACCTGTCGCCGGCCAGGAAGTGAAGTTGAGCGACGAGGGTGAAATCCTTGTACGTGGTAACAACGTCTCGCCGGGTTATTGGAATCGCAACGGTCAAACGCTCGCCGACGAGCAGGGTTGGATTCACACGGGCGACATCGGAGAAATTGGACCGGATGGCAATATCTATTTCCGTGGCAGAAGCAAAGACACGATCGTTACCGCGGCTGGTCTGAAAATCTATCCCATCGATCTCGAAACGGCTCTTGACCGTCAGCCAGAGATAAAAGCGAGTACAGTAATTCCGCTCGTCGGACCAAAAGGTAACGAGGCGCTCGCAGTACTGATTCCACGCGACGAGCATTCAGATCTGAATGCAGCAGTGGGGAATGCAAACAAGTCACTGGCAGAATTTCAGCGCGTCCGGCATTGGGTGGTATGGCCAAAGAGTGACTTTCCACGCACAACCGGCACCAGAAAAGTAATCAAAGGCCAGGTTGCAGAAGCGTTGAAACCGTTACTGAGCGAACGAACCAACACTTCAGCGTTTGAGGAAGATGTGGCGCCGTTGAGTCTTCCGGTGATCAATCGCCTTGCCAAAATCGAACCCGGAGGTCTCAGTCTCGCCGCAAATCTTTCTGATGATCTGAAACTGGACTCGCTTGGGAGAGTTGAATTGTTAAGTGCGCTGGAGGACCAGTACCAGATCGAACTCGATGAAGCAGCGATCACTGAGGCCACTACGCTGGGCGACATCGAACGGATTGTCAGCCGGGGAAAGTCCCAATCAGTTCACTACCCGTATCCCGGCTGGGCCATGCGTTTCCCGATGACGTGGATCCGGCCACTGGTCTATCAGCTGTTTCTCTTGCCATTGACGCTTATCATGTGTCGTGTTCGCGTAATTGGCGACGAACAACTGGTAAAAATGAATGCCTCGAAACCGGTTCTATTCATCTCGAATCATGTGACTGACGTGGATGCGGCGCTGATCTTGTCTGCGTTGCCGTGGCGTTGGCGGCGACGTTTGGCGATCGCGATGTCAGGCGAGTATCTGCGCGACTGGCGTTACCCGCCTGCAAGTCTTCCATGGTTTGCGCGTGTGAAGGGGAAAGTCGCATATGCACTCGGGGCGGGGCTTTTCAATGTTTTCTCACTTCCGAGACAGAGCGGATTTCGACAGAGCTTCGCGTACGCGGGCGAGGCCATTGATAGGGGCTGGAGTATTCTAATCTTTCCCGAAGGCGAGGAGACTAAGGATGGGCAAATGCAACGGTTCAAAGCGGGCATCGGACTGCTCGCCTCAGGGCTCAACGTCGCAGTTGTGCCGATAAAACTCCGCGGTCTGTTCGAGTTGAAACAGCAACGCCAATACTTCGTTAGACCAGGAAGGGTGTCAGTCACATTCGGCGATCCGATCGAACTCTCGCGCAAACAAACACCGGCGGAAATCACACGCACCCTCGAACACACGCTAAAATCGCTCTGACAATCCGTGTAAATCCGCGGTCAGGCTACCTGATAGATCTGAATCGCCTGCTCGCGTCCACGTACCTCGACCTGGCCCATTGGTACCGCTTTTCCTCCATCCGTACTAACTGCCTGCCAAACAATCTCTGAAACCAAGAGCTGCGAGTCGAAACGCTTGTTCAGCTTTTCAATCCTTGCCGCCAGATTCACCACATCACCAATCACTGTGTACTCGCGTCTCAATGCCGAGCCAATACTGCCAGTGACAGCCTCACCTGCATGCAGACCGATTCCCACCGTCGTCGGCAGGATCGTGCCCGCCTCAACCTCCTGCTGCACTCGCGCGAGAATCTCCTGAGCCGCTTTCAACGCATTCGCACAATCTTTGCCATCAGAGAGTGGCGCACCAAACACAGCCATAAAGCCGTCGCCCAGAAACTTGTTGATAATTCCGTGATGGCGGTTCACGATTTCGATCATGAACTCAAACAACGACTCGAGATACTCAACCACTTCTTCCGGAGTTCTCTTCTCCGCAAAGCCAGTGAAGTTACGGATATCGAGAAACATCACGCACACATTTTTGTTTTCACTTCTTAGATCCGGCTTCAAATCCAGCAGTTTGTCCATCACTTCCGGCGAAACATACTCACCGAATGTTCTGGAGATGCGGTTTCGTTCTTCTACCACTGAAAAAGAACTGATGATGCGTTTTCTGATCTGCAGCGTCACGAGGCCGGTTACGACACCGGTTAAGAACAACAGAAACCCTTTCAACAAATGATGTGGAACACCGGCGAGGATCGGTTCCACCGCGGTGTTCGAACTCTTCTGTATGAAATAGAGGGCCAGCAGTGTGTACTCAAGTCCGGCTACTGCACCGGTAAAAATGCAGAGCCTCACATTCAAACGCAGTGCCGACAGTGAAATAAACAAAGGATAGACGAATGCCGCTGGTGTAAATAACGTGTAGATCGGACCAAGAAACGTTGAACCTACCATCATGCCCAAAGTGGGAATACTTGTTTCGACAAAGGCACTTAGATACTTCAGTGCAGCAAACGGCTTTTGTTGTTTTTTGATCAGACGCCCAAGCACAATGCGCTCGAACGCCAGGTAACAAACATTTGCGCCAAAGATCAGGTACACGGTGATGAGGAATCCGCGAAAGTTTCCATGAAACGTACTCTGAAACTCATCGTAAAAGATCGGGGCCATGACCGAAACAAACAGTAGCGCGCTTACTATAGCTCCGATCAAAATGGAAACGCGCAGCTGATCGCTTTTCAAACTCTCGATCGCAAACTCTTTCTCGAATACATCATGGTCTACCGCGAGCAGTTTCTTCTTCCGACGCAGGGTCATTCGTCTGGCAACTGACATGACACACCTCAACCAACTCGTTTTGCCGCGCTGCTTTGCAGCCGTTCATTCGAGACAATCGCCCGCTTGTGCCATCCTCGACCAACTTCCCCGCCGCGATCGGCGGCACTGACCTCAAACAGAAAAAGCTTTCCTTCGCGACCGGTGTAACGAGCGGTCGCCGTGATTTCCGCCCCCATCGGCGTCGGCGCGGTGTGATTTATATCGACAGTGACGCCAACCGACAACTCTCCGGGGCCAAGCAGAGGCAGGAGCACGCGTGATGCAGCTATCTCCATCAGCGCCACCATCCGGGCAGTAGCCAGAACGGGCGGAAAGCTATCCCCTGTGTCACTTGAAATGGAGCTCGCGAGGTCCTGTGGGCCGACTATGAGCGTTGCAGTACCCGTGGCATTTTGTTCGGGTTCATTTTGGGTAGACATAGGTGAGGTATTTTAGCCACGGATGTGCATCCGCGGCTAATCACCTGCTTCAACGAGTGTCGGTTTCTGCGAGCGACGGGAACGGAAGAACGAACTACGATCCAGGACTTTTTCCTGAAACTCTTCCAGGTAAAGATAGATAACCGGCGTGATGTAAAGCGTGATGAATTGCGACACGATCAAACCGCCTACCACCACCAAACCGAGCGGCCGTCGAGATGAACCATCCGCACCGTAACCAAGTGCGATCGGTACCGCACCAAATACGGCCGCCAGCGTGGTCATCAAGATCGGCCGGAAACGATCCATGCTGGCATCGTGTATCGCCTTGTCCGCAGCCTCACCGGCTTCGACGCGATGACGCGCAAAGTCGACGATCATGATGCCATTCTTCTTCACAATACCCATCAACATAAACATGCCGACGAATGCGTACAGCGACGCTACCTGACCAAATAGAATCAACGTCAGCAGACCACCTACCAGCGCGGTCGGTAGAGTTGAAAGCACAGTCAACGGATGCACGTAACTCTCGTAAAGGATCGCGAGGATCACGTACATCACAAACACTGCGAGTGCCATTAGGATCGTCAGACTCGTTACCGTGCGGCTGAACGTCAGCGCCTCACCCTGAAGTTCCGCGCGCACGCCCGAAGGAACAATCTGAGCCGCCGATTGCGTGATGAAGTTTGTCGCATCACCGAGTGCGACGCCGGGCTTGAGGTTGAAGAAAAGCGTCATACTCGTGAACTGGTTCAGGTGATTCACCGTTTGTGGTCCAAGCGTCGATTTCCACGTCACCAGTTCACTCAGTGGAACGAGTTTGCTGCCATCATCGGATTTTATGTAGAGCAGAGACAGATCCTCCGGCTTCTCGCGCACAGAGTCGTCCATCTCGAGAATTACCTGATACTGATCCTCGGGCTTCTTGATCAGGTAGGTATAATTTTGCGAGTAGGCGTTGCGCAGCAAGTTAAGAATGCGGGCCTCTGAAACACCATACGTCTTGGCCTCGTCGCGCTTGATATCGATGTTGAGGTTGGGCGTGTTGTGGAAGTAATCCGACGACACACTCAAGAATCCCGGATACTCCATCATCTTGCCCATCAGCTTCTGGCCGGTTTCATAAACTTGATCGGCATTGACACCTGAGACAGTAAACGCATACTGGCCCTGTTGCTGACTGGTGACGCCCGTGCTGATCTCGAGGACCGGAAACGGTCGCAGGAATGTCATTAATCCGGGAATAGTATTGAGCTTGCCCATCATCTCGGCGGTTACAACCGGAATGGGCTTCCGTTCCTCGGGCGATTTGATAAACGTAAAAGTGATTCCCTGATTGGAGGCGAGAAATCCGGTCGCACCCGTCATCGTGAATTCAGTGATTACATTTGGATCTTCCTGCAACATCTTGTCGACCCGACCCTGATACTCCTTCATTTGCGTTGGCGACGATCCCTCCTGGGCAATGAACGCGCCAAAGATCACGCTGCTGTCTCCCGGCGGCAGGAAGGTTTTCGGCACGAGCATGAACAGCCAGATCGTGCCCGCCAGACAGATCGCCCAGATCACCGGCGAGATCCAACGATGTCGCAGAAACCACCAGAGCGATCCGCCATATAAGTACAGAATTCGTTTCTCGATGCCACCGATAACGCGCTCCATCCACGTCTTGCGCGATCCCTCGCCTCGATCTTTCAACAACCGCGCGCACATCAACGGTGTCAGCGTCAGCGATACGAGGCCAGACGCAAGAATCGCAATGACGATCGTGATCGCAAACTCACGGAAGATTCGTCCCACCAGCCCGGTCATAAACACCAACGGAATGAAAACCGCGGCGAGTGAAATCGTCATCGACATGATCGTGAAGCTGATTTCCTTCGCGCTGCTAATGGCCGCTTCAAACGCCGGCTCACCACGCTCCATTCGTCGCACCGTGTTTTCGAGAAACACGATCGCGTCATCAACCAGGAAACCGATAGCAAGCGTTAGCGCCATCAACGACAGGTTGTCGAGGCTATAACCAAGCCCACGCATGGCGATGAAAGTGATCAGCAGTGACAACGGTAACGCGACTACCGGAATGAGCGTGTCCGTTACGCGACCGAGAAAAGCAAAGATGACGATCACGACGAGCACAAACGCGATTATCAAAGTCGCCTGAACGTCCGCAACCGAGTGAACGATGTTCGCGGAACGGTCGTAGATCGGTCTGATCGTGATCGATCCCGGCAGTTCCGCCTGGATCATTGGCAAAATTTCATGAATCGATTTGGAGACTTCAACAGCATTGGCGCCGGCACGGCGATTAACCGCCACAATCACTGTCGATGAGGGCACTGTGCCGCCGCGATACCAGAAACGCATGTTGACTCGCTCGTCCTGGACCGAGTCTTTTACGGTGGCAACGTCGCGAAGATAAATCGGCGCGTTGTTCGTACCGCCGACGATCAGGTTGCCGTACTGTTCGGCACTCTCGAGCTGGCCCTGCGGTCGCAGGATTGCAGTTCGCGAAGAACTATCCAACTGGCCCGCGCCGGTGTAGCTGGTGCCGTTTCTGACCGCATTATTTAGATCATCCACCGAGATGCCGCGCGCCCAAAGCTCCCTGGGATTGGCCTTGATGCGAATAGCCGACTTCGTTCCGTAGACGTTTACCTGCGACACACCGGGCAGAATGCTTATGCGCTGTCCGACCTGCGTGCTGGCGTAGTCGTAAAGCTGGCCGGGAGTGACTGAATCGCTGACCATCGCGATGTACATGATCGGCTGATCGTTAGGATTCGTCTTTGAATAAGTTGGCGGAGATGGAAGATCCGCAGGCAAACTACCGGTTGCCTGCGAGATTGCCGTCTGCACATCAGTCGCGGCAGCATCAATGTTCTTTTCCAGAGCAAACTGGAGCGTGAATGTCGCAACACCCTGGGTACTCCGTGAGGTCACGACTTCCAGTCCATTGATTTGCATGAACTGGCGCTCGAGCGGCGTCGCGATGTTATTCGCGATTGTGTCCGGGCTCGCGCCTGGATAGCCAACCGTCACCTGAATCACCGGATAATCAACCGCAGGCAGATCGTTTACGGGGAGTTGAAAATAACTCATCACTCCGAAAAGAATCACCGAGAGAGTCAGCACCGCGGTCATTACCGGCCGCCGGATGAATGGTTCAGAGAGATTCATGACTTCGATCTCATTGAGCTGCTGCAGTTGCCGGGCTTGTTTGGGGTTGTTGGATTACTACCTTTCCGCCAGGTGTCACGCCGAGTTGTCCGTTGACAACAACCTTCTCGCCGGCCGAGACACCCTTCTCAACTACAACCAGGTCGCCTTGTCGTTGACCCAAAGATACAGTGCGCTGTTCGGCAGTCGAGTCGGGCTTGATAACGTAAACATACGAGCCTGCCGCGGACATCTGTGGCGCAGTCGCCGGCACAAGCACTGCGCCCGACACTGTTCCGAGTAACAAACGCACGTTTACGAAGCGGCCGGGCCAAAATCGGTGATCGGGGTTAGGAAGCGTCGCGCGCAGCGTTACCTGCCCGGTTTCCGTCTGGACCGCGTTGTCCACAAACGTCAGCCGGCCTGAAACCGGATCACCCGTTGCATCAGGCAGTCGCACTTCGGCGCTCAAAGTGCCCGAGCGCATCTGATCCTGAACATGCGATAAGTTGTTTTGCGAGATCGTAAAGTCAGCGTAAATCGGATCGAGTCGCTCGATCACGAGCAATGCGTTATTCGAAACACCGGAAGTCGACTCGGAATTGCTCGTTGGCCCGCCTGGATTCACAACGTTGCCAATATCAACCAGACGCTGACCGGCCCGGCCATCGATGGGCGAATGGATGTAGCAATAACTGAGTGATACCTTCGCGGTATCAATTGCCGCATTGTCGACTTTGATCGTTTCATCCGCGCTGCGTACCGCGGCGCGCGCCGCTTCGGAGGTGGCTTTGAGAGTGTCGTAGTCAACCCGGATTTGTTCGTACTGCTCACGCGCCACCACGCCCTGTTCAACCAGAGTGCTATATCGTTTCACCTGGGCGCGGCCCCAGTTCTCACGCGCGATTTCGCGCGCCAGATTCGCCTCGGCCTGTTTCTTCGCGGCAACGTCTTTGGCGAGGTTTGCCTGGGCCTGCTTCAGATTCGCTTCAAACGGTCGCGGGTCAATCGTGAAAAGGAGTTCGCCTTTTCTGACGTTCGCGCCGTCAGTGAAGTGAATCTTAACTATGCGCCCCGAAACCTGTGGCTGAATAGAGACTGTTTCTCGTGCAACTATTTTTCCGAGCGCATCCATGTAATTCGAAACGTCCTGAGACACTGCCGTACTCACCACTACAGGCGCAGGTGGACGCTCAAAACTCGGTTGCGCTTTATTTACACAGCCCAGGAGAGTGACGCAGAGTCCACAAATTGCCAGGAGAATTCCCAGACGATAAGACACGCTCTGCTTGGATGTCATACAGTTCATTTCCTTAGCCCATCCAGCGTCCATCTGGAACAACTGAATTTTCGATTTGGTTTGCGTACGATATCGGGCGCTTTTTTGTTGCGCACGCACCGCCTGCCCGCTCAAGCCACTCCATTGTGCCATTTTGAGGAGAGAATACTAAGCGCGGTCAGTGAGGCTTGTGTTAAGTGCAGGTAAAAATTTGTTAAGAATTGTGAAAGTGATAACGGTCTCGATCGGTTTGAAAACGCCGAAGGCGTTGGCTAATTTCAGCCCAGGGTTGGAGCGCAGCGACAACCCTGGGGTAGCAAATATAGAAAAGATTTCAACCCTGAAAGAGTTCATCACAAGGCGAACCCTTACAGGGTTCAAGAGAATGCTGAACGATTGTTCCCAGGGTTGTCGCTACGCTCCAACCCTGGGCTGAAATTAGCGAACGCCTTCGGCGTTTTCAAACCGAACAACTACCAATCTGTCGACGGTCTTGCTGCCTGAAGGCAGCCATGAATGAAGCACTCCGCCGGCGTGATATCGGAACTCGCACGCCACTTTCCAACACCGCAACCGACCCGCCCGCACGCGTGCGCGTCAGTTCCCGCACGCCATCGAGACGCACGAGTGCACGTCGATGCGCGCGAATGAAACCCTCTCTTTGCACACGTTGCTCCAGCAGTTGCAGGGACTCACGGAGAAAATAACTGCGTGTCCCGACCCATAATTGCGAGTAGTTCCCGGCCGCTTCGATCCAGTCGATCTCATTGAGGTGCAGCACGGTTGCGCCACGAGAAGTAGTCACCACGATCGTCTCTTCACGGACCGGCTCTGACGTCGATTGCAGTCGCTTCAGCAGACGCCTGATGGTGGTGGCGAAACGCATCTCGCTAACTGGTTTCACCAGATAATCGAGCGCTTCAGTTTCGAAGGCCCTGATTGCAAACTGATCGAATGCCGTCAGAAAAACAACTGCAGGCATTCGCTCTACGGATCGTCGTTTGATCACTTCGAAACCATCTATCCCCGGCATCTGCACGTCAAGAAAAACAACGTCCGGCGGAGAACTATCTAGCGCAGTCAGCACTTCCGCGCCATTGCGACATTCGCCCGCGACGACAAACTCCGGGAAAGCAGACAGTAGCTGTCGCACGCCGCGACGCGCCGCGGGCTCGTCGTCAGCGATTAGAGCTTTCCACTTAGTTTCTTTCAACGTTTGGCTCCGGACGCAGTTCTCGATATGGCACTCGCAATGTCGCGATTGTACCGCCTTCCGGACGTGGCGCGATCTCGAGAGACGCTTTTGCACCGTACAGCGCACGCAAACGTTCGCGGGTGTTCTCGATGCCGTGACCCTCGGGCGCCGGAACTGCCGGATCGATGCTCACACCATCGTTAATGACGCTGATCTCCAAAACATCAGCCGAGCGATTCGCAGTGACGAGCAAGAGTCCGGCATCAGTATCTCTGGCGATACCATGACGAATCGCGTTCTCGACGAGATGTTGGAGTGCAAAACTCGGAACGGCAGCAGACATCAGCGACTCGGGAATGCTGAATTCGGGTCGCAAACGATCAGAGAAGCGCGACTGTTCGATGGCAACATACTGCCGAACGAGCTCCAGTTCCTCACCGAGCGTGACTTCGTCTGCCTGGTGGCGACTGAGCGTGCGTCTCAGCAACTCACTCAGATGTTCAATGATGCTTACTGCACCCTGGCGATCATTATCACGAACGAGAACTGTAATCGTGTTGAGCGTGTTGAAAAGAAAATGTGGATTCAGTTGCGCCTGAAGAGCAGTGAGGCGGGCGCTTGATAACTGTTCCGAGAGTCTTGCAACCTGCACTTCGCGCTCGCGAGCGTCAATGAAGTAACGAGTGGCGTGCTCGATACCAACTACACAGAGATAAACTGCGACGCCAAACGGCAAAGTAGTAAAGATCCAGCCCAACCATTCAATTCCAAACTGAAGCCAGAATTTCGACGTGCCCTCCTGCATCGCCGTGTAATAAATATTTGGCTCAAACACTCGTATTAAGATCAGGCGCAGCACCTGGCCGCAAGTCGCCCAGGCGACACAGAACAATACTGAGAAGAACAGATGCAGTATTACGCGCTTCACAATATGTGGGCGCACCAGAGGCCACTTCTTCGAAATTGCAAACACACCCGGAGTGAGGAATGCATAGAGGAACCAGTCGCCAAACTCGAACAGAAGCTCGCGAAGAGTCGCAGGCTCCCAGCGTTGTAGACGTGCCTGGGCGATGCGATTGATAACGGCAAAGACAGCGGGGACAATCCAGGCCGCTGAGACAATCATCCATGGACGCAGGCGTGGGGATCGCACGCTGCCACAGTATCGCTGGTCCAGTGCCAGCTGCAATACCGTTCACGTCAGGAGACAGACCGCTCGCGTATTTGATCTTGAAGGAGGCCACAAAAAAGCACATAAAGCACAAAAATGATTTGGAAGGAGAGCTTCACACATGGCTCGGAAATTACAGTTGAAATCTGCCCAAATATTTTTCTTGTGCTTCTTGTGCCTTTTTGTGGCTCAAACTTCTGTGGCGAAGACTAACGACGATCGCGCGGCTGATGCGGCCGCTATTCGCGCACACATCGAAAGCATTTTTCAGGCGTTCATCGAGGGCGATGAACAAAAGATCTTCGCGACACACTCAGAAGACTGGCGCGGTTTTTTGGAGGGCTCGCGAACACCGATAAAAGGTATCGATGAGTACATGAGAGCGAATGGAATCGAATGGCCAAGGCCGGCCAACGCCCCCAAGTCGACTCCATACTATCCATCCGGCACAACCTACAAGGTCGGCGACTTCGACGTGCATTTCTATGGGCCAGATCTGGCAGTTGCCAACTTCTTCGGCGAGTTCCAGCGCAAGGACGGTAGCACCATGATCACACTGCGACGCTTTCGCATCATGGACATCTACGCAAAACGCAAGGGAAGCTGGATTCAGGTGGCATCGCACACGGTCGTAGATCCCGAATGGCGCGCGGAACAGATGTCACGGCCGATGAATCTCACGCCGCAGATTCGCGAACGAATACTCGCCGCACGTGAAGCAGTCTGGAAAGCGTGGTTTACAAACGATCGCGCAGCGTTGGAGAGATTGATTCCGGAGGAGACGATTGCGATCGACACGGGCGATACGGGCTGGTCGGATCGCGCTGCGGTGCTGGCGAATGCGAAGAGATTTGTTGACAGTGGTGGAAAACTTCTACGGCTCGAGTTTCCGAAAACCGAAATGCAGGTTTATGGGAATACGGTGATTATCTACACCACCTATTTGTTCGAGATTGAGGTCAACGGGCAGCGATCGACATCAAGTGGTCGTGCGACAGAGATGTTTGTCCGCCGCGGCGATGATCTGGTGAATGTCGGTTGGCACATGGACTCGGGGAAATAAGGCACGTCGGAACCTGGGACTCCTCGGAGGGCATGAATTCTATTTTATGCCAATCGTGATTGAGTACGCCGCGCGTTTGTCGCCCTCAACGAGGATGAGATAGTCGTCTGTGTCAGGCAAAGTGCCGGTCCAGCTTCTCGTGTTGTCCGCAAGCGACTCAGTCGTGCGCGAGGTCATCAACATGAATCTAACCGACCTGTTTGGCGAACTCAGTTGCACGGTCATCACCTGACCCGCACGAGCACCGACGATAAGAGTATCCGACATCTCAAGCGAGACGCTGCCTTGCACGGTTGTAGACGAAGCACCACGTCTGAATTGAACTCTGCGAGAAGCGGGCTTACTCTCACCGGTTTGTGGATTAACTAACCTGCGGGTCGCTTCTCGGTACTTCTTACCGTCAAACTTATAGACCGTTTGCGACTGCGTCGCCGCACTTTCACGTGCGTCAACGCGAACGTCTGCGTAAGCATTGCTCGATGTTTTCAGTAACTCAAGCCCGAGTCCGGCGGCATCTTCAAGAATCAACTCGTAACCGGAGGCACTCTGGCGATAGAGATAGATCGAGCAGTTGACCATGCCACACACGCACGGACCTGACAGCTCAACTTCATACTCGGAAACCCCGTCGCGATTCAGGTCGACCTCCTCAACCGACATATTTTCTTCAGCCGCGCGAGTGCCTCCCTCCTCTTTCTCGACGCATTCACGCACGTCCCTGTCATCGGCGAGCACTTGCTTGAAGAGCTTACTGCGAACCTCTTTCTTGCTCTCTCGCTGATCCACGGCAAAACCCGAAGTAGCCATAACGCAAGCAATAGCTGAAGCCAGCAGTGTCTTTGAAATCATCGGTAGTCTCCTCAATGCAATAACGCGTGTTTCGGAGAGAAATCAGTTACAGATCCGTGTAAATCCGTGGCTAAAATGCTTACTTAACGCTCACGTCGATGGCCGAACGCAGTTTTTCGCTAAACTGATCGACATACGCATTCCAACTCTCGGCTGATGTGATCTTCCCGGCGCGATCCCACGCGAAGCCCGCCCAGTAAGAAACCGGTGCCGTAATCCCGGGCTTTAGCACCATGAGATGATTCAACTTGTCTTCAGTAACATTGTCGAACTTGCCTGGATCGACGACGATCGCCAGACCCTGCATCCCGAGGCTCTTTTCCATCGGCTCCCAGATCGTAAACCAACCTCGCTCTGCGTTGAGGTGCTTTTGTGCGTCCTTCACTTTCTTTAGTCCCACAGCTAAAGCGAGCGAGTCAGCGACCGAAGGCGCCTGGTATGAAGCACGAAAATGGTTCAACTGACTACCCGCATCCAGCGATACACGCAACACCTGCGACACTTTAACGCCGTTGACATCAAACGGCTCATAAACGAGCTCAAACATCACCCGGATAGGACCATTCGTCAGCACGCGCGAGTCAACAAAGTTGGTCGGAATGAATAGTTGGCCATTGGTCCAGATTCCATTCCCGCCACAACCACGCGTTGGGCCGGCTGAGTATGCATCGACGCCCTCGCCATGATCGGCGTGATAGTTGTCGACCATGTACCAATCGTTGATTACAAGTTTCGAAGTGCGCTTTGACCAGATGTCAATTGCACTGCTCGTAAGCGGTTCACCTTTCCAGGTGATCAGTGCTTTGCCGTAAGTGCGATGCGCAACGCGATCGTTTTCCCACGCAAAATCGTCAAAACGCTCGCGCACGAAGCGCCCATAGGCGCGAAAGTCTTCGCGAGAGTATTCGCGCTTTGATCCTGCGACGATGGTGAATGTCTTCGTTTCGTTCGGCCGAAAGTCGGTTTGGAAAATCAGAATGTCAGGTTTGTGGAAATCGTCGTAATCCGTGTCGACAGCTTGCGAGAGCACTTCTTTGCCCGAACCATCGCGCACATGAATCTTCATCAGATCCTTTTCGCCAAGTGGTGCGAGTACTGCAGCGGTCAGTTCGATCGTTTCGCTCGGACGAGCGAGGTTCAGTTTATTAACGGCGGTGACGGTAAGCTGTTTTTGCTGAGTCGTGGTGGCTGTAACGGGTGAACTGCTCTGACTGAACACACCTGTAACGGCGAGAATCAGGAGAGCAAGCGAAGTGACCTTCATTAAGGCGCTCCTCAACCGGATGATCGTGTAACGGTTGAGGATTCTACAACGGGAACCACCTTTTGTGATCTCTACGCTGCCTGGTTCGCGCTGTGCAGGCTTAATGGCTTCAACGGGCGCGCCACCAGCACAGGACAGGGCGACTGCCGCAAAACGCGATCGACGTTTGAGCCGAACAGGGCGCGCATCCCAAAGCCAACGCCGTGTGCCCCTAAACAGATCAAATCGATCTGGTTCTTCTCAGCGTAATTCAGAATCTCTCGATACGGATGGCCCTCGCTGACAACATTCTTGATGTTGCACCAGAGATGGACCTCAGGCGGCACTACTCTTTGCAAGCGACGCGCGGCAGTGTGATAGGCCGATTCGCCTTTGCTCGGATACCATGCGATCTCGGGGTCACTCACTGAACGCGGTGGCAGAACATGAATCAGATGTAGGTCCGCCTGGTGTTCCTGGGCCAACGACAATCCATACGTTAACGCCAGCTCGGCGTAATCAGAGAAATCGTAAGCAACAAGGACTCGCTGCAAACCGATCCGCAGGGTGTCGGTTATAGACTCGCGCTCATCGTTGTGCATTACGAGCACCGGACAGGGCGCGTTCCGACAAACCGACTCGGCAGTTGAACCGAGCACAGCGGCACGATGCGGACGACGGCGAGATCTCATGACGATTAAATCAACACCTTCGATTTGCGCCTGGTGAGTTATCTCTTCGCCGACATCGTCTGCATAAGCGACAAGCAAACGCCAGCGCACGTCCACCAACTCTGCAGCGTCAATCTGCTTAAGTAGACCTAAATCAACCTCAGATCGGCGGGGTTCTTTGGGTCTTCCGGCTGTGTTGCAGTAAAGCAGGACAAGTTCGGCGTCGTGTGCTCGCGACAAAGCCAGCGCGTAACGCATCGCACTTTTTGAGTGCGACGATAAGTCAGTCGGACAGAGAATGCGCTTAATACTCATCATGTTCGTTGGTCCTTCCTTGCACCTCCGGGAACTCAATGCAGCGCTTCTGAAATCGCTGCGGCCGATTCCGCCGGATGTAATACATCGACCGACTTGACCGGCGAAGTAATAAAAACCCCATCGTCAACCCACATTTCAACCCGGCAGCCAACACAAATCTCACCAGCTCTGAAGTCGGACCCTGGAACGGCGGAACCTTTTAATAATGCTTCGCTCGGTTCAAGCAGATAAGTGCCTCCTTCAACCAATCCGCGTCCGGTTTTTGGATCGAGCAACAGAATGCGATAGTCGCTGTTGTGCGTTCGCAGCAGGATGGTGTCGAACTTGTTTAAACTTTCGAGCGGCAAGTCGCACTGTGAACGGAACTCCGGGGCCGGCTGATTATCTTTAGGGTGTTCGCGACTCCAGCAATCGAGGCAAAGCGCCAGCGCCGGATCGACATCCAGTCTGTTGTCATCGAGTGAACGACCACACTCGGAACAGTTGCCATAGGATCCCGCCATCAAACGATCAAGCGCGTCGTCGATTTTGCGCAGACGCGTTTGCAGCAACCCCTTGCGACCTTCGACGAGCGGCCCGGTATCTTTCAGCAAAGCTTCGCAAAGTTCTTCACGTTCACTGTGCAAACGGTTCCAGACAAAGCCTCCCTTGCCGCCGATCGGAACTGCAATTAGTTGAATGGTGCGATTCTCGCTCATGATTAGCCTCCCGTATTCCGAAAATTATGAATGCGCTGCTTCCCAGTATTCCTCTTGCACTCGTTTCGCCAGGGTCCAAAAGCGACTGTGTCTGAGTGTCGCCGGTCCATCATTAGAAAGATCCTGACGCAGGTAGATGCTGTCGCTTCCTGCTTTATCGATCACGAATCTCATTTCATGCAGATAACGCGCTACTGCCTGATGTCCATCGATTTCGGCGGCGAGATTCAAGGCCGCAACTTGACCCTGGCGAGCGGCCATGTGGCCCATCTTCGGCCCTTCAAGGTTGACGCAATCACCCACAGCATAGATTTGTTCGTGACCCGGCACGCGCATCGTCGAATCGACGTAGACATAACCTTCCGGATTTGTGATTCCCAGATAGCACGAAGCCGCGGAACCTCTGAATGGCGGCAGCAACATGAGCAAATCGAAATTAATGGTCTGGTGGTTGTTCGCCGTTATTGCGTTTTCTGTCACGGCTTCAACGGCGAAGTTCGGCAGGTGCTCGATGTGGCGCTCTGCAAACGCTTTCGAAAGGGCGCCGGCTGCTTCACTACCGAGTTCTGCCTCCAACTCGCCGGGGCTTACGAGTGTAATCCTCACTCGATCGCGTTCGCCTCGTTCCTCCAGTGCTCGCGAGAGAGCAAAGGCAGTTTCGTAAACCGGTATCGGCAGGCGCGCTCCGGCGCAGTGACCGAGTACGGCGCGACCTTCATGAAAACTGCCTACGGCTTTGCCGAATTGAATTGCCTTGTCGACATTCAGCAGGTGGTGGGCGTGTTCGTAGAAACCAGAGACGCGCTCAGTCGCCAGTCTTCTTCCGAGTGCAAAAATCAGGTAGTCGTAGGGAAGAATTCCTTCGACATCGCCATGTGCGATCGTGACTTTGCGTTCGTCGGGATCGATACGAGCAACTTCCGCTTCGATGAAGTTGACGCGTCGATCCAACATGGCGTGCCGCAGATCGAATGAGACATCCTCGGGGCGGCACTTGCCGAACGCGAGTCGCACCAGGGCTGGATAGAACACAAACCGGCGGCTGCGAGACACGAGCGTAATCTGATGATCGTCGCTCAACTGTCCAGCCAGGCATTCGGCAGCCGTAACGCCGCCAAACCCGCCACCAAGGATCAAAATCTTCGCCATCGTCGTACCCCTTTGCGGCGTTAGTGCACGACCTGTACCAATAGTGGATTGCAGTTTTTGGCGGGGTTTTGAGGGAGAATCGTTTGGCGGCGGCAGTTCAGTGTTGCGAGGTATTTCCCAACGATTTGAAATTTCGCGCAGTCTGGCACAACCGGATTGGGTGTAATCCCAGGGCGTCAGATCAGGTTGCCTTGTGCAATTCGGCTTGGCGGTCTCGAGCGATTCAACTCATCGACGGTCTATGAGCGCTTCCATCTCTTCGAATCCTCGACGCTGATAGCGCGCTGCTTTCGGATGGATGGGCCCTTTATTCGAGTCGCCTGGATAAGGAATGGAGCCTGACTAACTGCACGAGTCTTGTAATCATGCAGAGAGAAAAGATCGATCAGGCTCTCACTTAAGATCATCATTTCGAGCAGGCTGGATTTACCAAACTGCTGTAGCAATTGAGGCTTCCTCAACTCGCTGAGTCCGACGCGGATGCCTGGACGTCTTCGAGCTTTTTGAGGCGATAGCGGAGTTGATCGCGCGAGATGCCGAGGAGTTCGGCGGCCCGTGTTTGATTTCCGCCGCTGCGCTGAATTGCCTGTCGCACGAATGACAATTCGGCTTCGTCCAAAGAAATTCCTTCCTCGGGAAGCACAAACTGACTTGCCGCTCGATCGTCTGCACCTAAGGACGAAGCATCGAGTCGCGTCGGCGTCAGTAATCCTCCAGGCAGGTATTCGGTGGTTATCTGGTCTTCGTCCTCCAGAATGAGAGCACGCTCGATTACATTGCGCAGTTCACGCACGTTGCCCGGCCAGTTGTACTTCCTGAATATCGCGACTGCTTCAGGAGAGAGTCCTGTGATCTTTTTCTTTCTGCGGATTCGCGAACCGATCGAGTCGATGTAGTACTGAGACAACAACAACACATCATCGCCTCTTTCGCGCAGCGGTGGAATATCGATCTGAATGATGGAAAGACGATAGTACAAATCGAGACGGAAACGATTTGCTTCGCTTTCCGCTTTCAAGTCGCGGTTTGACGCAGCTAACACACGCACGTCAAGCGGAATATCCTTCAAGCCACCGACGCGGCGGAAAGCTCCTTCTTCCAACACGCGCAAAAGCTTTGCCTGCAGCGAGAGTTCGAGCTCACCAATTTCATCAAGCAAAAGCGTTCCGCCTTCGGCCTGCTCGAACAATCCTTCCTTGCGTGCTTTTGCGTCGGTGAACGCACCCTTCTCGTAACCGAATAACTCCGACTCAATAAGCGTCGCGGGTAATGCGGCGCAATTGACCGCGACAAACGGTCTGTCGGCACGTTGCGAACCGTAGTGAATTGCTTTAGCTAACAGATCTTTTCCGGTTCCCGATTCGCCCTGCAGCAAAACCGACGACACTTCACTCTCAGCGACCTTCGCTGCGAGGCCCAGCATCTTTTTCATGGCCGGAGACTCGCCCACAATCTGACGAAAGTTAAACTCGCGCGCCCGTTCCTTTCTAACTTGCTCAACTTCGCGTCGGAGGTGTCGCGCTTCGATTGCGTTACGAATCGTGATGCGCAGCTCTTCAAGGCTGATGGGTTTGCCGATGAAATCGTACGCTCCGCCGCGCAGGGCTGAGATTGTGTTATCGATCTGAACATTACCCGTGATCATGATCACGATCACTTCAGAATTCTGGCGTTTGATTTCGCGCAACACATCGAGACCAGAACCGTCAGGAAGATCGATATCCAGCAACACGGCCGCCGGCGGCTCGGCATTGAAAAGGCCCAACCCTTCGGCTACCGAGCCCGCCTCTGATGGATTGAACCCCCAACTTAACAGGGCTTCTCTCAACGTCCAGCGAATCGCTTGATCGTCATCGATTACGAGTATCTGTTCGCCTGTGTTTTTGGACATTGATTTCCTCAGATTGTTGGTTGAAAAACCGGCCGGCGTTTCGAATTATATGCATTGGGCCAAGTTTGAAGAAAGGACAAGAGCACAACTGGTCAGGATATTTGTGCTCTCTGACTGTCTTTTTGACCGCTGAGGTGTTGCTGGAACAGTCTCGCTGTGGCCTCGAGAAAATCATAGGAAGTAACAATGCCGACGAGTTCATCTCCTTCAACTACCGGCAGACAGCCAATGCGATTTTGACGCATAACTTCGATCGCTTCGAGCGAAAGAGTCGAAGGGGAAACGGTAACCGGGTTCGTTATCATGATCTCACGCACAGTAACCGGAGCCTGCGCCACGGCAACCCCAAGCCCCTGTCCATTGCTGCGCGGTACATTACTGATCATTCGAAGCAGACCACGATGAGTTACGAGTCCAACCAGCCGCCCGTCCTGATCTTCAACCGGAACGTGACGCACATGTTTCCAGTCCATCATGCTGGCAGCGAGATCGATTAGATCGTCCGGTTGCACAGTAAACAAATCCGTAGACATGAACTGTCCGACTGTTCGATGACTCTGCTCCCAATCATCACCATCGACCATTTCCTTTACTGGCCATTCATGAACCGGCTTTCGATCCTTCTGACAATCGAGCATCGCTGAGGTCAATCTTCGTTGCCGGACGTCTTTAGAAGTGTCGTCAGGCAATGTTGATAACGACTTGATGATCCAGCGCGCACCGGTTTGTCCCGACCGTGTGCGCTTCTCGATGATACCCAGATACTTCTCAACATCTTCGAGATTTACTCCTGCTTCGAGCAGACCTTTACGCGCGAGCGGCAGCAGTTCTTCGAGAATAAGCGACGACGCACTATAACTTTCTCCATCAATCCAGTGAAACTGAGCATCGAGTCCGTGCCTGGCAGCGCGGAAAAAATTCAACTTGGCATCGTCGAATGCCATGCGCTTCGAAATGTCACCATACTCGCGCGGAAGCGACAGCATCAGACCGGTGAAGAATGCAGCGTTTGCTATCTCGTCCACGGGTGTTGGACCAGCGGGAAGAGCACGATTTTCGATGCGCAAGTGTGGAACACCGCCGGTCACTCCGTAACAGGCTCGATTCCAACGCCAGACCGTTCCGTTGTGCACTCTTAGCGCAGTAAAAAGTGGTGTTTCACCGCGCCCGAGCACTTGAAACGGATTCTCATCCGGCTGCGCGATTATGATCGGACGAAAACGCGAAATCTGCTCGTGAAAGAGTTCGATGACTGAGCTCTGTAACCATCGATCACCAAAACTGACTCTCGTTGGCTGGTTGCGCGCCAACTGCGGACGCGATCGCGCATCGGTTGAGTGCTGAAAAAGAGCGACACGAGTCTCTTGCCACAGACGATGACCAAAAAGCAGCGGTGAATTGACCGCCGCAGCCAGCACCGGTGCAGTCACCGCCTGAGCAACGTTGTAATCATTTATAAATCCATCAGGAGTGCTTTGAAAGTGTATTTGAAAACTCGTATTACACGATTCCATCATGATGTTGTCGTGCGTGAGACTGAGTTCGTCTAATCCCTTGATATGAATCGAAAGCGGCCCGCCTCGCAAACCAATCACACCGCGGTCCAGCTCGTGATAGCGGAGAGTGGGAGTCAGGTTCTCGAGAGTCAGGTCCGACTTCTGTAAGGTCGGCAAGATGCCAGACAGCAACACGTCGGCGCCGAGAGTCTCAGCACTCGTGCGCGTTAGTTTTATTAACTGCTCAAGCTCGTCTTCCATACGGCTGAAGCAGTCGCCGGTGAGATCGAGTGGCGTTAGATTGGCTTCGAGATTGAATCTGGCGATCTCGGTTGTAAGGCGGGCATCCCCGGCACGCTCCAAAACTTCGCCTGAGATGGGAGCAGGTCGCAGATCCTTATCAATGAGGAACATCTCCTGTTCCGCACCAATCCTCAGCCTGTCACTTTCGACATGCCCTTCATTGAGCATGAAGGCGAGTGCACGCAGATCCTCCAGTAGAGCCCGCATGAATTCCTGTGCTCGTCGTTTATCAGCATGTTCTTCAACGTTATGGTCGCCCATGTTCCCCCACACTTCGCCGACGTGTTCTGCTTTGTCTGGGGCAACAAATATGCCGCGGTCTTTGCGTGAGAAATTTGGAGATTGTCTGAGCCTGGCTGCGCAAAATCTCGCAACCGGCGCGTGGAAAACCACCGTCTATTTAGACAGGATGACCAGGATTTTTTCAAGATTTACAGGTCGAATCCTGCTTAATCCTGAAAAAATCCTGTTCATCCTGTCCAATTAACCCCTCGTCATCAGCGAACCTGACGCACACCCAGGAGCGGACGCGGCTCAAGGTTGACAACGCGAATACGAGCATCGAGCACCGTCGCGCCCACCTGATGCACGACAAATGGATTGCAATCAAGTTCGGCAATTTGCGGAATGTCTGCCACCATCGCACTCACGCGTAACAGCCCCTCCTCCAGAGCAGCGACATCGGTTGCGGCGCTGCCACGGAAGCCTTTGAGCAACGGGTAAGTCTTCAACTCACGAATCATCTCCGTCGCATCTTCTTTTGAAAGCGGCGTAATACGAATGGAAACATCGCGCAACAACTCCACTTGCACACCCCCGGCGCCGCATGCCACGACCGGACCAAATTGCGGATCATGAACAACGCCAACCAACATCTCCACACCGCGTTCGGCCATACGCTGTACGACGAAACCTGACGGTGCATGCCCGCGAGCACTCAACACTTCGCTCATCTCGCGAGCAGCCGCGCAAACAGCGTCTGAGCCGTTTAGATGAAGTCTGACCGCACCTGCCTCAGTCTTATGGATCAGATCCGGAGCGATTGCTTTAAGAGCAACTTCTCCGCCCAGCTCTTTCGCTGCTTCACCAGTGTCTTCAGCGTTCGCGACAATTCGTTGTTCAATCAAAGGCACGCCGTAACATGAGCAGAGACTCGCGACTTCGTCAGCGGTCAGCCAACCTTCGCCACGTGCCAGCGCCGCGGCCACAATCGCAGCTGCTTCGTCCGTGCGGATGTCTTCAAAACGTGCCGGATAGGTCTCGCGCCGTTCGCGCCACTGTCGATAGCGGGTCGCACGTGCGAGAGCGATCGCCGCAGTTTCCGGAAATGAGTATGAAGGAATACTGACGTTTGGAGTTCTCAATTCTGAGGGGGCTGCCTGTGCCGAAAGAAACACACTGAGCACCGGTTTGTTCTTATCGATGCGTTGCACTGCTTCCACGATCGATTTCGCGACGTCGTTTGCTCGAGTGACGAGCGGTGGGGTAAAGATAACGATTAGCGAATCGACATTGTCGTCCTTCCCGACTATCTCGATCGCTCGGCGATAGTGATCAGCCGGCGCTGAAGCAATCATGTCGACTGGATTTCCGACACTCGCTCCCGCCGGCAGAAAGGCACGCAATCTTGATTGACTGCTTTCCGACAACACCGGGACCTCAAGTCCGCGCGCCTCACACGCATCTGCACAAAGAATCGCCGGTCCACCAGCGTTGGTGATGATTCCCACGCGCGCCCCTTCAGGAAGCGGCTGATTGGCCAGTAACGAAGCGACATCAAACAGCTCAGCGAGAGTGTCAGTGCGCACAACACCAGCTTGCCGAAATAATGCATCGACAGTCACATCGGACGCGGCGATCAATGCACCGGTATGTGACGAGGTAGCTCGTGCGCCCGCTGCGGAGCGCCCACTCTTCACTACCGCAATCGGTTTCTGTCGTCCGACTCGACGTGCGATCTCTGAAAACTTTTTCGGATTTCCAAACGATTCAAGGTAGAGCAGGATCACGTCGGTGGCGTCGTCCGATTCCCAGTAGCGCAGCAAATCGTTACCGGAAATATCTGCTTTATTGCCGACAGAAACGAAAGTTGAAATCCCAAGACCGAGTGAGCTGGCAAACTCCATGATCGCGAGACCAAGCGCGCCGCTCTGCGAAGAGAACCCAACGCGCCCACGTGGCGGAATACCCGGCGCGAAGGTCGCATCAAGAAGCACGTTCGGGTTGGTGTTCGCAATGCCCATGCAGTTTGGGCCAATCAATCGCATACCGGCGCCACGACAAACACTCATCAATTCCGCCTGCCTGGCTTTGCCTTCTCTACCTGTTTCGGAGAAACCCGCCGAGATAACGACCAGCGCTTTGACGCCCTTTCGCGCACACGCTGACGCTACTTCGACGACTCCGGCGGCCGGAACAACGATCACTGCCAGATCCACTAAACCTGGAATCGCTTCGACCGATGGATACGCGCGAACATTTTCGATTTCATCAGCAGCAGGGTTAACCGGATAAACCTGACCGTTGAATCCATAACTCAGCAGGTTATGAAAGATCTCTCCACCGATCGTGTCTCGCTGGCGCGATGCTCCGATAACCGCAACCGCTCTCGGTTCGAAGAAGAGTTTCAAAGCGTTGACCGAAGCGATTGAATCGCGGCGCTCGAATTGCTGGCGTGCTTCGTCAGTGAACGAGGTTGGAAACGCGACGTGAAGTTGACCAACGTTCGCATTCACTTCGAGCGGAAATCCCGAGGCTCGAAATACGTGCAACATTGCATGATTTGCGGCGACGACTTCAGCCTCGAATACTTTTATTCCATTTGCCGAGGCGACTTCCGCAAGCTGGCATAACAAGATTGTACCCAGTCCGCGGCCTTGAAAGTCGTTTGCTATCGTGAAAGCGACTTCCGCGCGTTCGTCATCAATAGCAACGTAGAATGCGTGACCGACAACGCGTTCACCGTCACCACTACACGCGATGAGACCAAAAGCCTCCTCCAGATTCGCTTCGCGATGAGCTTCCGCCGCGAGTGAAGAGCTGTTTTGCAGAGAATAAAAACGCAACCAGCGTGATTCTTCGGAAAGAGACGTCAGGAGATTGCGCAGTCCAGCTTCGTCCGACGGACGCATCACACGAATACGCACCGTAGATCCGTCACGCAACACAACGTCGCCATCACGATGTGTAATCGCCGCCTGTTCGTTCAGTTTTCCAATGTTCATGCTTACGAAATTCTTGGGACCAGGTATACCGGGAGGCAGTGTATCCAATGTTTCTATCCTTCCGAAACACCTGTCAGGCGTTCAATTCTGATGCGGAAGACGATTACTTCGGGCGAGGAGCCATCAACCGCAATCGTCGACTCAACGGGTGTTAACATCGGGAATCTTCGCAGGAGCTTGGAGAGGATGTCTGCGCGTTCATTTGCTTTGGTGATCTCTTCGTACCTTCCAAAGGCGATGGCGCTGCGCCAGTTCAAATCGCTTTCGATCTCATCCACCTGGACGCAAGCGTGCGGGTTCTCACGCAAACCTGAGATCTTGAGTCCCGAGAGTGAGTGGCTGTAGATAGAATCTGCTTCCATGTGACAGTTGATGGGCACCACGTAAGGCTCACCGTTCACAATACAACCCAGGCGCACGACACGAGCCGACTGAAATAACCTGCGTGCCTCGATCTCATTGAGCGTTTTCATCATGACGCGTAGCTCCACAGCCGCAATTGTCCGGGGCGGCACCGGGCGCCGCCCCAACCTGCCCGAGCTGAAAGCAAAATAACTCTACTTGTAAGCTCCAATCGTGATCGTCACTACCGGCACCGTCGCAGCACTCTTGTTGTACGTCACCCAAAAGCGCTCTGCGTCATTCATCGTCATGCGAAATAGAGATCCATCAGGTTTCTCCAACAGGCCTTCGCCGACAATGGTTCTGTAATCCGGCGCGCCAACTCCTCCCAGATAATCGGTGGAAATGGTGGTCACCCGCTGGGCTGAGTTGTAAACAATCTGCGTTGTTTCATTCGCTGAAAAGACGTAAACGTCCTGGTCGTCGCTCTTGTATGCTGGCTCGCCAAGCTTTGCTCTCGTTTCCGCCGCTGTCATGCCCAGACGCACGCCGCGATATTCTCTGTAGAGCGGTGACTGCAGCCTGGCTTGTGCGGCAATCGTTACACCCGTTAACAGCAGTATGGGAACAGTCATGCCGAATTTAGTTAGGTATCTCATGTTAGTGTACCTCCGTAATTAGCTCTGCGTTTCTTCCCAGGCTCTTTCCGACTGCCCAAACCTCTCCTCCCGACCGAATCTGCAGAACGATTTCGTCGAGCGGCCGGCGCGGTGGACCAAACATCACATAGCCGTAACGAGTATCGAACGCTCCGTGATGGCACGGGCAGCTCAAACATCGTCGCGGCGCGTCGACCTCGACAGAACACCCGGCATGAGAGCACTTGCGACTGTATGCTCGATACTCACCTTCATTTGAGCGCAGCAACACTGCAGCATCGTTTCTTGTCGGATAATCGAAATACAAGCTTGAACCAGGTAGAAGCTGTTCGGCGCCCTCAATCTTTCGAGGTGGGTAGGCGATCATCGAATTCTGTGCAGCTGCAGCTTGACTAAGTGGTGCTGCTGCGAGGACCACTCCCGTAGTCAGCAGTAAGTCGTTACAGAATGTCCGTCGAGAAATGTGCGAAGGAGAGCCGTCGTAAGGACCATCGTTACAATCCGCATTTGTTCCTGGTGAATTCATAGGAATCCCTCCCCCGGCGCTTGGGCCGGGCCCCTAGAACACGTCGCACTTCCAGGCGCAATGTATGTGCCGCAAAAAATTGAACGATTTGCGAGGACTTTGTATTTCGAGGTGAGGCAACTGCGGAAACTTCACCAGTGCCGGTGCGAAAGCACGCAGCGGCGAGGCGTCTATTCTATTCTTTCAATTCTGCGTCTCGGTTTCGCAAACCATAGCAGATGGTTGAAAGAGGTGGCTTGTGTTACACAAAACAACCGGCCGTCGGTCTTTAGCATCATGGCATTAGGTCCACTAATGAGCACCTCATCACCTAACCGATTGCCGTCGCTGTCAATATTCATTGAGCGCTCTTTTATTGCGGCATTAATTAATCTGCTTTCCAACGCTCGAGTTGCGGCGGCTCGCGATTTAAACGTTTTACAGTTAATCGCGATACGACCGCCATCCGATAGCTCGTAGACCGCGCCGTCTGGCGATGCTCCGCAAGCATGCGTTCCCCCCACTATTCTCAATTCATCGGAGACCTCAGCTGTTGCAACCTGCTCAACCGTCGGCTGAACAACAGGCTCAATATCGAGATCGGGAAGAACAGGAAGCGTATAAATGCGCCAGGCAGCCGAAACGGAAATGCCAAAGCAAAACGCCACGACAAACATCCAGATTCTGGGCAGAAACCGTTCCATTGATTTATCTGTTAGACGCCGCAGAAAGAAACTTGTTCCCTAAATCTCGCACCTTGGTCCCTAAAAGCTTTTCGTGACCACAGCCGCTGGCCTATGATCCGGCTGTTTTGACCCCGGGCGCCATTCAAGCGCACTACTTTGAGGGAGTCGAATTTATGGGATGTGATGTCACACTGCTGACGGGAATTGAATTTTTTGAACTACTACAGGAAGAGGATCGACTTGAACTCGCAAATGTTGTCGATGCCATAAAACTCAATGCGGACGAAATACTGTTCCACGCAGGTGAGCCGGGAGAATCATTATTCATTGTCCGCTCCGGCTCGATTGAACTCTTCATTAAAGACACAGTCGGTCAGAAGATCGTCCTCACCATCGCCGAAGAAGGAAACCTTTTTGGCGAACTCTCGCTGCTCGATAGCGGTCCAAGAACCGCAACCGCCGTTGCACTGACTGAAACGGAGTTACTCGTTCTCGATCGCGACGATCTGTTACTGCTCTTTCAAAAACGACCAGACGCAGCGCTCAGCATGCTTGCAGCGATGAGCGCAATGACGCGCAAGGCTGACGAACTGCTACGCACACGCGTCTCACGCAACGTCAACGAAGAGATGGAAGAGCACACTACCACCCTGCAACGAGTGGCCGACTGGATTGCATGGTTCAGCGGCAGCATGCCGTTTCTGATGATCAATGCGGGATGGTTTATTGTTTGGATTCTCCTGAACACGGTTCATACTGGCGTTCAATTCGATCCGTATCCGTTCGGACTGCTGACCATGATTGTTTCGCTCGAAGCAATCTTTCTTTCCTGCTTCGTGCTCGTCAGCCAAAACCGACAGGCTGAAAAAGATCGCGTTCGATCCGATATCGAATACGAAGTGAACATCAAAGCGGAACTCGAAGTAGCGCATTTGCATGAAAAGACCGATCGCATCTACGAAAGCATGCTGGCGCGTTTCGCAAAGCTGGAGAAAGTAATGGCCAATCCCATACGCGATTCGGTGTGACTAAAAAACAACTAAAGGATCGTTCTAACGACACAAAGCGTTGGGATTTTCTCGCCCAGAAGGAGGGGCGGCACTCCGTGGCCGCCCCTTGCTTGGTGCTCAAGATTGCCGATGGCGGTCTATTCCGCCCTGAGAGGCAGCGACTCTTTCGACCGCGCTCCATTTCCGCGAAGGGGCGGCCACGGAGTACCGCCCCTACAGTACGTTCCGTAACGTCCATACTATTCTCTTACTTTAAATGTGACTGGTGGCACGACGGCACGAGCTTCGGGGTTGTAATAGTCGTAGAGAACCGACGCTGCCGATTTCGCATTCAATCCGAACCGCGCACGGAACTTAAAATCAAACTTGGCACCACCGGCGTAGGGCCATAAATAGACCACCACGCGATCCGGCAAAACATCGTACTGGTTAATTACCCAACCTGAACCCTTCATCGCAGTCTCAAGCGAACTGCGATCTACGTCGGCGCCTGGCGGCACACCAATTTCCGCTAGCATCATTCCGTAACCTCTAGAAGCAATGCGCTCGGCTTCAACGTGACAGGTAAATTCGTCGCCCACTCTTCCTTCCGTCTTGTCGCATTTCGCCTGTAGCCTTAAATCGTTGGTTCGCGTTTCAGTGTTGCCTGAGGCGCCAGGCCATGGTTCATAGAAACTGGCGAGCGCCTGAACTGAAGCGAACGGTGACCCCTCAGCACGTTTAATCCGAATCGTGTTTTTTCCGGTATGAACAAACCTTGAGATATCGACTGTGATCGGACTCATTAAACGGCTTGCGGTCTCAGGTAACTTGAATGTATCTACAAGCCGTTCATTAACGACAACGTCTGCCGTCGCCTGACTCTCTGAGTTGGCTCGCGTCTGCGACTGCGTCGTAAGCACTGTCAGCAAAGCGTCGAGCACGTTGATAGTGGCTTGCGTGGAGTACCACACGCCATATCGATCTTTCTGCTTCAGCAGAAACAATAGCCCACCAGCCGCCAACTTCGGATCGGATTCGCATTTTGCAGTTGGCAAACTGCAATAAGCCGTAAGGGCCTGGACCACTAGGGCTGTTGTTTCGACTCGTCCCGTTAGTCCCCAACCATAAAAGGGCGTATTCGTTTCGAGAGACCAGTAATTTGTATTTCCTTCGCGATGGACCAACGTCGCCAGTTTCGAGATGAGCGATTTTGCGCGGGAGATATCTTGCACCTTGATCGCTGCCAACGCGTATGAGGCAATTAGATAAGGTTCGTCGATCTCAGGAGCACGAGTGCTTAGATAAGCGAGAGCGAGCTTCAGCGCTTCAGCTTTCTCTTTCGATGCCTCACCGCCAGCCGACGCGAGAACTCGAGCAATGTAGGCGGTCAGGATCGCAGCTTGACGGCTCTTTTCAGTATCACGCCTGGACTCTCGTAGCCAGCTACCGTCGGCCTGTTGTTCTTTTATGAGCCACCGTTGAGCATCGTCAATAACTTCTTCATCAACCGGGATCATGTCCCTGGCATCACTCAAGAATCTTATCGCGTACGCGGTCAGTGCTAGATCAGGTTTGCCTCGCCCCCAGTAAGTGAACCCGCCGCTTTCATCGCGGTAGTTGAGCAGACGACTGTATCCAAGACTCAAATAACGCTCTGCTCGCGAGCGGAGCGGAGATTCTTCACCACTCGATTTGCCCTGGCGCAGCAACAAAAGACTCGGGTAACTGGACGATATCGTTTGTTCGCCACAACCGTAAGGACGCGACATGATCGCTTCAACGCTCTCAATCACGTGCGCCATCAGGTTCGGATAAATCTTCAGTTCTGACTGATTTGAGTTCGGGATCATATTTTCAGGCAGCTGTAACTGGAGCGTTGCCGAACCGCCGAGAATATCGCTGTCGCTGACGGACGACTCTTCGCCATCCGGATGAACCGTGACCGGTTTTTCGATGGCGTCGTTACCATCAGCTGCAATTGCCGTGATGCGTTGTTTTCCGTCCTTGATTGAACTGGTGGCGCGAATGTTGAACGTCTCACGCGAGGCATCGTCCGCAGCGACCAACGTTCCTTTGCGTGATGGACCACGCAACGAAAACCAATTCTCTGGCTTCAATTCCAGAGCGACTTTCTGTGTTTGTTGAAGATAGTTACGCACCACAACCGGCAGCGAGATTTCATCGCCCTCGGTTAGCACGCGCGGCGGATCGTGTTCGACAAAGAATGGCTGAAAGGATTTTATCTCAGTCTCCGTCGTTCCAATGCGGCCGTCTTCAGTCGAGCCGAGCACTGCAAGTTTCCAGGTGGTAATGTTATCGGCCAGCTTGAAATCGATTTTTGCGCGACCGCGTTTATCAGTTTCGAGTGAAGGTTGCCAGACGAGAGTTTCAGGAAAGTATTCGCGCAGGTGTGGCGTCGTCACCAGCGAACCACCCGATTTGGTAATCACTCTAAACTGTTTACCTATTGCGACCGATCGGCTCACAGATGCACTCTGCAACGTCACAAAACTGCCCGGCCCAGCACCGGCTGACACCGTTACAGTTTCGGTAATGGAGGCCACTTGAAGACTGGCGTTAACTCTTGTGAATCCCGCCACCGGGACCGTTACCTCCGAAATGATCTGTCGGACAAATCCGGGCCGTTCGAAGTGAACTTCATACGCTCCGGGCGGAAGATTACTAATGGTGTACTTGCCCTCGTCATCGGTGACACTCTCATATCGGTTTTGGAAGGCTGTCTGTATCGCTGTCACCTTTACACCCGGAATACTCGCACCTTGCGCATCAGTGACAATCCCGTAAATCGCTCCATTGTTTCCTGACAAGACCACCTGGCCAGCCGCTACCTGCGGTCCAGACTCCCCGCGCGCCTGTTCGTAGAGAACGCCTCTCAAAGTGGCCACCGTAAAATCATCCCTCGTTCCCGACACTCCATCGGGTCCCATACTGCGCAGCTCGATAGTGGCAGCTCTTTGGGTTACCGGAGTTATGGCGACACGGGTCGCCGGTGTCTCTCCCAACCTGGCTCGACTTTCCAGTTGCGCACGGCCTGTGGAATAAGTTTGTATGTTGAATGTAGCGTAATAAGGATGAGCCCAGGGGTCGCGCAAACTATCAAACGGAGTTCCCGAATTGAGTAAAGAGTCGCGAAGCTCCGGCTCGGATTGTGGGAACTTTTTAGTGCGCTTGAGGTTCTGATCCAAAACCTCCTGGATGCGCGTTCGGATATCGGCAAAGTAATCGATCGACAACACAGAGATTAGGAAATCATCTTCCTCGTAGCTTTTCTGAGAGAACCTTTTGTCAGGACCGCCGCTCGAGACAGTGAGCACGTAATTGCTTTGGTCGATCGTGAATTCGAAACGATAGGGTTGCCCCCAGCGATCGCGCAGTTGATCCAGAGCGACGCCCTCTCGGTACAATTCGTCACGGAGAGTGGTGTAATCGCGAATGAATCCGTTTGTTCGTTCGTGATGTTGGCGAATGGCACGATTGATTGTTTGACCTATAGTTAAGAAGTAGCGCCATTCAAAGTGCGCAACTGAAAAATCATCTTCCGTGTCGAAACGTTTATCGGCCCCGGCAGTCATCAGAGTCAGTACGTCGGATGGTCCTTCCAGAGAAAACACAGGCCGGTAATGAACTCCCCAGGGATCGAGTAAACGGTTGTAGTCGATGTTGTTTTCCGACAACAGTCCCTGCAGCTCGGCTTCATTCTTGGGGTATTGCTTGCGGGTGGCGTAATGCCGGGTGATCGCGTTTTTGGCCGCTTCTATTTGCTTATCGATCAATCCTCCAAAGATCACAGCCTGCGCGGTGTCGTATCGATCTCCTCCGAACAAACGCGGGTAATAACCCCAGCTCTGGTTGAGCATGACTTCAGCGACCAGATCCAGATCGGAGGAAATGACGTTTGCAGTGTTCAGGCGCTGCAGGTCTCGCAATGTCATACCGCCAATTGCGAGGTCTAACCCAAGAAACTGCTGCAACGAGCTGTTGAAACTGCCGTAGGCGCCACCGAATTCCTGCATCGTGCGGAAACGCTCTTCCACGGCTTTGTCCAAAACGATTACTCCCAATGCACTCTCTGCGCCGCGCCCTTCCGGTCCACGCACGTTTAGCTTGACGTGCGCATTTTCACCCGGACGATACGTGGTTTGGGGAGTTTGTACGTTCACCTGTAGCTCAACATTTCGTGGATAGAGAACTGCGTGCGCCTCCACAGTTCCGAGGTCTTTGGCGAAGGCGGGGTAAGCGGCCACGATGAGAATATCTTTGAAGTCTGACGTGTAAGGGAACGTGACCGAGCCACGACCATTGCGCAACCGCAAGCGCTGCGAAGTGATAACGTTCGATTCGCGAACGAGATCGACAATTACGTTTTCGTCAGGAACACTTGAAGTGATGGAAGCAATGATTGGCTCGCCGGTACGGTAGATCGCTTTATCAGTCTCGACGAACCTTAGATCGTCGTCGTCTAAATTCAGGTCTTCAGTTCGCGTCCCCGTTCTGCCATTTGAATCTGTGGCTGAAAATGTCAACTCGAGCTTACCTTCATCCTGGAACTCGCGTGGTAAACGGAGACCGCTGACCTTCCCTACGCCAAAGCGATTGGTGCGGAGTGTCACCACCCGTCGGCGGTCCGTATCCTGGCTTTCCTTTTCTGAATCATCACTGGCATTTGAGAGCGTGACGTTTACCTTGCAACGGGCAGGCGACCCGTCGGCATACGAAGTTGAAACGTAAAACTTCAATGGCACTGAGCGATTTCTGTAGTGCGTGGTGATGACATAAACATGTATCGGTTCTTTTGTTATTCGTACGTCGAAACGACGTTGTTCGGTTCGGTTAGTAGTCGGATCGGTGAAGTAAGCGGCATAAGTGAGATCGTTGTAACGCTGGTAAGAGCTCTCCTGAAGATTTTCATAATCGTCGGAGAGATCGAGGTGAGCAACAAACAATCCATTTGCATCCGTTTCGCCCTCCTGTTCTTCGCCTTCATTAACATCCCATTTCTGCTCGCGATAATTCCACTCGCGTTCCGTCTCACGCACCACGCGCACATGACCGCGTTTCAGCGGCTGGCCGAACAGATAATCACCGCGAACCTTTACTTCGGCGTTTTGACCAGGCAAGTAATACTGTCGATTCGGTTGGACGCTAACCGAAAAATTCGGCAAATCATAACGACTGATCCGCACGCCATACGGCGTCATATTGTATTCTTCACTACCCTCAACGCCCACCATGATTCGGTAATCACCCAACCGAACGTTGTCAGGAATAACCCAATCAGTACTCGCAATGCCGAAGCGGGAACTCTTTACCACCACCTGAGAAACGGTTGTATCTTCCGGATCACTGACTTTGATAACGATGTTCTGATTTGCGAGCGCACGCATCGATGGGGTGAAGGTCAGAGCACGCAGATGCATTGTTTGACCAGGTTGATAAATCGGCTTGTCGGTGCTGATCAGAATTCTGGTGAACTGATCGACCGGAACTTCGCCTTCCGCGTCGGCAACAAATGCACCTCGCTTTCCTACAACATGTAACTCGCCTCCGGCTGGGCGGATCGTATGAGGAAACTGAGGAAAACGATTCGGCACAACGAACTCTAATATCGCATTACCGTCGGAATCGGTGTTCTTTGAGTCTTTTATCTTGACGCTCTTGTCATCGTCGGCCTCAAGTGTAAGTTCCCCCTCGACGAGCACGTTCGCGGCAGGCTTGTTTGTGAGTGGATGCCTGGCAATGATCCGCGATCGATAGCGGGTCGCTTCGCGCGCCACCTCGGCCGTCGCAACGCGTATCTCAAAAAGATCCGGAGTGATCTCGGACAACGAAACGAGGCCTTCAGCGAGCCGTTCCGACTGTCCTTCTTTACTTATTCGGTAATGAAGGCGGTGCCACAAGAACTTCCGACGATCATCCTCTTCGAGTTTTGAGAAGTAGAACGGAAGCGAGAGTGTGAGCGATTGATTTGACGTCCCAATCGGTCGTATACCACTGACCTGCGAGATAACGCGGTTTTGCGGATCGAGGAGTTCAATGTCTATTTTGGAATTCAGACTCTCACCGGATGAGTTCTCAATAGCGAGTAAAACCTCTACCGGTTCTTTCTGCAGCAGAAACCTGGTACGAGCCTCATTAACTTTTAACTCGCCACGCGCACGCGTGAGTGGGGCCAGCGAAACAAACAGGACAGAAAGGCACAACAGGGAAAGAAGCCAGCGACGGCTCATATGGCCTCCTGATTGATTAGGTTCGGTTTTAGTTGAGCCTGAGGAGGATCTCGTTTAGTACATCCGCTGAGATGAAGAAATCTGCACTTGCGTTGTTTGCTACAAAAAGGCACCAAAAGCACAAAAGGGATCTCAATAGCTTTTGTGCTTTATGTGCCTTTTTGTGGCTATTGTTTGGGGCTGATATCTTCGAAGGTTTGATTACCGATGCGATACCGCTGCCAGTCTTTGTAGTCGAAGTGCCACCACTCGGCTTCATAAACAGTGAAACCTTCCGCTTCCATCACGGTTCGCAAAAGATCGCGGTGCCAGCGTTGTAGCGCTGTGCCACCAGGATAATTCGGATAGGCGCGATCGGTCGTCTCGTCATAGGTACTGACCATCTCGACCGGTCTTCCCGATTTGAGCTCATAGAGTGTGACGTCAACAGCGGCGCCGCGATTGTGACGAGAACCCTTGGATGGATCCGCAACAAATATCTTCTTGTCCTGCGGCGTCGCGTCCCAGAACACCTTCGTCACATACCAGGGTCGATAACCATCGTGGACCAGTAGACCATAACCCAACGGTTTCAGCTTACGATTGACGCGGACCAGTGCTTCGGCAGGCGCGCGTTGCAGGAAAGCGCGTGGCTGAGAATAAAATTCGGTGCCGAACAGGTTGTTGCTCGTAGCGTAACGGATATCAAGCTTGATTGTCGGATCGAGTTTGCGGAGCTCAACGAGATCTGAAGGTAGAAAGTCTCCAGTCTCCTGCGGCGGCTGAGCTTGAAGTGCTTCCTTGATCAAAGCACGGACTGATCGCACTGGCTTAACTTTGAGTTGTGTTGCGCCTTCTTCGGGACCGAGCAGCCGGCGTTCGTAAATAAAACCACCGACCTTGAGATGCGATACCTTTTTGTCCTTATCACGAAGGAAGAAATCGGGTGAAACTTCTTTCAAAGACGACGGCTCGCCACGTTTTTGAGCGTAGAGTTTTCCGTCTTTCTCGAGAATGATAAGGG
Source organism: Pyrinomonadaceae bacterium (assembly GCA_036003745.1). GTDB lineage: Bacteria > Acidobacteriota > Blastocatellia > Pyrinomonadales > Pyrinomonadaceae > PSRF01. The sequence goes on from DASYSD010000049.1 coordinate 109,621, forward strand.
TCTCATTCTGGCCCACGTATTCGCCGAGCAGCGGCCGCCACTCAACCGGAGCAGGTGCAGGTTTTGGTGTTTGCGCGATTGCTGCTGCGGCCAGCAGCAAAACCAGCAGAATAGGAGCAACGCGAGTTTTCATACAGGATTTACAGGATTCATTCGTTCAGAGTTCAAGCTTTAGCTTGTAGTCTCGAGCGATGAGTACGCAAGCTAAAGCTTGAACTCTGAACCTATCTTACGACAGCACGGCCTTCCGAATCTTCCCGAGCGCACCATGCAACACATCATCTTCACGAGCGATGCAGAGACGCATGTAATTATCGTGCGCCTCGCTATCCGCAAATGCACCGCCGGGCACACCGGCCACACCTTTGCTTATTAACATCTCATTGAAATCGATCGCATCGCCAAACCCATCCGGGATGCGCGCCCAAACATAAAACGCCGAGCTCGAGTCGTAAATCGTGAACCCGGCTTCGCTCAGCATGTCCACGGCTATTTGTCGCTTCGAGGTGAATTTGTCGCGCAGCAAGCCATAATAATCAGGGTCTGACATCAACACTTCAGCGAGTGCCAATTGCAGTGGTGTCGGTGAACAAACGTAGAAGACGTTGTTGGAATTATTCATCGGCGCAATCAGCTTAGGAGTGCCGTATACATAACCCAAGCGCCACCCGGAAATATTCCACGACTTGGAAAACGAGTTGACCGTAATCGTTCGATCCCACATGCCATCGAGCGTTGCCATTGAAATGTGCGTCCGGTCGCCGACAACATAGTGTTCATACACTTCATCGGCGATGCACAGGAGATCAAATTCCTGACAAACCGCTGCGATTGTTTCAAGCTCCGTCCTCGTAAAAACCTTGCCCGTGGGATTGGCAGGACTGCACGCAATAATCGCGCGCAAAGGAAACTGCTGACGGTCCTTCCACTCGCGACAGCGCGCACGCAGTTCATCTACATCAAGCTCGAGACTCGCTCCGTGCAAAGGCAAGACATTCGAGTGACCACCAAGCTCGTCGAGTATGCGACGGTGGTAAGGGTAATAAGGTTCAAACACCAGCGCCGAGTAATTCTTTAAATGCGTATGCGCGATCGCAATCAACGCCGCGGTAGCACCCGGCGTAATCAACAACTGCAATGGCGTCGCTTTTGGATCGACCTGGATGTTATTGAAGCGCGCGATCTTTTCAGCGACTGCTGTGCGTAGATCGCCGACTCCTTCCGCCGGACTGTAATGATTCCGGCTCGAACTGATCATTCGATTCGCAGCTGCGGCGAGTTGCGGATTTATTGCCAACTCAGATTGACCCTGAACGAGATTTCCGCTCGGCGGGACCAGTCGAGTGATAGTGCGTATTTCAGGCTGCGGCTTTGCGGTTTTGGCGGTCATTTCACTTCGCGCTGTTCCTTGCATAGTGTTTCAGTAGGTAGAACTAAAGCGCAAAAGATTACCAGCGAACGCGAACCAAAGCACGCCGAGAGAAGCAAGCAACAAAATTGTAGCTTGCAGCCTCATCCAGATACTGCGCCGTTTTTCAAACCACGTGAGCGCCGCGTTGATAAGAACGACCAAGCTTCCGATTGCTCCGATGAGCCCGACAATTTGAATCAAACGAAACCAGATACTACCCCGATCGCTGAAAACTTCGAGGTGCTCGAGGCCATACATTGTAAGCCCGAACAGAGCCGCGATGAAGATCAAATCGAGTGCAAAAACAATTCGGACCAGAACACGCAATAGTCGCTCCCGCGGACTCATTTCTAATTTGCGGCCGTAGTGGTGTCTCACGAACCAGGCAACGGGCCACAGTATCAACGTGAGCAACATCAACCCGAGCGAAATCCCGAGGACAGCTAACAGCAGCTTTCCGTTTTGCAGCGTCCCAACCCGTTGACCGACGAAAAACGGGTACGGCAAAATCATTTGCATGCGTCCATCCTGATCTGGTTTGAAGACCAGTTTGTCCTGACCACCTCGCTCGAGAAACGTCATTGGGCCAACGGCCTGCCAACGAAGTGGTTTACCGTTCGCACCGGTCAACTGCGGTGTTTCGATGTCGCCGTCGCCAACCGGCGAGACTTTGAACTGGCCGAGCACAGACGCGGTTCTTAAAAATGACGTTTCGCTGCGACGGCTCAAGATGTAGGTACCCGCGGCAGCCCTGGCGTCATCCTTCGCGGTCGCAGACGTTGCAGGATTTGCTGTGTACGGAAAATAGCGATCCAGAAACGCTCGCCAGAGATTCACTCGTCCGGGACTGTCGCCGCGTCCGGCACTGTTATACGAAACAAAGAAGCCAACTTTCTGGTCCAGCACCAGATGTAAATCGCTGTGAAAGTAAATCGTGTCGCCGCCATGTCCGATGATGCGATGTCCGTTTCGTGACTCTTCGTAGAACCCGTAACACATCGCATTGGCAGCATCGTCGAGAGCAAACAATCGACTGTGCATGAGACGCGCTGTTTCAGGTTTGAGGACGCGCGCGTCGCCCAGTTGACCGTCCTGCAAGTGAGCAATCATAAACTGGGCCATATCCGTCGCACTGCTGCTCAAACTACCGGCAGGATACGGATTGACCATTTCAAAGGCTCCGGCCTCACCGGAACCGAGACGATAACCACTCGACATCAACGGCGTGAGGTTTGCAGGCAGCGGCTGCGTCAACGTCGAATGAGTCATATTCAGCGGCTTCAGAATGTTCTCAGCTACGTACTGATCGAAAGGACGACCCGACACGCGCTCGACGATATAACCCGCGACGGCTGTCGCGTAATTTGAGTAAGCAGGAACCGTTCCGGGCGGATAGATCCGGCCGGGGATATGCGTCTTCAGATACTGGCCCAGGTTCGGAGCGGCAGAATTCTGGCTGAACAAATCTTTGATCTGCTCTTCAAATCCTGGCGTGTGAGTCATCACGTTTTTTAGAGTAATTGGCTTGCCGAAGGCGTCAGGGATTTTGTAATCGAGATACTCGTTGATGTCGCGATCAAGATCGAGTTTTCCCTGTTCGTACAGCTGCATGATCGCGGTCCAGGTAAACAGTTTTGAGATCGAACCTGGCCGGAAAAGAGTGTCCTGTGCCGACACTGGTTTCTTATTCGCAACGTCCGCGTAGCCATAGCCTTTGGCAAAAAGCAATTTACCGTCTTTAACAACTGAAATCGTTACGCCGGCAATGTCGGCCTGCTTCAGTTGCAATGGGACGAGTCCATCGAGAAACGCTTCGATGTCAGTTGCCGTCATCTCATGTGTACCGGTTGGTGGTTGAGCAGGAACCGGTGGTTGAGATCCTTCCCTTTTTTTGATGGCCTCATCCGGCGCCTGCCCCATCACGCCCAACACGATCATAAGAATCAACACTAACGAAAAAACTTTTCTCACGTCCGGCTCCTATCATTTGTTGAGACAGGATTTACAAGATGATTCAGGATTAGCAGGATTCATCCTGCAAATCTTGAAAAAATCCTGTAAATCCTGTCTACCAAACCTGCGTAAGCACACGCTCGAAATTTCCAGCCTTTGGCGCTAAGCAGACCAGATTCCGACTTTTGAGACCAGTGCCACCTACTTACCTTCGATTGGCAGGGCGATGTAGGAGGCGTGTTTGCCGGAGCGAAAGATTTTCTGCGTCGCCGGCTGAAAGTCAGTCTCCTTCGCCTTGAAAATGTTTGACACAAACATCTGCGGATTGCGATCGATCACGGGAAACCAGGTGCTCTGTACGTGCACCATAATACGGTGGCCCTTCTTAAAAGTATGATCGTTGGCAGGAAATCCGATCTGGTAGTGGTTAATTGCATTCGCGGCGAGCGGTTCCGGTTTCTCAAAACTCTTTAGATAGCGACCTCGAAATACGTCCCCGGCGATCATGAGCTGGTATCCGCTCATACTCGGGTCCGCCTCATATCTATCCGGATAGACGTCGATTAGCTTGACGATCCAATCGCTGTCTGTTCCTGAAGTTGAAGCGAAGAGGTTGGCGATGATCTTTCCCGAGACAGTCAGGTCCTCCGTAAGCGTGTCGCTTTCCCAAGTCAGCACATCTGGACGGCGATCGACAAAACGCTGATCCTCAACTAACCAGACTGGCCAACCTGAACGGACCTGAATCGGTCGCGGACGATAAGGAACCGGGTTCGACGGGTCAGAAACATAACTGTCAAAAGCGGCTGGACTATCCGGCGGTGTAGCGAAGGATAGTCTGCGGGTCGACTGAAAATAAAGCCGTCGCTCGGCAACATTGCGTTTCGGTGGCCATTCGTTATGTTCAACCCACTGGTTGACGCCGGTGCGGAACGTCAGTGCCTCGGGCGGTGCGCCAGTTTCTTTTCCCTTTAAGTAATGAGCAAAGAATGGCGCGAGAATGTTGCGACGGTAATGAGCGGCCGTGGGACTGCCAAAATCGATACGGCCGAGCTTGCTTCCCTCGCCTCTCGACCAACCGCCATGATTCCAGGGACCAACTACCAGAAAATTCTGATTGGCCGTGTCGTGTCGTTCGAGTAGTTCGTAGATCTTGATTGGGCCATAGAAATCTTCCTGGTCCCACCAGCCGGCGACATTCAATATAGGCACGGTGACACGGTTCAACCAGGGCGCGAACCCCTGGCGTTTCCAAAACGCACTGTAGTCAGGCTCGTTAACAAAGTCGTTCCAGGTGGGTAGCTTGCCGTTGAAATATTTCTGGTTGGCATTCGAAAGCGGGCCAAGATTGAGGTACCACTCGTACGCGTCGAGCTTTTCAATAACTTTGGTGACGTCTGAAATCTCTTTCGACGACTCCATCATGTAGGCATATTCGAATCCGTAACTTAAACGAAACGCGCCGTTGTGGTGAAAGTCGTCACCAAGCCACATGTCGGCAGGCGAAGCTTGCTGCACCACGGCTTTCAGCGCGGGGTGCGGATCGAGCATCCCCATTACGGACAGCCACGCACCGTAGCTGGTTCCTGCAATACCAACGCGGCCATTGTTATTCGGTGCCTTGCCGAGCAGGTAAGCGATCGTGTCGTAGGTGTCTGTGCTTTCGTCGATCGCTTTCTTATCTTGCGGATCGCGTGGCTGTCTGAGCATGACAAACTGGCCTTCCGACTTGAAGCGACCACGAATGTCCTGTCGTACGAAGATGTAACCGTCAGAGGAGAGTTCTGAAAGCGCCGTTGCAAGTTGTTCAGCAGTAGTGCTGCCGAGACCGTAAGGGGTGCGGAGTAATAAGATTGGGAGTGGTTCGGCGGTTTTGGTGGGAGCGTCGATCGTTGTGTACAGGCGAACCCCATCACGCATCTGGATCATCGCTTCGGTGCGCGTGTAATCAGCGGGTTTGAATTGCGCGTGTGCTGCGGTGAGGGCTACAAGAAAAATCACCCCCGCAACGGCGCCACGGCGCAGCGTCAAGAATTTTTCTTTGCGTTCTTGGTTGCGCCGCCGCGCCGTTGCGGGAGTAAACTTCATTTTATCTTTCACGTCCCTTCGACACTCGATCGAGCGGCGCCGGACGCGGTACTCGCCGCACCGGATTCAGTTCCAGCAATCGCAAAGCTTCCTGCACCGCTCTCTCGAGCTGCGGGTCTCGTCCCTTGTTCACATCAGCAGGCGTGTAGTCAATCTCGATGTCCGGAGCCACGCCGATGTTCTCCACGTCCCATTCGCCTTTCAGATTGTAGAACGCGAGATTCGGCGCAGTAATACCACCGCCATCGATGGTCGACGGAAATCCGAGCGTGCCGACCAAACCGCCCCAGGTTCGGGTGCCAATTAATGGTCCAACTTTCCGGAGTCGAAACATGTAAGGCAACGCATCTCCGCCGGATCCTGCTGATTCATTGATCAGCATCACTTTTGGACCATAGATACCAGCAATGGGTGAAGTACTCGGAGTACCATCACGCAACGCAAAGTATCCCATGAGTTTGCGATCGAGCTCGTTGACAATGTAATCAGCCACCATTCCACCATGGTTATAACGCTCGTCGATGACCGCACCTTCCTTATCCTGTTGCGCATAGTAGTAACGTGTGAAATACGTGTAACCCGGATTGGCTGTGTTTGGCAGCCACACGTAGGCGAGTTTCCCGTTCGAGAGCTTGTCGACCAGACGACGATTGTTCTCGATCCACGCCCTCGTCCGCAGGGTGTCTTCGCTTGCCACAGGCACGACTGTAACAAGACGTGAACCTTCCGTGGTTGGAGTTTTATTTACGCGGATGAGTGTTTGCCGGTTTGCGGTTCCTTCAAACAGACTGTGCGGATTTGTCGGTGGCACAAGTGGACGGCCATTCACTTCGAGCAGGTAATCACCTTCCGACACCTGAATTCCAGGAGCGCTAAGCGGCGCTCTTAGATCGGGATTCCAATTCTCACCGCTGTAAATCCGCTTGAGACGATAGCGTCCATTCTCAATCGTAAAATCGGCGCCGAGCAAACCAACTGAAACCGGGTCTTCACTCGGAAGATCACCAGTCCCGATCAGATAGGAGTGACCGACGGAGAGTTCACCGCCGATCGTCGCGATCAGATACGCGAGATCCGCGCGATGTCCGACGAATGGGAGTAACGGCTTGTACTTGTCGTAAATCGCCTGCCAATTTGCGCCGTGCATCTTCGCGTCGTAGAAATACTCGCGCTGAATGCGCCACGTTTCACGATAGATCTGCGACCATTCGGCTCTCGGATCGACACGCATCTCGAGCTGCGCAACGTTTAATGGGCCATCGCCGACTTTAGCCGGTCGCTCAGTCGCAACCACACCCCAGCGATTGGCGCCATCGCCCGCCTGGTAAAGCAGCTTCTTCTTGTCGGCCGAAATTGAATATGAACGAATGCTGCCTTCGAGAAACGGCGCCGCCGTTCGTTCCTTCAGCTGATAGCGCTGCAAACGAAGCGTTCCGGGCGCCCCACCAACGATGGGTTCGGTGTAAAAGAATGTTCCCGCTGCCCCCGCATTGAGATTGTTGTAATCGCCTGCCGGAATATTCACAGCCAACACGCGTTGACTGATGCCGTTGAGATCGATGCGAACGGTTGGTTTGGCGTTTGGATCGGGTTTCGGTGGCTGAGCGTCAGGACTTGCTGGTTTCGGTTCATCACCTGTTTCCGGCAACAGCGGCGACGGCTCGGTAGCGTTAAGCACAACCAGATAAATCGCGCGACGTACAGGGCGATCGAGCGAACTCATCTCCAGCCATCCGGTGCTTGGTCCATAGTTCGTGCTCGCCATGAAATACAGATACTTCCCACCTGCGTCGAAGGTTGGAGAGATTGAGTCGGCGAGGCCGTCGGTGACTTGATACGACTTCTTATCGGCCCACGAGTAAACAAAAATCGCGCGTAAGTGACTGGCGAGGTTCTTCGAATACGTTATCCACTTTGAATCCGGCGACCAGGAGGCGTTGAAGTCTCTGATCGGATCCGGATAGGAGTCGGAGTCGATCTCTGTCGCCGTGCCTGTGGCGACTTCAATGGTCCACAGATTGTTGTGATTATCTTCGAGCAGGATCTGCTTACCATCCGGCGACCATCTGGTGTTGCTGAAGTAAGACTTTGATGGCAAAGCAACCGCGCGCGCCGGACTAACGCCAGTCGGTTCTCCGATCATCAGTTGATACTCACCGCTCGCATCCGAAAGCCATGCGACCTGCGCACCGTCGGGAGACCAAACTGGCTCTCGATCGTGTGCGCCCACACTCTGGGTGAGATTTCGAAAATCGCCTTTTTCTGAAGGCACAGTAAAGATTTCACCACGCGCTTCAAAGGCGGCCCGAGTTCCTGTCGGCGAGAGCGTGGCGTTACGAATCATGCTCGCAACTTTCTTGAACTGCGGACGAGCCCACGGTAGATCTCCGGTCACTTCGATATTGAGTTTTTGTGGCTTACCGGATTTCGTATCGACGAGATAAATGTAACCGGCCTGTTCGTAGACAACTGCGTCTGCACCTGCTGAAGCCGTCATGACATCGAAATCGTCGTGATACGAGATCTGCGTCAGTTGCTTCGTATCGGTTCGGTAAGCAAACAGGTTTGCCGTGTGATTGCGATCAGAGATGAAATAGATCGTGTTGCCGATCCACATCGGGAAAGAATCGTTGCTATTGGTCCAGGGAAGTTTTTGTACTGAATGATCTGAGAGGCTGATAACCGAGATGGGATGGGTACGACCGCCACGATAGTGCCGCCACATGCTTGCTTCATGCCATTCAGGAATAAAAGCCGTCGAGAACTCTTCATAAGCCAGGCGCGATCCATCAGGCGAGTACGTGCCGAAAAATGCACGCGGCAGCGGCAGCACCTCAGGTAGCCCGCCGTCAACACCGATGGTCCAAAGCTGCATGTACGACTGTTGCGGCGCGCCTGTTCTGTTGGACGCGAACACGATGCTTTTGCCGTCAGGCTTCCAACCACGAACGCGATCGATTCCGGGATGATAGGTCAGCCGTTTGGGGTCACCGCCACTCGCCGGCACAACATAAACATCAGTATTTCCAGCGACCGTGGCAGTGAATGCGATCTGCGAACCATCGGGAGAAAAATATGGATCGATCTCGAGCGACGGTGTTGATGTTAGACGGCGTGCAGCGCCACCGCTGCGCGAGACGACCCACAAATCACCGGCATATTCGAATGCGATCGAATCGCGACTAACCGTCGGATGACGCAGCAGCCGTGTACCTTGAGATCGAGTCGGTCCTGAAATACATAGCAATAGAAGAAATAGGAGCGAGATTCTTTTGATGTGCATAGATTTCGGAAGAATAGGTCCTATAGGACATATAGGACCTATTAAAAGTAGCGCTGATTTTAGAACTCGAGCCTCAATCCGACCTGCCCTTCCCGGCCGGGCTGCACCTGGATGACGGTGCGAAACGGTGTCGTGACGTTCGTTCGGGGCTCAATAGCCGCGGCGTTTTGCCGATTGAACACGTTGAAGAATTCAAATAACGCGTGCAGCTTTACCCGCTCAGTGATGTTGAATCGTTTGGTCAAGCGTAGATCGAGATTGACAAAAGACGGAGCAGTGAACGCATTTCGGCCCGGTCCATGATCGATGGCGTTAAAAGTACCATCACCGTCAGGGTCCTCAAACGCTACTGCGCTACGGCTGAAGTGGAAACCGCTCTGCGTTCGGAAAATGCCACTGACCTGAAACTGGTACGGCAGCTCGACCAATCCATTGAGCTGAAACGTATGCGCGACTGAGAGATCAGAAGGTCCTTTATCCAAATCCGGTCCGTTAACAAATGTTCCAGCCTGCGCCACAAACCTTCCATTCGCACGCACAAACGAACCGTTCTCATTTGTGCGGCCGCTTCCGGTTTCGGTAACCACCGGTGCAATACCGACAAAGCTATCCGACGGCAGCGAGTTGATTCCAAGTTGATTGTCGGTTTCGTCTGCGAAGGCGTAGTTACCACTCAACGTGAAACGTCTGGCAAAGCGCCGTGTGAAGCTGACTATTAAGCCATCGTAGTCACCGCTATACCACGGTCCAAACGTCCGGATCGGTCCGGCTGTGAATGGCGGCAGGAATTGTCGGCTCGATGCGCGGGAAGCAAACGAAATGTTCGTCTCGCGAAGACCAAGCAGGTTTTTCATATTGCGATGATAGTAATCAACCTCGATCACAACGTTCTTGATCTCCTGCTGCACACCGATGCTGACGCTTTCGGTAAATGGCGTCTTAAACGTTCGATCGATATCGGTAGGAAACAGTTGCGCGGGTATGGCAGCGTGCGACAACGCACCAAAAGGTCCCCAGAAGAAAAAGCCGGGCGCCTTTCCAACTGCCGCAGCGGCCTGAAGCAGATACTGATCCGGACTCAGCCCTGACAGAGCCTGAACGTTGCTGACATTGATCACAGCATTCGCCGGAATCAAAGCATGACCTGCCGCAACTACGCTATTAAGCCTGTCGATTCCGATAAAAAGTCCCGGCGAGAACGGACAAGCAACATTTCCGGCTGTGATTTGCGCGTCAGTCAGATTTGGTGAAACGCAGAGTCCGCCAGGAAACAGCGTCGAGTTGATTACTGCCGGAGCTAAACTCGGGTTCCCATAGAATCCGCGCGGATATGAAAACGGCTGGACCACGCGTCGATCGGCGCCGCCAAAAGCCGGCACATCGCGAACGAGTCCCAGTCGAAACTGATCGTAGAAGATTCCATAATGTCCGCGAATTACTGTTCGCGGTGTGGCCGACCACGCGAAACCTACACGCGGCGAGAGATTTCGTTTCGTCACAAATTCCGAGTCGTAATCCCAACGCATGCCGAGATTGAGTGTAAGCTTCGGATGAAACCTCCAGTCGTCCTGAACAAACAGGGCGTTGTAGTTGTTGCGTAAGTGAATCTCATTCGCCTCCGGCGTTAGACCACCCGCAGTGGTCACTGTAAAGAAGCCTGAATTGATTGGTCCAAATGTGACGAAGTCCGCGACCGTAGCAAAGAGTTGCAAATTCAGGGTCTGCGATTCAACCCCATCAACTCGCGTTCGTAAGAAGTTCCAACCAAACTTCACGTTGTGATCGCCGAAGAGTTTGTTTGCGTTCGCTGAAAGCGTCGTGTACTTCTGTTCCAACGCCGTACGAGTAGTGTTATTGCCAAACGAGAACGAACCGAGATTGCCGAAGAGACCTCCGGTACTGTTCGAGCTGAACATTTGAAACGTCGTGCCGACACCTGCTTCCGGATGCGCGGGACGTGTTTCCGACGTGTCGCCACGATAACCACCGCGCAGCGTCAACACCCACGGATTGCTCTGGCTGCCGGCCAGAATCGTATCGCTGAAAGCCAACAACAGATGTCTGGCTCCGGTGTCGTTTCGTCTGGACGGAAAATCGGTCGCGTTCGAAAGCGGCAGAAACTCTCGCACATTTCCGTTAGTGTAATTGACTGACTGGCTCAAACTATGTCGTCCGAGTTGCTCATCGAATTTGAAGAAGCCGCGCGTGTCGTAAGTGCGAGATGGATTGTCAAACTGGTTTTCGAAATCGCGCGCAATCTGCGGTGTGTTGGCTGGAAAAGTAAAATTCAAGTCGCGGTTTTCTCTAATCCGTTCGGCGGAGCCAAAGAAGAAAACCTTGTCCTTAACGATGGGGCCACCGAGTGCAACACTGCCGTCCCAACGTTGCAGAAATGGAGCTTCACTGTTAGCCGGATTAAGCGAGTTGGAGGAGTCAAAAACGTTATTGCGAAAGAATATCGAGGCGAGCCCGTGATAATCGTTGCCGCCGCTGCGAGTGATGACGTTGACGATGGCGCCTGAAGCCTGGCCAAACTCGGCTCGGAAACCTGCCGTCATCACCTGAAACTCGGCAATTGTCTCCTGATTGAACTGCGCCGCCGCGCCGCCATTCACGTTGTCTTTATTGGGTTGACCATCGATCAAAAAGTTGTTGTTGCCCGCTCGTTCTCCAAGCACTGGTGTTGAGTTGTCGCTGCCGGGATTTGCCTGGCGGTTGATCACCACACCCGGCACGAGTTGCATCAGGTCGAGATAGTTGCGGCCGTTCGTGGGCATCTCTTTGATCTGCTGCGGTGTCACGGTTGCGCCGGTAGCTGCCGTAGTGGGATTTAATAACTGCGCAAAACCTACGATATCCACCTGGCCTGCAACCGCTCCGACTTCAAGCGGAACATCCAGCGACAACGTTCTGTTGACGGTCAGTTCTACCACTTCGAGGTTTCGCGTCGCGAATCCGGCGTGCGAAACCGACATCGAGTAGTTGCCCGCGGGCAGAGCCGTTACCCTGTAGAATCCCGATGCATCACTCGTCACACTGCGTTCGATGCCGAGTTCGGCAGATTTCACCACCACTTGCGCCCCGGCAACGACACTTCCCTGCGCGTCCTTTATCGTGCCTTCAATTGTCGAAACCGTTGTCTGGGCCAGTGCATTAGAAGCCGCCAGCAGAAGACAAAGGACCAGTAACAACAAGCCACCTCGATAGCCTTTCATGATTCCGCTCCTTAGGAAGAGAGTTGTTGGAACCCCAGTTCTGATCCGTGCAAATCCGTGTAAGCCTGTGGCGGCTATATAACATCGTCCGTTGCATCATGTCAATTCTTGTACAACATTTGTTGCACGAAGCGAGTCGGTGTGCTATTTTCTCGCGCGCCATGCAGGCCAGAATTTTCGAGCAACAGACGAACACGGCAAACGCGATCAAAGTCGATGGTGTAGAGATTCGCTTGATCCGTTTGCCCCTCATCGAACCCTTTGAAACAAGCTTCGGCAAGGTTGATTCACGGCTCATCTTTCTTCTGTGTCTCGAGGCCAACGGATTGACTGGCTGGGGTGAGGTCGTCGCGGCAGAAGAACCGCTCTACAGCTACGAGACAACCGGCACTGCTCTTCACGTGATCCGAGACTTTCTCGCTCCGGCGCTCGTCGATGAACCAATCGCAGACCTCAAGGATCTCGCGAAACATCTGGCGCCATTTCGCGGACACAACATGGCAAAGGCCGGACTCGAACTCGCCTTTATGGATCTGCTGGCACAGGCTACGGAGCGGTCGCTATCGTCGCTGATTGGTGGTGAGCTGAAACGTGTGGCCGTAGGCGTAAGCCTTGGAATTCAACCAACCGTGCCCCTGCTTCTCGAGCGAGTCGAACGCTACCTCGGTCTCGGATATCAACGTATCAAATTGAAGATCAAACCGGGATGGGATCTCGACGTGGTAGCTGACGTACGTCGCAACTATCCGGAGATACTGCTTTCAGTCGACGCGAATTCGGCCTACACCTTCAACGATCGCGAGCATCTGAAGAAACTCGACGATTTCAATCTGTTGATGATCGAACAGCCGCTCCAGAACGACGATCTGATGGACCACGCGCGTTTGCAGGAGATTATGGACACGCGTCTCTGCCTGGACGAAAGCATTACCAACCAGCGTCAGGCAAAGCTGGCGCTTGAACTGGACAGTTGTAGAATAATCAACATCAAGGTTGGTCGAGTCGGCGGTTATTCAGAAGCTCTCGCCATACACGACTTATGTGCGGCGCGAAAGATTCCGGTTTGGTGCGGTGGCATGCTCGAATCCGGAATAGGTCGTGCCCACAATATTGCCCTCGCGAGTCTCAAAGGTTTCACGTTACCGGGTGATATTTCGGCCAGTTCACGTTATTTTGAACGCGATATCATCTTGCCGGCAGTCACCTTGGCTCCCGACGGTACCGTGGCAGTTCCCGACCGGCCCGGTTTAGGATTCGAAGTTGATCTGGATTTTATTAAGCGTCTGACTGAAACTCGGGTGTACATCTCACGAATGAAACCTTAGTCCACACACGAAGGAGCAAAATATGGGAGCGGGAAACACGCTCAACAGTCGTGGCAGCAATGGCTCCAAGTCTTCCCTCACCTCGCTTGAAGTACGCTTCGCCCAATCGCCACTGAGCGGCAGCCGCCGTCGTCTGATCAGAGAAATTCTCGATAACCACGAACAGACTTTCTTTCTCTCGTCGCGTGAGATGGCAAAGCGTTACAACGTCGACGCAGCGACGATCGTGCGCACGGTCCAGGCCCTGGGTTACGAACGTTTTGCAGACTTTGCGGCCGACCTGCGCCAGCACTTCATAAATCACATCACGCCCTACACAGTTCTGAAAGCTGCGACGCAGGAAAAACGCAGTGTCACTGACCAGGTACAGCACTGTCTTGAAAGAGATGTCGAGAGCCTGAGTATCTTGAGATCGAGTTTGGAGGCCAGTCGCGCAGTTGACCTGGCGAAACGGATTCATAGCGCGCGGCGGATTCTCGTCGTGGGCGTCGATCTGGCTGCATCGCTCGCGTGGTTTCTTGCTTATGGACTGACGCCGCTCGGATTCGACGCTCATGCGCCGGTGGGAAGCACAGGTAATCTGCAACACAAGATTGATCTACTCACAGAAAAAGATCTGCTGGTTGCGATTAGTTTTGGCAGGTGTCTGAGAGAGACGGTTGAAGCCGTGCAGCGCGCTCATGGACGTGGCGTTCCAACTTTTGGCATCACCGATAGCGGTACGACGCCCATTGCTTTGCACTGCGATGACTACGTCACGGCGTCAACGAGTAGTCCTTCGTTTACTGGATCGTATGTCGCACCGATGGCGTTACTGAATACGATCATAGTTGCCTGTGCTCACCTGCGACCGAAGCGAGCCCTCGCGATGTTGAGCCGCACCGAACAGGAATACCGCACCGGCACACGCTGGTATCAGGAGCCGATTCGACGCAGCCGCGGTATGAATGATGGAAATAAGACTAGTCGTGCGAATGGGCGACGGAAGAAGTAGACAGGATTGACAGGATTTCTTCCCGGATTAACAGGATTCCATCCTGTACATCCTGATTTAATCCTGTAAATCCTGTCCCTGTAAAACCTTCAATCCCTCGACCAGCGGTGGGAATTCAAGCAGCGCTTCCTTCTTTACTCCCCAGGTGGTGAACAAATATCCAAGCAGCTTTTGACCAGTCTGCGTTTTACTGAACTGAATCAACGCTTTAGTCGCGTCGACATTCTTCCAACCCGCCGGCAGCACCCGAAAACCTTTCTCAATAAACATTGGGATCGAGGGATAAGAGTCTCGAGATTCGTAGTGCCACGGACAGATGATGATGTCCTTCGGAATCATATCGATAGCCGTAGCCGTACCATTCTTCGACGCTTCCCACTCACCCAGATCGTATTTCATTCCATCGATCAGCCGATCGCCCCACAGCAACATCTCTACCTTGCGCTTACCTACAAGGTGCGCGTGAAGCTCGTTCACCGCCTTCGCAAAAAGCACGCCCGGATCTTGCCCTTTCGTCGACGGCGACTGCTCCGCACCGAGCAGAAACACCTCATCCATGCCGACGTGCATCGCATCGGCGCGAAACGCATCGATGATCTCGTCCAGCAGCTGAAAAACGATGCGCCAAACTTCTTTATTGTGTGGATCCCACTCGCGACAATAAATGCCCTCATTGTTTGGAAACGCACCCGGTGTGAGATCGAACTTTGGATAGACCGTCAGCAACGGAAAGGTTTCGCCTTTCCACGATTGATGACCGAGTGATTGAAACTCTGGAATCAGCCGAATGTTGAACTTCTTACACTGCGCTGCAAACCGGCGCGCACCGTCGCGCGTGATTGGAGTTGTGCCGCGTCTGAGTTCCGGATGTGATTTGAAATCGAAGTTGTAATCGACTTCGAGAATGATCACATTGATTCCCTGCTTCGCGAGCGTCTCCAGATTCTGACCAAGCGCATCAAGTGAGCTGTCGGTGTTGTAGTCAAGGAGATGCACGGCGCGCCACTGCTTCGCATCAACAGACGCCACGAAGAAAAGCATTAGAATCAGCCACAAAGAAGCACAAAAGGCACATTGAATCGGTCTTACGTTCGTCAATTTTTTCCTCCGCGGAGACAGAATAAGAAAATTTCACGTGAAGTCGCAAAGTACTCAAAGATAATTCGAGTGTGGTTTAATCTTCGTCGTCCGGAAAGCAATACAGATTGAACAAAACAAACTCCCACAAACCCGTAGGCAGACGTGAGTTTGGACTACTCGCGGGAAATACGATTCTGTCGCTCGCGCTCGCAACCGCTTGTAAACGCATTGGTGGCGCGATCATGCCGAGCGATGGCCGTCTCACCGCACGCCCACGCGCTGGAGTGAAGACATCTGCGACCGGCCAGATTAAATTGGAGCGCGAGGCCGTCCTGCAAATTCCTAAAACCGCAAACGACTCCCCACTTCCTTTGCTGGTGATGTTGCACGGCGCTACGCAACGTGCCGACGACATGTTCTGGTATCTCGGTTCTGCACACGAACAGGCTGGTGTCGCAGTGCTCGCTCCCAACTCTCTCGACACCACCTGGGATGCAATTGGCGCACGTAGTTTTGGTGAAGACGTCGACTACTTGAACCGGATGCTTGAAAGCGTATTCGAAACTACCGCCATCGACCCGGCGCGCGTGTCAGTAGGCGGTTTTTCCGACGGCGCAACCTACGCACTCTCGCTCGGTCTGATTAACGGCGACCTCTTCAAAAGCGTCGTCGCGTTCTCACCCGGATTTGTAATCAGCGGCGAAGCTCACGGCAAACCACGTATTTTCATATCGCACGGCACCAAAGATCACATTCTTCCAATAGATCGTTGTGGTCGTCGCATCGCCGCCGAACTCAAAGCCAAAGGCTACGATGTCGCCTTCCGTGAGTTCGACGGCGACCACGAAATTCCCGCCGACATTGCCCGCGAAGGCTTATCGTGGGCATCGAAACTGCCATCCGTCTAATCAGTGGCTCCTATTGACAGCCGATAGGAGCTTTGGTTAGACTGCGGCTTCCTATCGACTGGCTAGAGGAAGTGGCATGAACAAACAACAAAGTGACCTGTTCAAGCAGGGCACGCTCGAACTCTTAATCCTGCGCCTGCTGAGTTCCGGAAACCTGAACGGGTGGGACATCATGCAGCGTATCCAACTACTTTCGGGCGAAGTGCTTACGATTACGCCCGGCGCCCTCTACCCGGCACTGCATCGTCTCGAAGCACGCGGTCTGATCTCGGCCGACTGGCGTCCTTCAGATAACAACCGCCGTGCGAAGTTTTATGACCTCACTACGCGCGGACGCAAACAACTCGAGGCGCAACGACGGCAATGGGAGCAATTCTCGGATGCCATCGCTCTGGTATTACGAGATGCGTGAGGATTTTTGCGATGAATTTAAGTGATTTACTCCGCCGCTGGCGCGCGCTAACGCATAAAGACGAATTGGACCAGGAGCTCGATGAAGAAATGCAGTTTCATCTCGAACGCGACATCGAGCGAAATGTTAAAGACGGTATGAGCAATGAGGAAGCACGTTACGCCGCGCTCAGGTCGTTCAATCGTCTGGAACAATCCAAAGAAGAGTGTCGCAACGCACGTGGTGTCGGTCGGATCGAAGACGTGCTGCGAGATGTGACTTACAGTTTGCGGGTGCTGCTTAAGAGTTACGGTTTCACGATTGTCGTCGTCCTAACCCTGGCCCTCGGTATCGGCGCGAATACCGCCATCTTCAGTTTTGCGAACGGCATTCTGCTCCGACCACTTCCCTACCCCCAATCCGATCGGCTCGTTGTGCTCGATGAGATGGCGCTCAAACAAGGTATCAGCATCGGCGTGGCCTATCCCAATTTTCTCGATTGGCGCGAGCAAAATAGAGTCTTCGAAGGCGTCGCGACACACTACGGTACCAGCCGGTTTTCGATGACGCTCGGTGGTCAGCCAACCGAAATCCGTGGGTCGCGTGTGTCTTACGGACTGTTCGAAGTGCTGCATGTCTGGCCACTGCTGGGCCGCACTTTTACATTAAGCGAGGACCGGCCGGAAGAAGATAACGTCGTGATTCTCGGCTACGATTTGTGGCAAAGAAATTTCGGTGGCGATTCCAAAATCATTGGTCAGAAGGTTGTAGTCAGTAGTCGATCGCGCACAGTGATCGGCGTGATGCCGCGCGGTTTCAGATTTCCCGAAGCGTCAGATCTGTGGGTTCCACTCGCCTTCACCACGAAGATCTACACACGTAACGATCATGGTCTTGAGGCAATAGCTCGTTTGAAGGACGGCGTGAGCGTTGCGCAGGCGCAGACGGAAATGAACAACCTCGCACTGCGCATTAAAGAGCAGAATCCGGTTACGAACGAAGGGCTGGGTGTCAGTACCACGAGTCTGCACGACAACCTATCCGGCAACTACCGCGATGGGCTCTTGATACTCTTGGGTGTTGTCGGTTGCGTGCTGTTGGTGGCCTGTGTGAACGTCGCGAATCTCATGCTCGCGCGTGCAACGGCGAGGCAGAAGGAGTTCGCATTGCGAGCGGCCCTGGGTGCCAGTCGTTGGCGGATCATGCGTCAACTTATCCTTGAAAGCTTGTTGCTGGCACTCGCTGGTGGAATCCTTGGCTTCGTACTCTCAATCTGGGCGTTGCGTCTGTTGCTGACTGCAATTCCGATTGACCTGCCATTCTGGATGAACTTCAGCCTCGATCTGCGTGTGCTTGGTTTCACGCTGGCTATCACGCTCCTGACGGGTTTGATCTTTGGCGTCGTGCCTGCGCTGCAAACTTCGCGCGTCGACCTGAACGACACGCTGAAAGAAGGTGGACGTGGCAATAGTGGCCTTCGTAGTCGCGCGCGTAACCTGCTCGTAGTGGCAGAGATTGCCATGTCGCTTGTGCTACTCGTCGGCGCCGGATTGATGGTCCAGAGCTTCCTGCGCCTTCGACAAGTCAATATCGGACTCAATACAAAGAACGTCTTGACTGCGACTTTGGTTTTGCCGCGCCCAAAATACGATGAAGATCAAAGCGCAGCGTTTTTTAAGCAACTAATGCAACAAGTGCAGAGTCTTCCTGGTGTCGAATCTGCGAGCGCCACCAAGACGCTACCGCTCGCGGGTAATACCTGGGGGCGAGGCATTACCGTCGAAGGCTTTCCAGTGGCCTCAGCCGGGCAGGCTGCCGAGGTTCAACACACAGTGGTGACTCCGGGTTATTTTCGAACCATGGGCATCTCGTTAATGGCGGGTCGCGATTTCAACGACTCGGACGCGAAAGGAGCGCCAGATGTGACCATCATCGACGAACGACTCGCGCGACAGTATTGGCCCAACGAGAGCGCTCTCGGCAAACGCGTCCGCTTTGGACCACCGGCAGACAACGAACCATGGCATACAATCGTGGGCGTTGTCAGTGCAGTACGGCATCAACGAGTGCAGGAAGAAACGCGACCGAGCGTTTACATGCCGCACCAGAAGATTCCGGTGACTGGATTGACTCTGGTTGCGCGTACATCTTCAAATCCGCACGACTTTGTTGCCGCATTGCGACGTGAAGTGGCCCAACTTGATCGCGATCTGCCAATCAGCGAAGTGGCCACGATGGACGAAGTAGTGTCGGAATCGATTTGGCAGCCGCGTCTATACGCAATGCTTTTTGCGGTTTTTGCAAGCGGCGCGTTGCTTTTGGCGCTGATTGGAATCTACGGCGTGATGGCGTTTCTCGTTCAAGCGCGCACACACGAGATTGGTATACGTATGGCGCTCGGCGCCAGCGCCCGAGACGTCTTCAGACTGATTGTGGGACGTGGAATGAAGTTAACTGCAGTGGGTGTGGTGATTGGCGTCGGCGGAGCGATCGCTTTAACGCGTCTGATGCACAGCCTGTTATTCAACACTAGCGCAACCGACCCGTTTACATTCGTTTTAATTTCCTTATTACTATCTTTGGCGGCCCTCTTAGCGTGCTACATCCCCGCCCGCCGCGCCGCGAAGGTTGACCCACTGATAGCACTCCGCTACGAATAGACGCATCCACAGGTTGCGCAGATTCTAGTCTGTGCAATCTGCGTAATCTGTGGACATACTAAGCCCATGAAGGATTTTCTGACTTTTGTTCAAGACCATATCTATTGGCCCATGCGAATGTCTTGTGCATACAACCATTGCCAAACGAAAATCGGGCGATTAAGTTGCGCGGATGAACGCAATCGGGTTTGCCCCAGGGCCCTCCGAAAACGACGACCTCGACAAGCTGCGCGAAGCCTGCAAACGCCTGAACTTCACCATCCGCGCGATCAAAGATGCACAGGCGTCCCTCAGTCAAATCAATATCGGGCAGGCACGTGAGCGCCTGAACAACGCGCAATGGCAGGCACGAGAAGCGAAGAAGTTGCTAGCCGAAGTTGGGAAGTCGATGAATGGCAAGACGCTGACGCAGCAGCGGCGCACCCAAACCTCACGTTTCTGATCTCGCAATTCGTGATTGTTAAAATCGGTCGATAATATTTAGACGTATCGGGCTCAATTGTAGGGGCGGCACTCCGTGGCCGCCCCTTCGTGGAGACGGACCATCTCGAAAGCGTCGTTTCCTCTCAAGGCGGCATAGACCGCCATCCGAAATATTGGATGTCATGCAAGGGGCGGCCACCCCCTACAAAGATCTCGATCGCGTTAACATGATTTGAACTGGTCGAGCATTGAGTTCCGCAACCTCAGTTCTTAAGTTCCACCAGCACCAAGCGAATGGTCGTGTCGCCAATGTTCTCGGCCCAGTGCGTGACTGGGTCGCGATAGATGACGTCGCCGGTTTTGAACTCACCGTCGGTGATGGTCCCATCAGTCGCGTGATTACGGAATTTGCCGCCGGCAATGACGTAGATCACGTACGCGGGATGTGAGTGCGTCTGTTCCTTGTCGCCGGGCTTGAGCGTGGCTTCGAGAACACGGACGCGCGGGTTCTCCAGTTTCAGCGCAATCGTCTTTGCATTCACCGTCAGCGGGTCCTGTTCACGTGTTACACTCGCGTCACCACGCACTATTCCAGTGACAAGCAACACAAATATCAAAAGGTAGATTCGTTTCATTTTCAGCTCCATTCGGCCACGATTTACAGGATTTCGAGATGATTTACAAGATTGAAGTTATCGTTCTCGTTTCACGAACACCGCGCTAGAGTGCAACTGGAGGTTTTCGAATATGCGCATACTGACCACCTTCTTGCTTGTTGGCTTGCTTGCCACCGTGGCATTAGCTCAGGCGCACAACGAGCCGAACGCCAAAACAAAGGAAGAACTGCAAAAACTATTTACCGACTTGAATGAAGCAATCGTCAAAAAGGATCGCGCGACTCTCGAGCGTATCTATGCAGACGAATTCCAGTTTGTGCACAACAATGGGTACATAGTAAATAAAGCGACCCAGATCAACAGAAGCATGACAAACGATCCCGTCTCCGCCGAACCCGTTGCAACCCCATCTTTCGATAACTTCATCACGTACGGCGATGTTGCAATTCTGCGAACAACGATGCGAGGAATCGCCGGGACCAATATTTTCGCAAAGCGAGACGGCCGCTGGCAGGTTGTTCAGGTACAAGGGACACGCCTGGCGCCGGAACGTAAAGCCTTGGCAATCAACCCTGCCTTGCTGGACAGTTTTCCTGGTAAATACCAGTTTGGACCAAACGCGATAGCCACTGTCACCAGAGAAGGTGATACGCTGAAGTGGCGCGCCGGAAACCGTCTGCCCGTCACACTCGTGCCTTTATCTGAGACACGTTTCTTCGCTAAAGAAAATGAATCAGAAATGTCGTTCACAAAAAGTGAAAAGGGTCAGGTCACTGATGTCGTGTTGAAGTTGGGCGTCTGCCAGGAAACCAGAGCCAAAAGGATTGAGTAGTGATGATAAAGAAGCTCGGTTGCGCAGTGCTCGTTTTGAGCGTCGCCGGATGCGCGTTGGCCCAAACAAAGGCGCAGTCTGCTCCGGCGCGTGTCATCTCCGCTGATTACGAGCGCGTCAAAGGGATGCGCGATCGGTTTCCCCAACTCGTCGTCGGAGCCGGTCGCGCGGCCGAGGGATTGCGCGCCGACTGGCAACGCGATCTCGCCGTCGTGCGCCGCGAGTGTGGTTTCCGATATCTACGGATGCACGGACTGCTCGAGGACGAACTCGGCGTCTACTCCGAAGACAGGCACGGACGGCCGGTTTACAACTTCCAGTACATCGACGCGATCTACGACGCCATTCTGAACACAGGCATGCGGCCGTTTGTCGAGTTTGGCTTCATGCCACAACGACTCGCAAGCGGCAACAAGACAATCTTCTGGTGGAAAGGCAACGTCACACCACCGCGTGATTACGCCAAGTGGGAACGCCTGATCCAGACGCTCATGCAGCATTGGACCAATCGCTACGGTCGCGACGAAGTTCGAGAGTGGTATTTCGAAGTCTGGAACGAACCAAACCTGAAAGACGCTTTCTGGACAGGTGACCAGGAGGAATACTTTAAGCTCTACGATGCGACTGTTCGCGCCGTTAAAAGCGTCTCATGGGATTATCGCGTGGGTGGTCCAGCAACTGCCGGACGCGGTTGGATCAAGGAGATGATCGATCACGCTGCGAAAGCGCGTGTATCTCTTGACTTCATTACGACTCACGATTACGGCGTCAGCAGCGGTGCGCTGGACGAGGAAGGTACTCATCAGCTTTTCCTCGATCCATCGCCCGATGCGATTTCCTCGGGGGTTCGGCAAGTGCGCGAGCAGATCAAGACCTTCGCGGAACACAATCTTTCACTTCACTACACCGAGTGGAGCACCTCATACTCGCCACGCGATCCGGTACACGACGCTTACATCTCAGCGGCCTACATTCTCTCGCGTCTCAAACGTTCGGAAGGTCACGTCCAATCGATGTCCTACTGGACCTTTACAGACATTTTTGAAGAGCCTGGTCCAGTGCCGTCTCCTTTCCACGGCGGCTTTGGGCTGATCAACTTTCAAGGACTACGCAAACCATCGTTCTACGCTTATCAGTTTCTGAATCGGCTGAGCTTCGAAGAGCTCGTCTCAACAGATCAGGACAGCTGGATCACGCGAGGCAACGGCGGTGTGCAGGCGCTCTTCTGGAATTACACACCGCCCGCAACGAAAGAGAGTAACCAGATCTACTTCAAGCGTGACCTTCCGTCGAAAGTGCTCGGCGACGTACGAGTCTCCTTGAAGGGATTGAAACCAGGCAGTCATACCTTAAACATCTACCGCATCGGCTACAACGTTAACGACGTTTACACTGATTATTTCAAGTTAGGCTCGCCGGCAACGCTCACGCGCGAACAGGTCAAAGCGCTTGCCGAACGAAACAGCGGAAAACCGATTTCGACGATCCGTGTCGTGGTCCCATCATCGGGCACATTTACGCGCGAGCTGCCTCTGCGTGAAAACGACGTCTATCTGATAACCCTCGCGCCGGTGGCCATCAAAAGGCAACTAAGATGAATACAAACCGTAGACAGTTTCTGACTGACGCTACAAGCTTCGTCGTTTCGTATTCGCTTCTCAGCCGCACCGGTTTTGCTCAACAGAAGAAACCGACACGAGTTATTCTGCTCGGCACAAAGGGTGGACCACGTGTCGGTGAGATAGGTCGCAGCAATCCTTCAACACTGTTGCTGATTAATGATGTTCCTTATGTGGTTGACTGCGGTTATGGCACGTCAAAGCAGTTGTTGGCAACGGGCGCCGCCCTCAACAGACTACGCTACATCTTCATCACACATCACCATTCCGATCATAATCTGGAGTTCGGCCCGCTCTTCTACAACGCATGGATAACGGGCTTGCCTGTTAATGTAGATGCTTATGGTCCACCAGGACTAACAAACATGATGCGCGACTTCTTCAATTATCAGAAGTTCGACATCGACACGCGCATCGAGGACGAAGGTCGCACGGACCCTCGCAATCTGCTCACCGCGCATGAGTTTGATAAGCCGGGTGTGATTTTAGTTAATGACGATGTGAAGGTAAGTACTTGTCTGGTGCGCCACCCACCGATCAAGCACTCTTACGCATATCGATTCGACGCGCATGATCGCTCCGTGGTTATTTCCGGAGATACTGCATACGCGCCCGAGCTGGCGACGTTCGCAAAAGGCGCCGACGTTCTCGTGCACGAGATCATGTACCTGCCTGCCATCGAGGCTCTCGTGAGGCGTTTGCCAAATGCAAAGAGATTACGCGAACACCTCATGGCTGCTCATACTCTTCCCGAAGATGTGGGAAAGATTGCGAGCCAGGCTGAGGTGAACACTCTCGTGCTGTCACACTTTGTTCCCGGTGATGATGCTTCGATAACTGACGAGATGTGGGCCAAAGGAGTGCGTAAACACTTCAAAGGACGGATTGTGGTTGGCAGAGACCTCTTGGAAATCTAGCCTTATGTGGCCTTCTTTGTGTAACGTTTGAGGATCAGCTTCACGTAGTTGCGTGTTTCGCTGTACGGCGGAATCGTTCTGCCGTATTTCATGACCGCACCTTCGCCTGCGTTGTAGCCTGCGAGAGCAAGATCCACTCTGCCATTAAACATCTCCAGCAGGTCCTTCAAATAGCGTGTCCCACCTTTAATGCTCTGGGCAATGTCGTAGGGGTTCGTCACACCGTAACGAACTGCAGTTCCCGGCATGAGTTGCATTAATCCCTGGGCGCCTTTCGGGCTCGTCGCATTCGCACTGAAACTCGATTCCTGCGCCATCGTGCAGAAGATCAAAAAAGGATCGACACCATACTGCTTGCCGTTTTGGCGAATGAGACTGTCGATCCTGCTGTTGCCGGTCGACCAAACCTGATTACCGGCCGCAACCATCTCCGCCACAACTTGCGACACTGGCGACGGTTTATTCGCCACTGCTATTTCGTTGGTGACCTTTTCGACTTTCGCACGCGCATCGGCGAGTTCTTTTTCACTCTTCTCAAATTCCACGCGCGAAATAAGTCCATCGTTGTAGAGTTCTTTTGACTGCTGCTGCCGTTTTTCGAGCCTCTCAACCTCTTTTTGGTAAAGGGTTGAAAGGTCGGTCAAACTGGATTTGAGCTCCGTTTTCGGATCCTTGGCAACTTCCTGGGCCTGCACAGAGACCGCTGAAAAAACCCCAATCACGACAAAGCCGAGCAAAAGCACGGCTTTTGAGAAACGACTAAAAATGGCGAAAAAACTCAAACGGCGATCCTCCACAATAAACTAGACACCCTAACGAGGCGGCTGGTTACGATGTTCATACATTTCTTCGAGTTGGCCGCGGATTGGACGGATTTGTTTTTGGATTTACGCGGATCGGGCTAACCTCGGGTATTATTTTGCTCCAACCACGCCACTTCGCAGGAGGAGTCTTAAATGTTCAACAAAACCAGACCTGTTTTGTTTCTTATCGCCCTTGCCGCCCTGTTGAGCGCGGGCTCCGCCTTCGCACAAAACAAAGTTCCGCTGACTCACGAGCTAATGTGGATGATGAAGCGTGTCGGCGCGCCGGTGCCGAGTCCCGATGGGAAATGGGTCGTATTTTCACTCGTAGAACCGGCTTACGATGAAAAGGACCAGGTTTCGGATCTGTGGATCGTGCCGACAGACGCGAGTGTGAAACCGAGGCGTTTGACCTTTAGCAAGAGTGGCGAGAGTGGTGTGGCCTGGAGTCCTGACAGTCGCCGAATTGCTTTTTCGGCAAGACGTGAAGGCGATGAAGCAAGCCAGATTTACGTGCTCGACATTGCGGACGGCGGTGAGGCTGTGCGTGTGACTTCCCTTTCGACCGGTGCGCGTTCGCCGCAATGGCGGCCCGACGGTCAGGCGTTGCTCTTCGTGAGTACGGTTTATCCAGGCGCCGCTGACGACGACGCAAACAAGAAGATCGCTGCCGATCGTAAAGCACAAAAATACCGCGTGCGTGTTTACGACAAGTTTCCCATTCGCAACTGGGATAAATGGCTTGACGACACGCAGGTGCACCTGTTTGTTCAAATCGCGCAGCCCGGTGCGAAAGCAAAAGATTTGCTCGCTGGCACAAAGCTCGTTAACGAACGTGGATTCGCAGGGCGCGTTAGCGATTCGGGCGAAGAGCTCGATGGCGTTTGGACGCCGGACAGCAACCAGATCGTCTTCGTGGCATCCACGAATAGAGATGCCGCCGCCTACGCAAACACAAACACGTCTCTCTTCAAAGTCTCCGCAAACGGAGGTGAGCCGGTACGTCTCACGGCAAGCGGCGACAACTTCGATCGCCCTGCATTTCGACCCGACGGGAAAGCGCTCTACGCGGGCACTGAAACCAGAACGGACAACAAGACCTATCATCTCGATCGACTGGCAAAGTTTTCCTGGCCCAACATGGGCCAGCCGGAGATCCTGACGGCAAAATTCGATCGCGCTGTTGGCAGCTTCGCATTCAGTCCCGACAGCAAGTCGATCTACCTGACGGCCGAAGAAGCTGGAAATGAGAAACTCTATACGATGCCGGCGGATGGTGGTCAGGTAACTCTCGCCATGGACATGACGCGAGGCGTCTACACAAACCTGAAGATACCTGCGACAGCATGGTCAACAATCTTGATTGCAACCTGGGAAAGCGCAATCAATCCTCCTGAAATATTCAAGCTGGATCTGAATTCAAAGACTCAGATCCCACTGACCTCGTTCAACGCCGATCAGGTCGCGAAGATCGATTGGTTACCGCTGCGACATTTCTGGTTTACCAGCAACGCCGGCAAACGCATTCACAACATGATCGCGTTGCCGCCCAGTTTTGATGAGCGCAAGAAATATCCGCTTTTTGTAGTTATGCATGGTGGACCACACAGCATGTGGCGTGACAACTGGGGACTGCGCTGGAATTACTTCATGCTGTCGCGACCGGGCTACGTGGTTCTGTTGACAAACTATTCCGGCTCGACTGGATTCGGCGAAGCCTTCGCGCAGAGTATTCAAGGAGATCCATTCAAAGGACCGGGAAACGAGATCAACGAAGGTGCTGACGAAGCAATCAGACTCTATCCATTCGTTGATGGTTCTCGACAGATTGCAGCCGGCGCGAGTTACGGCGGACACATGGCCAACTGGATGCAGGCAACTACCACGCGTTACAAGGCGCTGATCAGTCACGCGGGTTTGATTAACCTCGAGTCGCAGTGGGGAACGAGCGACACGATCTACTCGCGCGAGGTTAATAACGGTGGACCAGTTTGGGAACAGGGACCAGTCTGGCGCGAACAGAACCCGATCCGGTTTGCGAAAAATTTCCGCACGCCAATTTTACTGTCAGTTGGTGAGAACGATTTTCGTGTGCCGCTGAATCAAACTCTCGAAAACTGGAGCGTGTTGCAACGGCTGCGCATACCGAGTCGATTGATTGTCTGGCCTGATGAAAACCACTGGATACTGAAGGGCGAAAATAGTCGCTACTGGTATCAGGAAGTTTACGCGTGGTTCAAGAAATATCTCGACGAGTCGAGTGGCACGACAACAACAGATTTAGCGGTCAAACCCGAAAACTAATAGCTATCCGGAGCGCCTTTGGCGCTCCACGATTTTCTGGAATTTACCAGCTTCATTTCAGGAATAAATTAGTTTCAATTCCAGAGAACCTAAGCTTGCGCGGCTAGTCCTTCCCTGTGCATAATGGCCGAGCCCTTCCTTACTATAAGAGTTAACGACCGAGCTTAAAGAGTTAACGACGTCATCAGATTTCTCAGTCGTCGTCTCTTCTACTACGAACTCGCACAGGAGAGCAGTGGTCCTTTAAAAATTTTTCCGACGCTCCCGAAAGGATAAACTTCAAGATGAACCGCCTCATTACATCCCTGACCTTGATCTGTATGCTCTTGGTTAATGGCGTGGCCGTGCTGGCGCACAGCAATCATCCCAAGCGACAAAAATCACGGGTGGTGCGAAAAGAGTCCCGAACCGCAGAGCACAAACGAGAAGCACGCAATAAACGTGAATCGCGCAAAGAACTAGCAGCCCGGCGCGCACTCGTCAAACGCAATCCGCGGCTCGCCGCTTTGTTTAATGGTGAAGAGGATCTCGACGGCGAACGCTTCGATCAGCCCCGTGAAGCACTCGAATGGTACTTGCAGAAGCGTCTGCCAAAAGGCGAGAAGGTGCTCCCGATCGAACGCTACTTCCAGGCTAAAGAGAAGATCAAACGCATGAAGCGCTTCTCAACGGCGAAGAACAAGAATCTTCCTTCGCAGTCCGACAGCAATGAAACAGAAGAAATGTTTGACGAAGATCCACAGTTCCCGGGTGGTACCGGTGGTGGCGGCGCCGGTGATGGAAGCGCCTCAACCAGTGGCGCACTCGGTACATGGCAGTCATTAGGACCCGGCAATGTCGGTGGTCGCACACGCGCATTACTGATCGATCCTGTTAACCCTGACGTGATGTATGCAGCAGCAGTTGCCGGCGGAATCTGGAAAACAACTAACGGTGGAACCTCGTGGGCTCCGCTCAACGACTTTCTCGCAAACATCGCCGTCACCACCATGGTGATGGATCCTTCGAATCCAAACATTATCTACGCGGGTACTGGAGAAGGATTTTTCAACGCAGACGGTGTTCGTGGCGCGGGCATATTTAAGACCATTGACGCCGGTGCACACTGGACGCGCTTGCCGGCCACAATCTCTAATTCAAACTTCTTCTTCGTGAACGATATCGTCGTCAGTCCGGCAAATACTCAGCACATCTATGCAGCAACACGCACTGGCGTGTGGCGCAGTCTTGATGGCGGCATATCATGGAATCAGGAGATTGTCTCCAACGTTGCCAATGGTGCAAACGGTGCGATGGATCTTGTTATACGCACCGATCAGGCTACTGACTACGTGTTCGCAGCTGTTGGCACCTTCGCGCGCTCGCACATCTTCCGTAACGTAGATGCGGGCGGCTCCGGCACCTGGGAAGATGTTTTCTCAGAAGTGACTGGGGGTCGTACTTCGCTCGCTCTTGCACCCTCTAATCAAAATGTCATTTACGCAATGGTGTCGTGTATCAGTTGCGGTGCGGGAACGAATCCAAGCTTCCCAACGGCCAGCTATACCGATGGCCTGCTCGGCGTATTCCGTTCCACCGGAGCAGGAGCTAATGGAACATGGACCACGCAGGTACGTAATAACAGCGCCAATCTCCAGGACACTCTGCTGCTCAGCAATCCGGTCAATGGTGCATTGACTCAATGCGGATTCGGAACAAGCCAATTCTTAAATCAGGGATGGTACGACAACGTTCTCGCAGTTGATCCGACTGATCCAGACAAAGTTTGGGCAGGTGGTGTCGATCTGTTCCGTTCTGACAACGGCGGCGTCAACTGGGCGGTCGCTTCGTACTGGTGGTTCCAGGGAAATGGCACTCCACCGGCTAACGGCGATCCGCAACTGGTCCATGCCGATAACCACATCATCGCTTTCCATCCAAACTACAACGGCACCAGTAATCAAACCATGTTCGCCGGAAATGACGGCGGTATCTACAGAACCAACAATGCCAAGGACGGCAACGTAGGTTACGCCACAGGCATAACGCCGGGAGGCGGCGCTATTACTCCCTCAAGCCCGATCTGCGGTAACGAATTCACGCCCGGCGGCTTCTTTACAGTTCCCTCCCCGGTCATCTGGGGTCCTTTGAATAACAACTATGCGGTAACGCAGTTCTACCACGGTCTGCCCTATCCGAATGGACAGACTTACTTCGGCGGCACGCAGGACAACGGTACAAATCGCAGTACAGACGCCGCTGGTCCAAACGCGTGGGCGCGCATCAACGGCGGCGACGGCGGATACGTTGCTGTAAATCCGGCGAACACAAACACCCTATTCTTCGAGACCACCGGCCTGTCTTTACGCCGGTCGACAAATGGTGGCGTGAGTTCCGCATCTGTTATCAGTGGCATCAGCGGCGACGTATTTCCATTCATCACAGTTTTCAGGATGGATCCGACGACACCAACGCGTTTGTGGATAGGTGGGCGCTTCATGTGGCGCACAGATAACAATGCGACCAACTGGACGAGAACGAGCGCCACACAACAGACCGGCGGCTCAATCACCGCGATTGCGATCGCGCCGACGAATTCAAACATCGTGATCGACGGTGCTGCGTCAGGACAATTGCGTCGCACAACAGTTGGTCTAACGGCCAATGCCGCGAGTGTGTTGGCGACCACCTGGTTACAAAGTTTTACGCCGCGTGGTAACGGCAACGGCACGATCTCGTGGGTTGAGTATGACCCGAGTAACGCAAATAACGTCTGGGCGACGATTTCAAACTTCAACGGGACGCCAAACGTAAACGGCACCAGCGTCGGCCACGTCTTCAGGAGTACTGATGGAGGCGGAACCTGGACACTGGCTGACGGAACCCAAACACTCGGAAACGTGAATGCAATTCCCGACATTCCGGCGCACAGCGTGGTTGTCGATCCGAATGACAATCAGCGCATCTACGTCGGCACGGACCTCGGCGTGTTTGTTTCGCTCGACGGTGGAGCAAATTGGGCGCGTGAAACGACGGGCTTCTCCAACACAGTCGTGGAATCGCTCTCAGCCGTTAATAACAATGGTGTGACGACCCTGTTCGCCTTTACTCACGGTCGAGGCGCTTTCAAGGTCACGATCCCAACCTCATGCGCGACGGTGTCGCCATTGAGTCAAGCGTTCCTCTCGCCCGGTGGTTCAGGCAACGTGACGGTAACGAAGAACTTATCGGCAACCGACGCGTGCGACTGGAATGCCGTGAGCAACGATTCATTCATCACCATCAACTCGGGAGCGAGCGGTAATGGAAACGGAACCGTGAACTACACGGTCGCGCCAAACCTCACCGGCTCGACACGTATCGGCACGCTAACCGTTGCCGGTCGCAACGTTACGATCACTCAGGATGCGACTCCAGTCGCAGAAACAACATACACGGGTGATATGAGTGTAATAACTGCTGGTCCATCCGTGACCACGGCAACCGTGCGTCTCGGTGGACATCTCACACCAAATCCGGATGGACCATCCGGTGACCTGACTCTTGCCAGGGTGACGTTTGAGATCTTCAAGTCAAGTAACATGTCCAACACACCAGACACGACCGTGACCGGCGTGCCGGTTGATGCTAACGGCGATGCGATAACGTTCCTTCCCGGTGTGGCGGCTGATACTTACGTCATTAAAGTCAAAATCGACGCGGGTAATCCTTACTGGATCGCTAACCCGGTGGGTCTCGGCACGCTCAATGTCGCAGTAGGAACCAACGACCAACAGACGAGTGGTGGTGGTTGGGTGCCTGACAGTCAGAGTGCCAACGGTCATGGGAATTTTGGCTTCACAGTTAAGGGCGGCAACGGCAATCCGAAGGGCAATTCGATCTACATTTTCCGCGGCCTTGATGGTTTTGACTACGTCGTGAAGAGCACGAGCTGGGCAGGCGGATTCCTGAACTTTTCTACTGAGCCTGGAACCAGTATCGCAAATCGATCCTCGTTCAAAGGCAAGTGCGTGGTTCAGAAGATCGATCCCGCGACCGGTGCTATTGTTCAGTCGTTCGGCAACTTCAGCTTCACGGTCGACGCTCGTGACGGTGACTTGCTGTCGCCGCGCTCGTTCGATGCCTATGCGATCACGATCCTCGATAACAACGGCGTGATCTGGCGCCGTGTTGGCACCAACCTCGCGCTTCTGCCGCTCGGCGGCGGTAACGTGATGGTGAAGGCAAAGTAGAGCCACAAACGAAGTAGCCACAAAAAGGCACAGAAGGCACAAAAGTGAGATTGTGCTTTCTGTGCCTCTCTCTTTTGCCTCACTGTGCTCCAAAACTCAGAAATCCCACCAACGGGAGTTGGTGGATTCGTTCAAGTCCTTTCTATTTGAAGACTAATGGTGCGGGTCTGAATCCCGCCAACGGAAGTTGGCGGATCGTTCAAGTCCGAACTATTTATAAACATCCATGAACTTTAGGATCCAAACGTTTGACAGGATTTTGGGATAAATAGGTCGGACGTGAAGTATCCGCCAACTTCCGTTGGCGGTATTAATAGCTGGTTTGGGGTAAGGATTTCTAGTGAGGACTTGAACGAATCCACCAACTCCCGTTGGTGGGATTTCTCGCTTTTTGTGCAAAGCTTGTAGTGGAGTCTTTTAACCAAACAACATTTCCAGGGAGCGATAGGGGGTACGCCGCTTGAACCACTACGACGCGATTGTTGTCGGTGCTGGACCAAATGGCCTGGCAGCGGCGATCGAAATTGCTCGGTCAGGCCGCTCCGTTTGCATCTACGAAGCAAATAGAACAGTTGGCGGCGGAGCACGATCCGCTGAACTCACCTTACCCGGCTTCACTCATGACGTTTGCTCCGCTGTACATCCTTTAGCCGCGGGTTCGCCATTCTTTTCAAAACTTCCGCTGGACAAGTACGGATTGGAGTTCATACATCCTCCTGCATGTCTGGCCCATCCTTTCGACGACGGCAGCGCGGTTGTTCTATATCGATCGGTGGAACTTATGAGCGAGAATCTCGGCCAAGACCGAGACGCATACAGGAATCTGTTCTTGCCAATCGTGCGACGGTGGAACGAATTAGCCGACGATCTGCTCGGGCCACTTCGGTTTCCGCGACATCCACTTATTGTTGCGGGGTTCGGTATGAATGCGATCCGGTCAGCCAAAGGGCTCGTGGAGTCTGTCTTTACAGAGAATAAAACTCGTGCACTGTTTGCCGGTCTGGCAGCTCATTCATTTCTGCCGTTACACCGACTCGCTACAGCAGCATTCGGTTTGATGTTGGGAGCAATGGGCCACGCTGTTGGCTGGCCGATTACGCGAGGAGGATCACAGAGCATCGCAAATGCGCTTGCGGAATATCTCGTGCAGCTCGGTGGCGAGATCGTAACTGATCATCGCGTGGAGTCATTAGACGAGCTGCCAACCGCAAAAGCAATTTTGTGTGACCTCACTCCGCGTCAAATAATTCGCCTTGCCGGAAGCTCATTGCCTTCCCGCTTTCGCCGCAAACTCAACAACTATCGATACGGGCCGGGAGCATTCAAAATGGATTGGGCACTCGCCTCGCCCGTGCCCTGGGCAGCAAAAGAGTGTCATCAGGCGGCTACGGTACATCTGGGTGGCTCTTATGAGGAGATCCTTTTTTCCGAGGAACAAGTCGCGCGCGGTGAGCACGCACAAAAACCATTCGTGATTCTTTCACAACCGACGCTCTTTGATCTCTCAAGAGCTCCGGACAGACAACACACGCTTTGGGCGTATTGCCACGTACCCAACGGATCGCTAATGAACATGACAGATCGAATCGAAGAACAAATCGAGCGGTTCGCGCCGGGCTTTCGTGATTGCATTCTGGCTCGTAGTGTAATGTCTCCATTGGATCTGGAGAGACACAATGCCAATCTTGTTGGCGGAGATATCAACGGTGGTTCCCAGGATCTTTCGCAAATGTTTTTCCGGCCTACATTCAGGTTGTATTCGACGCCGCGTGAAGACCTGTATATTTGCTCTTCTTCGACGCCACCGGGCGGAGGTGTGCATGGTCTATGCGGCTATCATGCAGCCAGAGTCGCCTTGCGCAAGAGTTTCTGACTTAGTTATTAGGACTTCGATATGTCGGGATGGTGGGATAAACAAATCGGACGTGCGGACCAATTGGCGGCGCAGTCCGGCGGCTCGAGAGAATTGCTGACGTTCTACGCGCAATTACTTCGCGCGCAGAAGGAGATTTACGAATTTCTGCGTAGTCGTAAGGATTGGCTTCCTTCCGGAGAGTTGGAGCGCGACCTTCCTGTAATTCGTGAAGCCTTACCGGCAATGTTGAAAACTGTCGCGGCCCACGGGCCTGAAACTCTCGCCGCCGAAGCTCAGGATTTAATGGAAACAACCGATGAGATCATTAATGAAATGCTCATGAGTCACTGGTTGAACCCGTCGGACATACAGTTTTTCGCAAAGGCCTTCCTGCAGCCTTATGGCCGCTGGCTAGCGGACGCAGGAGTCGCGGTCGAGCGGCAAGAAATTGCCACGAGCGAACGGCGTTGTCCATTTTGCGGTGGCAACCCGCAGGTAAGTTTTCTCCAAAGCAAAGAAGTCAATGCGGAAAGCGGGAATCGGACGCTAATCTGCGCGACTTGTCTTTCAAGCTGGGAATTTCGACGCGTCGTCTGCGCGAATTGCGGCGAAGAGCGACCAGCGAAACTCGGATACTTTCATAGCCCGGAATACGACCACATCAGAATTGAAGCGTGCGACACGTGCGGGCATTACATAAAGGGTGTCGATCTCACACTGCTCGGCCTTGCTGCTCCACTGGTTGATGAGGTTGCAGCGGCGCCACTCGATGTATGGGCACGAGAGCATGGCTATACGAAGATCGAGATCAATCTAATCGGCTTGTGAAAGTATTTCTCCCGCAAAGGCGCAAAGAAAAAACTTAGAAACGCGGCAGCGCTTTGCGCCTTTGCGGGAGTAGCCTTCCGAAACGTTGACTTTTGCGTTGGAGCGGCCTAATCTTCGTCCTGTAACCCCTTCAACTTAGACCCCCGCAAACCTAGATTCAGAGAATGGGAGACGCCCTTGTCTTTTCCTTCACTGATATCTGCTCTCCAGAGGTTCGTATTATGGATGTCTCCAGGAGAACGTTTCTTAAGGCTACTGTAGTCGGGGGCACAGGCGTTACTGTCTTTGGGTTTAATCTGGCGCCCGTGTATGCGCAAACTCAGGGACTCAAGATTGCGCGTACAACGGAGACGCGCAGCACCTGCCCTTACTGCTCAGTTAGTTGCGGCGTGATCATTCACACGCTCGGTGACAAAGCGAAAAACGCAACACCGCAGGTCGTGCATGTCGAAGGCGATCCGGATCATCCCATCAATCGCGGCACACTGTGTCCGAAAGGCGCCTCTCTTGAGCAGGACATCGCGAGCGAACGCCGATTGCTCAAACCGCAAGTGCGACGGCCAGGCTCCGATCAATGGGAAGATATCTCGTGGGATGATGCTGTCAATGACATTGCTCGCTGGGTGAAGAAAACTCGCGATGCCACATTCATCGAGAAAGACAAGAATGGCTACACAGTTAACCGTCTTGAAAGCATCGGCTGGACCGGTGGATGCACTGACACCAACGAACTGAATTTTCTCGCCGTCAAAACAATGCGCAGCCTGGGGGTCTGCTACTTCGAAACGCAGGCCCGGGTTTGACACGGTCCAACGGTCTCCAGTTTGGGGCCCACATTTGGACGCGGCGCAATGACGAACGGCTGGATCGACATCAAGAACACCGACATGATGTTGATCATGGGTGGCAACCCAGCCGAGAACCATCCGTGTGGCTTTAAGTGGCCAGTTGAAGCCAAGAAAACACGCAACGCCAAGATGATCGTTGTCGATCCGCGCTTCACGCGTACGGCCGCGGTCGCTGATCTATTCCTGCAAATCCGGGCCGGAACTGACATAGCGTTTCTGGGCGGCTTAATCAATCACGCGATTCAAAATGATCGATTCGCGAAGGATTACCTGATCAACTACACCAACGCCGCATTCATCGTTAAAGAAGGATTCAAACTTCCTGAGGACGGTTTGTTCTCCGGTTTCGATGGTGGAGCGATGACGTACGAAAAGTCTACCTGGAATTATCAGGAGGGCGGCAACGTTGGTCCACAATCAAGCGGTGGTCAGTCGGGAGCGGCTGCTTCTTCTGGAAGAGCTTCAAGCGGGACGCAAGCAGGTTCGCAACCCTCCACGCCACCGAAAGGCGGAGAAGCAATGGGCGGCGGTCACCAGGCGGCTGGTGGACCAGGCGCATCAGGGCAGGGTGGTCCTAAACCTCCTCCAATGCTGCCCCCTAACGTCGCCTACGATCTTTCTCTACAGCATCCCCGTTCTGTCTTCCAGCTTCTGAAGCAGCAGTATTCGCGCTACACACCGGAAATGGTTGAGCGCATCACGGGCATTCCGAAAGATCAATTTCTCAAAGCGGCTGACCTTTTCACTTCCGTTCGCAAGAACGGAGACATGAAGAAGGCGGCAACAATTATTTATGCCGTCGGCTGGACGCAGCATACTTCGGGAACGCAAATAATTCGCACGGCTGCGATCCTGCAACTAATTCTCGGCAACGTAGGTCGTGCAGGCGGCGGTGTGAATGCGCTACGCGGCCATTCGAATATTCAGGGCGCCACTGACATGGGTGGCGTTTTCGACATCTTTCCGGGCTATCTGAAGATACCGCAGCCCTCGGATACCGATCTTGCCACTTTTCTCAAACGCACCACTCCGACTCCTTCCAAACCGGCGGAATGGGATTCGTACAACTACTGGTCCAACACACCGAAATTCATGGTGTCGTTCCTGAAAGCTCTTTACGGCGACTCGGCAAAGAAAGAGAACGATTTCAACTATCACTTTTTGCCGAAGATCGATCGCAAGTTTTCGTGGACTGACATGTGGGACGAGATGTACGCCGGCAAAGTGAAAGGTCTGTTTGCCTTTGGTATGAACGGTGTGGCCATTGGTCCAAATTCACATAAGAACATCGAGGCTTTAAAGAAAGCGAATTGGCTCGTCGTCTGTGACATATATCCGGAGGAAACCGCGGAGTTTTGGAATTCGCCAGGCATCAGCAAAGACGATATGAAGAAGATCAACACCACCGTCTATCGTCTGCCTGGGGCTGGTTTTGCCGAAAAGGATGGAACGTTTGTGAACTCAGCGCGCTGGTTGCAGTGGAAGTATGCGGCTGTGCCAACAGCTGGAAACTCGAAGGTGGATCAGGAGATTCTCGCGCGCATCTTTTTGAAAGTGCGCGAACTTTATCAGGACGAAGGCGGCAAGTTCCCCGATCCAATCTTGAACCTCTCCTGGGCTTATACAACTCCGAAGAATCCCGCTCTGGCTGAAGTAGCAAAGGAGATCAATGGAAAAGCTTTGGCAGATCTCACTGATGACACGCAGCCAGGAATAACGATCAAGGCCGGACAACAGTTGCCAGGCTTTGCCTGGTTGCGCGACGACGGCACGACGGCGTGCGGCAACTGGCTGTATTCCGGCTCGTGGACCGAAGCTGGTCCAATGATGCAACGACGCGGCACTGATGATCCTTCCGGACTTGGGATCTATCCGAACTGGGCCTGGTCGTGGCCCGCAAATCGCCGCGTCATGTACAACCGCGCCTCATGCGATCCGTCGGGCAAACCGTGGGACATGGAACGCAGACAGGTTTGGTGGAACGAGGCGCAACAGAAATGGGTCGGCAATGATGTGCCCGATTTCAAAGCGGATTCAAAACCGGCGGACCACATGGGACCGTTCATAATGAACCCGGAAGGCGTGGGCCGCATCTTTGCTCCGCTCGCGGCTTTCGCAGATGGTCCATTTCCGGAACACTATGAGCCGGTCGAGAGTCCGATCGCAAATCCTCTTCATCCGCAACAGTCAATTAACCCCGTCGCGAAGAAGTTCAAATCTGATCTGGATAAGCTGGGCACGCCGGACCAGGGTTTCAATATCGTCTGCACCACTTACCGTCTGACAGAGCACTATCACTATTGGACCAAGAACAATCCGATGAACGTCCAGCTCGTACCGGAACCCTTTATTGAGGTTCCGGCGCAACTCGCCGACGAGATGGGGATCACCGGCGGCGAGAAACTTAAAGTCACCAGCGCTCGCGGCATTTACATCGCCAAGGCAATGGTTACTAAGCGCATCAAGCCGATGATGATCGACGGCAAGAAAACCTATCAGATCGGCATTCCGATTCACTGGGGCTATCGCGGCATTGCTGAAGATGAAGGCAAGACTTCGAAAATGACGGCAAATCAACTTTCGCCGGCAGCCATCGATCCGAATGCCTATACGCCAGAGTTCAAAGGTTTCCTCGTTAAGATCGAGAAGGCCTAGCAAGGAGGGCATGAGATGAGTAGCCCACGGACATTTCAGATTCAGGAAATCTCAGCTCATCCGGGAACCGTACCCGGTCAGGGAACTCAGCGTGCCGTTCAGGTCTGCAAATACATCGACGTCACAACCTGTATTGGTTGCAAAGCATGCGAAGTCGCCTGCGTGGAGTGGAACGATCATCCTTTTCGCGAAACGACGTTCGACGACACATATCAAACGATGCCGTCGACGCAATGGAACTATTGGAACCTGATCAAGTTTGCCGAAGACGAACGCGACGGTAATCTGATGTGGCTGATGCGCAAGGACCAGTGCATGCACTGCGAGGATCCTGGCTGCCTGCGAGCGTGTCCGGCCGATGGCGCCATCATTAAATACGAAAACGGCATCGTCGATTTCCAGCAGGAAAACTGCATCGGCTGTGGCTACTGTATTTCTGGCTGTCCTTTTGACATTCCCAAGTTCAACGAAAAAACCAAGAAGGTTTACAAGTGTACGCTTTGTTCTGATCGAGTGGGCCAGGGACTGGAACCTGCCTGTATTAAAGCTTGTCCAACAGGTTGTCTGCACTTTGGTACAAAAGAGGACATGGTCCAGATCGCAGGGCTGCGTGCAAAACAGTTACAGGAACAGTCGGGCTTCGCTGCGGCAGGTGTTTACGATCCAGCCTCAATCGGCGGAACGCACGTCATCTACGTACTGCACGACATCAACAATCCCGAGCGGTATGGCCTGCCCAAGAATCCGGTCATACCTCCCAGCTACACCTATTGGAAATGGATCGCGAAACCAACCGGATTGGCAATGGCGGTGCTCGGTGTCGCGGCCGTCTTCCTGCATCGCGTCTTCTATGGTCCAAAGTTGCCGGAACCTGAGGCACCAGAAACTCGAACCGGTCCGAGCGATGAGATCGAGGCCGGCAGAAAGGAGACGCCATGAACGCAGCTGCCAAAGGCTTTGACGAAAAGGCAAGAGGCGAATTTGCCCGAATCGGCACGACTCGCGTGAGGCGGCGCGAACTCTTGCGCCATCCCGTGTACACGCGGTTTCTGCACTGGTCAGTAGCAATCTTTTTTATTCTCTCGCTGCTGACGGGCTTCGCAGTCTACTCCCCCTGGCTGTACCCGTGGCTGACGCCATTATTCGGCGGCGGCCCGCTAACACGCTTCCTGCATCCGTGGTTTGGACTTCTTTTCGAAGTGTTCTTTCTTTTGCAATTCGTGAATTGGTTTGTGCCGATGGCATGGACTCGCACCGACAGTAATTTCATTCGCCATCTGAAGGCATATGCCACCAATAAAGACGATCTCGAACCAAAAGATACGGGGTTCTTCAATGGTGGTCAGAAGCTGTACTTCTGGGCCATAGCGATCAGCTGGGTGCTGTTTCTGATTACTGGGCTATTGATGTGGTTCGACAATGTCGTACCGCGTATGTCGGTAGCAATAAGTTATGTAGTGCACGATATCGCCGCGCTCGTAATGCTGGGCGGCTTCATCATTCACGTCTACGAAGGCACTGCGCATCAACCGGGGACATTCCGTTCAATGATCGATGGCACAGTGACGGAGAAGTGGGCCTGGACTCATCACCCCGCCTGGTACCGCGCGGTAACAGGTCGCGATCCTCGTGAGAGCTATGAGCGCGAGAAGCGTCGCCAGGTTGACCGCGAACGGGCCATCGAAGAATGGGAACGCGAACGAGACCGCAGCGATCAGACGTGAGCAGCACCATCGGCAAGGAGGTTTTATGCACCTACTTCTACGACTTACCTTAACCTGCATCATCGGCCTTCTTGTTATGCCGGCGGCATTCTCACAGACTGATAATTCCACCGATCCATTGGTGCGCGTTCTCGTGACGAAGGGTGTGTTGACGGCCGAGGAAGCCCGTCTAATCGTCACTAATGCTTCGCCCGCAGAGCAACGAGATCGTCTGGCGACGCTGCTGCGTGACAAGGGAGTAATCTCCGCTGCCGAATTTGAAACCGTGCGAGGGAATGCGCCCGTCACGAACTCCCAGCCCGCGCTAATGACTGCCGACTACAAAACAACCAGTTCAGAACGACCGCCAACCGCACAGCAACCAACTCCGCCCGCAGTGATCGCCGCTGTTGCTCCTGTCCGATTGCTCGGCATCGATCCGCCGAAGCGCGAAGGTCTGATACCTGACGTCAAACTCGGCACCGGTGCGCGTCTGAAGTTTTATGGCATCTTCAAGACCAGCCTCATTCACGACTCATCGTCGCCGCAGGGAAATGATTTTCCACTTCCACTACTTGCTGCCGACACAGGACCAAACAATTCACCGGAATTTCATGTTAGAGCACGTGGTTTACGCCTGGGCGCAAACTTCGAATGGTTGGACGTTGCCCCGAAGACCACACTCACTGGGAAGATTGAGTTTGATTTCGAAGGTGACTTCACCCGCGTGAACAATCGCAACATCTCGTCGGTCCGATCCAGTCAGCCTTCCATTCGTCTGGCATGGGTAAGAATTGATCGGAGGTTCGGCGAGAACGACACTGCCTTCGTGTTGTTTGGTCAGGACTGGTCACCTTTTGTCTCTTCGACCATGCCAAACATGATTGAGAATACAAACTTCGGAGGGCTGGGTTACGGCGCGCCGTATACACGGATCCCCCAAGCTCGTTTCGGCCTCCTGCATAATTTCGGGGGATCGCATACAGTTAAACTTGGACCAGAGATCGCGATCGTCCTGCCGGCCTTTGGGAATTTGCCCTCTGACGTAAGCAACCAATTAGCATTTGGCGAAAGGCAGGGAGCTGATTCACAACAACCGGGCATACAGGGCCGCGCAGTGCTGCAATGGCAGCTGGATAAGGCGGCGAACGTGTCGCCGGCGCAGTTCATTGTTAGTTTCGAACATGCCAAACGAACAGCGATTGTTACGGCTGCAAGTGTGCCGTTGGCATTCAGAAATGCATTTCCCAGCGGGGCAGAAGTCGAGAGCAGCAGCAATGGCTACTCAGCAGAGATTCAATTGCCGAGCCGCTTCGTCACGCTTGTTGGTAAGTATTACAACGGCTCCGATCTGCGATTCTTTTTCGCCGGCCAACTGCTCTCGAATTTCAATGACACTGCCGGCCTGACCGCTACCGCTACTGCCACCTCGATTGATGGAGCATCGACAGTAGTTTTTGGTTTCAGCGATGGCTTGCCTGTGGTGGCTCCACAAAGGCCTGTGCGCGCACAGGGTGGATTCATTCAACTCGGTTTTCCGCTCTCGCGCATCTTCGATGCCGATCCAAAAGGACGCAACGCCGGATGGACCGCGTTCGTCTACTACGGAGATGATCAGGCAACGGCGCGCGACGCCCGGCGCTTTGGTGGACGAGGAACGCGCAGCGATCTTTTCTCTGGTAATCTCCAATACAAGTGGAATCAGTGGGTGACGTTCGCTTATGAGCAGGGTTATTACCGCACGCGCGCTGATAATCGTGCCGGTGCGTTGCCACTTTTCCGCGGCATTCCTAGCTTCACCACGCACAACATTAGATCTGAGTTTGCCGCCATCTTCACTTTTTAGATGGACCAACAGGATCATACGCGAGACGGTTGAACGGAACGAATCTTGAACTACGACGAGAAAGGCATTACCGATTCCGAGATACCGCGAGCGTCGGCGCCCATCTTTCAACATCTGTTGAAGACCTACGCCAGCGAAGCAAACAAACTGAATTCGGTATGGCTGGAATTCAGCGATGATGATCTTAGCTTCCGGCCGCATGACCGCTCGAGCACGGTGCGCGAGATAATTGAGCACGAGTTGCTCTCTGCGCGGCGATTCTTTGGCGAGTTTCTCGGATTGCCAGAGCCACCGGCTGAACAGGTCCTGCCCGAAAGCCGCACGCTGGTGGCTTATGCGACTCGCATGCTCGAATTGTCACGTATCCGGTTAAGGTGTCTAGCGTTACAGGATCAGGAATGGTGGTTAAGAGTCGTTCCTTTTTTCGACGTGGAGCGCGAACGTATTTGGATCTTCTGGCGCCGTGTCTTGCACACCGCGCATCATCGAACGCAGTTGACTGTTTACCTACGTCTCCTCAATAAGCGCGTCCCTTCGACATACGGCCCCACCGCAGATGTTAAATGGAAAGGCGCCGATCCGACGCAAAGCGTCGAAGCGGCCGGTCGAAAATAATGTCGCACTAGAGAAACACTTGGCGATGTCGTACGTCCTGTAGAGGCGGCCCTCTGTGGCCGCCCCTACAATACGTACCACCGTGCCTTTGTTTACTCGGCATTCATCTTTATACCGGTCATTCTCAAATCTGATTGGTCTTACCGCACTACAAAGCTAAACACAATTGGTAAATAATTCCTCTTGACAGCCTAAACACTGTGGAGCAGAATATGTCGCCTGCGAAGACAAATCAGCGACGAGGAGAACACCTCATCAGTCGCGAAACCCATAGCTGGTCATACCAATTGACCTAAGCCGAGTCGACGAGCGTGCATCCGTGCCCTCGCCATGATGGAGAAAAAGAGATGATTACAGCAAACTCGTGCGGACGAATTCTATTTGCTGGTTTGCTCCTGATTGTCGCCGTCTTCACTGCTACCGCTCAGGAGTTCAGAGGATCACTTACGGGCAGGATCACCGATCCAAACGGCGCGGTCGTTCCCGGCAGCAAAGTCGATATCAAGAATGTTGAGACGGGAATCGTCTCGAGCACCACAACGGGTGAAGACGGTGCTTACAGTTTTCCCTTACTGCCGCCGGGAAAATATGAGCTTACGGTAACCAAGGAAAACTTCAACACCGCCGTCCGCGATGGAATTCAGGTTCGTGTTGCCGACCGCCTGGCGCTCGACGTGCAGCTGGAAATCGGTGTGACTGCGATGGTGACGACCATAGCTTCCGGCCTAACACTAGAAACCGGTACGGTAAACACTGGCACCGTCGTCACCGGCAAACAGATCAGCGAATTACCGCTGACTGAAGGCACTGCCTATCAACTCGCGACACTCGCTCCGGGCATCGCTTACACCGGCAATCCCCTATTCACCGGACCAACATCGAATGGCAACCTCGCCGCGTTTCGATCCAACGGCGCTACCGGCGCCAACCAGATCACGCTCGATGGTTCGCCGAACTACGCATTCGATGGCGGCGTCGGATTCTCACCTCCATCCGACGCCGTGCAGGAATTCAAAGTTCAGACAAACACTTTCGACGCGCAGCAAGGTTATTCTGCAGGCGCTACCGTGAACGTTGCCGTCAAGAGCGGCAGCAACGACATCCACGGCTCGGCGTGGTATTTCAATCGCGATCGCAGTCGCACGGCAAACAACTTCTTTGGCAACGCCAGCAACCAGGTACGACCGATCCGGACCTATCATCGGTTCGGTGGTGTCTTCAGTGGACCGGTCGCTTTGCCGAAGATTTACAACGGCACCGATCGCACATTCTTCCTGGTGTCTTATGAACGTTTGAAAGATAACGTCGCCGAACCACAGATCTTCACTGTGCCGACAGAAGCGATGCGCCGTGGCGACTTCTCGGCGCTGATTGTCAATCGCAATAACATCGCCAACTCTGCCAACACCGTGATCTTCAACCCGTTCTCGGGTACACAGAGCGGCAGCAACGTTGTTCGCACTTCTTTCGGCTGTCCGACGTCAGGTGCGCTGCCGTCGAATTCACAGTGCAACATCATTCCGCAAAACTTCATCAATCCGGTCGCCGCGAACCTGATCAAGTTTTATCCACTACCAAACATTTCCGGTGTTGCCAACGGCACGCAGAACAACTTCTTTTCAAACCAGCTTCGCCATCAGAACTATCGCGCGTGGCTGACTCGCATCGACCACCGCATCAGCTCGAACCAGTCGATCTTTGGCAAGTACTACCATAGCTTCAACCCCGAGGATCGTCAGGACTGGGCCGGTGTGGTTAACGGCTTTCCGATCACACAGGGCTTTGAGTTTCGCACCAACGATGGCGGCAATCTCGATTACACAAACACGATTAACTCAAAGGTCGTGTTCGACATTCGCGTGAGTCTGAATCGCTTCGTACAGGAACGGCGCCCGGCTCAACTCTTCGATCCGGCAACGCTTGGCTTTGCGCCGGCTTCGCTGGCAGCGATGCGCGGTTATCAATACCTGCCGCGCATCATGATCAGAAACCTGGATGCGACCCGGCCGATTAGATCGACGCTCGGCGCAACCAGATCCGATTGGAATGAAGGCCGCATCCGGCCGTTTTACATGGGCTCGATACAACCAACGCTAACGCAGGTAGCCGATAATCACACGTTGAAATACGGTTACGATTTTCGCGTCGTGCGCGAGAACTTCAGCACTGACGCTTACAAAGGCGGCCAATTCTTCTTCGACGGCACGTTCACAGCGCCCGCTTCCAATTCATCAAGCACATTAAGAAATGTCTTCGGACGCGATATCGCTGCGTTCCTGCTCGGTATTCCGACGACCGGTTCCGGTGGCAACGCCAGCCAGATCGACAACTCGATCAACTACTCGGTTCAATCGCTCTATCACGGAATATTCTTCCAGGACGACTGGCGCGCGACGCGGAAACTGACTCTCAATCTCGGTCTTCGTTTCGACCTCGAGCAGGGTCTGACTGAGCGTTACAACCGCATTCTGCGCGGCTTCGATCTCGGAACACCAAGTCCGATCGAAGCACAGGTACGCGCAGCCTATACCACTTCTTTCAACGCTAATCCGGCAAACTTTGTCGTGACACCGGCCAACTTTCACGTGCTCGGCGGCTATACGTTTGCTAACGAAGACAATCGCAACGTTTGGGAAGCGGATCGGAGTAACTTCCAACCACGCGTCGGCGCTTCTTATCAGTTAACTGACAAGACAGTTCTTCGCGCTGGATTCGGCATCTTCATGGCGCCGTTCCAGATCGAGACTCCGCAACAGATCGGCTTTGCCGGCACGACGCCGTTCGTTCCCTCAAACAATAACGGACTCACTTTCGTCGCAACGTTGACGAATCCGTTCCCAACTGGCTTGAGTGGACTTCAACCTTCGTTTGGATCGAGTCTTGGTCTGTTGACAGGACTCGGCGCAGATGTCGCCGCCGACACCGCTCCGATTATTGGTTTGCTGCGAAAGAATTCCAAGTTCGCTCGCATCGTGCTTGGTATTCAACGTGAATTGCCGGGCCAGA
Organism: Pyrinomonadaceae bacterium; assembly: GCA_036003745.1. GTDB lineage: Bacteria > Acidobacteriota > Blastocatellia > Pyrinomonadales > Pyrinomonadaceae > PSRF01. The sequence goes on from DASYSD010000049.1 coordinate 154,011, forward strand.
TCGTGGTCGAAGCCAATTTCATTCGCGCTACCGGCTACGATCTGTCCGTCAGCAAGAATGTGAACTTCGTTCCGCGACAGTTTCTCGGCGACAATCCGACAACGGATGCGGCGGCAAATACCTTTCTTTCGGCGACGATTCCAAACCCATTCCGGAACCTCGTTCCGGGCGGCAGTCCACTGAATACTGCGAGCACAATCACTCGCGGACAATCATTGTTTCCGTACCCGCAGTTCAATGGCCTCTGGGTTCAGGAATATAACGGCACCAATCGCTATCAAGCGCTACAGTTGCAGATCGACAAGCGTTTGGTGAGAGACGCGTCTTTCACTGCGACTTACACTTTTTCGAATTTGCGGGAGAAGATCGGTTATTTAAATCCTGGCGACACAGTGCTCGAAGATCGCATCTCGCAGTTTGATCGACCGCACCGCTTTACGTTTGCGGGTGTCTATGAATTGCCAATCGGTCGTGGACGTATGCTGGGTAACAACATGAATCGCGTGCTCGATCTGTTCATTGGTGGCTGGCAGTTGAACGGCACCTACGAATGGCAGAGCGGTGAGCCGTTCGTGCTGAGCAACAACTTGTTCTTCCCCGGCGATCCGTCAACAATCACCAGCCGTCTCGGCGCTGGCGACGGGCAGGGCGGTAAGTTTGGCATCAACCGCTCAGCAATCGATGCGCCTGGTCTGGTGACACTGACGAGCTCCGGTATTCGCAACGTGCCGACGACGCTCGACAGTTTGCGCAATCAACCTTACTCAGTGGCGAATCTCTCGCTCACGAAGAACTTCAGGTGGGGTGAAGGTCGGCGGATTCAGATTCGTGCCGAAGCATTGAATGCGTTCAATCATCCGTACTTCGGAGCAGGAATGGGTTTGAATCCGGGCACGGCAGCAGCGCCAAACGCCTCTTTCGGTCTGGTGACGACGCAACGTAATAACCCACGCGATATTCAATTCGGCGCGAAGTTTGTCTTTTAAGCCACAAGAAGGGTTGGCCACAAAGAGGCACATAAAGCACAAATGTTTTTAGCTCGATGGTTTAGGCCCTCAACAATTCTTTTGTGCTTTTTGTGCCTCTTCGTAATTGAGGCCCGCGGCTCACATCACATCACCGTCGCTGCCGATGGTTCAGGTGACTTCAAAACCGTGCAGCAGGCGTTGGACCATGTTCCTGACAATAACAACCAGCCAGTCGTCATCAAGATCAAAAGCGGGATTTACCAGGAACAGATACGAGTGGTTACCGGGAAACGTCACGTCACTCTTCGCGGTGAAGATCCACAAAATACTGTTCTTACTTTTAAATTAAGTGCACTGCAGGCCGGCAATACACGACTAGCCTTCAGCACCCTCATCAATGGCGATGATTTTCGAGCCGAGAATCTGACGTTCGAGAATACCTTTGGGACTGGCTCACAAGCTGTGGCGCTGTTTGTCGATGCCGAGCGCGCGTCCTTTGAGAATTGTCGCTTCCTCGGCTGGCAGGATACCTTGTTTGTTAACGGCAGCCGCCACTACTTCAAAAACTGCTACGTCGAAGGCCACGTCGATTTCATCTTCGGAACTGCATCGGCGGTATTTGAAGACTGCACGATTCACAGCAAAGGTCAGGGCTACGTAACCGCGCACTACCGGCTTAGCAACGAAGAGAATACCGGATTTGTTTTTCTGCGTTGCCGTTTGACAGGACAGGACACCAGCAACGGAGTTTATCTCGGCAGGCCCTGGCGACCTTATGCGCGCGTAGTTTTTCTCGATTGCTGGCTGGGTCCTCACATCCGGCCGGAAGGTTGGGACAACTGGCGAGATCCGGCGCGAGAAAAAACCGCGTGGTTTGGTGAGTACAGATCGAAAGGACCGGGCGCAAATCCGAAAGCGCGTGTCGCGTGGTCCAGACAATTGACTTCTGCGGAAGCTGCAACGTTTTCGCGCGCGCAGTTTTTTAGCCATCCCGTTCGCGGTCTTTACGGAAAAGCCAATCAGGCAGTCGGAACAATCGCGTGGGCAGACGCACACAGTAAGGCAGACGAGTGGTACGCGAGCGCAGAAGCATTGCGGATTGCAGACAACGTCGTTCTTTATCAACGCAACTCCGGCGGTTGGCCCAAGAATATCGACATGGGAAAGCCGTTCGATGAGAGTGAACGACCGGCACTGCTCGCACAGAAGAAAGAAAACGACTCGACGATTGATAACGGCGCCACCTACACGCAGTTATCATTTCTCGCACGCGTCTACACTAAACATCCGCAGGAACGACATCGCGAGGTATTTCTTAAAGGCTTCGATTTCCTCTTGCAGGCTCAATATCCAAATGGCGGTTGGCCACAGTTCTATCCGGATCTCTCCGGATACTACAAGCACATCACTTACAACGACGATGCGATGATTGGAGTGCTGAAGCTGCTTCGTGATGTTGCTGCGGCGAAGCCGAATTACACGTTTGTTGACGAAGCCCGCCGTGCGAAGGCTGCGAGTGCGGTTGCAAGAGGGATCGACTGCATTCTGAAAACGCAGGTGATTGTAAATGGGCATCGCACTGTCTGGTGCGCTCAACACGACGAGGTTACGTTTGCGCCTGCGCCGGCGCGAAAGTTTGAGGTCGCGTCGTTGAGTGGAGGCGAGAGCGTCGGTATCGTTCGCTTTCTGATGTCGTTAAAGGAGCCATCTCCAGCAGTCGTCGATGCGATTCAGTCGGCGATGGCGTGGTTTGAGCAAACGCAGTTGAAGGGCATCAAGTGGATCGAAAGAACGGATGCATCACAACCCGGTGGCATCGATCGCGTTGTTGTCAAAGATCCCGAGGCTGGTCCAATCTGGGCGCGCTTTTATGAGATTGGCACAAACCGACCCGTCTTTGTTGGCCGTGACGCGGTAGTGAAATACAGTGTGGCCGAGATCGAACACGAACGGCGCGTCGGATATGCGTGGTACGTTGAAGAACCTGCGAAACTTTTGAAGGACGAATACCCTAAGTGGAGGGTGAAGCAGACCGATAGATGACAACCCGTCGAGACTTCATCAAAAACCTTTTGGTTGGCGGCGCGGCACTGGCGATTGCGCCCCGCATTTTCGCTGCCCAGGATCGCTGGCAAACAGTATTTCCATCAATCCTCGAACGCATCAAACCACCTCGTTTCCCAAAGCGCAGGCTCTATCTCAATCGATTCGGAGCAAAACCTGACGGTCTCACCGACTGCACCGCCGCTTTTCGCAACGCCATCAATCAATGTTCGAAAGCCGGCGGCGGCAAAGTTGTCGTTCCACCGGGAACGTACCTCACCGGCGCCATTCACCTGAAAAACAACGTCAATCTAGAAGTCTCCGAAGGTGCTACGATCAAGTTCAGCCAGAATCCCAAAGACTACTTGCCAGTCGTTTTCTCCCGCTGGGAAGGCGTTGAGGTTTACAATTATTCGCCATTCATCTACGCCTTTCAGCAGCAGAACATCGCCATCACCGGCAAAGGCACACTTGACGGACAGAGCGATAACGACCACTGGTGGCCCTGGAACGGTCGCCCGCAATATGGCTGGAAAGAAGGCATGAGCCACCAGCGCCCGGATCGAAACGCACTATTTGCGATGGCGGAGAAAGGCGTGGCGGTGCGGGAACGCATTTTTGGCGAAGGTCATTATTTAAGACCGCAGTTCATTCAGCCCTACGCTTGTCAGAATGTTCTGATCGACAGTGTGACGATCAAGAATTCACCGATGTGGGAGATTCATCCCGTGCTCTGTCGTAACGTCATCGTTCAGAACGTGCATATCAACAGCCATGGTCCAAACAACGACGGATGTGATCCGGAATCATGTAGCGACGTCTTGATTAAAGATTGTTACTTCGATACAGGCGACGACTGCATCGCGATCAAATCAGGACGCAACGCAGATGGACGCCGGCTGAGAGTACCAACTGAGAACATCATCGTGCAGGATTGTTTTATGAAAGACGGGCACGGCGGAATAACCGTCGGCAGCGAGATCTCAGGTGGTGTGAGAAACCTTTTCGCTGAGAACTGCCGTCTCGACAGTCCAAATCTCGATCATGCGTTGCGTGTTAAGAACAATGCGATGCGTGGCGGACTGCTGGAGAATCTGCACTTCCGCAACATTGAAGTGGGCCAGGTCGCGCATGCTGTTATAACAATCGATTTTAATTATGAAGAAGGCGCGAAAGGATCGTTTACGCCGGTCGTTCGCGACTACACAGTCGATAATCTACGAAGTAGAAAGAGCAAACACGCACTCGACGTTCAAGGTCTTCCGGCGGCGCCAATCTTCAATCTGCGTCTGACAAACTGCACGTTCGATAACGTCGCCGAAGGTAATATTGTTAAGAACGTCCGAGACGCAACACTGGATGATGTCAAAATTAATGGAAAGGTTATTGATGCTCTACGATAGTTTCTCCCGCAACGGCGCAGCGGCGCAACGGAAGAACGGCGCGCTCTGTTTTGCGTTGCGCCGTGGCGCCGTTGCGGGAGAAGTCTTTTTGGTGGTCCTTGCTCTCATGAGTACCGCAGCCGCGCAAACGAAATCCATCTCCGAACAAGCGGCAGCCACCGCAATGACAGCTCTCTGGCGTGACGCGACGAAGAGCGAATCAGGCTATCCCACCAAATGGACCTACGAGCACGGACTGGTATTGAAAGGCATCGAACGCGTCTGGATCAACACAAAGAAGAAAGAATATCTCGACTTCATTCAACAAAACATCGACTACTTCGTCGCCGACGATGGCGCGATTCGTACCTATTCACTCGATAACTACAACATCGACAACATTCTTCCCGGTCGAAACCTTCTCTTCCTTTACAAGACTACCGGCAACGAAAAATATCGTAGGGCCGCTGCCCTCCTGCGAGAGCAGTTGAAGACTCACCCCCGCACTTCCGAAGGCGGTTTCTGGCACAAGAAGATCTACCCGTCGCAGATGTGGCTCGACGGGCTGTTCATGGGTGAGCCGTTTTACACCGAGTACGCCGCCACCTTCCATGAGGATGCGTCTTTTGATGACATCGCGAAGCAGTTCATTCTGATGGAGCGTCATTCACGTGACGACAAAACGGGACTGCTCTATCACGGTTGGGATGAATCACGTAAGCAACGTTGGTCAGATCCAACGACTGGAAGATCTCCAAACTTCTGGGCCCGCGCGATGGGCTGGTATGCGATGGCCCTCGTCGAAACACTCGACTACTTTCCGCGCAAGCATCCGCAACGAGCCGAGCTCGTTGCAATTCTCAATCGTCTCGCGCAAGCCGTGGTGAAGTATCAGGATCCGCGATCGGGACTGTGGTATCAGGTCATGGACCAGGGCCGCAAAGAAAGAAACTATCTCGAGTCGTCAGCAGCCTGTATGTTTGTTTATGCGCTCGCGAAAGGTGTGCGTAATGGTTACCTGCCCGCGAGTTACTTGAAGACTGCCAACGACGGTTATCGTGGCATCTTAAAAGAGTTCGTTAAGACTGATACAGCCGGCAGGTTTAGTCTTGAAGGCACTGTGGCCGTCGCGGGTTTAGGTGGAAATCCGTATCGCGATGGAAGTTACGACTATTACGTCAGCGAAAAAGTTGTCACAAACGATCCGAAAGGCATCGGCGCTTTCTTACTGGCGGCTACTGAGATGGAAAAGCATCCGCAGATTACACAGATTGTTGATTGAATCCTGTGCAATATGTGGTTGAGACCTTACAATAACAAAAAATGAGTGAATCAAACGCCAACATCTTTAAGACTATCGATGCGGAGAGACGTGGAACCACTTTTGAGGAAGTCGTTTCACAACTTCGCGAGATGATCCATAACGGCGAGCTGCGGCCCGGCGATCGACTGCCCCCGGAAAGAGATCTGGCAAAGTTGTTGGGGGTTAGCCGACCCACACTTCGCGCTGGAATCAGCTCACTGGCCGCAGTTGGCGTGTTGCAACCTCGCCGCGGCGCGGGGACGTTCGTAGTTGAAGCTGAAGGTCCGCCGTCGCTTGATAGCAGTCCATTGCGTCTGATGGCTTCGTTGCAGCGGTTCACACCTGCGGAGATGTTTGAAGCGCGACGATCACTCGAGATGGCGATTGCCGGCCTGGCCGCAGAGCGTGCAACTGGCGAACAGATGGCCGAGATGTCGGAGGAGGTCACCGGAATGTTTGCTTCGCTCGACGAGCCGGAACAGTTCCTCGTGCACGACATGCGGTTTCATCAAACAGTCGCGGCCGCGTCAGGCAATCGAATTCTCACTGCGCTGATGAACATGGTAGCCACGATTCTCTTCGAAGTGCGAAGTAAGACAGTACGGCGCGCGCGCGACTTAAAAGAGTCAGCTGAAATGCACCGCAAGATCTACCGCGCCATTCGCGATCGTAATTCCGAAGCAGCTCGGGACGCGATGCGCGATCACCTGGTGCTCGCTCAGAAAGCACAGGAGCAGGAAGAGGCCGACTAACTTGCACGCTTCGATATCTTGAAAAAGATCCCGCTCACTTTGTGCTTTGTGCTTTGTTCTTTGTTCGCTTTCGCGAAAGAACAAAGTACAAAGTACAAAACACAAAGTTCAGCCGATACTTATACAAACCCGATCATTGATGCAGACTACTCCGACCCGGATGTGATTCGTGTCGGTGACGATTTCTATCTCACTGCTTCCAGCTTCAACAGCGTTCCCGGTCTGCCGATTCTTCATTCAAAGGATCTAGTCAACTGGAAGATCATCGGACACCCGCTTCAATCGCAACCGCCACAAGAGGTCTTCGCGCGTCCGCAACATGGCAACGGTGTCTGGGCGCCTGCTATTCGTTTCCACAACAATGAGTTCTACATCTTCTATGGCGATCCTGACTTCGGGATCTACATGGTAAAGGCGCGTAACGCGGCCGGTCCGTGGTCGAAGCCTTTGCTGGTAAGAGCTGCTAAGGGTTGGATAGATCCGTGCCCGTTCTGGGATGAGGATGGGAATGCTTATCTGGTCCATGCATGGGCCAACAGCAGGTCCGGAATCAAGAGTATTCTCACCATCAATCGCATGAGTCCGGACGGAACAAAGCTTCTCGACGACGGCAAAATGGTATTCGATGGTCGCGTAAACCATCCCACCATTGAGGGACCAAAACTCTATAAACGCAACGGCTATTACTACATCTTCGCACCGGCCGGTGGCGTGGCTACGGGTTGGCAGACTGTGCTGCGCGCGCGCGACGTCTATGGTCCATATGAAGATCGGATCGTAATGGAGCGCGGACAAACAGACATTAACGGTCCACATCAGGGCGGCTGGGTTGAACTGAAGTCGGGTGAATCGTGGTTTGTCCACTTTCAGGATCGAGGCGCATACGGTCGTATCGTTCACCTGCAGCCGGTTAAGTGGAACAACGACTTGCCGGTGATCGGTGTTGATAAAAACGGTGATGGAAAGGGCGAGCCGGTTAGTAGCTTTCGCAAACCGAACGTCGGTCGTACATATCCGATGCAAACACCACAAACGAGTGACGAGTTTCAGCGGAACAAACTCGGTCTTCAGTGGCAATGGCATGCGAACCCGGTTGATCGATGGGCTTCGTTTAGGCCACGTCGCGGTTGGCTCGAGTTGACTGCAATACCGTGGCCTGAGAACGGCAAGAATCTCTGGGCGGTTCCGAATCTATTGCTTCAGAAACTTCCGGCGCGGGAGTTTACGGTTACAACGTTCGTCGATGGATCGAGTTTGCGCGAAGGTGAGCGCAGTGGGTTGTTGATGATGGGGCGCGATTATTCATATCTCGCAATCACGCGAAGCCCGACAGGGTTGAGAATCGTTCGTGTCGTCTGTCTGGACGCTGGGAAAGGCGGCGACGAGAAAGAAACCGGCGTTGTCGATTTGAAGAATCGATCAGTTTATTTGCGAGTTAGCGTCTCTGATGGTGCAGTTTGCCAGTTTAGCTACAGCTTTGATGGCAGGAAATTTGAACTGTTGGGAGAAACATTCAAAGCACAACCAGGAATGTGGATAGGTGCGAAGGTTGGGTTATTTTCGATCGCACCGGCAGGTGCTAAAGAATACGGCCACGCAGACTACGATTGGTTCCGGTTTTGAGCCACAGATTACACGTATTGAGAAGACCGATTAGATCGGATCAGGCTAAAGATCACTCCGACAACACTGCCGACTGCGGCGCCGATCATCATGTATTTGAATAGAACGTGACCGGTGACGTGCGAGAGCAAGCCCACACACCATCCGCCGAACGATCCAAAAACCAGGCCGACAAAGCTGAAGCCGATCAGCGCTCCAACTGCGGGGCGGTGTTCCACATCTTCAACCGGTTCCAGATTCGGCGCGAGTAAATGGATAACTAATAGTGCAATCAGGTAAGCGGTGCCCGCGATCATGAAAACGATCGAATAGTTCTGGCCAGTGCTCTGAAGTATGTAGCCGGTGGCAACAGCCATTGTCGCCCCGCCCAGCGCGCCGGCCATTCCACCAATCCCGACAACCGACCCAACTGCCTGGCGCGGAAACATGTCGGAAGTAGTCGTGAACAGATTACATGACCATCCCTGATGCGCCGCCGCTGCTAAACCAATCAAAGCGACGGCTACCCACATGTTCTTCACATTCGCGGCGAAGATGATCGGCGTGACAGCCAGCGCGCAAATCAGCATGGCCGTTTTACGTGAACGGTTGATGGTCCAACCGCGCTTGATGAACGTAGAGGAAAGCCACCCTCCACCGATGCTGCCGACGTCGGCAATCAAATAGATCGCGATAAGCGGTGGTCCAATAGTAGTCAGATCCAGCCCATGGTTATCGCGAAAGAAATTGGGAATCCAGTAGAGATAAAACCACCAGATTGGATCGGTAAGATACTTTCCGATCGCGAATGCAGAAGTTTGCCGGTGCGGAATCAAGCTCAACCACGGCACCTTCTTCGCTGGAGGATCCGGTGGATCGCTTTGAATGTAGTCCAGCTCCGCCTTAGATACTTTCGGATGCTCTTCGGGACGCCGGTAAAGTGGCAGCCAGAACAGTAACCAGGCGAGGCCAATCGCGCCTGTCAACAAAAACGCCCAGCGCCAACCGAGATGCGTCGCGATCCACGGAACCGTTAACGGAGCGACAATCGCCCCCACATTTGAACCGGCGTTGAAAAGACCAGTAGCGAACGCTCGCTCTTTCCTGGGAAACCATTCGGCGACAGTTTTGATTGCGGCGGGAAAGTTTCCCGCTTCCCCGACGCCGAGCGCCGCCCGAGCAACACCAAAACCAAACGGTGTGCGAGCGAGGGCATGGCTCATTGCCGCCAAACTCCACCAAACAATCGCGACGACATAACCGACTCGCGTACCAATGCGGTCCATCAGTCTCCCAGCGAGCAGCAGACCGAATGCGTACGCAGCATTAAACGCCGCAACGATGTTGCCGTAATCTACTTCCGTCCAACCGATTGCGATCTTCAGATCTTTTGAGAGGATGCCGAGTACCTGGCGATCGACGTAATTCACAGTGGTCGCAAAGAACAGCAGGCCGCAGATAACCCAGCGATAACGACCGACCTTCTCTCCGAGGGTGGGTGCGACTGCTTGTGTTTTTGGCAGAGCCTCGTCCATGTGCTCGACTCCAGGGTCAAGTTGGCCACGGCTAAAATTATTGGTTGACGCCACTCGCAAGGAAGCCACCATCGACGGCGATGATTTCTCCACTCACAAAACTCGCGGCGTCGGAAGCCAAAAAGATTGCAGCTCCCGCCAGCTCTTCAACGTTGCCGAAGCGTTTCATCGGCGTTCGCACCAGAAATTCGCGACCGCGTTCCGTTTCGTCCAGCAACTTTGTATTAAGCGCGGTACGAAAGACACCGGGAGCAATCGCATTCACACGCACTCCGCGACTGGACCACTCGATAGCCAGCGATTTCGTCAGTGAGCCGACCGCGGCCTTGCTTGCGGAGTAGGCCGCAACTTCGTTCAACGCGACAAAAGTCGACAATGAAGCAATGTTGATGATGCTGCCTGACTCGCGTTCCAGCATGTGTTTGCCGAAGACCTGGCAGGCGCGCAAGGTGCCAGTCAGATTCGTGTCGATAATGTCGTTCCAGTCCTCTTCTGAAAACTCAATCGTCGGCGCTCGTTTTGTTCGTCCGGCCGAGTTCACCAGAATGTCGACTTTTCCAAAAGTCTGAACGGCTTCACTCAACACTCGCTCTAAAGACGCACGGTCAGAAACATCAGAAGTCAGCCGCAGCGAGCGCCGGCCAAACTCCTCGATCTCTCGTGCGGTATTTTCCACCTGCTCGGCGCGGCGCGACGTGGGAATAACGTCGGCGCCAGCCTGCGCAAAACCATGGGCGATGGCGCGCCCGATCCCGGAGGTGCCACCTACTACGACGGCGACTTTGCCGTTCAGTTCCAGTTGAGAATAAGTCATAGAATTTGATCCAAGGCCATCCACAACCTACACCGATTTCTATCCGTGTAATCTTTGTGGATTGATTGGAAAGGTTTGACCACTTCGAAAAGTGCGACTCCTGTGTAACACCGTAAGTCTCTCACGGTCAAGCAGAATCTTGCTTGTATAGTTACGGTCTGCGTGTTAAAGTCGACGTTCCTTTTTGTAATTGGTATTACCAAAATGTCCGCAACGAGCAAACAAACCATTGGACGACGTTCGGTCGGGGGAAACATCTGGCTCTCTCACGACACGCCTGACGACGACTTTCTGGCGAAGCTGCCCCTTAACGATATCAGATATGAGGTCCAACCGTCCGAGGAAGCAGTGGGTCGTGCGATGTTCGACGAAATTGTGAACGCCACGGCCGCGAAGGACGGTAGTGTAGTGATTGTCATTCTCGGTGGCCGCGGCGGCCAGGCATTGCACCGCTTGCTCGGTGCAATCTCAAAGACCAGCGAGCAAGACGCCTTGTTGAGCAGGCTTCATGTCTTCACGCAGGATGCGCTTGCGCCTCTGCGGATGAACAACGGTTTGAGTTTTGTGCGCGATTTCGAGCGACTGCTGGGCGAGGACTTCTTCCGCAAGGTCAAGAGTTTTACGTCAATCCGAACTGATGCCGAGGGTCTCGAAAGCGAGCTCGCAGGTTACGTTCACAAACTGGAGTCCCTGGGCGGCATCGATCTTTTCTTCCTGGGTCTCGGTCCGGAAGCCGGTGGCGCCTCACATCTCGCTTACATCAAACCGGGCTCCGGCGCGACTTATAGCGACGTCGCTGGCCTGATTCCGATCTCTGAATCGATTCTCGAGCACCACATCAAAAAGTTTAAAGCAGGCGGTTCGGTGATTACTGAAGCTGACGAGGCTGAGTGTCGCGCTGCAAAGCAGATTCTGACGCTTGGACCAGCTGCGATTCTTGGTGCGCGCCGAATTGTCCAGTCGATCGTCGATGCCGACACCGCGCCGGCAAAGGTTGAGAGTTACCGCCAACTGTTGACGGCAAAAATCGCCGACGATGCAGAAACGCGTCAATCACAATTCGATCAAAATCCGGGACTTTGGTTGCGAGTGCACTCCAACGTCCGTTCGTTAATACTACGGAACGTCTTGGAAAATTAAATATGTCGAGCGTCCAAACGCCTCCAGCTTCGTTACTCAGTGAATTTGCGATCATTGTCGATCCTAATGACAACGTGGCCGTGGTGAAGACGGCTACGTCGGCTGGTCTCGAGTTGCTGCTGCCGAACGAGTCAGTGGTTGAGATTCTCGGCGAGATTCCTCCCGGTCATCGTTTTGCTACGCGCGACATTCCAGCAGGCAAGTTCGTACTTCAGTTCGGTCAGCCGATTGGGACTTCGCTTGGTATCAAGCAGGGAGAACAGATCACTCACGACAACATGACTGACGATGTTCCAATCGTGCGCGAACTTCCGGAAAACCTGCACACTCCTGCGCCCGATTACTTCCCTGTAGCTGAGCGCGCGACCTTTATGGGATATCGGCGGCCAGACGGTCGCGTCGGAACACGCAACTACGTTTTGATCGTGCCGACAAGCATGTGCGCCAGTCACGAGGCGCTGCAGATTTCTACGATTGCTGAGTTCATGCTCTACGATCGAGTGAAATACCCGAACGTCGACGGTGTGGTGGCCATTCCACATAACAAAGGCTGCGGTTGTCAGGAAGGCTCAACGATCGACGTCATGCTGCGCACGCTTTCGAATTATGCTGATCATCCGAATGTCGGGGGCGTGATTCTGATCGATCTCGGTTGCGAGAAAACAAATCTCTCACAGGTTGAGCGATACCTGCTCAAACGTGAGAAGTCGTTTGATAAGCCGGTCGCAAAGATCGGGATACAGGAAGTCGGCGGAACACAGGCTGCTATTCAACGCGGGCTCAAAGAAGTCGAGCAGATGTTGCCGCTCGTCAACAAAATCAGTCGCGAAGCTTGTCCGGTTAGTGAACTCGTACTGGGCGTGAAGTGCGGCGGTTCAGACGGGTTTTCCGGAATCTCTGCCAATCCGTCACTCGGACGTGCTGCGGATCTGCTGGTTCGTTCAGGTGGAACTGTTCTGATCACGGAGGTGCCGGAGTTTTGCGGTGCCGAACATCTGCTGGCCTATCGCGCTAAAGATGTCGAAACGGGTCGTGCAGTCTATCGCTTGGTTGACTGGTACAAGGAATACGCGTCGAAGTTTGGCGCAGTCCTTAATAACAACCCCAGTCCGGGAAATGTCGCTGGCGGACTTCTTAACATCACGATCAAGTCTCTGGGCGCGATCGCGAAAGCCGGAACCACCCGTGTTGAGGGCGTTATTGAATACGCTGAAACAGCCCTGTGCCGTGGTCTGAATCTGATGCAGGGCCCGGGTTATGACCAGGAATCTACTCCTGGTCTCGTTGCTGCGGGAGCAACGGTGGTCGTTTTCACCACCGGGCGTGGAACAACGATCGGCAACGCCATCACACCTGTGATCAAATTGGCTTCAAACAGCCCAATCTTCGAGCGCATGGCCAATGATCTGGATCTTTCGGCCGGAGGAGTCATCGATGGAACCGAAACCATCGATGAGGTCGGAAAACGCGTATTCGATCATATCGTCGAGATCGCCAACGGCACTCAAGCCAAAGCCGAGATTCACAAACACCGTGAATTCCAGTTCTGGGCCGAACAAACAGTCTCTCTTTAGCCACAAAAAGCACAAAAACCAAAAAAAGCACAAAAGCGCAAAAGACTTTGCTCGGGATTACGGTTTATCCTATCGTGAGATAGGGGTGCTGGAATGAAAGCGCAAATAAAGCTCGGCCGCATTTTCGGCGTCGAGATCGGCCTGCATTACAGTTGGTTCATCATCGCGCTTCTGATCACGTTCTCTCTCGTCGGACATTTTGAAGAAAACAATACGCGCTGGAGCGAAAGCCTTAGATGGGTTGTCGCAATTGTGACGGCGCTGCTGTTCTTCGCCGCGATAGTGGTCCATGAGCTATCGCACGCGGTGGTCGCCAAAGCTCGCGGTTTACCGGTTCGCTCGATCACGCTCTTCGCTCTCGGCGGTGTGGCTCAGATCGAAAAAGAGGCGGCTGATGCGAAGACGGAGTTCTGGATGGGAATTATCGGTCCCATCACGAGTTTTGTAATCGGCGTCATTTGTCTCGCGATTACTGTTGCGCTCGGGTGGAAACCGCCTGAGTTTCCACAAGAACCACTGCCGGCCATGTTGATGTGGCTCGGCTATATCAACATCGGTCTGGCAATTTTCAACATGATTCCCGGATTTCCGCTCGACGGTGGTCGCGTCCTGCGTGGCATTGTTTGGTGGATCACCGGCAATGCACAGCGTGCAACAACGATCGCTGCTCGCGTCGGCCAGATCATCGCGTTCGCAATGATCCTCTACGGTCTGTTGCAGGTCTTTAGAGGTGCCGGTATCAGTGGTCTCTGGGTGGCATTTATCGGTTGGTTTCTGCTGAGTGCGTCACGCGAGAGTTACGCCCAGATGGTGCTCACTGAAGGCCTGCGTGGCCTGCGTGTAGCAGACGTGATGTCGCGCGATTATCCGGTAGTGGATGCGTATACAAACCTTCAGAGCTTCGCTGAGGAACAGCTGATGCGCACCGGTCGAAGGTTTTTTGTGGTGATGGTCAACGGACACGCGGAAGGCATAATCACGCCGAATGAGATCAACTCGATTCCGCGAAATCGCTGGCCGTACACAACAGTTGGCGACGTGATGCGCCCGCTCGATGCAACGCGAACGGTTGGACCAAACACGTCAGTAAGTGATGCGCTGGAACTGATGGCCAGCCAGGATTTGAATCAACTGCCCGTAGTCACCGAAAATGGCCTGGCCGGATTGATCTCTCGTTCAAACATTCTCCAACTCATACAAACCCGCGCCCAGCTCCACCTGTAAAATTCCCGTTGAACCATTCACAGATTACGCAGATAATCTGCGAAATTTGTGGATTCGTTCGGAGGGATTATGCAGATACTGATCAAAGATATTCGCTTCGGCGTTCGCAGTCTCTTAAAGCGTCCGGGTTTCAGTGCCCTTGCAATCATCACGCTTGCCCTCGGGATCGGAGCATCCACAGCGATCTTCAGTGTCGTAGATGGAGTGCTGCTGCGATCACTTCCCTACCCTAACGCAGATCAAATCGTGCAACTGCGTGAGATCAACTCTCGAGGTTCACAAATTCCATTTGCAGAACCAAATTTTCGTGACGTCCAGGCACGCAATCACTCGTTCCAGGGAATCGCTCAGTACTCTGGCCAGTTGACGACGGTTATCGGCGGTAGTGAACCGGTTCGGGCTGTAACCATGACTGTCTCCGCTGACTTCTTCAACATACTGGGTGTGAAGCCGATGCCTCGGTCGCACGTTTACAGCGGATGAAAGCAAACCGGGTGGCGCACCGGTCGCGGTCGTGAGTTACGGCTTCTGGCAGCGCCTGCTGGGTGGAAAGACAGACCTTTCAGGAACGTTTTTACGCGGAATGGACCAGAGTTTTAGCGTCGTAGGCGTCATGCCGGCCGGTTTTGCTTTTCCACAAAACGCCGAGATTTGGACTCCACGCGAATTGTTTCCGCAACAGACTTCACGCTCAGCTCACAACTGGGCTGTCATAGCACGACTACATCCAAACACCAGCGCGGAACAGGCTAATACCGACGTGAGCGCAATTGGTAAACAGCTCAAACAGGAATTCGGCAAAGACATGGATGCGGTTGATTTCGCAGTGGTCCCGCAGCAGGAGTTCATGGTCGGCAAGATACGTAATCCGCTGCTGATGATCTTTGTCGCGGTCGGACTTTTGTTACTCGTTGCCTGCGCAAATGTAGTGAACCTCCTGTTGGCCCAGGTCACCGCGCGCCAGCGAGAATTTTCTGTGCGCTCCGCACTCGGCGCCACACGCTGGCGTTTGGCGCGACAGTTCATCACGGAGAACTTGCTGTTGGCCCTTACCGCTGGCGGTCTCGGCGTTCTGCTCTCCTTTTGGGGAGTCAATCTGATACTGAGTTTAAATCAACGATACCTGCCACGTGCCAGTGAAATTGGAGTCGACGGCAGGGCGATCGCTTTCACTCTTGCGCTATCGGTCCTGATTGCGGCAGTACTGGGCATTGTGCCGTTGCTTCGCTTCTCGACTCGCGATCTCGAAAGCAATCTGCGGGAAGCAGGAAAGGGCACAACCGGAGTCACCGGCCAGCATTCACGGAATTTGCTCGTGGTGGGCCAGATGGCGTTGACATTGATCCTGCTGGTCGGCGCCGGTTTGTTAGGAAAAAGTTTCTATCGACTGTTGCAAATTGATCCCGGTTTTCAGACCGAGAGCGCGGTCGCTATGGAGGTATCGTTGCCGAGTCCGCGTGAAGACGAGGAACGCTACAAGAAGTTCATGGAGTCGTACAATCGCCTGCTGGAGCGCGGCGAAGTCTCTGACACGTCTGTCAAGTTCAGTGCAGATGAAGAACGGCAGAGACTCTTCCAACAGCAACTCATTGAGCGACTCACCAACACTCCGGGCGTCGTCGCGGTCGGTACGATCAATCACCTGCCGTTATCCGGCGGCGGTCCTGATGGAACTTTTCTCATCAACAACAACCCCTCGCGAAAAGGAAATGCAGACTATCGGGTCGCGACTGGCGGCTATTTTGCCGCAATGGGAATTCCTGTCTTGCGCGGTCGCACTTTCGATCAAACGGACCAGGTTAACTCGCCGAATGCAGCGGTTGTGAGCCAATCGTTCGTAAAAAAATACTGGCCGGACGAAGAGCCAATTGGACAAACGATTCAGTTTGGAAATATGGAAGGCGACCTGCGTTTGTTGCACGTCGTCGGCGTTGTTGGTGATGTACACGACTATGGCGTTGACGTTGCAGCTGGTCCAACCGTTTATGCCAACGCCCAGCAACGGTTGCCTTACTCGAATTGGACGGTGGTGGCTCGAGCTCAGGTCGAGCCCGGTTCACTGACGCCAGTAATGCGCGAAACGGTGCGGTCACTCGATTCGCAGTTGCCGCTGAAGTTTCGCACATTGGACCAGGTGTTTTCTTCGTCTCTCGATCAACGCCGGTTCAGTCTGGTGATCTTTGGGGTGTTCGGCGTGGTTGCGTTGTTGCTGGCTGCGATGGGTATTTACGGAGTAACGGCTTATGCCGTGACACAGCGCACGCGCGAGATCGGGATCCGGATGGCGCTGGGTGCGCAAATCAGTGACGTGTTGAAGATGGTGTTGCGGTATGCGATGTCGCTGGTCGTGATTGGCACCGTCGTGGGACTGGCGGGCGCATATGCGATCACGCGCGTGATGTCGAGCTTGCTGTTCGAAGTCACGCCGACGGATCTCGCGACGTTTGTTGCGGTTCCATTGGTGTTGTTGCTGGTTGCATTGCTGGCTTCTTTCATTCCAGCCCGCCGAGCAACCAAAGTCGATCCCCTGATCAGCTTGAAAGCCGAGTAAAAAACTGGCACACGGAACGTACTGTAGGGGCGGCCCTCTGTGGCCGCCCCTTGCGTAACAATCAAGCCTTCCGAAATTGGTCTTTCCCGCCCTGAGAGGCCGCGACTCTCTTCGATGGTTGTGCATCTCCGCGAAGGGGCGGCCACGGAGTGCCGCCCCTACAATTGCTTTTGCGTTCCGCCAGTTATCTCAGAGTCGAGTTATCGAGCGGTAGCCACGCCAGAGACTCACCGTTGCCATCAAGCACGCGAGCGGGCAGAGCAACATCGAATAGCGCATGTTGAGCGGCGTGGTCGTCGCTCCGAGCCAATCGTTTAACTGCCCAATGATGAGTGAACCAATCCCGTAGGCGATGATCACGGCAAAGAAGTAAACACCGATTCCGAGACCACGCAACTCTGGTCCGGCGATATCGTGAACGTCAGCCGCGGCTGGCCCAAGCCAGACAAGCGAAAGAGCAAGCAACACAAGATTGGCAATCAACAGCAGCAACAGATTCCCTGAGAAGATAAACAACAACCAGAACGGCACTGCAATTAAAGCTGCCACTGCCCCAAACAGCATCCGGCCGCCACGTCCGAACCTCTTGAATCTGTCTGCCAGGTAGCCGCCCAGAATCGTTCCCGGCACGCCGGCAATCAACGTCAGCAGCCCACCATAAAAACCGATCGTGAGGAGATCGAGTTTGTAAACGCGCGTGACAAACGTGGCGCCCCAGAACGAAAGATTGTTTGCCGCAAGACCAAAACAGCCGTACCCGAGATAGTGGTATCGCAACGGGATCGATTTAAACAGAATCTTCCAATCCTGCGCTGTGTATTTCGTAGTTGTGACTTCTGTAGTCCCGCGCGGTTCTTCTCGCAAGAGATAAACGAGTATGGCAATCACCAGGCCCGGAAAGCCCAACGCATAAAATGCGACGCGCCAACCGTAGTACTGGCCCAGCCAGCCGCCCAGAAAGAATGCGAGACCCGCACCAATCGCAATACCGGAAGAATAGACCGCCTGAACCGTCGCTCTAACGCGTGGCGGGAAATAGTCGCTCAACAACGACAGTGCTGCTGGTCCCAGCGTCGCTTCGCCAACGCCCACCATCATGCGGCAGATCAATAACGACCAGAAGCCGTTTGCAAATCCGGTCAGACCCGAGAAAAGACTCCAAGCAGCGAGTCCGACTGCGATCATATTTTTCCGTACGACGCGATCAGCGAGACGGCCAAACGGAATTCCGAGCACGGTGAAGAAGATGACAAACGACATGCTGCCAAGTAACGCCAACTGGAGATCCGTGAACGCCATCTCCTTTTTGATCAGCGGCAGCAGAATGTAGATGATGGTGCGGTCGAGGTAGTTGAAGACGTAAACGACTGTCAGCAACAAGAGCGCATACCAGGAGTTTGCAGGCACCGGTCTCTTATCCACAGATTACGCAGATTCCTTTCTGTTTGATCTGTGGATGAGCACTGTGGCTTCACCGCGGATTACTGTTTCACCACATTGGTTTATACAAACCGTCTCAAGTTTCACGATTGGTTTGTCTTCGCGGATCTCTTTTACGGTGACGCGCGCGGTGATTTCGTCGCCGGGAAACACGGGTGCAACAAACTGAAGCGTTTGTCCGAGGTACACACTTCCCTCACCCGGTAGTTTGTTTGCAAGCACTGCGGAAATTAGTGAGGCCGTTAACATTCCATGAGCAATCGTTCGCCCGAAACGAGTCGTTCGCGCAAATGCTTCGTCAACGTGAACGGGATTGTGATCGCCAGTTACATCGGCAAACGCATGGACGTCAGACTGCTCGATCGTCCTGGTTATCTCGGCGCTATCGCCAACTTTGATATTCATTGCACGCCTTCGCTGAGGAATTTGATCACCGCCGCATTAAACTCCGCAGCCTTCTCGAAATTAGGCACGTGACCACATTGATCGAATACAACCAGCTTCGAGCCCGCAATGTCTTTATTGAACCGCTCGCCTTCGGCCAGAGGAACAAGGCCATCCTGGCGTCCCCAGATAATTAGAGTCGGCCGCTTAATTGACTTGACCGTTTCGTCAAGAAAGTCTTCGCCGCGAATGATCGACTCAGTGATGCTGTTGATCGTGTAACCATCGCCTGCCGCAAGACGAGCAGCGATCGCCTGGTCGATTGCAGCATCCGTTTGAAATGCCTTGTTGTAAAAAACCTTCGCCAGCAACACCTTCATGCTCTCTCTCGTCGTCGGATTCAGGCCGTAAAACGTTCGCGTATCGAGTTCTTTCGGCGGCGTGTAACCCGCCGCGTCAACCAGCACGAGCTTGTCGACGCGATCCGGAAACGCTGCTGTGAACGCCGCTGCAATCCAGCCACCCATTGAGTTGCCGACGAGCGTTGCGCGCTCAATCTTTAATTGTTTACAAAACTGATCGAGGAAGTCGACGTAGGTGCGAATTCGATAATTGACGAGCGGCTTATCAGATTTTCCAAAGCCGATTTGGTCCGGCACAAGCACATGAAACTTCTCAGCGAGTGGGCCGATGTTTAGCACCCAGGCCTGAGACGAACCGCCGAGCCCGTGCAGCAAGATCACAGTCGGTCCCGTGCCCGCTTCAACATACTGGATCTTCTGACCAAAGACCGTGATCTCTTTGGATGTTTGCGCATTGGCTAGAGTCGCAAGACAAAACGTGATTGCTATTAGAAATGTGATCCGTGATTTCATCTGTGTTCATCCGTGGCTAAATACAGTTTTTCTATCACATCGCGAAAGCACTCAGTGATGACGTCGCGCTTTAGTTTACCCGTCGGCGTGAGCTCGTCGCGACCGATTTCAAAGTCGCGATCCAAAATCGCAAAGCGTTTGATCGACTCAGTTGACGACACACGTTGATTGACGCTTTCAATAATTCCCTGAATGGTTTCGCGTGGCGCCGGTGAATTAAGCGTGATCAGTGCTACGAGATAACTCCGTCCCTCACCATAGACCATCGCCTGACTGACCACATGATGCTCCTTCAACATGTTCTCCAGCAGCGCAGGTGAAATTTTCTTTCCGGTTGAAGTGACAATCAATTCTTTTTTGCGACCGATGATCTTCAGAAAACCATCCTCATCGAATTCACCCAGATCACCAGTGAGCAGCCAGCCGTCAGAGAATACCTTCGCAGTTTCTTCCGGAGCCTTGTAATAGCCGCTGAACATCATCTCGCTGCGCACGAGAATTTCTTTGTCGTTCGCCAGGCGAACTTCGCAGCCGGGCATTGGTGGTCCAACAGTGCCGAATTTGTAGTTGTCAGGACGATTGAAAGCAACGCAAACATTTTCCGTGAGACCGTAGGCTTGCAGGATCGGCAGTCCGGCTTCCGCAAAGAACTCAGCGACTTCGAGGGGCAAAGGCGCTCCTCCCGACGTCGCAAGACGAATACGACCGCCAAAGTAATCCTTAACTCGCGTGGACTTGAAGTCAGGCCACTCTGCAACCGGCAATCGTTGCATGTCGGCAACAGCTCGCGCGTAAATCTTCTCGAAGAAGCGCGGCAAACTGGCAAACACAGTTGGCTTAACTTCGAGCATGTACTCGCCGAGCCGTGCGAGATCGTCGACAAAGTAAGCTGAGGCGCCGGCGTAAAGACGGTTGTAAAGACCGGAAATCCTCTCAGCCACGTGACAGAACGGAAGATAAGAAAATGAGACGTCGGTGTCGTAAATCGGAATCGTCTGGCGCAATGATTCCACACTGTTAATGATGTAGCGGTGACTCAGGCAAGCACCCTTTGGTAGTCCAGTGGTGCCTGACGTGTAGACCATGATCGCTATGTCGTCGGGGTTGGCCCCTTCAGCACGCTCTTTTAAAAGAGGAGAGAGTCGAGCGCGTTCCGACCGGCCGCGCGCAATCAAGTCTCGATAACTCGACACCAAACCGTTTGCAGGAGCAGCGTGCAGGGGAAGACCTGTTCCGGCCTCCGGCTCCTGCCTACTGCTTTCATCGAGTGTGATGATCTGCCGGACTTTCGCAAGCTGATCGCGAACGCTGAGTACCTTTTGCAGTTGTTCGTGCGAATCGACGAGGACAAACTCGGCATCGGAATGGTTGATGATGTAGGCGACTTGCTCCGCAGAACTCGTCGGATAAAGACCGACGCCGACTCCGCCGGCCATAATTGTGCCGATATCGCTGATGGGCCACTCTGGAACATTCCCCATCAAGATGCAGATCGATCCACCGCACTTCAGTCCGAGCGACAACAGCGCAACGGCAAAATCAAACGTCTCCTGCTCAAAACGCTGCCACGAAATTCCCTGCCACCGCTCCGCGGAACGAAAGTAAAAAACATCCTTAGGCTCGACATTATTCGCCGCATACTTCTTCACCCGATCGGCAAACAATGAATAGACAGTGGGATATTCCATTCTGTGCTTTGTGTGCCTTTTTGTGGCCGCTACCATTGGAACGCTACGCAAGCCATATTTAGCCCGCCACCTGAAGCACACATGATCACATTGTCACCACGCTCGAGTTTGCCGGCATTAACGGCATCGTGGAGCACCATCGGTATGCAAGCCGAACCGGTGTAGCCCCACTTGTGCATGATCGTGTGCGTGCGCTGCATCGGCAGATCAAGCTTATTCATCACTTCCTTGATCGTGCTCAGGTTCACCTGCGTGAAAAGGAAAAGTTTTATATCTCCGATTCCGAGTCGCGCTTTCGCAAGCACCTGTTGCACGATCGCCGGCCAGCCTTCTGTATTCACTTCCGCCGGATACTTCTTCGCGAAGCGCACCTTGTTCCAGATGCCTTCATCGATCACCTGTTTCGTAATCGGCAGATGTGTTCCCCCGGCATAGATTCCCATGTGATCGTGAAAGCTGCCGTCAGCATGGAGCTTCCCGGCGAGAAAGCCCGGACGATCGTCTCTCGTCTGAAGGACGACTGCACCCGCACCGTCCGCAAAGATCGTAGCGGTCTTCTTATCGTGCAGATCGAGGTACTTACTCATCGCGTAAGCACCGACTACAAGCACGTTTCGATAACCTGAATCGGCGATGATGAACTTCGACGCGGTATCCAGCGCGGTGACAAAGCCGGCACAGGCGCTATTGACGTCGAAGGTGCCGGCATTCAACGCACCCAGTCGATGCTGAACTACAACTGATGTGGCGGGCGAAAGTTGCTCGGGTGTGTCGGTTGCGAGAATGATCAGGTCCAATTCGCTCGCGTCGAGGTGAGCCGCTTCGAGAGCTTCGCGGCTGGCGTTAGTGGCGAGATCGGCGGTGCTTTCGTTCTCGGCACAGACGTGTCGTTCCTGAATACCAAGAACGTTGGTCACAAACTCGTTGATGTCCTCGCCGAGAATCCGGCTCAAATCATCGTTGGTGACGATCTTCTCAGGGACGTAGATACCCGTACTGATGATGTTTGCGAACGTCATTTTTAGCCACGGATAAACGCGGAGATGATCTGATTAAAGTCGTGCGCTTGTTCGATAAAGAAAGTGTGACTGCCGCCTTCGACAATCTGCAGCTTCGCGCCGGGAATCGCGGCTGCAAGATTACGCGAGTTTTGGACGGGAACAATTACGTCAGCGTCGCCACTCAACACGAGCGTCGGAGTTTTGATGTCTGAATGCCTCGACTCTGCATTGAAACTCACCGCGGCTTGTAACTGGCTCAAGTAGATATGCTCAGGCACATCGTTCGTCGCTCTCAGTTGAACGATATGATCGACCTCATTAACCTGCGTTTGCACGTACTCCGGTGTGAATGCAAGCAGCAGATTCGCGCGCATGCGTTCTTCGCTATTAAGCCCCTTCGTCGAAGCCAGAGCCATCAGTGTTTCAGGCGCAGGCACGACGTGATGTGGACCACCAAAACTCGTGCAGCAAAGTACGAGTTTGCGCGTCATCGATGGATACCTGAGCGCAAACTCCTGGGCTACAAAACCGCCAAATGAAGCACCAACGATGTGCGCACTCGCAATTCCGATTGTTTGTAACAAGTGCGCGACGTCGTCAGCCAGCAAGCTGATCGTCTGCGGTCCCTCCGGCTTGTCGGAAGCAGATACGCCTCGCGGATCGAAGACTATGACACGAAAGTTTCGCGACAGGTCGCCAGTCTGCTTAAACCAGATCCAACGACCCGCCGCAAACCCGGGAATCAGGACCACCGGCTCGCCATTACCTTCGATCTCGTAATAGAGCTGAAGACCGTTTACTGCAACTTTCGGCATAGACTCATTTGACTGCGAATTGGCGAGCGCCAAACACTAAAAGTTTACCTTGAACGCAAACTGGATCACCCTCGGTCCGGCACTCGTCGCTGTGATGCGTCCAAACGTGGCCGGCACGGCGATGTTGGTGTTCGGATTTGCAAAGTTGGCCCAGTTGAAAATATTGAAAAACTCTGTGCGAAACTCGCCTTTTACTCTCTCAGTTATGGGAATGAACTTCACGATCGAAAAGTCCATGTTCTTCTGTCCCGGACCATAGAGGAAATTTCGCGGCGTGTTTCCAAACGGATTGTTGGGATCGAACGCCGGATTGTTCGGTGTTCCCAGATTCGTGCCCGCAACGATTGGTCGCGAAATCACAAAGGCAGACGTATTGAAAAATCCATTCAACCGCGACTGTGTGCTGCCGCTAGTTTCAATGCTGCCGGTAAATCCGGACGCAAAGTTTGCTCGCTGGATGATGTTGTTGCCAACGATATCGACAACAGAAAACGGAGTTCCTGTTTGCAATGTCAAAATCCCGTTCAACTGCCAGTTATTGAGCACCCAGCGAGACGCACTCGACTCAGAGACCGGTTTTGGTAAATCATAAACAAAGCTGGTGACAAATCGGTGCCGCCGATCGAAATCGGATGGTCCATAATTAGTCTTCCAGTTGAACTGATCGCCGGCCACTGCAAACAACTCGTTTATCGTGCCACCGGAGTAGTAGTCTTTTGACTTTCCGTATGTGTAAGCGCTCAGAAACTGCAAGCCGCGGCTGAAGCGCTTGGTAACACTAAGCTGCAGCGAGTTGTAATTCGAATTCGAGCTCGACTGAACCTGCTGAATGCCACCCGCGACGTTCTTCTGCGTGGAGAGTGCTGTGCCAAACGGTGCTACAAACACATTCGCAGCACGATTGTAAACCGGTTGATTGAGCGTGATGACCTGCAACAGCTTTGTCCCCTTCGAACCGACATAACCGACTTCAAGCAGATAGTCTTTAGCAAACTCCCACTGCACGTTTGCGTTGTACTGGTGAATGTATGGAGTTCGCAATTCGGGATCGATGAAGATGCCGCTGATTGGCACGCCAACAATCGGCGCCAAAGGTGAGAGCGGCGAAGGAATCGTCGGGTTTACGGGAAACTGACCCGGTTGCGGCACGGGGATGAACGGATCCGCCATCGTTCGCAGAATACCCGGTAAGCCCACCGCCAGCGCCAGATACGGATAATTAAGCAACTGAGTATTCGCGTACCGAGTCGAGAACCGATCGTAATAAATTCCATAACCACCACGCGCCACAAGTGAACCCGCGTTGTTCAGGCGATAAGCAAAGCCGGCGCGTGGTCCAAAGTTATTCTTGTCGGTCGGAATGAGTGTATTTTCAACTGTGGGAACACTCGCAAGCGTTCCGTTACCTGCCTGCACAAAACCATTCGGTGGACCAGCGGGCGACGCAGTTGTTCCCTGCCGAAACTGATCGGGCAGGAAGTTCACAAGTCGACCACGAGTATCAACAGGATAACCGTAAAAATCGTAACGCACACCGAGGTTCAACGTCAGACGCGAGTTGACCTTCCAGTCGTCCTGAGCAAATCCGCTCCAATCATTCACACGCAGCGCGCGGTCAAACACGCCCGAGCCGATGATCGAAACACCATTGCCGATCAGGAAGTTGTTGACGCTCGAAAAGATTACCTGTCCACGCGAGAACGCATTGAAATAGAAGTTGACTTGGGAACGACGATATTCACCGCCGAAGCGCAAACGATGGTTACCTTTCACAACTGACAACGTGTCGCCATAAGTGAAAGCATTGATGCGCGACGACTGATCGGCAAACGGCGAAGAACCGAGTGTAAACAACCCTGTCACAGTCAATGTCGGCATGCCGGGAAACAGATTCTTTAAAGGAGTGTTGATACCAAACTGCGAGGCGGTGAAAGGTTCTTCAGCGACCGAAGTCACGCGCAGACGACTGAAGCCAAGACGCGCCTGGTTAACTACAGTCGGACTAAAGACGTATGTATCGGTGATCGAGTTGAGATCCTGAATGATGTCGAGGGATCCACCGGTACCCGGAAGCTGTGTGACTCCGTTGCCAAGGCCAGCAAAGTTGTAGTTGGCCTGGAAGGTCGGATTACTCGCAAAGAAGTTTTTCGAACTGATGGTGTGTTTGTCGTTGAGTCGCCAGTCGAAGTTTGCGTTGAACTGGTTTTCGCGAAATCGAGACAGACCCGAAATGGGAGTCAAACCAGAAGCCGTCGCCGCCGACGGAATCGCAAACGCGCCGCTCGGCAACTTCGCATTGAGAACGTTGACGATCACCGGGTTGATTGATGCCTGCGGTACTCCAAAAGCAGCAGCCAAACCGGCGGCCGTACGGTTGTCGTCGCGCAACTGCGGCGGAATGAACGGAAACATCAAACTGTTATTCAACGAAGCGCCGTTGCGTTCACGCGTTCCCTGATATGAACCAAAGAAAAACAGCCGGTCGCTAACGATTGGACCACCGAGCGTTCCGCCAAATTGATTGCGGGTCAAGGTGGGTCGCGGACGCCGTGCGGCGTTCAGGAAGAAATCGTTGGCGTTCAGTGCGTTGTTACGCAGGAAATAGTAGGCATTGCCATGGAACGCGTTCTCGCCCGATTTAGTAATTGCTTCCACGTTTCCACCGGCGTTACGTCCCTGCGACGAGTCGTAAAGACTTGTTTGCACGATAAACTCCTGAATCGAATCAGTAGCGGGAACAGCGATGTTGGGCGTCGAGTTGGTTCCGATCGAGTTTGCGTCAATGCCGTTGATGCGTACGTTGTTACTGGTAGTGCGCTGACCGTTCACCGAGATGATCGAATCGCCGCGACCAAGTTCCGTGTTGTTGGCGACAGAAGAGGAAGTGCCCGGGCTCAGGGTCAGGAGTTGCTGGAAGTTTCTCGTCGGCAGTGGCAATTGTCGAATCGTCTGCTGCTCGATCGTGCGGCCGACCTGCGATGTTTCCTGTTGCACGAGCGGAGCCTCTGCGTTGATCGTCACCATCCCCGAGACTGTGGCAGCGTCAAGACGAATCGGCAGCGTTGTGGTCTGCGTCACGTTGATTCGGACTTCGTCGACCACGACGGTGCGAAACCCGCTCGCAGTTATTTCCAGTTTGTATTTGCCGGCAGGAAGAAGAGTAAACACGAAATCGCCGGCGTCATTGGTCGTAGCCTCGCGTTCCTGTGCGGTGACGAGACTAGTCAGTTTCACCGCGGCGCCGGGGACGACAGCGCCGTTTGCGTCAACCACGCTGCCACTCAACTGGCCGGTGCCCCCCTGAGCCAGAGCACTCGAGACCGCCAAGAAGATAACTAAAGAAGTGAGAACCACTCGAGTCGAGCTAAACATAATCTTCCTCCTACAAGTCTGAACTACTCACTGGAGATTCGCCCACAGCGAAAAACACGAACGTTCGTTTTTCTTTTTGTGTCTTTAAAAACCTTCCGGCTGGCGGAAGGAGATTTTGGAATCCGCTGCAGGAGCAGCAAACAGGAGCAGGTATTTCCTGCGCCTGCTTTCTGCCGCTGCACCTGTTTGCTTAGCGCGCTGCCTTGCGCGCCTTTTTAGCCTTTGAAGACGCTGTCGAACTGCTATCGTGGTTACACAACAACCCGCGACAATACATGTCGGTCAACTGCGTGATGACCTGCTCATCAGTCAATCCAAAGTGACGATTGCCGCCAAACAACTTCTCAACCAGGAAGTAGTTGAAGAACTGCATGTAGACGGCAGTGAAACCGACCGCCGGATCCACGTCACGGTGCACTGCTCCGCAACGTTTCAACTCTTCAAACTGGGTGGCGAAGCGTCGCCTCAGGTTGTGAACCAGCCCTTCAAACATCTTGCGAAAGTGGCGGTTCTCGAATTCGAGTACGTCGATATACATCAACAGCCAGAAGTCGTGGTGATCGTTCACCATCCTCTTGATCTGCTGACCGAACCGGACCAGCGATTCGGGTTTCAATGGTTCGTCGATCTCGTCGAAGATCGCACGCAGACGGCCGTCGATGGTCGTCTGATATTTGCTGATGATTGACCCCAGGATCTCTTCTTTGGTCCGGTAGTAGTTGTAAACATTGCCGAGCGAAGTCCCTGCCCGGGCGGCAATGTTGCGCATCGAGGTAGCGTGAAAGCCCTGTTTGATGAAGAGTTTCTTAGCCGCTTCCTCGATCCGACCTTTGTTCTTTTCGATTGCGCTGGGACTGAGTTTTGGCATTACGCCTATAAAAACGAACGTCCGTATTTTATTTACATTTAAGTTCGTGTCAAGGACAAAGGAGTTTATTTGCGAGGGTGGACCGAAATATCTCGGAAGTTCGCGTTAGCAGTTGACAGGTTTTTGACAACCCCCAAGGGAGCCGAAAAGGAGTTCCGATGAAGGTCAAAGCGAAGTACGTGGTCTTTTCCGCAATCGCCCTGGCAAGCACTTATGTTCTTTATCACAACGAGCGCTTTCTCGTAGATTCATCCCATCCAGCCTGGCAACATTATGCGCCGTTCAAGTGGTGGCTACTTCCCCACGGCATTTTTGGCGCCATCGTGCTTCTCTTCGCACCACTTCAGTTTTCTGACCGGCTGCGAAAACGCTTTACGAAAGCGCATCGCATCATGGGCCGGCTATACGTCGTCGGCGCAATCGGGCTCGCACCGTTAGGCGCCTACATTCAGTATTACCAGGAGCGCATGGGAGCGCCGCGTTCATTCACAATCCTTGCGATTGTGGACGCAGCCATGTTGATGGGAGCCACGTCGCTGGCATTCGTCTTCGCATTCAAACGCAAGATCGCACTGCACAAGCAATGGGTCACGCGCAGCTACGCTATCGCCCTTGTCTTTATCGCCGGTCGCTTTGTTTTGGGTATTACTGGCTGGGAAACGCTCGGAGTTGAGATCGTGCAGGCGATCATCTGGGGATGTTTGGCCCTTTCAGTTCCGGTCGCGGATATTGCACTTAACTGGAAAGAGCTTCGCAACGTTTCAGTGCCAGTGAAGGCTGCTCTTCCGTCTCAGCAGAACGTAGTCGAGCAAGCAGTTCGCGCTGCATAGCTTTCGAACTTAAGCCACAGATTAACCATCCGCGTTAATCTGTGGCTACAACATTGACAGGCCTCCATAGCCTAAAGTATTTTTAAGTCCTGTAAAAAACAATGACGTCCCCAACCTTGAGTCAAATCGTTACCTGCGCTTGTTTCTGTTGTTGTATGCCGACCAGGGAGCGGACTGACGTGTATGTGACGTAGATTCATCGCAATCATAAGCATTCACCAGGGCCGCTCCTTTCGAGCGGCCTTTTTTTTGTCTTTGGAAACTGAATGGCATCAATCAAGCGAGGAGAAACAATGCGCGACTCAGAACCGCTGGGCATCTACTACGAGCACCCCGATTGGTTTCGACCACTCTTTGCAGAACTCGATCGACGTGCAATTCCATACGCAACTCTCGATGCAACTCGTCACAGCTACGATCCAGGTGAACAGGAAAGCTCTTACTCAGTTGTTTTCAACCGGATGAGCCCTTCAGCTTACCTGCGAGGCCACGGTCACGGAATCTTCTACACGCTCCAGTACCTGGATCATCTAGAGCGGTTAGGAACGAGGGTCATAAATAGCCAGAGAGCCTTCGGCATTGAGATCTCAAAAGCACGTCAACTTTCCTTGCTTGAATCACTCAATCTTCCATATCCAAAAGCTCGCGTAATCAACTCTCCAACGTTAGCACTCGAAGCATCCCGCGACCTGCAATCTCCGATTGTCGTAAAAGCAAATATCGGCGGCAGCGGCGCGGGAATCGTCCGTTTCGACTCACGCGAGTCACTCGTTAACGCTGTTGAGAACAACAGGATCGATCTGGGTATCGATCAGACGGCTTTGGTCCAGGAGTTCATTCCGCCGCGCGATGGGCATATCACCAGAGTGGAAACGCTCGGCGGGAAATATCTCTACGGAATTAAGGTCTATACCACCGGCGAAACTTTCAATCTTTGCCCGGCCGACATTTGCCAAACGACCGATGGCGTTGAGCTGACGAGAGTGGCTTGCCCTGTAGACGCGCCGCGATCCGGTTTGCGAGTAGAAGCGTACGAACCGCCTTCGGATGTGATCAGATCCGTCGAACGAATCGTTCAGGCGGCGGGGATTGACGTCGGCGGAGTGGAGTACATCATCGACGATCGCGACGGCTCTCTGCTGTATTACGACATCAATGCACTCTCCAACTTTGTCGCTGATGCGACGCGCGTGATCGGGTTTGATCCGCACGCGAAACTGGTCGACTTTCTGGAAATGGAGGTTACGCGATGCGCTACGGTTACTGGCTCCCGGTTTTCGGCGGTTGGCTAAGAAACGTTGAAGACGAAGGAATGGAAGCGAGCTGGGACTACGTCAGTCGTCTGGCTCGTCGCAGCGAAGAAATTGGCTACGACCTGACGCTAATTGCTGAGCTCAATCTCAACGACATCAAGGGCGTCGAGGCTCCCTCACTCGATGCATGGTCCACTGCCGCTGCGCTGGCGGCAGTTACCAGCACATTAGAGCTAATGGTGGCAGTCCGACCAACCTTCCACCAGCCGGCGCTCTTGGCAAAACAGGCGGCGAACATCGATCACATCGGCGGCAGCGGCAGACTTTCACTCAACGTCGTCTCTTCATGGTGGGCCGACGAGGCAAAGAAATACGGCGTCGAGTTTGAGCAACATGACGATCGTTACGCACGCACACGTGAGTGGCTTGAGATCGTCGAGCGTCTCTGGGAAGAGGATCATTTTTCGTTTTCGGGAAAATACTACCGAGTTGACGATGCAGTCCTGCAACCCAAACCAAGGACGCGGCCAAGACCAACAATCTATGCGGGCGGCGAATCTGAAGCGGCAAAAGAACTCATCTCACGCTGGTGCGATGCGTACGTCATGCACGGCGATGAGCCGGCACGCGTGCGCGAGAAGATCGACGACATGTCACAGCGTAGAGAACGTCTCGGGTTACCACCACTGAAGTTTGGCGTGGCTGCATATTCGATCGTTCGTGACACGGAGGCCGAGGCAAAACGCGAGCTCGAACGAATCACAAACGTCAAACAATTTGCGGCGGGTTACGAGAATTACCAACAGTGGCTTGCGGGAACCAAACTGGAACAGAAGATTTCGCTCTCAGACTACAGCGTTTCGAATCGTGGTCTGCGCTCCGGACTGGTCGGTACTGCGGATCAGGTCGTTGAGCGTGTGGACGAGTTCGAAGACGCTGGAGTCGATCTGTTGCTGTTGCAGTGCAGTCCACAATTGGAAGAGATGGAACGGTTCGCCGAGACAGTAATTCAAGCAAGGGTGCCTGTGCCGTCGCAAACGGTAACGAGCCAGGCGAGACATGCAGTGAGTTAAGCAATCATGAAAACACGCGATTTCACAGTTATCAATTCCCTTCCCGCTTCCTGCGTCTGTAGATAGGCCAACCCGCAGTGGCGTTGGCCTGACCTCAATCACAGTTTTCCGATAATTAAAATGCATGGACATGGAAGGACGAATCATGAGCAATCGATTGATAAATATCAGACCCGGAAGCAGTAGGGATTTAGCGCTCGAGTTATTCACCAATATCCCAAGACAACGCCTCATCAATCTCAATACGCCGATCGAACGGCTGGACCGCCTGCGCCGTTCGATTCCCGGCGCACCACAACTCTGGATCAAACGAGACGATTTAACGGGCTATCTTGGCGGCGGCAACAAGCTGCGTAAACTCGAGTACGTGATGGCCCATGCCATTTCGCTTGGAACCACCACGGTTCTCACGACCGGTTCAATCACTTCTAATCTGGCCCGAACGACAGCGCTGGTTGCCCGGCGTTTCGGTTTGAAGTGTGAACTGATTCTGAGCGGAGGCGATCCTGAAGCGGCGCGCGCAAACTGGCGCGTCGCAGAACTACTCAACGTGAAACTTCATCGCGTTGCTACGAGCGATCAAAGAGCGTCGCGGATGCACGAAGTCGCGCGAGAGCTGGAGCAACACGGCGAGCGTGTTTACCAGATTCCGCTGGGAGCTTCGAACGAGATCGGATCGTTTGGGATGGTAGCCGCGTTCGAAGAACTCGGAATTCAACAACTTGAACTCGGTGTGCAATTTGACGCGATTGTCTTCGCGACGTCCTCAGGAGGAACACAGGCTGGACTCGAGGTCGGCAAGCGTTTGTTCAACTATCGTGATTTGCGTTTACTGGGAATCAGTGCCGACGATCCCTTTGACGTGATTAAAGAAAACGTCTTCAAGGCGGTGGGACCAATGCTTTCCATCTTAGGCAAGTCTGAAGCACCCAGCTGGGGCGAATTACACGTCGACGATAATTTTGTTGGCGAGGGTTATGCGATGCCGACCAAAGCTTCTCAAGAAGCGGCTCAGCTTTTTGCAGACACTGAAGGAATACTGCTGGATCCTGTTTACACCAGTAAAGGCGCCGCCGGGTTGCTGGCGTATTGCCGCGAGGGAAGATTCAAAGAGACTGATCGGGTCCTGTTCTGGCATACTGGCGGCGTTCTAACGCTCTTGTAATCCAGACCAGAAACTTAGCCACGGATGAACGCGGATTTTCGCTGATCAGCGTTCATCCGCGTTCATCCGTGGCTCTTTTATTATGAAAAATCTGCTCGCATTTGCGATTCTCGCACTACTCGCATACTTCAATCCTGTTTCAGCCACAACTCATGAACTTCAATCGCCAGACAATAAAATTGTTGTCATTGTTCGCATTGAGGAACGAATCAGTTACGACGTTCGCGTTAACGGCAGTCCAGTCCTGCAGAATTCGACGCTCTCCCTCGATGTGGACCACCAGAAGCTCGGGAATAACGCAAAGCTTGAAAGCGCGAAGAACGATTCTGTCGATCGAACAATCGAAGCGCCCGTAAAGGTGAAGTTTGCTAAGATTCGAGAGCATTACAACGAGCTGAGACTCTCATTCACGAACTTCGCTCTCACCTTCCGTGCTTACAACGAAGGCGTCGCATACCGGTTCGAAACAGCTCTGCCGCAAACTGAAGTAAAAGTGTACAGCGAAGAGGCTGTTCTTAATTTCGCCGGCAATTACAACGTCTACTACCCGAAGGAAGACAGTTTCTTTTCACACAACGAACGCGAGTTCATTCAATTGCCAATAAATCAGATCGCGGCTAATTCGATCGCGAGTTTGCCCGCGGTAGTTTCCGCGCCCGACCGCGTTAAGCTGGTCGTCGCTGAATCCGACGTCGACGACTATCCCGGACTGTGGCTTCACGGCAAATCAAACAACAGTCTCGAGGCAGTGTTTCCTCCTGTTCCGCTAAAAGAGACACCCGGTGATCGAAGTCCCGATCGCGATATTCGGGTTACAGAAGCGGCGGATTACATTGCAGTGACGAAAGGAACACGCACGTTTCCCTGGCGCATCATCGGTGTCGCTGCGAATGACGGCGATCTGATTACGAATGAGATGGTCTATCTGCTCGCGAAACCGTCGCAGGTGCAAGACACATCGTGGATCAAACCCGGCAAGGTCGCCTGGGATTGGTATAACGCAAATAACATCTATGGTGTCGATTTCAAATCAGGTATCAACACTCGCACTTACAAGTACTACATCGATTTCGCGTCGAAGTACGGCATCGAGTACATCATTCTCGACGAGGGCTGGTACAAACTCGGCAACGTGCTTGAGGTAGTACCGGCGATGAACATCGAAGAGCTTGTTACCTACGGCAAGCAGAAGAATGTCGGCATCATTCTGTGGGTGATTTGGAAGACTCTCGACGACCAGTTTATGCCGGCGATGGACCAGTATGAGAAATGGGGCGTGAAGGGACTGAAAGTCGATTTCATGCAGCGCGACGATCAGAAGGTAATCAACTTCTATCACAAACTCAACCGAGAAGCGGCGAAACGAAAAATGCTCGTCGATTACCACGGCGCGATCAGGCCGGCCACGATGATTCGAACGTGGCCCAACCTTATTAACACCGAAGGGGTGCGGGGGCTCGAGCAAACCAAGTGGAGCAAGTATGCCAACCCGGAGCATAACGTGACGCTGCCTTTTACCAGAATGTTTCTTGGACCAATGGACTACACGCCGGGAGCGATGGTCAACAGTGGCAATGAGAAAAACTTCGCGCCGATCTTCGAACGGCCGATGAGTCTCGGCACGCGTTGTCATCAACTGGCGATGTACGTTGTTTATGAGAGTCCTTTGCAGATGCTGGCCGATAGTCCATCACACTACTTGAAAGAGCCGGAGGTGATGGAGTTTCTGGGGCCAGTCCCGACAGTTTGGGATGAGACGAAAGTGCTTGGAGCACAGATGGGTGATTACGTGATTGTCGCGCGCCGGAATGGGCGAAACTGGTACATCGGCGCGATGACGGATTGGACTGCGCGCGATCTGGAGATTGATCTTTCGTTCCTGCCGGCCGGGAGTTTTCGGATGGCTGCATTCGCAGACGGGGCGAACGCAGATCGATTTGGCAGTGATTACAAGAAGACGGTTCAGGGCGTCGACAGAAGTTCAAAACTCAACGTCCACCTTATGGGTGGCGGCGGGTGGGCCGCGCAGCTGGTGCCTGTGAGATAAGTTTTCTCGCGCAAAGGCGCAACGTAAGACCGTTGGTGGCCGAAGGTCTTACGTTGCGCCTTTGCGCCTTTGCGCGAGAAAACTTCTTAAAGATTCGTCCGCCGCTCGTTTTCCTCCGAGTAGCGCGCACCTTGCACGTTGATCTTTGAAGCAGCGTCGTCGATCTCTCGAAGATCCGCAGCAGTGAGCTCAATATCGACCGCGCCCAGATTCTCGTCCAGTCGTTCGCGCTTCCGCGTCCCTGGTATTGGCACGATCCATGGCCTCTGCGCCAACAGCCACGCTAGCGCAATCTGCGCCGGCGTCGCTTTCTTCCGCGTCGCAATCTCACGCAACAAATCAACCACGGCCTGATTCGCCTTTCGCGCGTCAGCCGTAAATCGTGGCACTGTGTTGCGAAAATCGGATTTGTCGAACGTCGTGTTCTCGTCAATCTTCCCGGTGAGAAATCCTCTCCCCAACGGACTGAACGGAACAAACCCGATTCCCAGCTCTTCCAGCACGGGTAACGCTTCTTCTTCCGGCCGTCGCCACCACAACGAATACTCACTCTGCAATGCCGTCACCGGCTGAACGGCATGCGCACGCCGAATTGTGTTCACACCGGCTTCGGAAAGTCCGAAGTGCTTCACCTTACCTTCCTCAATCAACTGCTTCACCGTCCCGGCCACGTCTTCAATCGGCACTTCAGGATCAACGCGATGTTGGTACAACAGATCAATCGTCTCGATTCTCAGTCGCTTCAGAGAAGCTTCTACAACCTCTTTGATATGTTCCGGCCGGCTGTCCACACCGATCTGCTCTCCCTTTGGACCAAGCTTGAAACCAAACTTCGTCGCTATCACAACTCGATCGCGCAAAGGCGCAAGCGCCTCGCCCACCAGTTCTTCGTTCCTGAATGGTCCATAAACTTCAGCCGTATCGAAAAAAGTTACCCCACGCTCGACGGCTTCTCGCAGTAACACGATCATTTCCTGCTTCTCTCCGGCAGGACCGTAACCGTAGCTCATTCCCATACACCCGAGCCCAAGAGCCGAAACTTCGAGCCCACTATTCCCCAGTTTGCGCTTTTTCATTGTTTCTCCTTTTAAGGTGTACTTTCATTTTAACCCACGGAGGCAAGGAGGAACCTCCAATAACTTGCGCAATGCACCGCAGTGACGTAAAAAAGCACCAGTGGCTGAACTATCCCCCGGAGCTACGCTAACCCGCTATCGCATCATTGATAAAATCGGTGCGGGAGGAATGGGTGAAGTCTACCGTGCGCAGGACATTGAACTGGGCCGGCTGGTAGCCTTGAAATTCCTCACGAAAGAAGTCGCCAATCATCAAAGCCGCTTAAAACGCTTCATTCAGGAAGCAAAAGCCGCCTCCGCTCTGAATCATCCCAACATCATTACCGTCTATGAGATAGGCCGCTCGGACGACCATACTTTTATTGCGACTGAGTTCGTGGAAGGCCTCACTTTGCGACGGCACATGCGCCTCCAGCGCTTGAAGCTCCTCGAAGTACTCGACATCGCAATACAAATTGCGTCTGCCCTCGTCGCCGCGCACGCTGCCGGCATCGTTCATCGCGACATCAAGCCGGAGAACATAATGGTGCGCAAAGACGGCATCGTGAAGTTACTCGACTTCGGTCTCGCGAAGCTCACCGAACACCAGTCTTTAGAGGGCCTCGAGGCAACGACGTTCGCGCTCGTCAATACCGAACCAGGCTCAGTGATGGGTACAGCAACCTACATGTCGCCCGAGCAGGCTGCGGGACGGGAGGTTGATGCGCGCTCAGATATTTGGAGTCTTGGTGTTGTGCTCTATGAAATGGTCGCGGCGCGTCCGCCATTCGAGGGTGCATCGAGGAGTCACATCATCGTCGCGATTATTGATCACGAGCCGCTGCCGTTAACTCAGTTCGCGCCCGAAGTCCCGGATGCGCTCGAATGGATTATTGCTGAAGCACTGACAAAACTTCCGGACGAGCGTTGCCAGACGGCGAAGGAAATGCTTGGCAAGTTGAGACGATTGAAACAGCGAGTCGAAGCCGGTGTACTGCCAACATCGCCCTCAGAGTTCAATCGGTCACTACCGCCACAGCCGTCAATCGCAGCGACCACGTTACCTCCGGTGAGCGCAGCAACGCTGAATGAAACAGTAAGATCGACAGCACACTCAGGAGATCTCGCAGCCACACAAACAATCTCGACCGGACTAGCTACCCGCCCGAAAGGACGCCCGAAGATCTATGTTGCAGCTTTCGTGCTGGGCATGATTGTTATCAGTGCAATCGGGTTTGGACTCTACAAACTGTCCACTCGACCGAGAGAGTTTGGTCCAGCCCGAATGACGGCACTGACAACCGGTGGGAAGATCAA
This sequence comes from Pyrinomonadaceae bacterium, assembly GCA_036003745.1. Classification (GTDB taxonomy): domain Bacteria; phylum Acidobacteriota; class Blastocatellia; order Pyrinomonadales; family Pyrinomonadaceae; genus PSRF01. The sequence goes on from DASYSD010000049.1 coordinate 190,082, forward strand.
TGGCGAAGACATAAACGGTCAGGTTTCAATCTCGCCCGATGGCAAGTATGTTGTTTGCGCTGCGAATGATGCCAAACAGCAAGCCAGCTTGTGGCTGAGGCAAGTATCGACAAGCAGTCTCGTGCGGATCGTTCCGCCGGAGAATGGCGGCTATCTCGCGACGACGTTCTCACCTGACGGCGAACTGATCTATTACGTCGCCACTCTCGAAAGAAACAAGTTCGTACCGACGCTCTATCGTATTCCCGTGCTGGGCGGCACTCCGACAAAAGTGCTCGATCGAGTTTTTAGTGCTATCGCCTTCTCTCCGGATGGCAAGCAGTTCGCTTTTGTCAGAAAAAATCAGGAAGACATGTCGCTGATGGTGGCAAATACTGAGGGAAGCGGAGAACCGCGAAGCATCGCCAAGCTCAAGCAGCCGAATGGCTTCTCTATGTTCGGACCTTCATGGTCTCCCGACGGAAAACGAATCGCTGCCGGCATGTTCAATGCTACAGGCGCGGGATATTCGACAGTTGTGGAAGTTCCGGTAGAAGGCGGGGAGCCACGGCCGCTGGGTTCAGAAAAATGGGCCAGCGTTGGCAGGTTAATCTGGCTTGCCGACGGCAGCGGACTGATCATGACTGCTCAACCTGAGTTTTCATCGATTGGCACACAGCTTTGGTTTCTTCCCTCCCGGGGTGGCGCGGCACACCGGATCACAAACGACTTGAATGGTTATGGCGACGTTAGTCTTGGGCTAACGGCAGATTCAGGCACCATTGCAACGATCCAACAAGTAAATGCAAGCAGCATCTGGACCACGGCTCCCAACGAAGATGAAAGTCGCGCACGGCAGATTCTTAAGACCAATCTTCCCGAGACAGTCGCATGGACTCCGGATGGAAAAATTATTTATGCGAGTCGTACCGGAGAGAATTGGGATCTCTGGATGGCGAATGCCGACGGGTCCGCCAGCAAACAGCTCACCGCCGATGCGTTTATCGATCAGCAGCCGTCAGTTTCTGCCGATGGTCGCTATATAATCTTTCAGTCCAATCGTTCTGGGGCGCGGAACCTCTGGCGTATCGATGCCGATGGCAGCAATCCAAAGCAACTGACCGAAGGCAATTATGTCGATGCGTATCCGGTTAGTTCTCCCGATGGACGCTCACTAGTTTTCATGTCATTGCGCTCGGGTGTATCGACCATTTGGAAGATTGGAATCGATGGTGGCACTCCGGTGCAACTGACGAATCGGAGTTCAGAGTTCCCGTCGATCTCACCTGATGGCAAGTCGATTTCGTATTTCTATGCCGACGAACAGAATCAACCAAAACTGGCCGTCATTTCGTTCGATGGAGGCGCGCTGGAAAAGACAATCGACCTGCCACGCTCAGTGACACCGATCGCTTTTGCCTGGATGCCCGATGGACGATCAATCGCCTACCTCGATAACAGTTCCGGGATTCTGAACGTGTGGAGTCAACCGCTGGATGGCGGCGCTCCAAAACAACTGACGAACTTCAAATCCGAATTCGTAACCAGCTTCGCAATCTCACGCGACGGCAAGATTGCGACCTATCGCTGGTCAGCCACGCGAGATATTGTGCTAATTAAGAATTTCAAATAGATCTTTCCTAACCACACACGGATTACATAGACTCCCGTCTGCGTAATCTGTGGACTCCCCTTGCCGAAGGAGGCCCCCAAATGAAGCAAAAAGAATGGACCATAATGATCTACATGGCGGGTGACAACAATCTCGCCGTCGATATGGCCTATGCCATGGAGCAGATAAAAAGCGTCGCGGAAGCAGGCGACAGCAGCCCGAACCTTTTTGTTTACTACGATGGTAATTCGCCAGCAATTCCGACTCTGTATTGTGATTTTTCAGAGCCGGGCAAACCCAGATATGTGCGCTCCTACAGCGTTCCCAACAAGCTGTACTCGGTAACGCCAAAGCACAATGAAAATGCCGCGGATAAGCGCGCCATCCTCAATTTTGTTGACTGGTGCATTCACAAGGTCGAGGTCGAAGACGACAACGGCGAGATCTCGTTCGGACGGAAAGCAGACAAGTATGCGCTGATCTTTTCGGGCCATTCACTCGGCTTCCAGGACATCGGTTTATTCAAAGACGAGTCGTCGGGTAAATCGATGAACATGAAAGATTTTCACGCAGCACTCAAGGCAGTCGTCAATCCGAAGGACGTATTAGAACAACACGTTCACGAAATAGAAACGGACCTGGACGATGAAACACGCCGCAGCGAGACCACAGAATTGCTTGGACAAAAGCTCGACATACTGGGTTTTGACAGCTGTGTCATGGGCATGCTCGAGGTTGGTTATCAATTTAGTAGTGTGGCTAAAGCAATGATTGCCTCTGAAGGTAGCGTTCCGAGCGCTGGTTGGACTTACGCGAAAATACTTGGCTGTCTGGCTCAGGAGCAGAATCGCAATCTCGACACACGCAAGGTTGCGGAGCTCTTCGTGAAAAGGTTCATTCGTACTCAGGATGAATACACCGTTGGGGGCGTTTCGGTGGACATGGCTGCCTGGGATCTGAGCCGGTTTGACGAACTGGCTGCAGCCTTCGACGCGCTCTCCATAATCTTGCTTGCCTGTTTCGACGACCCGAAGAGCCGCATCTACAGGCAGATGGAAAGGGTGATCCTACAGGTACATTGGAAGTGTCAGTCATACATGTACGATCAAAACGTCGATCTCGGAGACTTCTGCGAACTGCTTGATCGGGAGTGCGGTCGAGTCTTGAAGGAGCTGGGAAGCGGCGACGATCTGGAGCGGTTAAAGGTCGTACAAGATTCCTGCCGGTCCGTGCTGGAGGAACTGAATAATGCCGTGATCCTCAGCGGTTTCAGTGGCGGCGGATATCAGTATTCGAATGGCGTCTCAGTATTTTTTCCGTGGTCACGCGAGGCATATGAAGTGTCAAAGAAAAATTACGAAAGTCTTTGGTTTGCGAAAGAAGCAAAACGAAAGCTTTCCTGGGCTGGCTTTCTCCGGAAGTACTTGAATGAAATTAGTCGCCGGAAGTTTGAGCCGCCTGTAGAAAATATTCCAGTAGGCGCTAGATATCGCTATAACTCAGGTGTACCACTCGACGAGCGACCTGCGCGAGCTTTGACTGGAAGCAACGGAAATTCGCGAAGCAAGATTGCTGGTCAGGAAGGTTCTAAGATCGCTGGCCAGGAAGGTTCCAAGATCGCCGGTCAGGAGGGTTCCAAGATCGCCGGCCAGGAAGGTTCTAAGATCGCTGGCCAGGAAGGCTCCAAGATCGCTGGCCAGGAAGGTTCCAAGATCGCTGGCCAGGAGGGTTCGAAGATCGCTGGTCAGGAAGGTTCCAAGATCGCCGGCCAGGAAGGTTCAAAACTGGCAGGTGGTGGCTCGAGCGCGTTTTTCAACAGCTTGCGTCTTTTCAAGAACGTCGAGAGCCGTTGGGACGTTTCCGGATTTACCAGGAAGCCAATCGAGATGCACCGTGACGACGACTAACTCAGCAAAGTAATTTCCATTTGGAGCCAACAATATGAAGACACCGCCAATCGATCAGAACGATCCAAACGCCAATATCGAACTGAGAGTCCGCACCTTGCGTACGCTGTGGATTGCGGGGCTACTTAGCCTTGGTGGTTTTTTCTTGTTGACGATCTTCGCAAAACCGTCGGAAGACATTGCTCCAAATCCTACTTTGTCGCTCATCTTGCTCGGCATTGGCGTATCCACGACGTTGAGCTCTATTCTGATCAGAAACAGGTTGTTAAGCCGGGCTGTGGACCAACAACAAGTACCGATGGTCCAGCAAGCATATGTGGTGGGCTGGGCAGTAAATGAAGTTGCGGCGCTGCTCGGCCTGCTTGATTACTTTACGACAAGTAACCGGTTCTATTACGCACCGTTGATCGTTTCAGTGTGCGGGCAGTTGCTGCACTTTCCTCGTCGCGAAGCAGTATTAAGTGCAGCGTTCAAAAATGCGTTCTAGACAATCGGTTGGGACATCGCTTCAGGGACTGTTGACATGAAAAATCGTTTCGGATTGTTAACGTGCGTGGTTATGCTTGTTGCGTCGTCGCAGATTGGGTCATCGCAACAGAAACCGGAACCAAAGACTGAGCCCGCGCACAAACTCGTCGAGTTCACATGGCACTGCTGAAGCATGGCCCAAAATGGACTGCCGCCGAGAGCGAGCAAACGAAGCGTATGCACGAGGATCATGTCAACTGTCTTTCGCGTGGACTCGTTGGAAGAAGCAAAGAATTTGACAGCGACTGATCCGGCGGTCCAGGCGGGTAGACTAGCGATGGATATTCATCGATGGATGGTTCCGGAAGGCGTGTTGCCTTAACGACTGAAATAAGAGCGTTCAGAAGATAAGGCCACATCTTTGGTAATTTCGGTCACTTGATGGCTAGCGTAAAGACGGCGACAGGATGGAACATCGTGCGGACTGTTACCGTACTCTGGAGCATTCAGTTAAAATCCCATCAGTGAGGTGTTATGTATTGTCCTAACTGTGGTCAGCAACAGTTCTCGGAGATGAAGTTCTGTTCGCGTTGTGGCCTGGCGTTGAGCGGATTGGCGGAGTGGCTCTCAGGCAGTGCAGTGCCTGTAACACCCGTAAAAGAAGTAAAGATGGCCGCAGATTCGCCGCGGCGAAAAGGAATTCGCCGGGCCGCCAAATTGATGTTCTTCAGTGGAGTACTGTTTCCTGTTTTCCTCGTAATAAGTCTGGCGGTCGAGGAAGGGGGACCGATAATCATTCCGATCATGCTCTTCTTCGTATCGCTTGTCTTGATGCTTTACGCGCGTCTTTTCAGCGACACGACTGCACCCACCATTCATCACGCGGCTCAGACATCAGCCTTAGGATCGACATCAACACGCAACTCACTCCCTCCAGCGACAACCAACATTCCGATACCCAGTCTGGGTCGACAACAAGTAAGAACAAACGAGCTCGCCCAACCACCGAGTGTCACCGAACACACTACCAGACTCCTGGACAACGAGTAGGTCCATCCGCAGATTACACAGATTAGCTCTACGTAATCCACGTAAATTTGTGGATTGACATTATGCTCTACTGAGAGTATAGTCCGCTCGCGTTTAATCGTTTTGGCTCCGTCATCCACCGTCTCGGCGGCGTCGATCAAACAACTGAACTCGAATCTTGAATAGCTAAGTTTTGATCTCTCTGAGGAGGATTAGTCTATGAAGAGTCTGAAGCTGAGGGTGGGATTACTCTGTCTCACGACGATGCTGGTACTAGGTCTTTCAAATGTAATTGCGGCGGCCTGCGCTGATGTTGAGGCGGGCGGTAATGCATACGGAGATTACGACTGTAGATTTAAAGCCGCATGCGGGGGCTGGTGCTACTACGAATGCACCTGCAGCAATGTTTTCCCGGGACACACATGTGAGGACGTACTAGAAGAGGCCGGCTTTGAGATGGTGCAAAGCGTACCCTGTAACACCTAAGGGTGCTCACTCGGCGGCGCGCGTTCTCGTGCGCCGCTGAATACTGTACTGTGCTGGGTGACACTGAGATGATTACCAACATCGTTCTACAGTTAACAATCCTCTTTGGTTCCTTGGTCCCAGGTGCATCGTCGCCCGCCAATATCCAATCCGGAGGCAGCGGGTTTAGAGTTCGCGAACCCAATCTCTACGCGCCGCAGTTGTATGCTGACAATCTCGATTTCGTAGCCAACCTCGTGAAGCTACCTGGTGTTGACAGCAAGCGAAGCTACTGGGAGCTTTCATATCAACTATTCTTCGTTCCGGAAGACAAGTACTACGAAGCGCTGAAGCGCTTACCCAAAGGTCCTTCGAATCCCTCGCCGGAAGAGTTCCCTGGACGCATACTGCTGGCACAAGGTCACAAAAGGAGAATGCGTGTAAGCACGCAACAGGAACGGACGATCATGCTAACCGGAGTGCCGTTCAAGCGGAAAGTTCCTGACGCGCAGCGAACAAAATATGCTTATCTGCTGACAGCCTATTCAGTGAAAATCTTCGACGCTGAGCTGAAAACGACTGTCTATTACTCCGGAATCTTCTTAACCCAACCGTATGAAGAAAGTTCAGATCAGAAGGAAATCGCTCGCAGGACGATCTATCTCAATTTTGGTGTAAACCGGGACGGCAGTCTCAACCGATCCCAGGTACCTTTCTCAAAACTGCGTTGAGGTCGGCTATGTCAAAGCGGTGGTTTGGTGGCGTTCTAATTTTTCTAATCGTTCTGTTTTGTGTTGGCTTCGCAGTTTTCTCAAGCCGAGCAAGACGCTCAAAAGAGTTGCGACCGGCATCATCAAGTTCATCCAAGTCACTTATCGATAAGCCTCTGCCACCGGCGCAGTTGGTTGACGCTAACGGAGCAAAAGTCGATGAACAGCTCCTCAGAAATGGCAGGGTCATAATTGTTTTTGTTACGACAGACTGTGATGCCTGCTTGGCAGAAGGGAGATTTTTGCAGTCAATTCCGGGCAAGCGAAACGACGTTGCTTTCTACGGGGTGAATCCATTCGGAAGACGCCCGGAATCCGCAGGTGTTGCGGAGAAGGTGTTTCCGTTTAAAGTCTTTTATGATGACGGCAACTCCTTCGTCCAATCCATGGGAATCAACCGCGTACCGGTGAAAGTGTTTCTTGAAGACGGAATAATTAAAAAGGGTTGGATCGGTGCTGCCTTGACCGATCAATCGAAGAAATCGTTTCTGGATTGGTTCGATAGTTTGCCGTGAGGCGATGCGGTTCATCCTGTTTCATTTTGTCAATCCTGTAAAAATGACTAATAGAAACCACTCCCTCAAATTCTTCACAATCACAATCGCATTTATCTTGTTCCACGCCCAGTTATTGCACGCGCAGGAGCAAGACGGATCCAAGCCACAAGAGCTGAAGTTGTTAAGAAGGATCGTCGACGTACTCAACTCAACCGCCGATGAAGCAAACAAATGGGACGACAAGGCTGTCGCAGCTCGAACACAAGCCCAGATTGCGGATCTAATCTGGGACGCAAATCCTGAGAACTCAAGTACCTATTTGAGAGCCGCCTGGACCGCGGCTGGGAAAGTCGAAGAACCCAAACGCGAAGGATCGGCTTTCGTAAATCCTTCTCTTCGCAACGCAGTGAAGCGCGATGTATTGCTGGTCGCAAGAAAACGGGTTCCCGACCTGGCAGCCATGTGGCTGGAAGAGATGGCCGAAGAGAACAACTCTGAGGGCAAAACGCAGCGCGGCACGTTTGATGATCGCAGTGCGCGCAGCGCCGTCCTGCTGCAGATGGCAAATGACGTTGTCGGAGACAATCCTCAAGCGGCCTCAGATCTACTGATCGAGAGCTTGCGTGATGGCATCTCTTTTAACTTTCAGACCACTCTCCTTCGCATTCAGGAAAAGAATCCCGGACTGGCTGAGAGCGTGTTTCGCGCGGCACTCAAGCGATTGGGGTCAATGGGAATGAGCGATCCAAACGAGCTGCTCGTTCTCTATTCTTATCTCTACACACCGGGTCGTGTTTATGGAGCCAACACTTCAGACAGTCGCAATCGCGTGCAGCTTGCAGTCGGCGGTTCACGCGTAGCTGTCCCGGCAGCGCGTCAGAATCCTGCGATGGCACTGGAGTTTCTGAATCTCGCAGCGGATTTATTACTCAGTGCATCTTTGCCCCAAACTGATAATGCTCAAGTCGCTGCTCGCTCGCTCGTAAGTGTCATCGGAGTATTGTTGAGAACTGTTACCGAACAATTGCCGGACAAGGCGGCTCTCTTGCGCGCTCGGGCACAGCAACTCGACTCCGAAGCTCGCTTTTCAAACGTTTCCGTTCCACGACGCCCCGATGTACCTGATGTTCGACCCGGCGAAAGCCAGGAAAGCTTCACCGAACGCAGAGTGGATCTGCTTGAAGAAACGGCAGCAAAAGGTCGCGATGTGTTAACGCGTGATATCGGTTATGGAACTGCCGCGGTCGCTACTAGAGTCTCGCGTTACGAACGTGGTTTACAACTGGCAGGAAAGATTGATGACAAAAATCTGCGCGAAGGAGTGCGGAGTTGGCTCATCTATCGCGCCGTGCTGCACCTGATTGCCGCCGGCGATCTCGATCAAGCTCAACGACTAAATCTCAAGAATGATGACGCGATACCAAGAGCGATTTGCTACATCGTTGGCGCGCAAACACTGATCAGAAGCAAAGACACAACTCGGGCAGGCGAATGGCTGCGCGAAGCGGGCGCGATTGTAAAAAGCCGTGAGCCAGGTGAGAGTTCGACACGCATCACCTTTGGCATCGTCTCAACCTATGGGCGTTTTGATACTCAGCCAGCACTCGATTGGTTGTTATATGCGGTGAAGTTGATCAGAAACTCCACACCAGCGTCTCTCGGCGACGACAAGGCGCCGGCACTCAAACGCATCAGCGGAATCACACCAATAACCGATCTCGGCAGCGGAACCACAGGATTCAGCTTGCAGGCCGCAGTCGCCGCCTTTCCTCCCGATCAGTTTGAGCAACTTCTCGACATTCTCAACGAGATAACTCCGAGAGAGGCTCGCGGAATGGCAGTGCTCACACTTTCTTCGAGCTTTCTCAAAGCCACGCCAAACGCGATGAAAAAACTCGCCTCAAAATGAGAACGGTCCTGGCTTTTATGCTGGATCGATCCTAAAACAAACTCGCGCCGGCGCCGGCTTTATAGGCGTACCAAACCCCGAAGCAGATGCTGAGCACGGCGGCGAGTGTTTGCAGGCTGTGATGGAGATTGGTGAGTTTTCTAGAGGTGAATGCGAAAGGCAAACCGATCAATCCTGACATCAGGAGCATTCCGACAATCGATCCAAAACCAAAAGTCAACACATAAAAGAATCCTAGCAATGAAGAACTGATCTGCGTCAACACCAGCAGCGTCAAAGCTCCGGAGCCGGCCAGTCCGTGCACCATTCCAATCAGAACCGGCTTCCAACCCACGCGCGAAACTGCGTGCGAGTGAGCGGTATGCGAATTCGGTTGGTGCCTGCTTTCGCTTTCATGAAAGTGAACGTGCGTGTGCGCGACGCCGTCGTGATTATGCAGGTGTATGTGAACTTCGCTGTTCTTTCGCGCCGCGCGCCAGAGAGCGCTGACGCCCAAAACGATGATCATCAACGCGACCGCAAGTTCCAGCCAGTTGCTCACCATTTCGGGAATTGCGATCCGCAGCGATAACACGATCGCTCCGATAACCAGCAGTGATGCAGTATGGCCCACCCCCCAGAGCGCTCCGACAATCGCGGAGCGGAAGACATTCCGATGCCGGCTCACAATCGTCGAGATTGCAACGACGTGATCAACTTCAGTGGCGTGTTTTAGGCCAAAGACCAGCCCAAGACTTAAGACAAGAAGCATATCCACCCAGTATAGACCGACTGGCGCCTCGGAACGTACTGCTGAATGGTTAAAGAATATTCACCGCACGACCGGCAAGTAGCGCGATCACCAAAAGCGAAATCAGCGCTTGGACCATCATCAACACCTTGGCCCAACGCGACAGAACCGGCACGTCGGTAGGTGAAAACGCCGTGCTCGTATTGAATGCTAGAAACAGATAATCGACAAAATTCGGCTCCCACTCCTGCTCTCCTGCGGCGATTTTTGCCTCCGGGTGCATCGTCATTTGTGGGAACAAGAACGCCCCATCAGCATGTCCGAGCGTCAACGCACGTTCCTGTGGTCCGCCTCCATCCAGGCGCCAATACCACGAGGCGAAGATCAGAATGTTTGATAACCAGAGTGAAGCAGCAGAACGTAACAGTTGCGGAGGCGTCACCTCGTGCATCGTCACCTCCTGAAGCAGCAACGTGAGTGAAAGGATCAGAGCCGCGGTTACGATACTGTTGAGAACATAACCTAACGTTTGATGCAGCGCGTGATTTCCGATGTAATGGAGAATCAGCATCGGCACGAGCAGACCCACGACGATTGCCACCAGCAGCCAACGCGGCGCGCCAGCCAGCAGACTGGCCGGCAACGCTGCGTATAAACCTCCAATCGCCAGCATCGCGACAAGGGGAGGCCAGATCGGTTCACGCTCATTCATTGCCACTTAAAAATCTTCAACGCAATCACAAAACTCACCACACACCACGCGAGCAATATCGCGATCGGAATCCAGTTAGATGTCAGCGACGCGCCCTCGTTCATCAACGCGCGGAGCACGTTGTTGAGCGCCGTCAACGGCAGGGCCTGAATGAACGGTTGCAGAACTTGCGGAAACCGTTCCGACGAAAAGAACGTGCCTGACAGCAACCACATCGGAAGCATGATGAAATTCATCAGTCCCGAAACTCCCTCGATCGTCGTCGGTCGAGCCGCCACCAGCAATCCGATTCCAGAAAACGTGAAACCGCCAAGCCCGGTAATCAGCGCAACACTGAGCCAGGAGCCCCGCACAGTAAATCCGAAAGCAAGCGTCGCGAAAATAATTACAGCCGCGACTTCAAGCACCAGAAACACCAGACGCGAAAGCATGAATGAAAGCAGATAATGCGAACGTCGCATCGGCGTCGCCGCAAAACGTTTGAGGATCTTTCGCGAGCGCGCTATCACTACGGTAAATCCAAGACCCCACAAGCCACTGCCCATCAAGTTCATTCCAATCAAACCCGGGACGAGGAAATCCACATATCGAGCGCCCGGTTCCGTAATCGTCTCGTCGCCGACACTCACGACGTCGCCTCTTCCCTTACCTCTTTGCAAAACGTCGTCAACCAGAAGCCTGGCAGTCCGGCTCTCCGGCCTGGTTGGATCAAAACGATATTCGAAAGAGTCGTTGATGGGTTTGACTACGATTGCTACCTTTCCGCTTCGCAATGCCTGTGCTGCTTGTTCGAGGCTTAACACCGTCGCGGTAATGTCAGGAGAACGAGACAACAGATTAGCAGTCTCGCTTGCTCTCGAATCGGCTTCGATCGCGACGGGTGTTTTATCGGGTGCTGTATTGCGAAACGCGATTCCGAGTGCAAACGTCATTAGCACGGGAAAAACGAAGACCCAGAACACGGCTTCTCGCTCGCGCAGGAACTCGCGCATACGCGTCAAAGTCAGCTCTAGGAGGGGATGAAGCGACTGAGACTTCGCGGGTTTTGTTTCGGGGCGATCGATTAGAGTCTCGTTTGCCTCAGCCATCGCGGAGCATTCTCCCTGTCAAACTGACAAATACGTCTTCAAGTGTCGCCTGGTGCGTTGTGAGCGTGACCAGTTCCGATTGCTGGCGTTTGATCTCGGCGAGCAGTGCAGGCAATGCAACTCCGATCTCCGCAACCGTCAATGCATATACTTCTCCTCGTTTGTGCAAATGATTAACTGCCGGAAGCCGGGTTAACGGATCGTCTTCGAGCAGCTTAGTGACGCTGAACTCGATGATCTGATCAGCGCCGAGCGATTCAATCAGCTCAGCCGGTGTTCCGAACGCGATCACTTTTCCATGGTCCATGATCGCGACACGGTCGCAGAGACGTGTCGCTTCTTCCATGTAATGTGTTGTCAGAAGAATCGTGCCGCCACCTGCCCGAAATTTCTCGACGATGTCCCACAGCGATAGACGCGCTTGCGGGTCTAGACCCGTCGTCGGTTCGTCAAGAAACAAGAGTTCCGGGTCGCTAACAAGCGCACAAGCAACGGCAAGCCGTTGTTTCTGACCACCCGAGAGTTTGCCGACTCGTGCGTTTCGTTTTTCTTCGAGCGCAACCGTGTGAATAACCTCGTCGACATCGTGACCGCGCTTGTAGAAACTGCGAAACAACCTCAACGTCTCGACGACTGTCACCTTTTCCGCCAGTTGTGTTTCCTGCAATTGCACGCCGATCCGCTCGCGAAGCGCCTGATCGTTACCTGAATTCCAATGCTGGCCCAATAACTCGACGGTACCTTCGTTCGATGGCGTCAGACCTTCCAAAATTTCGACAGTAGTTGTTTTGCCGGCCCCGTTTGGGCCAAGTAGACCAAAACACTCGCCTGCGAAGACTTCCAGATCGAGGCCGTTAACAGCAGTTACGTCAGCGTACCTCTTCACCAGCCCGGCGCAGTGCAACGCAACGTGTTGATGACATACTTGTGTTACTGTTTTAATCAATCCGTTTATATATATCCGCGTTCATCCGCGGCTAAAAATGTTTGGGAGGCCAGACTACACTATTTCATCTCTAACCGCTCTTCTAACGGTGCTAATCGCCCTCGGGTCCTTGATTGTTCCAGCGACCGTTCAGCGTGCGGAAACGGCGCAGTTAAGAACCACGCTAGGCCGGAAATACGATTTTGGTCCGGGTGCGTTACAGAACGGCTACCTGCGGGTAACGGAAAAGAACATTTATAGCCCCGAAAACGGCTATGGATTCGAGCCGGGTGCACAAATAACGTGCATCGATCGCAGTGGCAAGTATGATCTGCGTAGTGACTTCTGCACCAGCGACCAGCCATTTTACTTTTCTGTCAGACTGCCTGAAGGAAACTACAGCGTGACCGTCACGCTTGGTGATGGGGCTGGTGAATCGTCGACGACGATTAAAGCTGAGCTGCGGCGATTGATGGTTGAGAAAGTCGAAACCAAACGCGGCCGCTTTGAAACGCGCACCTTTACCGTCAATGTCCGCACACCACAGATCGCAGGCGACGGCGAAGTGAAACTAAAAGACCGCGAGAAGACCACCGAGTTCTGGGCCTGGGACGAAAAACTCACGCTCGAGTTCAACAATAGGCGTCCTGCCGTTGAAGCAATTGAAATCACGCCGGCGAATGTCCCTACAATTTACCTGCTCGGTGATTCGACAGTCTGCGATCAACCTCGTGAACCTTACAATAGTTGGGGACAGATGCTGACTCGCTTCTTCGGCCCGGGCGTTGCGATCGCGAATCACGCTGAATCAGGTGAATCGCTGCGAAGTTCGCTCGCTGCAAAACGTCTTGATAAGGTTTTGAGCATTATCCAACCCGGCGATTTTCTGTTCATTCAGTACGGGCACAACGACGAAAAGGAAAAAGGCGAGGGCGTTGGCGCATTTACGACCTACAAGTCTGACTTGAAGAAGTTTGTGGCAGAAGCTCGCGCACGCAGAAGCATTCCCGTGCTGATCACGCCCGTGCAACGACGCACGTTTGATACGGACCAACGGATTACAAACTCTCACGGCGATTATCCGAAGGCAGTCAGACAAGTCGCGAAAGAAGAAAACGTGCCACTGATCGATCTCAACGTGATGAGTAAGATTCTTTATGAAGCATGGGGATCTGAACCGTCGAAGCGTGCTTTTGCGCCGAACGACAATACACATCACAACAACTTCGGCAGTTACGAGCTGGCGAAATGCATCGTCGAGGGTATCAGGTCAAACAAAATGGCCATTGCGAAGTATCTGGTTAAAGACTTGCAGCGCTTCGATCCGAGTCGTCCCGACCTATTTGAAAACTTCAGTGTTCCACCGAGTCCATTACAAACGGACATAAAGCCAACGGGCAATTGAACTGAAAATGACAACCGTGCAACGTCTCGCAATTCTGTCGTGCGTTATCTGCTTGACGAGCGGCGTGACGAACAGCGCTCCAGTGGGTAGCGCACGTGCAAAATACAATTTCAACTCGGGTTGGAAAGTTTTTATAGGCGATCCAGCAGGCGCAGCGACTCCAGACTTCGATGATTCAAGCTGGAAGAATGTAACAACGCCCTACGCCTGGAACGAAGACGATGCTTTTCGCAAAGACATCAAAGACCTGAGCACAGGCGTCGCCTGGTATCGCAAACATTTCAAGCTTCCTGCAAACAGTACCGGTCTCAAAGTCTTTCTTGAATTTGAAGGCATACGGCACGGTGGCGAATTTTATCTGAACGGGAAGCCGATCGGACGCCACGAAAACGGCGTGATGGCTTTCGGTTTCGACATCACAGATTTCGTGGAGCCGGCGCCACAGGAAAACGTGCTCGCAGTGCGCGTCGATAACTCATGGGACTATCACGAGAAAGCAACCGGCTCCACGTACCAGTGGAGCGATAGAAATTTCTACGCTAACTACGGCGGTATCAACAAGAATATCTTCCTGCACATCACCGCTCGGCTCTATCAAACGCTCCCACTCTACTCGAACCTTGGTACGACGGGCGTCTATGTTTACGCCCAGGATTTCGACATCAATGGTCGCAGCGCAAAGATCACTGCTGAAACGCAAGTCAGAAACGAACAAAGCACTCCAGAGACGTTCGGCTATACCGTCATTATCGAAGACGCCCAGTCGAGGCCAGTGAAGACGATCAATGCCGGCTTGTTAACGATCGCGCCGGGCGAAACGAGAACAGTAAGCGCCACTGGGCGTGTCGAAGGTCTCAACTTTTGGAGTTGGGGTTACGGCTATCTCTACAATGTCTACACGATTCTGACCGTCAACGGCCATCCGATCGACGGCGTTGTGGTCGACGTCGTTAAAACACGCACCGGATTTCGCAAAACTGAATTCGCTAACGGCGTGATGAAGCTGAACGACCGCGTGGTCCAACTAAAAGGCTACGCGCAGCGCACCACCAATGAGTGGCCTGCGCTGGGCTCTGCAGTGCCGGCCTGGCTCAGTGACTTCAGTAATCGTCTCATGCTCGAATCGAATGCAAACCTTGTCCGCTGGATGCATGTGACGCCGTGGAAGCAGGATATTGAATCGTGTGACCGTTTAGGGCTGATGCAGGCAATGCCCGCGGGCGACTCAGAAAAGGATGTTGATGGGCGGCGTTGGGAACAACGCGTGGAGTTGATGCGCGATGCGATTATCTATAACCGGAACAATCCCAGCATTGTGTTTTATGAGTCGGGCAACAAAGGCATCAGCGAAACGCACATGCAGGAGATGAAGGCCTTGCGCGACCGCTACGATCCTCGTGGCGGTCGAGCCATCGGCTCACGCGAGATGCTCGATAGCCGGGTCGCAGAGTATGGCGGTGAGATGCTCTACATTAATAAAAGCGCACACATACCAATGTGGGCGATGGAGTATTCGCGCGACGAAGCACTGCGGAAATACTGGGACGAGTATTCGCCTCCGTATCACAAAAACGGCGCCGGGCCTTTGCATCAGGGGCAGGATGCGAGCGCCTACAATCGGAATCAGGATTCACACGCGATTGAGAACGTCACGCGCTGGTACGACTACTGGCGTGAGCGTCCCGGAACAGGCGCGCGCGTCAGTGGCGGTGGCGTCAACATCATCTTTTCCGACTCGAATACGCATCATCGAGGCGCTGAAAACTACCGGCGTTCCGGCGAAGTGGATGCCGTGCGCTTGCCGAAAGACGGTTACTTTGCACATCAGGTGATGTGGGACGGCTGGGTCGATGTCGAGCGCCCGCGTACGCACATCATTGGTCGATGGAACTATGCAGCGGGTACGAAGAAAAGCGTTTACGTCGTCTCGACCGCAGAGAAGGTTGAACTGTTCATCAACGGCGTATCGCAAGGCTTTGGCGCGCAGAGCAATCGTTTTCTCTTTACGTTCAAAGATGTCGCCTGGCAACCTGGCACACTCAGGGCTGTGGGCTACGACGCAGTCGCGCGCAAGATCAGCGAGGACTCGAAACAGACAGCGGGCGAGCCGTTCGCGATTCGCTTAACACCACACGTTGGTGCGGCTGGTCTGCGCGCCAATGGCAGCGACGTGGCGCTTGTCGACGTCGAAGTGGTTGATGGCAAGGGTCGACGATGTCCGACGGCCTTGAATCTGATCAATTTCTCTATTGGCGGTCCAGCAGAGTGGCGTGGCGGCATTGCAGAGGGGCCAGACAATTACGTGCTGTCTACGAGTCTGCCGGTGGAGAATGGCGTGAATCGCGTCATTATTCGCGCGAAACCGCAGGCCGGTAAGATTGTTCTGCGCGCAACAGCCGACGGACTTAAGCCCACTTCCACTCAGATCATCTCGCGTCCTGTGCAAGTGGCCGGTGGGTTGTCATTAGAAATGCCTGACGCCGGCCTAACCTCTTATCTCTTGCGTGGTCCAACTCCTGCTGCGCTGCCTCTACTGATGACGCGACAGTTAGCGCCGATCGCGAGCGTCTCGGCGGGAACGAACACCGAGCAAGCACGAATGAGCTACGATGACAACGAGACGACCGAATGGGTGAGCGATGGGAAACTCGCTGATGGCTGGATCAAATACAACTTTGCTCGTCCTGAGCGTATTTCGGAAGTGACGCTGAAGTTATCGAATTGGCGCACGCGCTCCTACCCGCTTCGGATTAGCATGGACGACAAGCCTGTTTACACCGGCGAGACTCCACGCAGCCTCGGCTATGTGACGCTCGCTTTTCCACCCGTCACCGGCAGCAGTCTGAGGATTGAACTCACGGGTCGTCCCAAGGACGTAGATGCTTTTGGCCAGATCGTCGAAGTGACAGGGCAGAAGGATACAGGATCCGTTGAAGATAAAGGACGGATAGGCATCATCGAGATCGAGATTTATGACGCTTCGCAAACAACCTCGCAGCAGTCGTCGATCAATCCCAAACTCCCAACGATATTCGTTGTCGGCGACTCCACCGCGAATAACAATGCGAACGGCGGGCGCGGTTGGGGAGATCCATTCATCGATCTTTTCGACACGACAAAAGTCAACGTGTTGAATCGGGCTCGCGCCGGACGCAGTAGTCGCACCTTTATCACTCAGGGCCTTTGGGACAACGTGTTGAGCCAGATGAAACGTGGCGACTTTGTTCTCATTCAGTTTGGTCATAACGACGGCGGCACGATCAACGATGCGTCGCGCGCTCGTGGTTCCCTTCCGGGTATCGGCGAAGAAACAGAAGAGATCGACAACCTGCTCACGAAACAACACGAGGTGGTGCACACATATGGCTGGTACTTACGCAAGATGATCGCCGACACGAAAGCCAAAGGTGCTATCCCGATCGTGCTCTCACTGACTGTGCGAAACATCTGGAAGGATGGTCACGTGGAACGCGGCTCAGGAAAGTTCGGCCAATGGGCTTCGGAGGTTGCGACAGCACAGGCTGTGACGTTCATCGACGTTACGAAATTGATCGCCGATAAATACGAACAATTGGGCGAAGCGAAAGTGACGGCGCTCTTTGCCGGCGATCACACGCATACCAATCCCGCGGGCGCAGAACTCAACGCATCGCTGATACTGACGGGCCTAAAAACGATTAAAAACAAACCCTTCGACCGTTATTTAAGCCACAGATAAATACGAATACGATGCGCACCTAAAGTGGACGGAATTTCCCCCAACACACATCTGTCGCGTTATAAAATTCTCTCCAAACTCGGGATTTCCGACTTATGATGTTTCAGCAAATGCCTTTTGTCCGGCCTCTTTCAATGCTGCCGTCATCTGTCGATAGGGACTGGCTCCGTAGCTGATCCGCGCCACACCTAACACCGCCATCGTCTTTGTCGGCGGGGTATCAGGAAGGACCATAATGTTTACCGGAAGAGGTGAATCTTCACACAGCTTCTTGATTAAGTCCGGATCTCTCAGTCCGGGTGCGAATAATCCGCTTGCGCCCGCTTCGGCGTAGGCTTTGGCGCGCGCAAGGGCCTGTTGAAGTTGGGCCACGTCGTTTTCTGCAGGATAGGTCTGCAGAAAAACATCGGTTCTTGCGTTGATGAAGAGTGGGATACCCGCCGCGTCAGCCGCCTCGCGGATCGCTTTGATGCGCGTCGATTGATCCTCAATCGAATGAAGTCCATCACCACCTACAATCCGATCTTCAAAATTGATGCCAATGCCGCCGGCGGCAATCAACTTCCTGATGTTATCTTTCAAATCTGCGATGTTCGTCGCATAGCCGCCTTCAAAATCAAGTGTGACGGGCAGCCCGACGCTGCTGACAATGCGTTCGAGATTTGCGAACGCTAATTCGATTGGCAGATTTTCGCCGTCGTCAAATCCATTCGCCGCGGCAACCGACCAACTCCCGGTCGCAATCGCTTTCGCTCCGGCCTGTTCGATCGTCCTTGCGCTGCCGGCATCCCAGATATTGAATAGAATGAGCGGCCAGCCTTTGACATGAAGACTGTGAAATGTTTTAGCTTTATCTTTCTGCGTAGACATGTTGGCTTCCTTTGTGTTCTGAAATCAAAAATGAGATCGGAGAATTTTCGCACAAATGTTAGACGTAATACTAAAACGCTTCGACGCGCCGGACGAAACGCGCGTGTTCGACAAGGGAAAGTTTGAGATCGTGCACATCGGCGGGATGACGATCGGCAGGGCCAGTTATGAACCCGGCTGGAAATGGTCTGAGCACGTGAGCCCACTCGCCGGAACGGAGTTTTGTGAAATCGAACACGTCGGTATGGTTCTCTCCGGTCGCGCGACTGCGGCAATGAAAAGTGGAAAGGTTTTTGAACTCACTCCGGGAACGTTGTTCTACGTGCCACCTGCTCCGCATGACAGCTGGGTCATTGGCGACGAGTTTTACGTTTCACTTCATTTCCTGGGCGGCGATCAGTATGCAAAATAAAAGAGGAACCACAGATTACACAAATTAATCTGCGTAATCCGTGGATAAAGACTGGCCTTGTCTCGGCGCGACGCGATATGATGCTGCGCGCCCAGAATCACTTCTTTTCCTGCTCTGCCAGTCCGGTTTGCTTTTAGAACAAGATAGGTTTACCCACAGATTACGCAGCTTCAGACCGTGAAACGATGCCCTAAATGTAACCGACTCGAAACTGACGACGGGCTTGCGTTCTGTCGAGCCGATGGTTCGTCGTTGATTTCAGTGTCGAGTGAAGGACCAGACACCATCCGGTTCGACTCTTCGCCGGTTAGTGACGAGGCTAAGACCGCAACTCTTCCGGCTAACATCACGAGAGACAATGTAACTCCGCGAACGACGGTACTGCCGCAAGTAAAGATCGAGCAGCCGCAAACTCGTCAACTAAGCAAATCGAAAAACAAGACAGCTCTGGTGGTAGTGGCGGTTGTCGTGCTCGCCGTAGCCGGTCTTGCTATCGGCGCCTACGCCTATTTCTCTAAAGAAAAACAAGGTCCAATTCAGTCGATTGCAGTCATGCCGTTTGTAAACGTCAGTGGCAATGCCGATGTCGAATATCTGTCTGACGGAATGACCGAGACTCTGATTAGGGGTTTGTCGCAAGTTCAGAATCTATCGGTTAAATCGGCAAGCACCGTCTTCCATTACAAGGGCAAGGAGACTTCTGCGAGGAAAATTGGTGAAGAGTTGGGTGTGCAAGCTGTATTGCTCGGTAGAGTGTTGCAACGCGGGGATGAACTGAAACTCAACCTCGAGTTGGTCAACACTCAAACACAGGACGTTATCTGGAGCGAACAATACAATCGCACGCATGCCGATCTCTTAACGCTGCAAAGCGACGTTGCGCGTGACGTTTCGCAAAAATTAGAGAGAAAGTTATCAGGCGTCGCAGAGAATCTCACGAAGAAATACACCGCGAGTCCGGAAGCGTACGAACTCTACCTCCGAGGCAGATATCATTGGAACAGACGCACTGTTGACGATGACCGAAAGGCTCTCGACTACTTCGAAAAAGCGATCAAGGTCGATCCCAAGTTCGCGCTTGCCTATGTCGGTAGCTCCGACGCTCATCTCATGCTGGGAATTCCAGATGCAATGGCAGGAGCAATGTCGCCGGCCGATACAGTTCCGCCTGCACGCGCCGCCGCGGAGAAAGCGATTTTGCTCGATCCGGAACTGGCCGAGGCGTACGCGGCACGCGGGCATGTGCGGTGGAAGGAGTTCGATTGGGCCGGCGCGGAGGCCGATTTCAAGCGAAGCATCGAACTCAATCCTAATTACGCGTACGTACATCTTTTCTACGCGCTTTTCCTGGCTTACAACGGCCGCATCGAGGAGGGACTTAACGAATCAAGACGCGCTGCCGAGCTCGATCCCTATTCGATTCCGATCGTCGCTAACCTCGGTTACCTCCACTACGTTGCTCGCCGCCCTGATGAGGCGATTGCGATTGGCAAACGGGCTCTAGCGTTTGACGATTCGATTCCGATTGGTCACCAGCGACTGGGTCTCGCTTACGAGCAGAAAGGAATGTGGCCAGAGGCGATCGTTGAGTTTGAGGCTGCAGTCAAACAAAGTAATCGCGTTCAGCTTGCGATCGCCTCACTTGCTCACGCGTATGCCGTATCCGGAAACCAGATCGAGGCGAGAAAACTGCTCGCGGAACTTGAAGAGAGATCGAAGCAACAGTTCGTTTCGTCGTATCAGACAGCAACCGTGTATGCCGGGCTCGGCGATACGCAACGCGCGATGGATTCGCTTCAGCGTGCGTATTCACAGGGCAGCATCGATCTTGTGCAGCTCAAAACAGATCCCAAGCTCGATCCGCTTCGCAATGATCCGCGGTTTCAAGAGATACTCAAAAAAATCGCCTTTCCATAAGAAACACGCCTTTCGGAACGTACTACTAATTATGCTGTTCGGCTGTGGCACAAAGAGTGCTCAGAAAACGAATTGCCTTGAGGCGTTCAGTTCTGAATGCCTGGCGGGGTAGTTTGCCCGCCCACTCTTACCACTCTGGTGCTTTTTGCAATGATCCGAGAGACAGCTGGTTCCCCCAAACGCAAGTTGCAAAACTTCCTCCGCGACTGGACCTCCGACTGGGGAGGCAAGATCACGGCCATAATTGCGCCATTGATCTTTATCGACTTTTTTCTTCGCTACTATTGGGCTCACACTCAGTTCTATGAGTTCTTCACCAATATCTTTTCGACGCTGACTCCTGGTGTGGCCGCAATCATGGCCCTTCGGATTGCGCGCCAGGTGTCTCTTCCACGTAGAACTCGATTAGCCTGGGGCGCATTTGCCATTGCGCAGTTTTTCTACACCATCGGCGCATTTCTGTGGACCTACTTCGAACTGATAACTAAGACCAAACCCTTTCCTTCGCTCGCAGACGCTGCCTACATCACCTATTACCCGTTCATGTTGCTTGGTCTCTTGCTGCTGGTTTCTCGGCTGCAAACAGTCCAGGAAAGAATGAAACTGTTTGTAGATGCGGGGATCGTAACAGTCGGCGGTGGAATGTTTATCTGGTATCTGCTGCTACACGACATCATCGCCACGACGACCGGTCAGACTCTGCTGATGATCCTGTCGCTGGCCTATCCTTGTAGCGACCTGGTGCTGTTGTTTGGAATTTCCGCGGTGCTTCTCAGACGTACCTCACTCGCCAATCGAACGTCACTGAATCTTCTGTTGATTGGAATACTGCTCACCTTCACGGCGGATCTGGTATTCGGGTATCAAAACCTCAACGGGACTTACGACAGTCAAACCGGGGCCTACGGACTATATGCAATCTCCGCCTTTCTGGTCGCGCTCAGCGCACAATGGCAATATCGAGTTTCGTCTCGTAATCAACAGAGCATCGCGGAGCGATCGGACGCTCGCTCGCTAAATCTGCTGCCTTATCTCGCAATTGCGGTTGCCTATGCACTGCTCCTGAAAATCGTCTATGCACAACCGTCCGGAATGCTCAGGCAGTTAATCGCATCCGCAACTGTGCTGACTGCTCTTGTCGTTTCTCGTCAAATAATCCTGCTTCAGGAAAGTGCCAAATCAAGGCTCGCATTGCGTGAAAGCGAACAGCGATATCGGGATCTAATCGAGAGTGCTCACGACATCATTTACACACACGACCTCAAAGGAAACTACACCTCCATTAATCCCGCGAGCGAAAAGATTACCGGCTATTCGGTAGACGAAGCCCTGCAAATGAATTACGCCGACACAATACCGCCGGAATTTTTGGAGATAACCCGTTCTCACTATGAGCGGAAACTACTTAAAAACGTTCGCTCTACATATGAGCTTGAGATCATCGCCAAAGACGGAAGACGCGTGCCTTTGGAAGTCAACTCACAGGTGCGTTATCGCAACGGAAAAGTTGATTGTGTCCAGGGCATTGCTCGCGACATCACCGAGCGACGCCGAATGGAAGCGGAGTTGAAGCGAGCACACGACGTTGCGATTCAATCAGCGCGGCTCAAGTCAGAATTCCTCGCAAACATGAGTCACGAGATCAGAACTCCGATGAACGCTGTGATCGGGATGACCGGACTCTTGCTGGATACGCAGCTGACGGACGATCAACGCGACTTTGCTGAGACGATTCGAACCAGCGGCGACGCATTATTGACTATCATTAACGACATCCTCGATTTCTCCAAGATTGAGGCGGGTAAACTACAATTCGAGACACTTGATTTCGATCTCAATCACGCTGTCGAAGGCACGGTTGAACTACTAAGCGAATCCGCACGAAATAAAACGCTGGCTCTCAGCTCGTTCATTAATCGAGATGTGCCGGGTGACTTGCGCGGCGATCCGGGCCGTCTGCGACAAGTGTTAATTAACCTCGTCAATAACGCTATCAAGTTTACCGAACGTGGCGAAGTAATTGTGCGGGTTGAGAAGGAGAGTGAGACGAGTTCAAATGTCTTCCTTCGTTTTAGCGTCAGTGACACGGGAATCGGCATCAGTGAAAACCTGCAGAGCAGTCTCTTCCAGCCGTTTATTCAAGCCGACGGATCTACTACACGGAAGTATGGTGGCACGGGCCTGGGTTTGGCGATCTCGAAACAACTGGTCGATCGGATGGGCGGCAAGCTTGGTGTAACCAGCACGCTTGGCAAAGGATCGACGTTCTCGTTTACTGCAAATTTTGAGAAGCAGATCGTCAACGCAACGAGGACAGAAGACAAGCCGGTAGTAGTAGTAAACTCGGTGCCGGCAATTACGGCTGAACGAATGGGGCCACAAAGACTCATCCTTATTGCCGAAGACAACATGATCAATCAGAAGGTGGCTGACCGCCAGTTGCAGAAACTCGGGTATCGTGCGGATGCGGTGGCGAACGGACGCGAAGCCGTCGACGCTTTGAGCCGAATTCCCTACGATCTGATTTTGATGGATTGTCAGATGCCGGAAATGGATGGCTACGAAGCAACCGCTGAAATCCGTCGCCGCGAAGGCGGCGTCAGGCACACACCTATAGTGGCGATGACGGCAAATGCGCTCGAGGGCGATCGCGAAAAGTGTATCGCCGCTGGAATGGACGACTACATCTCGAAACCGGTGAAGACCGAAGATCTAGCCAGAATGCTCGACCGCATCTTTGCCCCCAGCACGTCGCAACCTGATCGTATCCTGCTACAGGAATTCTAATCCGAGGACTTCTTTGTAGGGGCGGCACTCCGTGGCCGCCCCTCGCGTGGGATTCAAGGTTTTCGCTGTTAGTCTACGCCGCGCGAGAGGCTGCGACTCCTGCGAAAGTGGTTCACTTCCATGAAGGGACGGCCACGGAGTGCCGCCCCTACAATAACGCCCAGTAAAGACTCGGTAAATAAAGGCATTTGCTTCGCGGTCCATCCATCTCATATCTTACGGTCCCTGCATTAGAGATCGATAAGAGGATTGAAACGAGATGATTCATCACGTGGTGTCGCTGCTGGGCTTCGTGATCTTCGCGAGTGTGGCCTGGTTACTTTCCAGTAATCGACGCCGAATTGCGTGGAAAACGATCGCCTGGGGCGTCGCGCTGCAACTCGTCATTGGCCTGATCATCTTTCGCTTACCGGTTTCGCATCGTATCCTGCTCTGGCTGAACGACGCAGTGCTGGTCCTGCTCAACGCGTCCAAGAGTGGTTCGGTCTTCCTGTTTGGACCACTCGCGGCGAGTCCTGGAGAGACAGGATCGGTCGGCTTCATTCTCGTCTTTCAAGTTCTTCCGGTGGTGATCTTCTTTGCGGCGTTCACCGCAATGCTCTACCACCTACGCGTGCTGCAGGTGTTCGTGCGACTCTTCGCATGGCTCTTTCATCGCACGATGAAGATTAGTGGCGCCGAGTCACTCTCGAGCGCTGCTAACATCTTCGTCGGAATCGAATCTGCTCTTGTGGTTCGACCGTATCTGGAGCGAATGACGCGCTCGGAATTGCTTTTGTTATTAACTACGGGAATGGCGACCGTCGCATCGAGCGTGCTCGGCGTCTACGTCGCCTTCCTCACCGGCGTCTTTCCACAGATCGCGGGACACCTGATCTCGGCATCTATTCTCGCGATCCCCGCATGCGTTGTCGTATCAAAGCTGCTCATTCCGGAAACTGAAACGCCCGAGACACTCGCAGCTGTTCCTCCGGACGACGATTCGGACCGATCGAAGAACCTGATCGGCGCTATCATTCAGGGAGCTATGGATGGGCTGAAGCTCGCCGCCGGGATCTCTGCATTAATAATCGCCATCCTCGGTATCGTCGCGCTGTTTGACAAGCTACTCGGTGTCGCCAGTTCGTGGTTTGGAATGAGCGAACCGCTTTCGATCGTGAGAATTCTCGGCTGGTTGTTTTACCCGTCTGCATTTCTGCTTGGAATACAGTCGAGCGACGTTCCCATTGCGGCGCGGTTGTTGGGCGAGCGAGTGATACTCACGGAAGTGTTCTCATACAATCATCTGGCCCAGGTAATTTCCAGCGGCCAAATCACCGATCCACGAACGGTCGTGATCCTCAGCTACGCGCTTTGCGGCTTCGCGCACGTCGCTGCCATGGCCATCTTCGTCGGCGGCACCGCCGCGCTCGCACCCACACGCCGCGACGACCTGGCGAGTCTTGGTCCGCGTGCACTGCTGGCCGCGACGTTGGCAACGCTAATGACTGGCTGTATCGCAGGAATATTCAGCGGCGGTGAAGGGATATTGCTTGTTACGCCAAAGTGAGAAGTTTGAATCCCAAACAAGGAGAGTACATGTCAACTCAAGGTGCACAATTTAGAGGCGTTCTGTGGCTTGTTGTCGGACTGTTTCTTGTTTTAGCAGCGAAGACAACAACAGTGGCACAAGCCGACGTTGAAGAGAAAAATCGTCGTGCCGTACAAGCCGGTTTCGACAACTGGCGGCGCGCCGCCGCCGGAGGCATCTTCGATCTACTCGCTTCAGACACAAAATGGACCATAGTTGGCAGATCTGCAGCGGCGGGAACGTATTACAGCCGTCGCGATTTTATGGACCAGGTCACGCTTCCGTTTAACTCAAGACTCTCCACGCCGCTGGTGCCGACGGTCAGGGCCATTTACGCTGATGGTGATATGGTTATTGTGTTATGGGATGGAGCTGCAATTGCTCGCGACGGCAAACAGTACGAGAACTCCTATTCCTGGTTCCTAAAGCTACGCGATGGCAAGATCATCAGTGCCACAGACTTCCACGACTCCATTGCATTCGACGACTTGTGGAAACGAATCAGGCCAGTTTATTGATTTCATGAGCCGCACCGAGGATCTTGAGCAGCGAGGTTTTGTGGTTTTGCATGAGTTCCTGGATGCCGAGACTATGTCATTTGTTCTAGCGACGCTCGCCAATGCAAAACTCGATGGCGAGAGCCAGCGAGCCGGAAAGGCGTTTGGCATCAGAAACCTACTTAACGTGGTTCCCTTCACTCGTGAGTTGGCAAACAGTTTTGTATGCAGATCAATTGTAGAGCCGATTCTGGGACGTGAGGCGCGAGTCGTTCGCGGGATCTACTTCGATAAACATAAAGACGCCAATTGGAAAGTAGCATGGCATCAGGACATGACGATCGCGGTCCGCGAGCGTTCCGAAGTCGACGGATACGGCCCTTGGTCAATCAAAGCGGGAATCCATCACGTGCAACCGCCCGGGTCAGTGTTAGAGAACATGTTGACGCTGAGGATTCACTTGGATCAAGCGGATGAAACCAATGGCGCGTTGCGTGTACTTCCCGGCACACACAAACATGGACGGTTGGATACTTCTCAGATTGATTACTGGAAACGGCAGCGGGAAGCCGTCACCTGTGCCGTTAGAAAAGGAGGAGTGTTGTTAATGCGACCGCTTCTCCTTCACTCATCAGGTGCGGCAGTTAACCCCGGCCACAGACGCATGCTCCATTTCGAGTACTCGTCGATTGAGTTGCCCGGCGGGCTCAGGTGGTTCGAAGAAGCCGCATAGTTAGTGTTACGATGTGGTTCCCGACAACGTAAATCCCCCACAGACATTGACGGTAATCCTCCTGGTATTTCAGAGGAGGCTTTATGATCGGCTTCAAAAGACTCGCGGCGGTAGTCGTCCTTACAACGGGTCTGCTTCTTTCAACATCACCTGAATCAGTTGCGAAGACGAAAAAGCGTGACAGAGGTCCGCTCACACGTTTCGAACTGAAGGCGGCAGAACGTCGTCTGTCAGAAATGGGTTTTTGGACCGGACGTGTTGATGGGGTGATTGACAATGTCACGCGATCGGCCTTGATCGCATTTCAGAAATGGGAGGGTCGCAGAGTTACCGGCAATCTGACACGCTCGGAGTTCAATGCACTTCGCGACGCAGCTTCACCACAGCCGAGAGATTCGGGTTATAAGCACGTCGAAGTCGATCTCGATCGGCAAGTGCTCCTACTGACTAATGACGAAGGCGCGGTTACGAAGATTCTTCCGGTGTCGACGGGCAGCGGCAAACACTACCGGGAACCACGTATGAGCGGTCTGGCTTACACGCCTAGAGGCCGGTTCCGGATCTATGGAAAGATGTTGGGGTGGAGAAGATCGCCTCTGGGACTCTTGTATTATCCCAACTATTTTAGTGATGGACTGGCGATACATGGTAATCCTGAGGTTCCTCATGTACCTCGTAGTCATGGTTGCGTTCGGATTCCAATGTTCGCGGCGCAGGAGATCAGCAAAGAATTACCGGTCGGTACGATTGTGCTCATCTACGACAGCCAATCATTCGTGTCGGCAAAAGACTGGGCGGAGAAAGATAACAATCGTTAGGCCGACAGCGAAATGTAGGATCAAATCATCCCGGGTTCATTAACGTGCACGTTGCGCGCGCGACTTGACCACATCTCCGAGTAGATCCGGTTTGCTACTGTCACGCTCGAGATGTGGATATCTCTCCCCACCGTGATAATTGAGTCTATACGTCTCGTTGAAACTACCGTTTCCAACCACCAACTCAATCGGCGCAGTACTGTTCTTCGCAGACGTGATCGCCTCGTGCAGCACCTCAGTAGACCACGCGCGGCCATTCACAGAAACGATCTTCATTCCGGGCGCCAACCCTGCTTTGAACGCCACGAAGTTTGGATTAACGTCCATCACCGTTCCATCATCTTTCAACAACACGCCGAGTGAATACGACAGGTCCACGCTCTTGCGGTTGTGATCGGCTATTCGAACCTGCGTGTTGGGCTTATCTGTGTAAACAAGCTTCCAGCCGCCGTTGGTGATGCCGCCGAGAGGCACGTGTGGATTGATCGCATTTACGCGCGCGTTAAGGAAACTGCGCCAATCGTACGGCATGACTTCGTTGAGCGTGTTTACTACATCGTCGAACGTGTAGGTCTTGACGACGGGCGAACTGTCCTGGCCGCCATGAAAACGCCGGCAGAAATCGTCAAGCGAGAGTTTGCCGTTGCTCCTCGTTCTGATCAGTACATCAGCTTCCAGCCAGATGAGTGATCCCTCGTCGTAGTAATCAACCCGACGACGATAATTCATCCACGCCCGCGGTGAGGGATATGTAAACTGGACCGCCACCGCCGTATCAACCAGCGGACGCCATTGCCGGCCCGACTGGTTTTCAAACTCAGCGCCAACTGCCGCCATTGCCTCACGGAAATCTTCCGCAGTCCAAAGACCGCTACGGGCAGGCAGTACTTTGCCGAGATACTGTGTCAGCCCTTCGTAAACCCACAACAATTCGCCGCGCATGGGCTGTTCAAAGTCAGGCGTCGCGAGGCCAACCGGACGACGATACTTGCCATTCCAGGAGTGCGCATATTCGTGACCAATCAACTCTGCGAAGTCGAGCAATTCCAGTTCATCACTGAATGCTTTTTCGCCGACTCCATCTTCGCTGGATTCGTGATGCTCCAGTCCTTCGCCGCCACCGTGATCGCTCAGCGTCACCAGAAATTTATAGCTTCTATAATGACGAGCACCGAACAACGAATACGCTTCCTGCACGATCGCTCTCAAGCTGTTAAGCGTCTCGGGTTTCATCTCGAGTGCTGTACTCGTGTCGGCCATGATGTCGATCTCGTGCATCATGCCGGTGGATGTGAGTGGAAACTTGCGGAAGTTCGCGCCGATGATCGCCGGAGAATCAACGAGTTGTGTCAACGAAACCTCTTTGAACTGAAACTCATCCCTGTTCTCAGTAACGACGGGCAAGGCAGACGCAAATCGCCATCCTGCCGGCAACTTCAAAGACGCTTTGACGCTGATCGCATCGCTGTTTATACCTTGCGGGTAAACTAGCAAACGATTCCACTTGATGCGCGCGAGCTTCGCGCTGGCAGTCGATTCCGGTTGCGAAGCGTCGTCGAAGATGACGTCGAGAACTGTGACTCCCTGTGGAATGTCGCAATGAAAGGCAAACATCTCCACGTCGTCACGGCGCCACGCGATCGGTCTGCCGCCACCAGTCAGCTTCAAACCAACCAGATCGTTGATGGGACCAGTCGGACTGTGTTCGCCGGGAATCCACTTTGGATAAAAGAGTGTCAGTGGTCCGGGTTTGACAGGAATCGTGAGTTTGCTGTGAACGATATTCCGCGCCGCGTCGGTTGCATCGACGTTAAGCGTCATTGCTGTTTGCGCTAACGCGGCTGAAAGACTGGCGAAAAACAGGAATAGGGTAATGGAAAGGATTCGAATAGATTTCATGGACCCTATTGAACCAAGAACCGTGTGCTACAAACAAATCTGATCCGTGCGATCTGCGTTACAATCCACGCATGACTCAGCAATTTATTAGGCGCGCTTCCGAAGCTGATTGCACTCTGCTCGCTGAGCTCGGCGCCAAAACCTTCTACGACTCCTTCGCCGCACAGAACGCACCGGAAAACATGGCGGCTTACCTTGCTAAAACTTTTGGTCCTGAGCAACAACGCGCGGAGTTGACCGATCCACAGAATACTTTCCTGATAGCTGAGAACGATGGTGTCGCGATAGGGTACGCACAATTGAGAACTGGGGAACCACCAGTGTGTGTTTCAGGTCCTAAAGCTATCGAGCTGGTTCGGCTCTATGTTTCGGCAACATTACAAAGCGCCGGCATCGGCGGGAAACTGATGGATGCATGCTTAAAGGAGGCTCGTCAGCGTGGTTATCAGACAATCTGGCTCGGCGTCTGGCAGCAGAACACTCGCGCGCAAGCGTTTTACAAACGATGGGATTTCTCGATCGTGGGCGAACACGTTTTTCAGCTGGGCGGAGACCCGCAGTTGGATTGGATTATGCAGCGGTCTTTAACGACGGATGAGACAAACTAACCGGCTGAGTTCTTATCGCTAACAAACTATGACGAACAACACGAATCCCACCGCCAGGAACTTTATCGCACGACTCAAAACCTACCAATCGCCAGCGGAACGCGAAAAAACTCTGCGCTACTTCAAGACTCCGAGCAACGGCGAGGTGGATCAGTTCATCGGCGTGCGCATGGGCCAGGTCTTCACCCTCGTCAAAGAATTCCTCGCCATGACGCCTGACGAAATCGAGAAGCTTCTCGAAAGCAAGGTCCATGAAGTCAGAGCAGGCGCGTGCAGCATCATGGATAAGCAGGCTCGCAGCAAGAAGACGACGCCGGAGCGAAGAAAAGAACTCTACGATCTTTATCTGCGGCGTCACGACCGCATCAACAACTGGGATCTGGTTGACGTCTGTGCGATACACGTCATTGGTGGTTACCTCTTCGACAAGCCTCGCAAGATTCTCTACAAACTCGCGCGCTCCAAGAACATGTGGGAACGTCGCACATCCATCGTGAGCACTGCCTACTTCATTCGTAAAGGTGAGTTGGACGACACTTACCAGATCGCCGAGATGCTGATGGGTGAGAAAGAAGATCTGGTCCACAAAGCCACGGGCTGGATGCTGCGCTTCGCCGGCGACAAAGACCGCCCACGCCTACTGAAATTCCTGGACGAACACGCCGCAACAATGCCCCGCGTCGCCCTGCGCTATTCGATGGAACATCTCGACAAGAAGCAGCGGGAGCACTATCTCGGGCTTAAGAAGAGTTCTAAACAGTAATCGTTTAGCCAACATGTCTAACTTAGAGATCGCTCCGGAAAATCGATTTAGCATGCCGCGGCCTGCTTCAATCCTCATCACTCAAATACTACTGCTGATCTCATTCGTGCCGATCACTTTGGGTCTAGGGTTTGTATGGGTAAGCATGCTGATTCAAGATCCTTTAAGTTTCCTATCCGTACGCGGTGTGCTCTTCTTCTCCACAGCCTTTGTTCTGATGACAGTCTTTCTGATTTATGGTTTCCGAGGTCTGAAGTATGGAAGGAGAAATGGCTACTGGATAGGTCTTCTGTTCCTGGTTCTGCTCAACGTCTCAGGCATTTATAAGCTCACTTTAACTATTCAAAGTTTCTTGAGCGCAGGCACAAGCCAATCCCGGCGTCTAGCTGGGCCACTCCTATATCTAGACCTGACGATTCAGATTGCAATCCTGCTGTTCTGCCTCGTGCTGTTGTTGAAGGTTGCGTTTGGCAAGAAGGAGAGGATGTTCTTCTTTGGTTCGCCAAAAAGCCCCTCGTCTGATCTCGACGGGTTGTCGAACCCTCGTCTTCATGACAACTCGATCAAAGATAAACACACCGACGTGACGATCAGTAAACGCGTGTGATTACAATCCGCGCATTACCTGAATAATTCATTAGGCGCGCTACCGAATCTGATTGCACTTTGTTGGCTGAGCTCGGAGCCAAACGCTCTACGACGCTTTCGCCACAAAGAACACATGGGAAAAACATGTCGGCCTACTTAAGCAAAACCTTTGATCCGGAGCAACAACGCGCCGAGTAGACGAATCCGCAAAATACTTTTCTGAGAGTTGAGAACGATGGTGTCGGTAGGATTACGCACAACTGAGAGCCAGAACACCGCCGGCTTGTGTTTCAGGTTTCAAACCATCGAGCTAGTTCGGCTGTACGTTTCGGCAGCATTCCAAAGCAGCGGCGTCGGTGGGAATTGATGGATGCATGCTTAAATGAGGCTCGACAGCGCGGCCATCAAACAATCTGGCTGGGCGTCTGGCAGCAGAATACTGGTGCTCGGGCTTTCTACAAACGATGGAACTTCTCGATGATGGGTGAACATGTTTTCCAATTGGGCGCCGACCCGGAGTTGGATTAGCTGATCGGATTTTCGCATGTCAACAAAAAGTAATCCGAGTTATACTACTTTCGCAAAATTCAGTGCAGATTTAGCAACGGAGCGCATTCATGAAACTTACACGCGACATTCAGAGTCTTAGCACGTTCAAACGCGATACAGCGAAGATCGTGCGTCAATTGAAGAAAACGGGACAGCCAGTGGTCTTGACCGTTAACGGCAAAGCAGAACTAGTCGTTCAGGATGCCGAGAGTTACCAGAAACTCCTGGAAGCACAGGACAGGATGGAAGCTATCGAGGGGATCAGGCGTGGACTGGAAAGTATGAAACGGAACGCAGGCAAGCCAGCGGAGAAGTTCTTCCGGGAGTTTTTCGCTAAGAAAGGTATTCCGGAGGACGAATGAAGCGTTATGAGGTTGTCTTCGAGGAATCGGCACAGGCAGATGTCGACAGATCTTACGATTGGGGTTGCTGCGCTTGGGGTAAAAAAGAAGCAGACCGATGGGCACGTCAATTACGAACCGCAGTTCTTAGACAGCTCAGCCTTATACCGAAAGGTTTTCCGCTTGCGCCGGAGAATGAGGAATTCGCTGAGGAAGTTCGCCAGATGATTGTAGGTCGTTATCGCGTGTTGTTTACCATTAAGAACCGCAAAGTTTACGTACTCCACCTTAGGGGTTCTCATGTTCGTGGCTATTAGTACTCCGCACATGCGGAACACACCAAATTCTCGCAGCTGGTTTCCAATAGCCCTACTCTTGAGCGCACTGTATTTTCTCTTTGGCGTTGGATTCGCGACGTTGGAGAGTTGGGCTGCGACCAATTCGGCCCGTGTCACTTGGAATCGTTTGGGCTTATCCACCAGCGCCGCCCGACGGCATGTCAGAGTTGAACATGTCCACGATGCACTTCCAGCTGCCATCGGTCTGCTTCATCCAGATCTCCAGGTATTTGCCTTTATCCGTTATTGGTTTGCCACTATCATCCTTCTCGTTGAATTCATAGCTGCCGCTGACGTATGCCAGGTCCCCGGAGCGCGCAACCTCGACCTTCGTCACCTTCCAGCCACCAGAAAAGGACGGCGAATCAAGCATGCTTTTCCAAAGTGAACGGATGGGTTCTTTACCCGTTAAGGTCGGAATATTCGGAGGCATCACTACCGCATCATCCGAGTAGTAGGAAATGGTTTTCTCAACGTCTCTGGCTCCGGCAGCCTTGGACCATTCGTCGTCCAATTTTCTTAAGGTAGCTTCGTCGGTGGCACGTGTGTCAGACGTTGCTTGCGACTGACATCCAGTTGACAGCGAAAGAAGAAAGAAAAACAGAACGAGTGTTCCTGAAAGAGATGACCTGGACATTCTGAGCAACCTCATCGCAGAAGCTGGATAAACCGTGGTTAACCTATTCCCCACTAACGAGCCTGTCAAGGTGATGGGTTTCGAATTAATATAGGACCACTGCAAGACGGCAAGAGCTTGTCCGTTCATTGAACGGAGGTGAAGAGTCCAATGATGAGAGTTAATTTCACAGGAAGTTCTTTGCGTATTGCTTTGTTGCCGGTGTTCCTGCTGTTGTCACTCATGGCATTGACCAGCACGTCTTTGGCATTCCGCTGTTCCCCGCGTTCGGAGAAGCAGAGTTTCAAGAACGCTGATCTGGTTTTCGAGGGCGAAGTAGTTCGTATTTCCGAAGTTGATCACCGCAGGGTTTATACCTTCGCAGTCAGTAAGGTTCTCAAAGGAACTGCGGATCGTGAGGTCATTATTACAGATAACGGCAGCAGCTGCGACGCGTACTTCCGACGCGACGTCGTCTACCGTGTGTACGCAAACTGGTTCGAGGGCAAGC
This sequence comes from Pyrinomonadaceae bacterium, assembly GCA_036003745.1. Taxonomy (GTDB): domain Bacteria; phylum Acidobacteriota; class Blastocatellia; order Pyrinomonadales; family Pyrinomonadaceae; genus PSRF01. The sequence continues at coordinate 223,113 of DASYSD010000049.1, forward strand.
TCATGAGCGGGCACTGCGCAGGAAATAAAACGCTCAAGGTCAAAAAGAGCCACGGATAACACGGATTGGATCCGGATTTCATCCGCGTTCATCCGTGGCTAATATTTACATCTGATCGGGGATCTCGGCTTGGACAAGTTGGGCTAAAAGAATTAGCGATTCCTGCCAGCCGAGATAGCAGGCCTCTGCGGGAATTGCGGCGGGCACTCCTTCCTGAACGATATTCAACTCGGTTCCTACAGACACCTTCGTAAATTTAATCGTCGTCTTCATTTCCCCGGGCAGATTCGGATCGTCGAAGCTGTCGCTGTAGCGAATGAGTTCGTTTGGCGTTAGCTCGAGATATTCGCCACCAAACGAGTGGCTCTTGCCAGTTGTGAAATTCGTGAACGACATCTTGTAACTGCCGCCGACTTTTGCATCTAGATGATGAACCGTACACGTGAAGCCGTTCGGCGGAAGCCACTTGGCCATTGCGGCTGCATCGGTAAATGCGCGGAAAACCCTGTCCGGTGGTGCCTGAAGCACTCGATGAAGTTTGATCGTACTTGTGTTTCCTGTTGCCATTTTCCCTTCCTCGTATGATTACTCCCCAAAAAGCTTAACCACCGGCAATAGCACCGATGATGTAGAACGGTTCTGCTCCTGATGCGATTGCTGCGGGCAATGGCGCGTCCGCGGAGTCGTGCGTCACATCCTCACCGCAGGCAAAGAATCTCAGCATCGGCCTGCGTTCGCCTCCAACATGTTGACGAATGGTCCCACGCAACATCGGGTATCGCGCTTCAAGCGCATCAAGGATCGAGTGTCGCGTGACTGGACCATCAATCTCGAGTTGAACATCACCACTGATGCCCGCGAGCGATCGCAAGTGTGCCGGCAAAACAACCACAATCATTTGACCGTCTGGACCTCCACTGAAAGTACTGCCGGAAGATCGCGAACGATCGGAGCCCAGGTGTCACCACCATCAGGAGATACGTATACCTGCCCGCCGGTGGTGCCGAAGTACACACCACATGAATCGAGCGTGTCGACAGCCATCGCATCGCGCAGCACGTTCACGTAACAGTCACGCTGCGGTAAACCATTCGTGAGTGCCTCCCACTCGTTGCCGCCTGTTCGACTGCGATAAACGCGGAGCTTGCCATCCGGTGGATAGTGCTCGCTGTCACTCTTGATCGGCACAACGTAAATCGTTTCGGGCTCGTGCGCGTGAACGTCGATCACAAATCCGAAATCGGTCGGAAGATTTCCACTAACTTCATGCCACGTGTCACCCGCATCGTCGCTACGCAACACGTCCCAGTGTTTCTGCATGAACAGCACGTTCGAATTCGAAGGATGTTTCGCAACGTGATGAACGCAGTGGCCTACCTCCGCGGCTGGATCGGGAATGTATTGTGAGTGCAACCCCTTATTGATGGGTTTCCAGGTCGTGCCGCCGTCGTCACTGCGGAATGCACCAGCGGCTGAAATGGCGACAAAGATTCTTTCGCGATTTGCGGGATCGAGAATGATCGTGTGCAAACACATGCCGCCCGCGCCGGGTTGCCACTGAGATCCGGTGCCGTGACCGCGTAGACCAGGAAGTTCGTTCCAGGTCTGCCCGCCGTTGGTTGAGCGAAACAAGGCAGCGTCTTCAATGCCAGCATAGACGGTATCCGGATCGTCGAGTGAAGGCTCAAGATGCCACACTCGTTTGAACTCCCACGGGTGTGGAGTGCCGTCATAGAATTGATGCGTCGTCAGCGGTTTGCCCGTTTCCTCTGAAGTGTCGTAAACAAACTTGTTGCTCTCACCCATTGGCATTCCGTCCGGCGTCGTAGTCGGTGCGCCGGCGGGAGTTCCCGGTTGAAACCACGTCTTACCGCCGTCGTCAGAGCGTTGAATGATCTGTCCAAACCAGCCGCTGGTTTGTGACGCGTAAATGCGGTTCGGATCCACTGCCGAACCTTTCATGTGATAAATCTCCCAGCCGGCGAAGTGCGGCCCACTCACGTCCCACTTTTCACGTTTTCCATCTGAAGTCAGAATAAAAGCCCCCTTACGGGTGCCTACGAGTACTCGTACATTGCTCATCTTTTCTTTTCCTCTTAGTAACGTGATACCAGAAATTCGACTCCTTTTAACATAAGTCGAATGACGAGTTGTGAAATCGACACTCTGCGAGAAAAACTTTAGCCACGGATCACACTGATGTTAAGAACCGGACCAAACATGGATAAGATTTGTGGAAAATCTTCGGAACTTTTTGCCTCCGTAAACGTCTAAGATGACTGAAATTCAAATTTGGTCATCAGTCAACGCTAAGAATGGCCGCAATTGCACCGAAAGAAGCTGTAAAAGACGCGATTTTGGACGCTACTGACCGGCTTCTCGCCAGATTTGGCTACCGGAAAATGACTGTCGAGGACATCGCCGTCGAGGCAGGCATTGGTAAGGGCACTATCTATCTGCACTTCAGCAGCAAAGAGGAGGTTGTGCTCTCGCATATCGATCGGATCGTCGACCGGCTAAAAGAACGGTTGCAGGAGATTGCCCGCTCTGATTTGCCTGCCGCGGAACGACTCCGGCTGATGTTGCTGACGCGTGTGCTATTTCGCTTCGATAGCATTCAGCACTACACGAAGAGCCTTAACGATCTTCTTGCGGCTTTGCGGCCTGGCTTACTTAGACGCCGAGCTCAATATTTCGAAGCCGAAGCGCAAATTTTTGCACGAGTATTGATAGCGGGACGTGAATCCGGTGAGCTTAGCGTTGTTGATGAGCACGCCACTGCGCATGCGCTGCTGCAAGCCACAAACGGCTTGCTGCCATACAGTTTGAGCACAACTGAATTAGGCGAACGTGACGAAGTTGAGCAACGAGCCACTGATGTAGCGGATTTGATGCTGCATGGCTTGCTCAGTCGGAAATAGTTTTAGCCACGGATGAACACGGATCAAAAGATCGGATTTTTATCTGTGTTCATCTGTGGCTAAAACAAATCTTAGTTCTTGAATTAAGGAGAAACTTCAAATGCTTAAAACAACGGCCTCCAAAGTCATTTTCCGTCTGGCGGTCCTTTGCTTACTCACACTTTCGGCCGCAGCCATCGGCATCGCACAACCGGAGCAGCCCGATCTCACGATCGACGCCACTACGAGAACACAAGTGATCGACACGATTCTCAAACGGCTTAATGATTCTTATGTGTTTCCCGACGTGGCGAAGAAGATGGAGCAATCTATAAGCGAACGAGTTGAAAAGAAGGAATACGATCAGATCACAAGCGCCAAGCAGTTTGCAACGACACTGACCAACGATCTGCAAGCTGTCAGTCACGACAAGCATCTTCGCGTGCGCTATTCGCATGAAGCGATTCCCGAACGCGGTCCGCGACGCGAGCCGACGGCGGAAGAACGTGAACAAAGAAAACGCGACTTAACCTGGCTCAATCATGGTTTCGGAAAAGTTGAACGTCTAGCTGGAAACATCGGTTATCTTGAGTTTTTCAATTTCGCCGACGAGGAGCTCGGCGCCGATACAGTCGCCGCTGCAATGAACTTTATCAATGGCACTGACGCGCTCATCATCGATATGAGAAAGAATGGCGGTGGTAACCCGGCGATGGTCGCGCTCGTTTGCTCTTATCTGTTTGGTCCTGAGCCGGTCCATCTGAACGATCTCTACTGGCGCGAAGGCAATCGCACTGACGAGTTCTGGACGAAGAAGGATTTGTCCGGCAAGCGTTACGTGGACAAAGACGTGTATGTGCTTACCAGCAAACGAACATTCTCGGGCGCCGAAGAATTTACCTACAACCTGAAGAATCTCAAACGCGCCACGATCATCGGTGAGACCACCGGCGGCGGCGCACATCCCGGCGGCGGTTTCCGCATCAGCGAACATTTCGGAATGTTTGTGCCAACTGGACGGGCGATTAGTCCGATCACCAAAACCAATTGGGAAGGCACAGGTGTGACGCCTGATGTCAGTGTACCTGCGGAGCAAGCTTTGCTCGTGGCACGCTTGATGGCGCTGAAGAAGTCGATGACCTCGTTGAAGAATTCAGACTTCAAAGCGGGCGTTGAAGATGAGATTCAGAAGCTCGAGAAAGAACTTGCGGCGATGAAAGCGAAGAGTTAAAGAGCAGGCAAGACTAGATTTGTTGGGCGCTTCAGTATGTACTGTAGGGCGGCCCTCCGTGGCCGCCCCTACAGTTCGCTGAACGGTTGAGAAGGGACTGGTCCAGTGAGCCGCTCAGATCTCACTGCTCAATGGCTTGTCTCTTTCAACGTGAGATCGGACACGGCTGCACACGAGTTGCCAGGCGGAGGCAGCACGGTTGAAACGAAGGCGCTTGATACCATGGGCCAATCCGAGAAGCTGCAAGGCGCGAATTCCTAACCAGTTCAGATCGATCTCGTACCAATGCAAACCATGACGCGCTGATGTCGGATGTGCATGATGGTTGTTGTGCCAGCCCTCTCCGAACGTTAAGAGCGCTACCCACCAGCTGTTGCGCGAATCGTCATCTGTTTCAAATCTTGTTTTGCCCCACAGATGCGTCGCTGAATTAACTAGCCATGTTGCATGGAAAGCCAGAATCAGCCGGAGGAAAACTCCCCACAGCAATACGCCCCAGCCCCCAAATATGAAAAGCATCACGCCCACGACTAAAAGAGGAACGTAATAGAAGCGATTCAGCCAACGGTAGTAACCTTCTCTTAATAAATCCGGTGCGTATCGAGCGATCGTGGCCTGGTCGTGATTCTGAGCGGTGCCCCACAATATCCAACCAATGTGCGCCCACCAACCGCCGTCACGTGGCGTGTGCGGATCGCCCGGCCGATCGGCGTGCGCGTGGTGTATGCGATGCGTCACTACCCACTGAATTGGCCCACCCTCGAGGGCCAACGTGCCGCACGTCGCAAGAAAATATTCAACTGCTTTCGGAACTTTATAACCGCGGTGGGTCAGCAACCGGTGAAATCCCATGCCGATGCCGAGACTTCCGCCTACCCAGTAGAGTACAACGGCAGTGATTACAGCCGGCCAGCTCCAGAAAAAGAGCGCGGCGACAGCCGCAAAATGCGCAATGATAAGAAAAATTCCGTTTGCCCAATTCACACCCAACCTTGATTTTGCTGCCGAGGGTTCCTGACCTAATTCTAATTTCATTCGACGTCCTTTAAAAACAACATTCGGTAGGTCGCAGCTTTGAACTCTCAGTGCGCAACCTCCCCAGCGTCTATCTAAACACATAGATGCTTAGAACAGGGTTGTTGCGCAGTGAAATTACAAAACTGCGACACTACCGAATGTGTTTACTACTGAATTACCAGCGCGGTTCTGAGCGACGTCCGTGACCGCCGCCACCGCCACGATTACCGCCGTAGCCGCCGCCGCCGCGGTTGCCACCACCAAAGCCACGTCCACCGCCGCCGCCGCGATTCTCGCGTGGCTGAGCTTCATTGACCTTCAGCATTCGTCCGCCGACTTCTTTGCCGTTGAATTGCTCAATCGCCGCAGCGGCTTCTTCGTCAGTCGACATTTCGACAAAAGCGAAACCTCGCGATCGTCCGGTGTCGCGGTCTTCAACCACACTGGCTGATGCAACCGTTCCCGCCTGAGCGAATAGCTCCTGGAGATCCTGACTGGTAGTTTGGAAAGCGAGGTTTCCAACATAAAGTTTTTTTGCCATAGAGATATACCCTTTCCTCTGTTTAGGAAGTGAAAAGAAGCTGCGAATCAGATTTGGCTTCGGCGAACGGCAGCGTTCGAAGGGATCAGGTTCGGTTGCTCTCAAAAGAGCTGCTTCGAAAGTGTGAAAACAAACCTGCTCTCGAACCATCCAAAACGTCCGGCGCTAATCGTTTTTGCGCGGGCGCATCACCGTCGATGCGCGAGAGAAGGGTTAACTGGCGCCTATGATGTCTTATTTATGCGGTAAGTTGCAAGTTGGCTCCTTCGCGAGTTGGCTCAGTTAAAAAACGCCTTGCCGGTGAGAAGTTACAGGAAAACGTCATCGAGCTGTCGGTTTAATAAACGCTTAGCAACCGAATGGCTTTATGCTGACGCGGCCGCAACCTCATCCAACTTTTTTGAACGACTCTTTACACTCTGTAAGACCTTAACCTCAGCACGTTTGACGGGGCTGAACTCAACCGTCTCGAATTCAATTTGCGCGTCGAACCGTTTGTCGCCTTCCATCGGCTTCACTCTGACATACGTGCCGTCGGGTCGTAACTCTCGCGCGTTAACGTTGTCTTTAAGATAATATGCGAGGACGATATCCTTCAGAACAGTTCTCAACGTGGCGTCTTTTATCGGCGTAAGCACTTCCACGCGGCGGCTCAGATTGCGGTACATGAGATCGGCACTGCCAATAAACACTTCTTCCTTACTGTTGTTCGCAAAATAAAGGATACGACTGTGTTCAAGGAAGCGACCTACAATGCTGCGCACTCGAATGTTTTCTGAGACCTGAGGCACTCCGGGTCGCAGCATGCAAATACCTCTCACAATCAGATCGATTGAAACGCCTGCCTGCGACGCGGCATACAATGCACGTATTAACGCAATGTCCGTGAGACTATTGAGTTTGGCAATGATCCGGGCCGCTCGACCGGCTTTGGCGTGAGCAGTTTCGCGACGAATCAGTTTGATGATCCGTTTCCGCAGATTTAATGGCGCAACCAACAGACAATCGTAATCACTAAACTGTGAATAACCGGTCAGCGAGTTGAAAAGATTAGTGGCATCGTCGGCGATTTCATTGTCGCAAGTAAACAGACCGAGGTCCGTGTAGATTCGAGAAGTAGTTGGGTTGTAATTTCCTGTCGCCAGATGAACATAACGTTGCAGGACCTTGCCTTCGCGTCGAACTATCAAAGTGAGTTTGCAGTGAGTTTTCAATCCCACCATGCCGTAGACCACGTGGACGCCGGCCTGTTCGAGGCGTCGTGCCCACTCGATATTGCTTTCCTCGTCAAAGCGAGCCTTTAACTCAACCAGAGCTGTAACTTGCTTGCCCTTTTCCGTCGCATCGATCAGAGCCTTTACGATTGGAGAGTTAGGACCGGTTCGGTACAAACAAATCTTGATTGCCGCTACGTTGGGGTCCGATGCTGCCGCACTGATGAAATTCGTTACGGTGCCGTATGAAGTGTAGGGATGGTGCAGCAGCACATCATGATCATTGATTGCGGCAAAGATGTTTTCTGATTCTCTAAACGCTGCGGGGACGCTTACCTGTAAGGGCCGATCTTTCAATTCCGGTCGACCGAGATCGTAGAGTTGCATCAGATCCGGAATATTGAGTGGTCCATCGATGCTGTAAACATCCTCAGCTCTCAACTCCAGTGATTTGGTTAAGAATGAGACCATCTCTCGCGGCATGCTTGCAGACACCTCAAGCCGGACCGCATCGCCAAACCGCATCCGTCGCACATGCTTCTGCATTGTGCGTAACAGATCACCGGCCTCATCCTCTTTGATCTCGAAGTCAGCGTCGCGCGTAACCCGAAACAAATAAGCTTTCCCGGTGCGCATGTTCGGGAAAAGTGCATCCATGTTCGCTGAAATTAAACTGCCCAAAAACGTAAACCTGGATCTTTTCTCGTCGATGGGAACAAGTCGCGGCACAATAGGCGGCAGCTTAATGCGCGCGAATCGCGCCTCTTTCATCGATGACGACGCATCTCTACTCTTCTTCGTAGGCGCCGGCGACACCATTACTCCCAGGTTCAGGCTCAGGTTTGAGATATACGGGAAGGGATGACTGGGATCGACTGCCTGCGGGGTAAGTATCGGAAAAACATTTTCGAGAAAATAGTCATTGGCAAACTTACGTTCCCGCTTTGTGAGGTCACGGAAAGGGCGAATAACAATCCCCTCCTCTGCAAGCTTCGGCAAGACGTCGTCTGACAGACATCGCATCTGCCGTTCCAGCATCGGCTTCAATCGAGATCTGATTTCCGCTAGCTGATCCAACGGTGACATCCCGTCTGGCGATTCTTCAAAGATCTCCGCCTCAATAGCTTCCTGCAAACCAGACACACGAACCATGAAGAACTCGTCGAGGTTGGAAGAAAAGATCGCAAGAAACTTTAGTCTCTCGAGAAGCGGATGACGTTCATCCAGGGCTTCTTCGAGGACGCGTCGATTAAACTCAAGCCAGCTTAATTCTCGGTTTATGAAGAGCTGTTTCTGATGTCTCGGATTCCGTGAAACCTTTGCTGGTTGAGGCTCCGGAGCTGAGTTTTTATGCTTGTCTCGATTTACAGTCGTTGTCATCGGTCCTTCATTATTACCGATCGCAGCAATTTGTGCCGAGCTCAAACAGACCTACACAAACCGTGTTACAGTGAAGTAAACCCTGCCTGAACAATGCGATCTATCAGTAACACATACTTAATGACCTTATGTGTTACTCAGATGAAGCGCATGCCTGTGAAGCAGTAGAGGTGAAATCGGTGTCGATACTGGACCAGCAATACAGACCCAGAGTCTTGCGTTTTCAACGCATCACCTCACGGACCTTAAAACCAAATCAGCGTTTGACCATCCGTCGTTCTTGATTCCCCTGCAAGAGTCACCACGGCCTTCATTTCACCTCGGACCATTCACCGAACGTTCCGAGATCCTGGATTTTCACTCAAGGCGTTGAGTGACGGGTTGCGGGTTTATATAGATGTCCTTAACCTGAGATCGTGAATAACGACGAATTGACACGAAGAACGAGACGAGTGCTTTTCACATCCATCGGCGTTGGCACGCTGATTCTGGCGGCAACGCTCGTGCTGAGCCATCGTGGTGGACCGGCAAGGAGCAGGAGTGTGCCTCGTGTGCAGGAAGTCGTCGCAGCTGTCGAAACAGAGCCAGTCAACACCGGTGGCGACTCCGCTGACGATCCAACGCTCTGGGTCAATCCGTCAGACGCGCAGCTGAGTCTTGTTATCGGCACGAATAAGAAACTTGGCCTTGCGGTCTACGACCTCGCCGGGAAGGAGATTCAGTTTCTCGCCGATGGCCAGTTCAATAATGTGGACCATCGCGACGACTTTCCACTTGATGGCAAGAAAGTTCCACTCGTCACTGCAAGCAATCGAACTGATAGCTCGATCGCGATCTACAAAATCAATGCCGAAACGCGCCGGCTCGAAAATGTCGCAGCCGCTCCAGTCCGGACCATAGAAGCTTATGGCGCTTGTATGTATCGCAGCAATAAAACTGGAAAATTTTATTACTTCGGCACCAGTAAGCAGGGCGTGGTCGAACAGTATGAATTACTCGATGCGGGCAAGGGCGCTGTAAGCGCGAAGAAGGTCAGGCAAATCAACGTTGGGACACAGTTGGAAGGCTGTGTTGCTGATGACGAGTTGGGATACCTCTATGTCGGTGAGGAAGAGATTGGCATCTGGAAGTATCATGCAGAACCTGATGCAAATCTCGAGCGAACCAAAGTGGACGGGGTTGGATCAGGCGGCAATCTGGTGGCTGACGTCGAGGGACTTACAATCGCGTACGGAAACGATGGCAACGGATTTCTGATCGCTTCGAGTCAGGGCAACAACACCTTCGTAGTGTATCGGCGCGAAGGCGCCAACGCTTACGTGAAGTCATTCCGAATCGTGGCGGGCAGTAAGATTGACCGCGTAACTGAAACCGATGGAATTCATGTAACCACAGCCAACCTTGGGCCACTCTTCCCGAAGGGCGTGTTCATCGCTCAGGATGGCGCGGACAATACCGGGAAACAGAACTTCAAGCTGGTTCCGTGGCACTTAATCGTCGAATGATCTTCGGCGGCGAATATGTTGTCTCATTCACACCGGCCCGGTGTGAATGAAAAACGACTTTTGAGGCAAAGCCGGTCGTTCGCTCCTGATAGATTGCCGTGCTGCCCTTCCAAACACAACCACTGCCGTAACGCGATTCGCCCAGGTTGGCTACGGGACGATTCGAATCGTGCCGGTATTAGTCGTCCGCGAATGAGCAAAGATCTGCACCGTGTAGGTACCAGCCACCAGAGTATTCGGAAGCCTTACGACCACCTGCGTAAATTCCGAATTCGGAATGACCTTAACAGCTTCGGACGACACAAAGTGAAACAGACCACTGCTATTCTGCATAAGGGCGATTCCTACAGCTGACGGCGACTCGCCTGGATTAAGTTGCAAATTCCGAACGAAAAATGCCACTCGTGTATTGCGATCACCTCCAGTCGAGAACCAGTCGGGAATGCCTTGAACACGGAACGGATCCCTGAGGCCCAACAGCGCGTCAAGAGCGGCGGCTTGACCCGCAATTGGACCAGACTCTTCAAGTAATAAATTTAACGGATCGTCGTCCTCGATTACGATGAATGCAAAATTGGGGATCGGCAGCGTCGCTCCGATTGGATTCGAAAGACCAACTCCAAAAGCCTCATTCGCCTCCGCGTTGTTGTCGCCGCAGATCTTTATCGGGATACTGAATGCCATGACGCTCGGAGTGAACGACAGAGTGCCGGAAGCCGATTCGTAATCGACACCCGGGTTATTACACGAGCTACCGCCGGACGCACCTGAGTTAACGGTGGCGAAATTCACGCTCACCGCCCTGCCAGTCGCGGCTGAGAGGCTGATCGTAAACACAGCATTTGTGGTGGTGCCGGCATTGCCTTCAAGAACATTAATGCTCTCGACGACTATCGTTGGAGTTGTATCGTGATCCTGCACCGTTAGGACGAGCGTGTTGGGCGCTCCCAGAACCTCGATATTCGAGTTATTGAGCAACGTGACCGTGAAAGTTTCATCGTTCTCGGTCGTGGAGTTGTCTAAAATCGGGATCTGAATAGTCTTGCTGCTCTCACCGCCGGTGAACGTCAACGTGCCTGAGGTGGACGTATAGTCTTGACCCGCGATCGCAGTGCCGTTGGCGGTTGAATAGTCAACTGTGAGGTCACCGGATGTACCGCCAGTGCGCAAGACTGTGAGTGACAGCGTCCCGATATCTTCGATTACCTTCAACGAACTGACGCTGAATTGCACACTTCCGACCGCATTGGTGGAGTTAGCCGCAGAAAACTCAGATGTGTTTCCGTTAGGATCTGTGGCTGTTGCCGTAATGACGCGGCCGGCTGGTAAAGTAAGTGAGAACGTCTCGCTGAAAGACGCGTCGCCATTGCCATCTGTGTGCACCGCCACATTCTGGAAGAACTGGGCTCCTTCTCCATTCCCCGAAGGATCCACAGCCCCATTCGAATAGAAGTCGACAGAGAAAGTAGTATTCGGCAGAGACTTCAAAGTTCCCTGAATAGTCGTAGTGTTGCTCCCCGACAGCACGGCGGTTATGACAGGGAAGTTCTGAAGATTGTTTGCGCCAGTATCCGGATCGCTACCGTCATTGGCCGTAACTCCGTTTGCGCCGAGATCGATTCCGAGACCATTGTTGGAAAAAATGGAATTGCTGCGAATAGAGTTGCCCTGGCCGTTGCCGGAGATTACGACTCCGCCGCTACCGTTGAACGCGATCTTGTTGGCGGCCTCAATCTGCGTCCCACCGATTGTATTATTGACGCCATCTGTGATCTGGATGCCTGACTGCTTATTGCCCAACGGTCCTGTTCCGGCTGCGTTCAGTCCAATGAAGTTTCCCTGAATGAGATTTCCGACCGTACCGGAGAAGAAACCGCCGATCTGAATGCCGACCGAATTTCCCGAAATGACATTTCGGGCGCCAGGAACAACGCCGCCAATCACGTGGTTACTGGTGAGAATGCTGATTCCCACACCCGTACCACTAACTGATTTGGTACCGGTGACGTCAGTTCCGATATAGTTGCCCTGCACAGTAGCTGCAGAGCCGGAGTTGTTCAATCCCAGGGCAACGTTCCCAAAGCTGCCATTTGCAGCAATGATGTTTCGTGCCTCGGGTACTGTGCCGCCGATCACTACACTCTCGCCTGCAACAACACCGTTGCCAAAGTTACCCAAAGGCAGTGTGCCGGTTATATCTGTTCCTATGAAGTTGCCCTGCACCTTATTACCTGTGCCGCGGATGTACACACCGTCTCCCTGATTACCTGATATGACGTTTCGGGCTCCCGGTGTTAGACCACCGATCAGGACATTCTGGGCCGTTGCCTGAATGCCGGAAGAATTCGGAATTTTATTAACGCCGGTGACGTCGGTTCCGATCAAGTTACCCTGAATTAATGTTCCGTTACCGCTGGCTATAATTCCATTGAAGTTGTTCCCTGAAATCAGATTGCCGGCTCCGGGCGTGGTACCTCCAATGAGGTTATCGAGAGACGGCGCGCCGGAAACGATGACACCAGCGAAGTTGGAAAGGCTTGCCGTACCGGCGGCATTTGTTCCGATAAAGTTTCCTTGAATGACGTTAGCGTTGCCAACGTTGATGTCAATACCATTACCTTGATTTCCTGAGATAACGTTGCGCGTTTGGGCACTGGTCCCTCCAATCACATTATTCGACGAGTTCGTCAGTTGAATTCCGCGCGAGTTTTGTTTAGCGGTCGTTCCATTTGCAGCGACACCGATGTAGTTCCCCTGAATAAGGTTGTTATCGCAAGCGTTCAATGAAATGCCACTACCGCCACGGAAGTTACCGATCGACAATCCGCGCACAGTGCTGCCGCCGGCTTTGATGGACAAACCATCGCCACCAATAAAGGCGAGCCCTAGTCCATCAAGTTCGATCAGCGGTGCACCTGCGTATCCTGGTTGCGTGGCGGCGTCGATAACTACTCGATCGGTAATCGCCGGCAATGCAGTCAGGACACTTATGGTCTTCACGCCTGATCCCGGAATGTTGAAGGTGATCGTATCTGTGCCGGGCGTTGCGTTAGCGTTGATGATCGCTTCGCGCAATGATCCGGCGCCATGATTGTTATTGTTGGTCACCACAAAACTCTGGCGCGTGGCAGCGAAGTTCGCTGTTTGATTAGCGCTCAGACTGTTAAAGGTTTGGCTGGTGGGACTAAAGTTAAAGCCAAGGATCGTCGGAGTTACGGTGTAGTTGCCACCGACGATCAGTTCAAATGAATAGTTTCCGCTGCTATCAGTGGTTTTGACGCTCGATTGAGATCCGCTCAGCGTCACTGTGACGCCGGGTAGACTCGCTCCGTTTTCCGTGATCTCACCGCCGATTGTAAAAAACTCTGAATCGCTGGTGAAGGCGCTAAAGTCCTGAACCTGGTCGCTGTTTAAGTTGTTGAAGGTCTGGCTCGCAGGTGTCATTGTGAAGTGAGGTTTGTTTGCGGTTATGGTGTAGTTTCCGCCCTCACGCAATCTCGCGAATTGGTACGAGCCATCATTTTCGGTCAGTACGCTTGTTAGCGACGAACCGTCGTTTAAGACAACTTCCGCGCCAGCGAGAGGTGTGACGCCGTTATTTAACACGTGTCCACTAATTATGAACGACATCGATAACTTCGAAACAAAAGCGTCGTTGCTCCCACGTACGAAAGGTTGATACGAGTCAGGAGTAACCGGATAGCCCGCCGATGAAGTCACCCCGGTGATGTAAGCATTGCCCGAGGTGTCAACCGCTATTCCAAAGGCTTGAGAGTTGAAGGTCGTAAAATTCTGCGATGTAGCTCCGCCCATAAAGGTTGAATAGATCAAGGCGCTACCAGCAGCATTAATCTTCGTCACAAACGCGTCCGTAGAGTTAAAGGGGTTCGTCGATGCGAGATAGACGGTTGACGGTTTGAGCGGGTCAATCGCCAGGGCAACTACTCCAGTCGATTTGAGACCTTTGTTCATTGGCGTCCACGTCTGCCCGCTGTCTGTGCTTTTAAGAACTCCCTCCGCGTTAGAGGAATTTGGATTTGTTAACAAATAGAGTGTCGATGGGCTTACCGGATCGAAAACGATCTTGCCTGTCCTGGACGGAACTGCGGACCAACTATTACCGCCATCAGTACTCTTGAATAACGTCTGATCGGTTTGGGCGTAAACCAGTCCGGCTGTATGTGGGCTCACAGCGATCGAGCGTGCGAATAGAACTGTCGACCCAAGAGACTGCCATGTCGCCCCGGAGTTGGTGCTTTTGTAGATGTTGCCCGGGGTCGCCGCATCCGACGCATAGATTGTGGCGTGGTCCAACGGATCGATAGCCAAGACCGTGGGAACCTGGGACGGTGCGGTCGCGACCGGCGCCCAGTTATCTGCTCCATCTGTGGTCTTATAGACGTGACTACCGGAGATGCAACAACCAACACCCACATATAACGTATTCGGTGCAGCCGGATCGATGATGAGACTGAAAAATTCCTGGCCAACCAATCCGTTGCTGCGGCGGACCCACGAACTGCCACCATCAGTGCTCTTATAGACACCCCGGTTAGCCGAAAAGTCAGCAACCAGTGCGTAGATTGTGGAAGGTGTCGATGGATCGATAACCAGTGACAGCACGCTACGGCTCGTCAGACCGTTGTTCATTGGCGACCACGTTCTGCCACCATTCGTGCTTTTGAAAACACCGGAACCTGATCCCGCATAGGTGGTTGAAGGCTCAGTAGGATGGACTACCAAACTGGTGACTGAAGCGCCACTGCCAAGCGCGAAACCGTAGTTGTCGTTGCTCCAGTTTGCGGCGCCGTCTGTGCTCCTGTAGATCACGCTCTTCGTGCTTAGAGCGCCCGTAACCAACGGGAAATCAAGCGAGTCGCTAGATCCGGTGATGTAGACATTGTTTGCTGAGTCAAGAGCGATACCGCGAGCTGTTTCGCCTTGCGATCCACCGAGGTACGTCGAGTAGACAAGTGCTGATCCTTGACTGTTGAATTTCGTTACAAACACATCTCCACCAAAACCTCCTCCGTTGGTTGCTTGAATAGGATTCAACGTGGGGAAGTTCGATGAACTCGTCAAGCCAGTGACGTAAGCGTTTCCGGAAGAATCTGCTGTAATTGCGTAACCCGTCTCGCCACTACCACCACCAAGATAAGTCGAATATGTCACTGCACCATCAGTGGTGAGCTTCGTGACAAATGCGTCGGAGCTGCCCTGCGGTCTGGGCGCAGGCTGAAATGCGTTCACAGTCAAAAAGTCTGACGAGCTGGTTGATCCACTTACATAGACGTTGCCGGAACTGTCGACCGCAATGCCATACCCGGTCTCACACGAATTGCCCCTGAGGTACGTAGAGAAAGCGTATGACGGCACACTGGGATTCAACTTCGTCACAAATGCACTGTTGCAGGTATTAGAATTTGGAGGTGGTCCCTGTGCGGCGTTTGCGACGGGGAAATTTAGCGAGTTCGTATAACCTGTAACATAGATGTTTCCGTTCGCGTCGACAGCAATACCGTTAGCGGCGTCGTCGCTATTCCCTCCGAGCAGGGTTGAAAACAACAGACCGGAGCCCGACGCATTCAGCTTCGTGACAAAGGCGTCGAAGGAGAAGAACGACGAACCTGTTCCAACAAACAGAATCGATGCATTTGAAGGGTGACCGACTAGGGCACGAACAAACGTATTCCACAGACCATCGTTGGCGTTGCTAAAGTCAGTTCCTCCATTTGTACTCTTAATGATTCCGGTACTGACGGCAGCATATACGCCCGAAGAATTCACAACCATTGCCGTGACTGAGCCCTGCGGGACGCCGTTCGTCAGTGGACCCCACGAAGCGGCGCCATTCGTACTCTTGTTGATGCCTCCTGAATTACCGTGGCCGGTGTAAATCGTTTGGGGATTCGCGGGATCGATCACGATCGCGTTTATAAATGTCGGGCTTGGTCCACCCATTCCACTGTTCATCGCAGTCCAAACACTACCGCCATTAGTCGACTTAAAGACGCCATTGTTAGACGTGCCCGCATAGACTGTTAAGGGTGTTGTTGGATCGATCGCGAGTGCACGAACATTTGGAGTGCCGGGCACGCCAAAGTTGTTTTGGACGATCCAGCTGCTGCCGCTATCGGTACTCTTGAACACACCATTAGCGGCGCCAACATACATCGTCGCAGGGGTCACGGGATCAAAGACGACACAAGACACGGAACTAAAATTCACCGGCGTCGCATTAACGGCAGTCCAGCTGTTGCCCGCATCTGTCGACTTAAACAGACTGCCAAAAACCCCAAGGTAAACAATAGAAGAGTTGGTCGGATCTACTGCCAGGGCGCTGGCAAACGAGGTGCTCGACAATCCCGTGGACGGTGTCTTGGCCCAGGTTGCTCCGCCATCAGTGCTGCGGTAGAAGCCGGTTGAGGTCGATGCGTAAACTGTGCTTGGCGCGTTCGGAGCAACAGCGAGCACATTCACCTCACCAACCAGGCCCGTGTTCTGGTTGTTCCAAGTCACAGCTGCGTCAGTAGTCTTAAAGAAGGTGCTGGTTGTCTTAATGCCGTTCGCGATGGGAAAGTCGTTTGCAGAAGTGATTCCGGCGATGTGAGCATTTCCGGTTGAGTCCACCGCAATGCCGAAACCATTCGAACTGCCGTTACTGCCATTGAGGTACGTCGAATAAACCAGTGAGCTCCCGGTTGGATCGAGTTTTGTGACGAATGCGCCACCAATCGTAGCGGTAGATTTGAAGGCTCCGGGCGTGGTAGGGAAACCAGTGAACTCGGTCTGGCCAGTGACGTAAGCGCTTCCCTGAGAATCGACGGCGATTGCCGTTGCACTGTCGGTGTTGCTTGAGCCCAGCAGAGTTGAATATGAGAGTACCGGATCGATTATCAGCGGTTTGCTGGAGTCGAATCGGTCGAGTTTGAATCTGACTTCGTTTCCATTGATGACATACGCGCCTTTAACTTCGCGTCGATTGCCATTCTCATCGAGCTGGTAGATCACTGGCTTATTCAAAGACACTTCGCCGTGCTTCAGGCCGAGCAGTAATCTTCCGGTTTTATCAAGCCGAAGTTGATCCGCGCCTTCAACTGAAAATCTGATACGCTTCGGATCGACACCCGCACCCACAACGAAGTCGTATTCGAGCTCACGTTGAGTGCCGTAATACACAACATCGATTCCCGGATAGATGTCTTTGAAGTACGCCTTTCGGTAAGTCGGAATATTGCGGCGCCACTTGGCGGGGTCGTTGCCAATGAAGTAGTTAATCTTGCCCGGCAGTTCCTCTTGACCCTCCACCTGAGGATTTGCATTAGCGCCGAGCATCCTCAAGCGCAGCACGGTACCTTCGTGCACGTTTGCATCGGCAGTAGCGGGTTGCTTCGCGCCATCCGCTTGCTGGGCGCGCGGCTTTTGCACTCTCAGAACCGCTTCGGTCGAGGTCAGAAACAGATCGTAACCCTTTCCGTGCCACAGGAACTTCACCGGTTGATCTATCTGGCCTTTATTAACCTCAAAGCTGAGCGGCAACTTACCAAAGTGTTCCGCAATTCTGGCTTTGGCTGGTGCTTCTGGGGCCGTCGGGTTTGGATTCGCTGATGCGACGGCTGAAGGTTTGTTGTCATTCCTTTGTGCCGCAACAAAAACCATGCTAACGAATGTTGCAAGCAGGCAAGCAATGACGATTGTGAGCACAATCCGACTAATGCGCGAAGGAGGAATGTGTACATTCATGGTTATTAGAAAAATTGTCTAAGCTACGTCAGCGAGAAGGTTACTAAAACAATTAGACGGTAACCTGACGTCGAGTCTGAGGTTGGTGCCTGGGCTATTGAGCGCTTATTTTCCGTCGCCTGCTGACAGATGTCAACTAGGAAAATTGCTAATCATTCGGCGTTTGCACAAAAGTCCGAAATCCCACCAACGGCAGTTGGTGGATTGTTCAGATCCTTTCTAATCAGAAAACGTCATAACCAGTTTTGAATCCCACCGACGGGAGTCGGTGGATTATTCAGATCCTTTCTAAAAAACAACTTCAGCGCATTTCTAATCCCACCAACGGGATTCAAAACTGATAATTAAGTTTTCCGATTAGAAAGGATCTGAACAATCCACCGACTTCCATCGGTGGGATTTCTGATTTCTTGCGCAAGCCAAGCTCCACGCTTTGAGGTGCAAAACGTTTTCCGACTCACTCGTATCGCAAGGCCACCAACGGATCGACACGCGTTGCTCGTCTTGCCGGAATGAGACACGCGACGAGCGCAACAAGCGACAGGCTGATTGCCACCAACACAAACGTCGTGAGGTCGGTTGCTGTCACGCCAAACAACAGACTCGTCATTAGTCGCGTCAAAGCGTACGCTCCCACTAGTCCCAACACTACACCCACTGCTGTCAGTCGCATGAATTGGCCCAACACCAGTCGCAGAACATCTGCCCCTTGAGCGCCCAGTGCCATCCTGATACCAATCTCCTGTGTTCGCTGCGTAACCGAATAAGAGATCACACCGTAAATTCCAGATACAGCGAGCACGAGGGCCAGGCCAGCGAACAGGATCAGGATTGTCAAAGCGAAGCGGCGCGTGCCAACTGAATCGCGCATCAGTTCATCCAGTGTCTGAACCTGGTATACCGGTTGGTCTTTGTCGACCTCGCGAATCGCCGTTTGAATTGCGGCTAAAGTACTCTTCGGGTCCACACTTGTGCGTACTGCGAGGTTCATGCGGCGATAACGTCCAGCCATTTGCCCGAGTGCAAAATAGATCTCTGGCTTAATTCCCTGATCGAGCGCTGATTGCGCTGAGTCATGCACGACCCCCTTAACGGTAAACCACGGGCTTTTTGAATCTGGACCACCGATTTTGATTCTCTTTCCGAGCGGATCCTGGTTGGACCAATAGCGATGAGCCATAGCCTCATTTACAACAACGACAGGTGGCGCCTGCGGGCCATCTTCTCGAGAAAAGAATTGTCCGCCAACCAGCGGAATTTGCATGGTTGCGAAATAATTATCACTGACAGTTCTCGTATCGATGCTTTGGGTTTGCGCCCCGGCATTCGCGACGCTCTCGACCGTGATGGGCCAGTCTTCCGTGAAAACAAACGGCATGTGTGAAGCAACTCCGGCAGCTTCGATTCCCGGCAACGTCTTGACTCGATCGATTACGTTTTGAAAAAAGATCGCATTCTGTGATCCGTCTTTCGACTTCGAAGGCGATCGATTAATCCGCATCGTCATGATGTTTGTCGTACTCATGCCCAGATCGATGTTCGTCAACTTCGCGAAACTCCGAATCATTAGACCCGCCATCACCAGAAGAATCAGCGACAAGCCGACTTCAGCAACGACAAGCACACTTTGAGCGCGTCGAAATGCAACGCCGGCCGTTGCACGTTGACTGGCTATCTGCAGCACCGCTCGAGTTTGCGTCCTTGACCCTTGAATCGCAGGCCAGAGCCCGAAGATGAACGCAGTTGCCAGCGAAACGGCTAAGGTGAAAAGCAGCACCTGCACGTTCATCGTAACGTTCAAGCCTGCCGGAATAGTGCCGGCCGGAATCAGGTTTAAAAGGGCGCGTGTTCCCCAGGAAGCGATCAGTAATCCCAACCCTCCACCGAGTAAACCCAGGACAGCGCTCTCGATCAGCATCTGGCGGATGATCCGGCTGCGACTTGCTCCCATCGCATTTCGGATCGCGATCTCGTGCGAACGACTCATCGACTTCGCCAGCAGTAAGTTGGCGATGTTGGCACACGCGATCAGCAGCACCAGTACAACGGCGCCCAGCAAAATGAAAAGAGCTTTGCGCACTGGTCCAAAATAAAACTGTGCCAGCGGCTGCAGATAAATTCCCCGCCCCGCGTACTCTTGATTCGTACTACGGAAATCCTGCTCGTTTTGTCGCGCCAGGTTACCTAGTGCTGCATTTACCTGCTCGGCGTTGGCGCCTGATTTGGTACGAGCGACGATCGCAAAACTGCGACCACCTCTCGGACTTTGTCCAAAATCAAATGGAAACGGGAACCACGCCTGTGCTTCGTCAAATCTAAATTGCGCAGGCATGACGCCAATGATCGTGAAAGGCTCATCGTCGAGAGAGACTGTCTGGCCCAACACTGCATTGCTGCCGCCGAAACGCCGTTGCCACAGCCCATGGCTAATTACAAGGACTCGCTGTCCGTTCGGACCTTGTTCGTTCGCAGCGATAGTGCGACCGATCAGTGGTTCCACTCCGAGCATCTTAAAGAACTCAGTCGATACTTTGGCCGCGGCGATTCGTTCCGGTTCATCACTGCCGGCAAGATTCCGGCTAACAGATTCGAACGCAGCGACACGTTCAAAGATTCCGCTATTCGCCAGATCGACAAACTCAGGTCCTGATGCTCGAAACTGATCCTGCACGCCGATTTGCGGCAAGCTCTGCCGTACAAAAAACAGCCGCGACGGATCCTTGTAAGGAAACGGATTTAACACGACCACATTAACGATGCTGAAGAGTGCGGTGCTTGCTCCGATCGCCAACGCCAGCGTCAGCACGGCAACGGCAGTAAACGAGGGCCGCTTTCGCAGCATACGGAAACAATAGATTAGGTCATGCATAGCAGTAGAGACCTCGAGGTGGTTTAGGCCGACTTATCCAGTTACAAATTCAAAGGCCGTGCCAGGCGCCGCAACCGAGAAATCCTTTCGCGATCCAGGTAAACGACTCGTCTGCCGAAGAAATAAAGCCCGGCAGAGTTTCGCTTGCGGGACTAACGATCCCAGTTTCGAACAACGTCGATGCGTTGGGAAGATTTCGCCTGCCTCGGCTACACGATCAGTTGCACGTTCGTGTGCTGCGGATGTCATAATCACTTTGGCTCCGAAGGTCTCGGCTCGTTCTCGAATTTCGTGATCGCCGGTTGCGATGTAGACCTCTTCGAGTTGAGAGCACAGCTTCGCACGTCGGAATACGTGTTCAACCGCGCAGGTATGACTCCGATTGTACGGTTCACTTGTGATCGATTGACTGTAGATGAATCCATTGTGCCGGCGAACATCATAACAGCGACAAATAGAACTAAGAGAGTTTCGACAGCGGGATGAGCTCAGCAGAATTCCTAACACGCAGTACAGTCTGGGTCTCGATTCTCGGCTACACGGTCGGATGCCTCGTATTCGCAATCGCGAGAGGACGGAGCGATCTCGACCGCTGGACCCGGCTAATGTGGACCATTGCCTGCGCGGCTCTTGTTGCGCACTTCATTTGCGCATTCCATTTTTTTCATGCGTGGAGTCAGGCACACGCCTATGTTGAAACCGCTCGCCAAACCGAAGAGGTCTTTGGTATCAACTGGGGTGGCGGTCTCTTCGTAAACTACGCTGTTGCGATCTTATGGATCACGGACGTCACATGCTGGTGGATTGCAGGTGTGAGTTCCTATCGTCGACGCCCTTGGCTATTGACGCTCATCTGGCACGGATTTTTGATGTTCATCTTCTTCAATGCCACGGTTGTTTTTGCAGACGGGGTAAGGCGATGGATCGGACTTATCCTCAGTTTGACATTGTGCTTGTGCTGGGTTCTGATCGGCCGCCAGCGTTCGCTATCGAGTGCGTAAGCAGAATCGCAACCTGATTGTGACTCCTGTGCCTTGTGGCTACTGAAATACGCCAACCACCTGTCAGACCTTTTGCACTGCCGTTTTATTACGGCTGGGTACACGTCTTTATTGCGGCACTTGCAATGGTGGGGACGCTCCCGGGAAGAACACAGGGACTTGGCCTGATAACAGAACCACTTCTCCGCGATCTGCAAATCGATCGCATCTCCTTCGCACGGATAAATCTTTGGGCCACGTTGATTGGCGCGCTGTTCTCGATTGGCGTAGGACGTCTGATCGATCGTTTCGGAAGCAGGATCGTGCTCACCGTCGTCACCATCTCGTTAGCATCGGTCGTTTTCGGAATGAGTGCGAGTCACAGCGTCGCCGCCGTTGCGATCCTGATCACTCTCACGCGTGGATTCGGACAAAGCGCACTCTCAGTCGTCAGCATTACGATGGTGGGCCAATGGTTTGTCCGCCGGCTCAACCTTGCGATGGCGGTCTACACAATTGCGCTGAGCATCGGTTTCATGCTGGCGTTCCCGTTGATCGGCGGGATCGTGTTGTCGAATGGCTGGCGCACAGCATGGTGGATCATTGGATTAGCGCTGCTAATCGGGCTGGCGCCGCTTGCGTTGCTACTCGTGCGTCGGTCGCCTGAGTCTTGTGCGATCGAACCTGACGGTGAGCCGGCCGATCAAGGCTCCGAACTCGTAACTGACTACACTTTGGGCGAAGCGTTATCAACTCCGAGTTTCTGGGTTTTTGGAATCGCCAGCGCGGTTTACGGATTAATCGTTTCGGGTATTGCTCTTTTCAACGAATCGATTCTTGCTGAACGCCGGTTCGATGCAGCAACCTATCACCGCAGCCTTGTGATCGTCGCATTGACTTCGCTCCTTGGAAATTTTCTTGGTGGCTGGATCGCTTCGAAGTGGAGGATGAATCGTCTGCTTTCGCTCGCGATGGTGCTGCTGGCAGGCTCGCTGGCTGCACTGCCGCACGTTTCAACTCAAACACACGTCGCGATCTATGCGGCTGTGATGGGACTTGCGGGCGGGTTTGTGATCGTTATTTTCTTTAGTTTCTGGAGTGCGGCTTACGGAAGAAGACACCTCGGAAAAATTCAGGGCGCCGCTCAGACTCTGACGGTAATCGCCTCTGCACTCGGGCCGCTCGTCCTTGCCGAGACCGTGAGCCGCACCGGATCCTACGCGTCGATATTTTATTTGTTGACGTTCGTGGTGATGGTGCTCGCGTTTTTAGCGTGGTTCGTACCCAGCCCAAGGCGCCATTAAAGAAAGAAGACAACTCGGAACGTACTGTAGGGCGGCCCTCCGTGCCGCCCCGATCGCGTCCTGAAAATTCATCACGCAAAGCTCCGCGATCAGACTCTTGCTCAATTTGGATATTTACTAATTCGATTCTTGCTGGATCTGGATCGCGGCGTTCCGATTTTAGGACGTGTAGCCATCCCATTTTTGAGATCGCAAAATGCGACCTCAAAAACTCGGCTTCTTTTTTTTTGTTAGCCGGAACATGAAGTCTTCAGGAAACCGCTTCTTGTTACGTGTCACTCGCTCGTTAAGTCGTTTAGTCGGCACCCCATAAAGCTCCGCGAGATCGAAGTCCACCATAACCTTCTGGCCTCGAATCAAGTAGATTCTTTTCTCGATGAGTTGAACAGAAACCGATAGACTAGTGGCTGTGAGATTTTTCTTGTGAGGCATAACGACGGCAGAATAGCAGAATCTTAGTCCGATTGTAGAACTTGAGATCGCAGTTTGCGATCTCAAGTTCTGCGTAATCTGCGGATAGTGGACCGCGCGTTTGAGGAGTGGACCTGAATGAAACTAAAGATTGTCCAGGCTGGTGATCCTGTTTTGCGAAAGCAGAGTCGCCCGCTAACGAAAGATGAGATCCTCAGTCCCTCAATACAGGTGTTGATCGACTTGATGCGAGACACGATGCGCGAAGCGCCGGGAGTGGGACTGGCGGCGCCTCAAATTGCCCAATCTATCCAGCTCGCAGTAATTGAAGATCGAGCGACATATATCAAAGATCTCTCGGCGGAGGAACTTGCAGAACGTCAGAGATCCGCGATTCCGTTTCACGTTATCATCAACCCGAAGCTCACGATCCTGGATAATTCGTCAGCAGTATTCTTCGAAGGCTGTCTCAGCGTGGAAGGCTACCAGGCAATCGTGGGCCGCGCTCTAAATGTTCGCGTCGAATGTTTGAATGAACGCGGTGAAGAAGTAACGATCAACGCACACGGCTGGTATGCGCGAATACTTCAGCACGAGATAGACCACTTGAACGGCATTCTATACGTCGATCGGATGAAGACACGGACACTCACGACTGGCGAGAACATGTTTCGCTACTGGATGAATCACAGCATTGAAGAAGTACTGGATGAACTGGGCGAGCAAGAACCCTGAAACTCTCTTGGCAGCCGTGGTTTTATGTCAACGTCGACGCAGATCTCAAGGTCGCAGTCGTCGTATCGAAGGTTCTTCCGTCGCTCTCAATGGTGAAGGTGTACTCCCGATCACGGTTGAGATCGCCTGTAAGTTGAAACTTTCCTTTTGAGTCAGTAAACATAATTTCAACGCGCCCGTCGTCACGCGAGAACGGCGTTAATTGGAAGAGGCGTGTGACGCATGACACCTACCTTCATTGGCGTAATTGTAAAGCAATGCCGGCATTCTTACGATATTATCGCGGCACGACCTGGGCCGCGGACGAATGCGAACCGTAAATACCACAAGATATGTGACTCCTCTCCGTGAAGGTGGATCCTTGCCGGCGATCATCGAGGCGGATGATGACGGGATGTATGTGCTCAAATTCCGTGGCGCGGGCCAGGGGACAAAAGCACTCATAGCTGAGCTGATCGCAGGCGAACTGGCGCGGGCAGCGGGCTTATTGGTGCCGGAGTTGGTGTTCGTGAATCTTGATCCGGAGATCGCGAAGACTGAACCCGATCCGGAAATACAAGACCTTATCCGCGCGAGTGGTGGGCTGAATCTTGGACTTGATTACTTGCCGGGATCAGTAATGTTTGATCCTGTAGCTGAGAAACCCGACGCGGATCTCGCCTCGCGTATCGTCTGGTTTGATGCGTACGTCACCAACGTCGATCGCACCGCACGAAATGCCAACATGTTGATGTGGCATCGCAAACTCTGGTTGATCGATCACGGCGCGGCACTGTACTTTCATCACGCCTGGACCGACATGGACCAGCGCAGCAAGGATCCGTTCACACGAGTAAAAGAACACATCCTGCTTTCCTTCGCCAACGCGATCAAAGCAGTCGACGAAGCAATGACAGCGGTTATCACGGGAGACGTGATAAAAGGAGTCGTGGATCTTGTTCCAGACGACTGGATGACCGACAACGCTTTGTTTAATACGGTTGCGGATAATCGAAAGGCTTACGTCGAATACTTAACGAGGCGTCTCGAAGCGCCTCGCCACTTCGTGCAGGAGGCGATTCGTGCCCGATAAATTCCGGTATGACTACGCCGTGATTCGCGTCGTACCAAAAGTCGACCGCGAAGAGTTTATCAACGCGGGCGTGATCGTCTCGTGTCCCGATCTTAAGTTTTTGGAAGCACGCATCAAGCTGAACGAGGCGCGACTTCTTGCTCTCGATCCTGCAGTAGATCTCGAGCTTGTCAGAAATCATCTGGCCACGATTCCGACGATATGTCGCGGCGGCGATGATGCCGGATCAATTGGCCGGTTACCGCAACGCCAGCGTTTTCACTGGCTCGTCGCGCCGCGCAGCACAGTGATTCAAACTTCTCCTGTTCATACCGGGCGTTGTGGCGATCCGGCTTCAGCTCTCGACCATCTTGTCGCAACAATGGTTGATGCTAGTAGCTCAACAGTTTAACTTTCAAAAATACGAAGCTCAGAAGCATGAAAGCCTCGGAACCTACTGTAGGGGCGACCCTCCGTGGCCGCCCGTGGTTTTGATAAGAGCGTTCAAAACGCGAGCGCATCGCATCTCGAACACTTTATCCAAGCCACGGGCGGCCACGGAGGGCCGCCCCTACAGTACGTTCCGAGGTTTAAGTATTTTTCTAGGCGTTGAAGGTGAGAACAACGCGAAATCTCACCTTGCCGCTGTGCATTTGCTCATAAGCTTCCGCGACCCGATCGAGCGGATACTTTTCGATCATTGGATGCACACCACTCAACGCACTGAATTCCATCGTGTCCTGTGAGTCTCGCGCGGTGCCGGAATACCAACCAGCCACTGAGCTTCGATGCGTAATCAAAGAAAAGACATTGATCAACAATGGTTCAGCAGGTGCTGCAGGAACTAGCAACAGACCACTTGGCGATAACCCGTCAACCAAAGGCGAGATCGCTTGCGCACTCGGAGCAGTCGCGAGGATAACGCGGGCGCCCCCAAGTTTTTGTAACTCTGCCACAACATCGCTGGCGGTCGCATCGATATAGTGATGCGCACCCAGCTTCTGCGCGAGCGCTTGTTTGTCGTTTCCTCGGTTAATGGCAACAGTTTCAAAACCCATTCGTCGTGCGTACTGAATTCCGAGATGGCCCAAACCTCCAATACCGTGAACGGCGACTACATCTCCAGCACGGGCGCCTGAGTTGCGCAATGCGTTGTAAACCGTAACTCCAGCACACATGAATGGTCCGGCTTCTTCCGCTGGAACTTCATCAGGAATCGCCGCTAATGCAGACGCGGGCGCAATCATGTACTCAGCATATCCACCATCGAAGTCGATTCCGGTAACCTTTCGATTGATGCACATTGCAAAGTCGCCACGTCGACATTGGTCACACACAAAATCGTGCCCACCATGCCAACCAACACCGACGCGTTGGCCCACTGTCCATGCACTCACCTTATCGCCCAGTGCATCGATTCGTCCGGCAATCTCATGTCCAGGGATTCGCGGATATTGCAGTCCGGGCCAGATGCCTTCTTTAACAAGCGCGTCGCTGTGGCAGATACCGCAGGCATCAACCTTCACGCGCACTTGTCCGGCGGCCGGTTCGGGGATATCACGCTCGACAAGTTCCCAGTTTCCGCCTGCCTTGCTTATCTGTGCTGCTTTCATCTTGCTACTCATGATTGCTCCTTGGATTATTTCGATCAAAATTAATCGACTTCTACGATAGCATCCGCAAACGCCCGTGGTGCTTCCTGTGGCAGATTGTGGCCGACGCCACCTCTACATAACCCACGTTCAGGACGCCCGCATTGATCTGCTTGAGCGGACCGAGATTGGGCTTTGATGTCTGTTTGGGACGAGCTTTCGCCAAACCGATCATGCCCAAATCTGCTGCGGCAAATGTCATTGCGGTATTGGCAATAAAACGCCGCCGGCTCTGATTAATCTGTTCAGACATCTTGTTCGCCTCTTAACGGGAAGCTACCATGAGCATTCGAGCTGAATCTATTGGACTAAGGTATTGATCAATTCTCTAAAAAAGCGTGCAACTCAATACCAAAGTATGATGGACATTTAGGCGCTGCCGAGGCATTCTCAGCTTAATGGATACGCGTCCACTCATATCTGTAGTTGACGACGACGAGTCGGTGCGTGAGTCGTTACCCGATTTGCTCAAGGAGTTTGGCTTTGACGCACAAGCGTTTTCATCGGCCGAGGACTTCCTGGCATCGGAACACCTCAACAAAACGAAGTGCCTGATCCTCGATGTTGCGATGCCCGGCATGACTGGACCGGACCTGCAGCGAGAATTGACGCTGCGACGGCATGAGATCCCAATTGTTTTTATCACTGCTCACCGTGATGATTTGGTTCGTCCACGCTTGATTGCACAGGGCGCCGTGGACTGTTTGTACAAACCATTTAGTGAGGCAGATCTTCTTAACGCACTTAACACCGCGTTAAGAGTAAGTTGATATTAACGTCGAGATTTATATGACTTCAGCGAGCCCAGCATCGAAGTCACAGGCCAAACCCGTCGTCTTTGTAGTAGACGACGATGTCTCGGTGCGCGAATCGCTCGAGTTGCTCATTAGTTTCGCAGGTTGGCAACCCGAGACGTTTGCGTCCGCTGAAGAATTTCTGGCCCGTCCAAGATCGCTTACGCCGAGTTGCCTCATCCTCGATGTTTCCCTTCCCGACCTGAATGGTCTCGAACTGCAAAAACTCATCGCGTCCGATCGTCTCGATATGCCGATCATCTTTATCACCGGCCACGGCGACGTTCCAATGACCGTGCAGGCCATGAAGGCAGGAGCAGTGGAATTCCTGACGAAGCCGTTTGATGATGAGGTCTTGTTGACCGCGATCCGTCAGGCTATCAAGCGCAGTGAAGCAACACTTAATGATCAGACAGAGGTACAAGTGCTGCGCGAGTGTTACGCCTCGCTCACACCGCGCGAGCAGGAAGTCATGCGATTGGTGGTCTCGGGGATGTTGAATAAACAGATAGGCTTAAAACTCGGAATCAGCGAGATCACTGTAAAAGCTCATCGTGGGAAAATGATGCTCAAGATGAAAGCTGACTCTCTTGCAGAGCTCGTCAAAGTCGCCGTTCGACTCGGCCTGACCCCCGCAAAGAACCCCTGGCATTAAATCCGTTATCATTTCGGTGTAATCTGTGGCCTGATTTATTTGTAATTCATAAAGGGAGATTGATTCATGTACCAGTCGAAGGCTTATTCCGCTGCCAGTAAAACGTCGCCGCTTGCTGTCAGCACGATTCCGCGGCGTGATCCAACAGAACGCGACGTGGAGATCGAGATTCTCTTCTGCGGCATTTGTCACTCAGATCTGCATTTGGTGCGAGACGAGTGGAACGAGTTCATGCCGACGGTCTATCCGATTGTTCCCGGTCACGAGATCGTGGGACGCGTCAGAAACGTCGGTTCGGCCGTCACGAAACACAAGCCAGGCGATCTGGTCGGCGTCGGTTGTCTGGTTGACGCTGACCTTACGTGCAACGAATGCCATGCAGACTTCGAGCAGTTCTGTCCCAACCGGATTCTTACGTACAACGATCCGGATAGACATCTGGGTGGCGTGACTTATGGTGGATATTCAGAGAGTGTTGTCGTTGATGAGCATTTTGTACTGCGCATTCCTTCAAATCTTAACCCGGCCGGAGTTGCGCCTCTGCTCTGTGCCGGCATTACAACCTACTCGCCACTCCATCACTGGGGCATTACGAAAGGCAAGAAGGCTGGCGTGGTCGGTCTCGGTGGTTTGGGCCACATGGGCGTGAAGCTCGCTCATGCGCTTGGAGCACACGTCGCCGTGTTCACCACTTCACCGCAAAAGAAGGAAGATGCGCTCCGGCTCGGCGCGGATGAAGTTATCATGTCAAGAGATCCCGCCGATATGGAGAAGCATGCAGGCACGTTTGACTTCATTCTCGATACCGTTTCCGCAGAACACGACCTTAAAAGTTATTTCAATCTACTCACGCGCGATGGCAACATCACGCTCGTTGGCGCACCACCGCAACCGCTCAACGTTGCGGCGTTCTCTTTGATTGGCGGGCGCCACAGTTTGTCGGGGTCCGCGATTGGAGGCATCCGCGAAACACAAGAGATGCTCGACTTCTGCGGCGAGCACAACATCACTAGTGACGTCGAAGTGATTCCGATTCAAAAGGCCAACGAAGCCTACGACCGATTGTTGAAGTCTGACGTGAAGTATCGCTTCTCGATTGACATGGCGTCTCTGAGGGACGAATAAGATTCACTCAGCGTGAGAGAAGAATTCTCCCGCAAAGGCGCAAAGCGCTAGCGCGTTTCTAAGGTTTTGTTTGCCCCCTTTGCGCCTTTGCGGGAGAAATTCTTTCTAATACCACCTGAAGACGCGGAGAATGTTTGAGAAATCATCAGTCCACACGTCCGCGTCTGTTCGTCCTTGCAGCACTCGCCAGCGCGGGTTTTGGGTCAGGTTGTCAAAGGCTGCTGAGTGGTTCGCCATGACCAGCCACTCGGAAGGATCCTTGCCTCTAACCGGATCAAACTCTCCGTCTGCAAAACTCAGGCTCATCGCTCCATTGTGCGTAGCCAGATCTGCAAGAACACCATTGAGCTTCAGGCTGCGATTGGAGATATGAAATGCAAGCAATCCCCCAGTTGCCAGTTTCGACATATAAAGCTCGATTGCTTCCTGCGTCAGCAGATGAACAGGAATAGCGTCAGAATTAAAGGCGTCGAGTACGATGAGACCATAATGTTGGTCCGGCGCATTCTGCAATTGCAGACGTGCATCGCCCAGGATGATTTCGGTAGAAGCAGCCGCGCATTTTTTCAGATAAGTGAAGTAATCCGTATTTTGGGCTATGCCGATGACTGCCGGATTGATTTCATAAAAGGTCCAATGCTGACCGGCAAACGAATAGCAAACCATCGATCCAGTTCCCAATCCGACAACCGCAACATTCGGTGAGGCAGCATTGCCGTTAAACGCGTCGAAGATCTGTCCCAGTGGTCCTTCGCGATGAAAATATGAGAGTGGCTCACGCTGAAACTGGGGATCGATATACTGGCGCCCGTGTATCGTATTGCCGTGATAAAGAACGCGTGTCGCGCCTGCCGTATCGTTCCTCACGCTCAGTGTCCCAAAGAAATTGCGTTCTGCATGCAGGGTGCGGCTTTGGATCTCGGAGTAGACAACGCTGCCAAGCATCACCGCGCCGAGGGCCAGCGCAAACCGAACCGGCCGAGTGCGAAAGCGGTGATTGATGATCACCAGCGGCGCCCCAAAAACTATCGCTACACCAACCACCGGGTGCACCGCCGCTCCTTTTACAAGGAAGGCCAGTCCGATTGTGAGAACGCCCATAACCACCGGCCAAATAACATCAAACAGACGATCAACTGAAGAATTCTCCTGACTGTTTTCACGCTGAATAAGACACGCCAACACAATCACCAGTGGATACTCAGCGATCGTGTGGAATGTAATCGGCGCTATCAAAGTGTTGAATAGTCCGCCGAGCACTCCTCCAATAGCCACGCACAAGTAAAAATCAGCGAGGCGCTCAGCAGATGGTCTATCGCACGCCAACCTGTTGTGACAGATCGCCGCAGCCACGAAGAAGAAACAGAGATGCAGGAGCACCAGCGCCGTAGTCGGTTCCGTAGCGTTTGCGGCAAGCACCAACGTAAGGAGCAGCGCCAATCCACTAAACACAACGCTCGCGAATCGTTCCGGCAGCAAGCTCCTGCCCGCAAACGCTAGAACAAAAGTCATTAAGTAGAGCGCTAACGGAATGGTCCATAGCAAGGGAGTAGGTGCGATTTCAGTCGTGATGTAAGTGGTGACGCCGAACAGCAGGCTGGAAGGAATGAAGGCTAACAGGATCCAGTAGAGGCGTCGCTTCAGCGTAACGGGAAATTCCTTAGCAATCGCGTGAAACTGAAAAGGAGGCTGCGGTTCTTCTTTTTCATTTTCAACTTTCTCGACTTTTGATGACCTCCACAATGCAAGCAGACAACCAAGGCTCAACACCATGAACGCGACATAGCCCACAGCCCAAAGGTGAGTTTGACGAGACAGTTTGAGATTGGGTTCCAGTAATAATGGATAGCTGATTAACGCCAGGAGACTGCCTGCATTACTAACCGCAAACAGGAAGTAAGGATCGTTTGCCGAACGATGACCGGAGTATATGAACCACTTTTGAAGTAACGGGCTCGTAGTTGAAATAAGAAAGATCGGCAAGCCTATCGCACTGAGCAGGTACGCGAAGAGCCAGAGAGCCGGATAATTCTGTTCGGAGATAAATCCAAAACTGCCGGACAGAGTAAGCGGTAAGTAAAGAACCGACAAGAGAAGCAGTACGCTATGCAGAACCGCCTGCTTGCGAACTCCTATCCACGACGTTGCCGCCAGCACATAGGAATATCCCGCCAATAGCAGTATTTGAAAAAAAAGCATGCAGGTGGTCCACACCGCCGGCGTTCCACCAAGTCGAGGCAAAAGGATCTTAGCCAGTGCCAGTTCAATCCAGAACAGCAGCAGGGCGCTGAGGAAAATCGTAGTGACAAACAAGAAAAATATGCGCCGCGATACAGGTTGAGTGGCGGGCCGGGATGTCATGTCTGGCGAATATTAGTCTGGAACGTCAGCTCAGTTCGAATGTTCTCTCGAACGCGCGCTATTTTAACTTCGGAATAAATTTCTGTGGAGTGAAAGTGCAGATTAGACCCAATAAATCACGCAATGTCCAACAAATGGTCTTTCTTTGCGGCTTTTCTTTGCGCCTCTGCGCCTTGCGGGAAAAACTCGACAAAAACTCTCCACACTTAAGTCTCGAACTCCTCGACCCTGCCTCGCATCTGATCCAACATGACCAATATTCATCGCAACATCCTTGCTGCCGTCTCGATCTGTCTGTTGTTGCTCGCAGCGTCGTGTAACAACGAGGGTCCAGCTGACGAATCACCGGCAGCAGACAGGGCCTCTGCCACAAACGACATCGCCAGCGCAGATCAACTCTACGGTCAACGAGCCGACCTGATGCAACTGCGCCGCGGCATAGTTTCACTGCGACAGGCGTTAACGAAAGATCCCGGGAGCTACGATGCAGCGTGGAAACTGTCGAAGTTCGACTACTATCTCGCCACGCACACTGACAACTCGAAAGAGCGCGACGATGCGTTTAAAGAAGGTATTGACGCCGGCAAGACCGCAGTCCAATTGCAGAACGAAAAACCGGATGGCCATTTCTGGCTGGGCGCGAATTACGGTGGCGCCGCCGAGCATTCTACGATTCAGGGACTGGCAACAGTCGAAGATATTCGGAACGAGATGCAGACGGTGATACGTCTGAACGAGGGATATCAGGATGGCAGTGCGTACATGGTGCTCGGACTGGTCGATCTCAACGCCCCGGATATAGTTGGTGGTGATCCGAAGAAGGCTGTGGAAGAGATGGAGAAGGGTTTACGCTTTGGCGAACCAAACGCGTTTCTTCATCTACACCTGGCGGAGGCGTACAAGAAAGTCGGACGCAACGACGACGCGCGTCGAGAACTCAAGAAGATTCTCTCCATGACGCCCGATCAGAATTACCTTCCCGAATACAAAGAGGCGAGCGCCGCCGCACAGAAACTCCTGGACCAAATCGATCACGGTGGTTGATAAATAAAAATATCTCGGAACGAACGATGCGTGGCGAAATGAAGGGCCGTGTTAGACTCGAATGAAACAATCTGTGACAATGGGCACGATTATGAGAACAACTTCACGGTGCCTCGCCTTAACAATTGCAATCCTCTCTTTCGCATTGCCCCCAATCGCGCAACCCGAAACAAAACCTGACGCGAAACAAATCCTCGACAACATGTCCAAGGTCTACTCCCGTTTTGCGTCGTATCAAGACAGGCCGATTGCCGAGCTCTTCCTGTAAATCCTGCTCAATCCTGTAAATCCTGTCCAACTAACCTTCGGTCACCCCGCCTGGCGATCTAACTAAGGCACCACCCAATCGATTCCACCTGCTTTCCATACGCTGCCGTCATCAAACCGAGCCTCTATCAAAGTCATTTTGGCCGCGCCTTCGCAGCCCATCTTTTCGTCGGTCCAACCATTCAATGGACCATTCAGCTTGGTGAAGGGTTGGTAATAAGAACCGGGTCGCACTCCTCCGTGATTTAATCCCATTCCAACCAGACCGTCTAACACACGCGTCTTCTTGTCGCCTCCGAGGGCAACGCAACCAAACGATACGAACTCGATCCCCTTCGAGGATCTGTTAACCAGCACGGCTTCATTCACACCAGCAATGACGCGGTACTCAGCCGCCGCTGGCGCAGTCGGTAGATCAACCCACTGATCCGGTATCGTTGCTGGTGGGACCCGAGCGGGCGGTTTGGCGGGTTCGGTACTTAATATCGCCCACAGTTCTTTTGCCGTCTGGCGATTCGACTCAGCTTCTTTCAGTCGCCCTGCCTTGTCGTAAAGACTCGCAAGCGTTGTCAGAAGATTAGCCTCCAGTGATCGCAGACCAGCCGAACGACTCATTGCTGACACCCGCTCGAGCGTTTCAATTGAGGAGGCTTCTCTTTTCATTTGCATTTGGCGGATTCCCAACAGGTACAGAGTGTGTACTTGTTCCGCCACGTCGCCCCGTTCCTGCCAATACTCAGCCTCGCGGGTGAGTCGATCGACCACACGGTCGTACTCGCCGATCACAGAATAAATGCGCGTAAGTTCCTCGACTCCATTTCTGAGCCGGGCGTCATGACGAGCCTCACGCCACAACTCAATTGCTTTTTCGAGACTCTCCGCAACAACTTTTTCTGACTCCAGAATTAGTTTGCGGTCGCCACCCGCTTGCACCTTCTTATACGCCTCGCCCTTCTTTCGCTCAGCGTCAGTGACGAGTCGACCCGCCTCTTTCAGAATTTCCTCGCGCGAGCGTTGCTGTCCGTTAACAACGGCGCCTGGCTGCGGCAATAGTGTTAGTGAAAGAAGTCCGAGAATAAAAAAGTGTGGAGAAACTATCTTCATTGTGACCGCCTCTTCTTGTCTCTTGTTACGAGAAGACCGTCGCCAATTTGCACTTTGAGTATTCGAATCGATCGTCGCAGGCCGAACTGGTTGATAGGATGAGAATGATCGTCAACAGGATGTACCGCAAAGGCTTTGCCTCAAAAGTCAGAACCTGACTTGGACACAGTCAGTACTAGTTAGCTCAAACATAAAATCCTGTGGCAAATCGTTCGAGATTATATTTGACGCTTTGGTTTAGCGTCCGTCTATGCGCCTGGACGAAGACATTCGTGTCCAGGACTTACACCGGTGAGGCAGTGCTCATATTCTATAAACCTAGATTCTCAGCAAAGCGATCAAAAGTCTTTCCACTCAAACCTGTCAGTTGATAGCCTCGTGATAGAGCAGCCGGCCTTCTATTGGCCGCTCGCACAACCGCAGAGCCAAAGCGTTGTCCAACGCGTACACTCTGCGTGTTCCAAAAATCTCCGTCTTTGTTTTTTTTCGCCTCTTTTTTCCGACGCTCATCTTTTTATCAACCGTCTTATTTTCACACGCGATGATCGATATTTACTGACAGGTAGTGCCGATACAACCATCAAGTTCTGGGACATGCAGAACGGTCAATTAACGCGTACAATCACCATTAAGTGACGCCAAGGTTTTCGCCACGGATTACACAAATTGCGCACAAAGTAACCTCGGAGGAAAGTTATGAAGACCCAGGTTCATAGCTTGATCTTACTCGTTCTACTCGCATCAACCGCCCTCGCTCAAAACAACACCCAACCCCGTCAACCAATCATCGACGTGCATATGCACGCCTACGCCAAAGACGCGCGGTGGGATCACAAAATCGGAAATCCGATTACCGGTCAGGCGATGACTGCAACGACCGAGCAATCGCATATGCGTGAGACCATGATGGAGATGAAGAAGTACAACATCGTCAAGGCGCTTGTCAGTAGTGACTACGAAGCTGTATTGCGTTGGAAGGGGGCGGCTCCCGACAACGTCATCGCCTCGTACGGATTCGACGATCCTGCGTCTGTGAATCTGGAGTTTCTTCGTAAAGAACATGCCGCGGGCCGGTTGTTATCAATCGGTGAGGTCGGGGCTCAATACGAAGGCCTGGCTCCAAATGATCCGAAGCTCGAGCCAATCTATGCGCTGGCCGAGGAGCTGGATATTCCCTTCGGCATTCATATCGGACTCAGCAAGCCCGGCGTTTCTTACGACGACTCACCAAAATATCGAGCCGCACTCAGCAATCCGATGCTGCTGGAAGAGGTATTACTGCGACATCCAAAACTGCGCCTCTACGTCATGCACGCCGGATGGCCCATGCTGGATCAAATGGTGGCGTTGATGTGGGCGCATCCTCAGGTTTATGTCGACGTCGCGGTCATCAATTGGGCGTTGCCGCGCCCAGAGTTCCACGCCTATTTGCGCAGGTTAGTGGAAGCGGGATTCGGAGAAAGGATCATGTTTGGATCAGATCAGATGGTCTGGCCGGATGCGATTGGCAGGGCCGTTGAAGGCATCGACTCGGCAGCGTTTCTAAGTGAACAACAGAAGCGCGACATTTTCTATAACAACGCGGCCAGGTTCTTACGACTCGAGAAGAAGTAAGTCTACAGATTACACAGATTACAAGGGAGACGAAATCCTCCTCGCTCAAGGCTATACCTCGGCCATCGTGCTCAAAGTGCCACAATGCGGAAACTCTTACAGCCCAAACTGCCTATACTCTTAAATTCATTATGTCTTCGTTGATCGCGATCCTGATGATGTTTGGTTTGGCTGGTGGCCAGGAACTCAAAGTACGAGAAAGATTTACCGACGCCAGGATCAGCCATGATCAGAAAATCGGACTCTTCGTTTTTAAGCGTGAGCACTATTACCCGGGGTCGATCGGCATCCTGGGTCCAAGCACTCCCGACAGGTACGTCGTTAACGTCAGTATCATCGGTTCGTATGATATGGCGACAGGCGCGGTTCGCGTCCTGCAACGTAGAGATCACGGAAATCTTTGGGTGCATGAATCCAGAGACTTTCACATCGTTGATGCATTTGGCTCAAGAGCACTGATCGCTGATGAAGGGAACACTTACTGGCTTGACATCAACTCCGGCGCATTAACAGAGGTACCGCTTTATCAGGAATCAAAATCGCGAGGTCGTGGGCGTGGACACTACATCTTAGTCGATGAGCAGGGCAGCTTGATTATCATCAACAAAGCTCAGGGCCAGGCCATGAACTATTCCGCTCCCGAAGAGATCTGGTTACGTCGACCAAACGGTGAGTACGAGCGCATGCTCCAAGGGTCAGCAAATTACGGCAGTTTCTATGGCGTCAAAAATAGCGAACTATATTTTTACTCAGACGCGGATCGATCATATGTGGCTTACAACCTGCATACTCGGTTAAGGAGAAAATGCGGTGAGAACGAAGTGCCGCGACGTTGGGCCGAAGATCTCACCGTCGATTTTCTGACCAGCAATTACGGTTCTCCGCAGCCCACCATTGGCAAAAGGGTCAAAAACGAGTGGATTCGTCATGAAGCACAAATTGACACGAGTAAATTGCATTGAACCCCACCAAAAAATTTAGCCACGGATTAACGCGGATCTGCTTTAAGATGGTTTAGTAAAAGTTACCAAAATGAAGAATCCCCCAACCTTCGTACGGTTTTTATTCCTGCTGATCTCGCTTGGCGCAATCATCTGCTTTGTCGCCGGTGTTAAGGAACAAAACGTCGCGGCGTTAGCCGTCAACGGCAAGATCGCTTTTACGAGCAGCAATCTTATCCACACGATCAATCCCGACGGCTCGGGCGTGCTTCAATTGACGCCCTTCGGGAATGGTTTCACTGATCACTCCCCTGCCTGGTCGCCCGATGGGACGAAGATCGCTTTCAGCCGTCAGACCTTTACAGTTCAGGCGCAGATTTACGTGATGAATGCAGACGGCACCAATCCGACTCGAATTACAAACAACTCCGCGGGCGATACCCAATCGGCGTGGTCGCCTGACGGGACGAAGATTGCTTTCGTCAGCACTCGCGATGGCAACAACGAAATTTATGTGATGAATGCGGATGGCAGCAATCAAACCAGACTGACGAACGATCCCGGATTCGATCTGGATCCTGCCTGGTCACCGGACGGGACAAAGATCGCCTTCACGAGCTCTCGCGATTTTCCACCGGGCGGAAACGTTGCCGGCGGCTTCGAGATCTACACGATGGGCGCGGATGGCAGTAACCCGATACGATTGACGAATAATTCTACCGTTGATGCCGGCCCCGCGTGGTCGCCCGATGGAACAAAGATCGCTTTCACCACACAGCGTGACGGGCTGCCTTTGGTTTATGTGATGAACGCGAATGGCAGCAATCAGGTAAACATCACGCAGAGCACGACACTCGACTCGGGAGATCCCGAATGGTCGCCAGACGGTACGACCATCGCGTTTACCAGCTACGCCCGTGTTGGACAAACGAATAGTGGCGAAATCTTTTTGATGAATGCCGACGGCAGCAACATCAGACGACTCACAAACCTCTCGTTCGACGAACACGAGTTGGCGTGGCAACCACTCGGTTCAGCACCGACGCCCACACCCACCCCAACACCTACGCCCACGCCGTCACCGATACCTACATACAATATTTCCGGAACCATCACTGACAACAACGGCCAGCCCCTCGCCGGCGTGACGATGATTCTCGTGCCCGACGCCGCAGAGACTCAGATCGTTTTCACAGATCAATCTGGTAATTACAGTTTTACATACCAGCTTGGCAGTCACAGTGTGGGCGTTACGCCGTCGAAGGCAGGTTACACGTTCAATCCTCTCTCGATAACATTCGTCTCCTCGGGAGTCGTCAGCGGTGATCAGACGGCTTCATTCGTTGGCACAGCCACCCCATTGACTCTCGTACAGATCCCAATCCTGTTGTCGCAAGATAGCTTTAAGCATGCCCTTGCATTGGATTCGGTCTTCTTAACCGCAGAGCCGTTTGGCGTCGCCAACACGTTGAACTTCAGCAACGATCACCGCACGCGTGTGTCGCTGTTTGCACTCAACTTAGACCTCGGTACGAATGAAAGTCTTTCGGTCATCACGGCTGAAGCTGAGGATTCGCTCGGAAATGTGTTTCCTCTGACCGTCGAGTCGCTTGTTGCGGTGCCAAACTTCCCCTGGCTCAAACAGGTCGCCGTGGTTTTGCCAGACGAGATAGCCAACAAGGTCGAAGTGCACGTCCGCATCAAAGCACGAACCTTCTTTAGCAATAAAGTGATTATTAAAGTAAAGCCGTAACCACAGATTACACAGGTTGTTGTTAGATCTGTTTAATTGAAACTCCACAGCATCCTCATCCGTAAACACCTGTTCGTTTCAATCGGGGTAAACCCATCAAGAATCACTTAACGAAAGAGGTGTTTATGCGTTCACGCCGCTCAATTATCGGCTTAGTTCTGCTTTCAACCCTATTACTTCTGGCACTCGCGGCCCCGGTTTGGGCGCAGAGTCCGCCGGTGATTGACCGCGAGCTCTTCTTTGGCGACCCGGAAATTGCGGGTGCGCAGATCTCGCCTGACGGGGCATTCATCGCCTTTATCAAACCGTTCAAAGGCACACGCAACATCTGGGTGAAGAAAACCGCAGATCCGTTCACGACCGCGAAACCAATCACGGCCGATACCAAACGGCCAATTCCTATTTACTTCTGGTCGCGCGACGGCAAGTACATCCTGTTTGTCCAGGATAAAGCCGGCGACGAGAATTACAACGTCTATGCCGTTAATCCTGCTGAAACGCCCGCTGCGGGACAAGATGTTCCCACCGCTCGCAATCTCACCGAAGTAAAAGGAATACGGGCCATTATTTATGCGGTGCCGCGGAGTGAACCAGACGCGATGTACGTCGGTCTCAACGATCGCGACGCAGCCTGGCACGATCTGTACAAAGTAAAAATCTCCACCGGCGAACGCACGCTGATGCGCAAGAACACCGAACGCATTACTGCCTATTACTTCGATCTCAAGGACCAGTTGCGACTTGCAACCAGGTCAGCAGAGAACGGCGACACGGAAGTGTTACGCGTCGATGCAGACAAGTTTACGAAGGTTTACAGTTGCAATGTGTTTGAGGCGTGTGGGCCAATTCGTTATCACAAAGATGGCGAACGAGTTTACTTTCAAACAAACAAAGGCAGCAGTGTCGATCTGGTTAGTCTGGAATTGTTCAACCCAACCACCGGAAAAGAAGAGCTGGTTGAAACTGATCCTTTGAAACGCGTCGACTTCGGCAACGCCGTTTTCTCGGAAGTTTCCGATGACCTGATTGCCACTACCTACGATGACGAACGCGAGCGAATCTACTGGAAAGACAAAGCCTTCGAAGCTGATTACAAGAATCTCGAGAAACAACTTCCCGGAAAGGAAATCAATTTCGGGTCTTCAACAAAAGATGAAAAACTCTTTCTCATCGCGGCAAACGCCGACACAGATCCAGGAGCAACTTATCTCTACGATCGCACCACCAAAAAGCTGACTCTGCAATACCAGATTCGTGAGAAGTTGAACCGCTCGTACCTGGCTCCGATGAAGCCGGTAAAATATCCATCGT
Source organism: Pyrinomonadaceae bacterium (assembly GCA_036003745.1). GTDB lineage: Bacteria > Acidobacteriota > Blastocatellia > Pyrinomonadales > Pyrinomonadaceae > PSRF01. The sequence goes on from DASYSD010000049.1 coordinate 262,615, forward strand.
CTGATGGCTTGGAGATTCCGGCTTATCTGACGTTACCCAAAGGGGTCGAAGCCAAGAATCTTCCGGCGGTGATCGTTCCACACGGTGGTCCATGGTATCGCGACAGTTGGGGCTACAATGCTTTTGCGCAGTTTCTCGCCAACCGCGGCTACGCTGTCCTTCAGCCCAATTTCCGTGGTTCAACCGGTTACGGTAAGAAGTTTATCGACGCCGGAAACAAGCAGTGGGGCGACAAGATGCAGGACGACGTGACCTGGGGTGCGAAGTATCTCATCTCTCAGGGCATTGCCGATCCAAAAAAGGTTGGCATCATGGGCGGATCGTATGGCGGCTATGCAACGCTCGCAGGAGTTGCGTTTACGCCTGATGTTTACGCGGTTGGGGTCTCGATTGTTGGACCATCAAATCTGATCACGCTGCTCGAATCGATCCCGCCATACTGGGAACAGATTCGCAAACTTTTCTACGAGCGTATGGGTGATCCAAACACGCCCGAAGGAAAAGCCCAGTTGCTGCGCCAGTCGCCGTTAACCGCAGCCGCAAAAATCAAAACGCCTTTGCTTGTGATCCAGGGAGCAAACGATCCACGCGTCAACAAACGCGAGTCAGACCAGATCGTGATCGCACTCAGAGATCGAGGATTTCCGGTTGAGTACATGGTGGCTCCGGATGAGGGGCACGGGTTTGCTCGTCCGGTTAACAACATGGCGATGTTTGCCAGTGCGGAGAAGTTTCTCGCAAAGTATCTGGGTGGTCGTTATCAGGAAAGTATGACGCCTGAAGTGTCTCAACGTTTGAATGAAATAAATGTCGACGTGAAGACGGTGGCTATGCCGAAGGCGATGACCGCAAGTGCCGATCTTCCAAAACCCGCGGTGGATCTCCGGCCTGGTACTCACAACTACAAGGCGTCGATCGCGCTCGGCGGACAGTCAATTCCGCTCAGCGTGAAGACTGACATAAAAGAAGAAAATGGGGCGTGGACCGTCAATGAAACGGCGCAGACTCCGCAGGGCGACATCGTCGACATCAGCACAATCGAGAAAGGAAGTTTGCTGTTGAAGCGTCGCATGATCAAGCAAGGTCCAATGTCGATAGAGATGGACGTGGCGCCGAATAAGGTAAGCGGAGCCACGGTGATGAATGGTCAGTCGAAAGCGATTGATGCGGATCCAGGTGGTGCTTTGTTTGCTGATGGCGCGGGAGCGTTTGAAGTGCTCGCTTCTCTTCCGCTTGCGGATGGGTACAGTTTGAGTTTTCGAAATTTCGATATGATGAAGCAGAAGCCGCAGATCAAACAGTTGAAGGTTGTTGGAACGGAGAGCGTGACGGTGCCGGCGGGTACGTTTGACGCGTATAAGTTGGAGATAGTCGCCGCTGATAATGATGCGGATAAGCAGACTGTTTGGATTGATAAGGCAAGCCGGAAAGTGTTGAAGATTTCAGCGGTGTTGCCGAGTCTGAATGGCGCGATCCTAACCTCCGAGTTAACGCCGTAAGACCATACATGGACCACGGAACGTACTGTAGGGGCGGCCACGGAGGGCGTGTGTAAAGCTATTGCCATGCAAAAACCATTATCAACTGAGTACAACCCGGCTTATCAGAAGTATTTCGATCTGGTGCCGGATGATAATTATGAGGAGTTGCTGCGACAGAACAGCGATGCGACCGCGCGATTTTTTGAAGGCTTACCTTCGGACAAGCATGACTATCGCTACGCGGAAGGAAAGTGGACGATCAAAGAAGTCTTCATGCACATCATCGATACTGAAAGAGTTTTCGCGTATCGTGCGTTGGCTGCGGCGCGCGGTGATGAGTCGCCAGTCTATCGAATGGATGAAGAGCTCTATGCGCGAAATGTGGACGTCAGTAAGCGAACGATCGCTGATTTGGTTTCAGAGTTCAAAGTTGTTCGTCGAGGCAGCGAGTACGTGTTTGAAAATCTAAATGATGAACAAAGTACGCGTTCGTGCAACATCGTGACGCACCCGATGTCCGTCCGCGCGATCGGCTATTTCCTGATCGGCCACGTGCAGCATCACATCGGAGTTGTTCGAGAGAGGTATTGCACGCCAACTGCGACATAAAGATTGACCACAATTTTCAAACCCTGTATTTTGAGGTCGCGCACTGAACCTCATTTGCCAGCCAAGGTCAGCACGCAAGTCCCAGTTCCATTCTAGCGAGCATTAGCTGTTCCGGTTCTTTCCTCTGGTTCGAAGAAGGAGTCCCCCGATGGAATATGCGGATCTCGACCTATGGATCGATCCTCAGGTAGAGGACTACTATCCCGTTCGCGTTAACTTTCAATCTGACCCAGCTGTCACCGGTAAGCTTACGGTTGCAACCGTTGAAGCATTGTGCCGAGAAACCGCGGATACTGACGAGAGTGCCACTGACGCAGCGCGAAAGAAAATCGGCGCGTCACTATTCGATGCGTTGCTGTCCGGAGCGACTAAAGAAACATACAGAAATGCGTGCAACCAGGTTAAAAGAGACGAGAGTTCCGGCCTCCGGATCAGATTAAGGATAGCTGCACCCGAAGTAGCGGCTTTGCCGTGGGAACTTCTCTACGATGAAACTCGGGGTTGCTTTCTCGGCACATCGACCCAGACGATGCTGACCCGCTTCATAGAGCCCGAGATATCGCCCAAAAAAGCATCGGTTACGCCACCGATTAGAATCCTTGTCATCGTACCCAAAAGCTTAGAGGCGGCCACAGAGTGGCGGCTCAAGATGTCGAGCTATACTCTGAAGGATCTCGGAGAAAAAATTGAAGTCAGAGTTCTGGATGGTAAAGCAACCCGTGCGAACATCGATCGCGAATTGTCGTTGAACCAGATTCACATTATTCACTTTGTGGGAGACGGTGTGTTCGCCGAAAAGAAAGCTTGTCTTTTGCTTGATGATGAAAATAGTGAAGACCTGTGCTCGGTTACAGCTAAAGAATTTTCTTATTATTTTCAGGATTATTCCCCATTAAGACTAATTGTGTTTCAGGCTTGTACGAGTGTAAAACGTTCTGCTGCGTTGCGCTGCATGGCTGAGGAGCTGGTCCATCTGGGCCTACCCGCCACGATCAGCACAAGAGGAGGAATCGGAGATGAGGGAACAAGGATCTTTGCGAACGCTCTTTACCACAAACTGAGCGAAGGCTATGAACGAGGTCGAGTAGACGTCGCTGTATCACATGCACGAAAGCGACTCATCGCCGAACGAAAGAAAGGCGTTGAGTTTGCATCCCGATTGCTCTTCATGTCCTGCCCTGATGGCGTGATCTTTGAGTTTAGCGATTCGGCGGTTCCCGTTCCCCCGAAGAAGTTTTCGAGCGCGATCCGCGTGATAGCAGTTGGTCTGACGCTGTCGTTATTGGTTTTTGTGGCTTCACACATGAAGCTCTTGAGCAGGTTTTGGATAGACGACTACATGAGTGGAGCAATGCGGTGGGCTGCAAGTCGGCCCGAGGGTACATTGAACAAGAAGGTCATGCTGATAGTGGCAGAATCGGCCAATAACGGTGATTTGGGCAGCCCCGTAAACAATGTGGAGTGGAGGAAGTATCACGGACACATTCTTGAGGGATTCGCTTTGGTTGATCAAAAGCCAAGAGTGGTTGTTCTAGACCTGACGTTCGACTTGCCAGGACCGCTTGACAATGTTGCCGCCGGAATCCAGTCGGCCCAAAATCAAAAAATCCGAGTTATAGGGGAACAACAAATCGACGACAAGGGGCAGATGATAACCACGAAATTACTTCCGAGAACGCTAGCAGATGCACTCGGAGATTCGTGGGGGGATGCCTCCGTGGGCGGGAAATTGGATTTACCTCTGCTGGCCGGATCCGTTTATATAAACGAGTATAAGATCGCTTCGCTGCCGCCAGACACTCCAACTCCAGCACCCGAAGTCGAGGTCGTACCTTCGCTTGCTCTCAAAGCGGTGATGGAATATCTGCGAGATTCGGACCATCCGCTCAAATCGTATTTCCTAGAGCACCGCAGTGAAGTAGTCATCAAAGGCAGTGATGGACGTGAAATAAAGCAAGTTCCGGTAGTAAGAAAAGGTGTCAACCTCGAAATGTTGATGAACTATGTTCCTAACGACAGTGTTGAAACGAATACTATCCCCTACGCTCACGTACATGGATGGGCAACTACACCTAAGGAGCAAACGAGCAAAGAGAACCTCGAAAGAATGTTTTCCGATTCAATTGTCATTATTGGTTATAACACCGCTGCGGATACGAGAAGCTTAATCGGCGATAAAACACGCAGCGGCGTGCAAATCAATGCTAGTGCGATTTCGAACGTTTTGAACGATGAATACATTCCGCACATTTCTGGTCTGACCGATTTCACGGTGATCGTTGTCATGATGAGCTTGGGAATCCTGCTGCAAACTGTGTTCAAACGATGGCTGCCGGGCGACTGGAAGCTCCGTCTGCCAGTACTTAAAGATTACCTGGGTGAGATCCCGGTGCCCCTTTCTTTGCTCACAGCAATTATCGTCTACCTGTTGATTGCTTATTTAGTTTTCGCCAGAGGTCGCCATTCGTTCGAGATGGCTTATCATTTGTTAGCGCTACTTCTGGGCTACCTGTTCATTGCCATTTTCCGAAACAAACTGCGGCTCTCAGATTAATGGAGGTTATCGCATGTTCCCCGACAATCCCTTAAAGTCACAGACACCTTCATCCTGGCTAATGCTTTGCTTAGGAACGTTTTTACTTCTCCTCATTTGCAATAACAGTATTGCTCAGGAAGGGAATCCCACTCAGGTCTCGTCGCAAGACAATCCAAACCAAGTCGCGATGATCGTCGCAGTGGTTGTTGGTGATAAGCTAGTCGATGAAGCAACGTCGACAGATGTCCTAATCACACGTGGATCAGGCGGCTGCCCCGTTGATACAGTCGCTCGAAAGGGTTTGCCGCTTTGCAAAGGCGACAAGGTCAAGACCTCATCCACTGCAGGACTGAAGTTACTCTACGGCGAGCCGAGGGAAAAGCGCGAACTTGAAGATCTAGTCGATGTACTTAAAGACTCTGAGATAGAGATCTCGTCCGTTTTTTGCTGGGGACTTTGTAGTTGGTTTGCGAGCCTCCATAACCGCTACATCAACCGCACACAACATGTGGCCCTGACTAATTCGAGCACGGTATACCAGCTCGATTCCAGAGAGGACAAAAGTGCGACTTTAATAGTTTACGAGGGAACAGTCGAAGTTACTAAAAACAACGATCAAGCCGCTGGTAATGCCGGCCCAGTGACAACAGCAGAATGTTCATCAACCACACCTGAAACCGCGAATAATAATATCGCCCCGGTTGTTAATGCTCTTTTCAAGATGACAATCAACGAGAATGGCTCATTTGGGAAGTGCCAAAAGATGACGGAGGGTGATCTTCGCGACTATTTGAGAAATTCCAGTGATGTGGAAATTGCGCTACACAGAAGTCCAGCGGAGATTGGCGGAAACGTAGCCAAGTTTGTCAATTTTCGAAACAGTGCTGAACGTGAAGATGCTTTTCGTCTCGCCCGGGCGTTATCGTTCTGGGATCCAAAGGATCCCTCAAACTTCGAGAACCTCGGCAAGGTTTATAACGATTGGGGTGATGCAGAACAAGCACTCACGCTATTCGAGAAAGCTTACGGCCTTCATGATAAGCAGTGGCAGCCCTCAGAGGAACTAAGAATCAACAAGGCCATCGCTTTTCGAAAACTCTCACAGTTCGCTCTGGCAAATGATGAGATCAACCTGGTGATCGCCAATGCCCAATCAAAGCACATCGGTGACGCCTTGAATATTCGCGGTAGTGTTTTCCACGATCAAGCACGAAACAAACTGACTTTTGATCCCTCGGAGCTCTCTGCGGTCACGAAGTTGCTGATAGATGCTGACTCAGACTATCTACAAGCATCCAAGAAAGGCTCAACGCAACTAGAGTACATCAAAGTTAATCGCGGTCTGATATTAAAGAGCCAGGGCGATGTCGGTCGACGGGAAAACCATTATCAGGAGGCCGCCGAGTATTACATCCAAGCGATCCTGGAATTGATGGAAGCGTATGGAAAGAAAGACAATCCCGGGAACAAAATCGCCAGCCTCGCGGTTGCACAAACAAGGGCTTCTCTTGCCAACAGCTACGCCGCCTTAGGCAAGGCCAAAGAATCTGAAGAAGCCAGAAGTAACGCCGAAAAAACATACATCCAGCTAATTGCGGACGCTGAAAAGGAACACCAGAAGGTTGCACTGGCGCATTGTGGATTGGCAGCTCTGTATCTCATTTCGGAACGTCCCGAGGCCCGAGAAAACTACGATAAGTGTGCTGCCTTCAATATTGCACAGTCTCGTATTGAGGTTGACGTTCCTTATGTTGTTGGTCTTCGTCGCGCTGACGCTATAACAGTCCTTGCTGAAGCGGGCCTCGAACCTGAAGTCTCGAAGGACTTGCAGGTTGTTAGCTCTCAAGAACCGACGGGTCTCGCAAAGCCTGATACTAAGATCAAGTTAAATTGACTCTCCCTCGACGCGGCTCATAGTCAAGGAGGCCGAGTCTCTTTACGGCGTAAAGTACTTGACGGAGATGCCGCGGGCGCGTAACATGCGTGAACGATGAGGCTGCCGGCTCAATTACGACGAAGTACCCGGCAATACGCGCATGAGAACCAGCTATGACGTGACTATCATCGGCGCCGGACTTGCCGGGCTTCAGTGTGCGCGCCTGCTCGCCCGAGAAGGCATCAACGTTCTCCTCGTCGATCGCAAGAACACTCTCGACCAGAAAGTTCATACCACCGGAATTTTCGTGCGCCGCACGCTTGAGGATTTTGATCTCCCGGACGACTGCCTGGGACCACCGATTAAACACGTCACCCTTTACTCACCCGCGCACCGATCGCTGGAACTCGTAAGTCAGCACGACGAGTTTCGCATCGGCCGTATGGGCCAACTCTACGAACGATACCTACAGCAGTGTTTACATTCCGGTGCCCATTGGCTTCCGCAAACAAGTTACCTGAGCCATTCGGCAACGAACGGCAAAGTCTCACTTCGGCTCAACTCTGGTTCGTCGACACACTCAATAACGACGCATTACCTGATCGGCGCCGATGGCGCTCGTTCTCGAGTGGCGCGGGATCTGAAACTCGAAGAAAATCGGGAATGGATCGTGGGTGTGGAAAGTGTTCTTCACGGCGCCGTGCTTGATGGGCCACCGCGATTGCTCTGTTTTCTCGATCCGAAACTGGCGCCGGGTTACATCGCGTGGATTGCTCACGACGGTGAAGAGACGCATTTGGGCGTCGGTGGTTATCCCTGCGGTTTCGATCCAGCGGTGGCACTACAGGACTTTCGTTCGCGCGTTGCAAACATTATCGACTTGCGAAATGCAAAACAGATCGAAACTCGCGCGGGCTTCATTCCGATTGGCGGCGTGCTTAGAAACATCGCTAACCCGACCGGTATGTTAATAGGTGACGCGGCGGGGGCCGTGTCGCCACTCACTGCTGGCGGTTTGGATCCTTGTATGCGCCTTTCCGCGTTCGCCGCATCGGTTGTTACCGAATATTTGTCGACTGGCGATGTTCAGGTGTTGCAGGCGTACTCAGGTGAAATGTTCCGGTCGCGCTTTGCATCGCGATTGTGGGCACGTCGCATTGCTTCGACACTACGTCAGCCGCAACTGCTCGAATTGGGTTGTGCTGTGTTACGGATGCCGGTGTTCAGCCGGCTTGCGCATCATGTTTTCTTCGGCCGCGGTTCTTTCCCGGATGTGACCGACAGCTTTGGGCGCGAAAGATTGGCGTCGCAATACTAGCGGCCCTTCATTTCTCCACGGATCATTCACCGAACTGTAAGTTCCGAGAGCCTCGATTTGCCTCAAGGGCACTGGTCCGTAGTATAAGTCTTCGAAGAAAAGGAACTCACCAATGGCCAAGATCTCTCCACTAAGAGCACTTCGACGCAAAATCACCTGGACCTTAGTTGTTGTTCTATCGTGCTCCTTGACACTGTCAGCACAACCCGGCGTTAAAGCGTCGGAACAAAGGACAGCCAGCTACTTTGAATCGATCCGAAAATCTCCGCCGAGACAATTGGCTTTCCTACTGAAGATGCCGAAAGGCGGCGATCTACACAATCATCTTTCCGGCGCGATTTATGCTGAGCGCTACATCGAATGGGCGGCAGAAAAAGGTTTATGCGTCAACAACAGTACTATGGCGCTGACCGTCCCGGAATCACCATCCAAGTGCGACTCCGGACAAACACCCGCGAATACATCGCTGACAAATTCAGTACTGTACCGGCAGATGATCGATGCCTGGTCCATGCGTAACTGGCAGCTATCCGGACAAAGCGGGCACGATCATTTCTTCGACGCTTTTGGCAGATTTGGACCAGCAACCTTTAACAACAGCGGCAGAATGCTCGCCGAGGCCGTAAAGAGCGCTGCTCGCGGAAAGGTTTCTTATGTCGAGTTGATGTTAACCCCGGACGGCACTCCTAGAGGTGTGGCTTCCAGTCAAATCGGAGAGAAAGTCGGATGGGATGGAAACTTCGAAGGCACGCTGAGCAAGCTGAAAGCCAACGGGATCGAAAACGCGGCCGCCATCGGAATTAAAAACCTCCAGGCCATGGAGGCTGAAAAGAATCAACTGCTGAACTGTGGCACGCCGCAAGCGGACGCGGGCTGTTCAATTGCGATTCGGTACGTGGCTCAGGTATCGCGAAATAGCTCGCTGGGCCAGGTCTTTGCGCAGATGGTGACCGGTCTTGCTCTCGCGAACGATCCGCAGTCAAGAGTCGTGGCGACGAATTTAGTGCAAGGTGAGGATGGTCTCAACTCCATGCAAAATTTTTCGCTCCATATGCAGATGTTGAAGTTTCTGCGACCGCTTTATCCACGCGCCCGCGTCACGTTGCATGCGGGTGAACTTGCTCCGGGGCTTGTGCCACCCGACGGTTTGACGTTTCACATTCGCGAGTCAGTCATGATTGCTCGAGCCGAACGGATCGGACACGGTGTCGATGTCATGCATGAGACCGAACCCTACGAACTTTTGAAAGAAATGGCGCGCCGCCGTGTGATGGTCGAAATCTGTCTGTCGAGCAACGATCTGATTCTCGGAATCTCGGGTTCACGACATCCGCTCGTGACTTATCTCGAATATGGCGTGCCGGTCGCACTGGCCACGGATGATGAAGGTGTTGCACGTTCGGAGATCTCGATGGAGTTTCTGAAAGCCGCTGAGGAACAGGGCCTCGGATACCTTCACCTCAAAACTCTGGCGCGCAACAGTCTTCAGTACGCGTTTATAGCGGGACAGAGTTTGTGGAGCGACGGGCGGAAATTCGTGCCCGTCACGCAGTGCGCGCGTGACGTTGAAGAGATGAAACTCACTTCAAACAGTTGCCGGCAGTTTTTAGCGGCCAACGAGAAGAGCCGGCTGCAGTGGCAGCTTGAGCAAGATTTGAATGCGTTCGAGCGAGAGTGGTGAGGGTTGGAGGTTTTAGAGTTCAGTGGCTGAGTACCACCGCACTCCAAGGAGGCGCCCAAATGAAACTCATCAGTACCGGCCTGATCTGTGCCTAAAACGGCTTCAGTAGTTTGTAAATAATAAGCGGTTCGGAGATTCCTGCCCCGGGTTACTGACCACACCGACAGTTGAATTGCCGACGAGCGCTGAGCGGACCACAGCTGGTGAGGCCGATCGATGGCTCTGAAGGTAGAGCGCTACGACGCCGGCCACGTGTGGCGCTGCCATTGACGTTCCCGACGCGGTCGCAATCATCAGATCGTTGCCGATCCAAGCCGATGTGATGCCGACGCCAGGCGCAAAGAGATCCAGCGTCGACCCGTAGTTAGAGAACTCTGCCCGAGCATCGTACAGGTCCGTTGCTCCGACCGTTATCGCCTCCGGCACGCCTGCTGGGGAATAAGTTGCCGCGTCAGTGTTTCCATTACCGGCCGCTACTACGAAAGTCACTCCCGCTCTGATTGAATTTCTGACCGCCGCGTCCACGGCTCTGTTGGTTCCTCCACCAAGACTCATGTTGGCCACCGCCGGGACGCCCTGTTGGGTCGGCTGCGCGCGATGCCACGTCACGAAGTTGACTCCGTCGATGACATCCGACCACGACCCAGTGCCTAGACAGTTGAGCACGCGCACACTTAACAGGCGGACGTTCTTAGCTACGCCGAAGGTTTGACCACCAATGATGCCCGCCACGTGCGAGCCGTGCCCGTTGCAGTCGATGCCGTTACCTCCCTCAAACACATCGTAGATGGGGAGGGCACGCCCGCGGAATTCGTAGTGTGTAGTGAGAATACCAGTATCAATGACATACGCGTTCACGCCCTCACCATTGTTGACATACGCATAGAGGTCGTTAAGTGGAAGATAGCGTTGATCGATGCGGTCGAGGCCCCATGAAGCGTTGGGCTGCGGGTTCAGGAAAGCGCCCGGGTCCGGTGTCATGACAATCGGGTCCGCGTCTGGGGATCCCACGGCGATGGCGCCATCCTCAACAATGAATGCGACCCGCGAATCCTGGCTCATCGCTATCGCCTCCGCTTCGGCAGCGTTCAGGAGAAAGCCCTTGATCGCTACGCTCCAAGTGACAGTGAAAGTGCCGCCGTATGTGGACGTCAAATCAGTGGCTGTCGCAACCACCTGCGGATCAGGCATTGGTGCTGGCGCTGCAACGAAGGCCATCGAACTCGACTCGGACGAGATCGCCGCCGAGGCGGCTGAGGTGTTAACGCTCTTGGAATTTGCCGCTACAGGTTTTGGGGCCGGTGCAGCGATGGGACTAAGGTCGGTGGTCGCTAGTACGACGATATAGCGGTTAGGTATAGGATTAGCGACCCTATGAAACTTGGCTGGTGCTACCAGAATCTGGCTTTTGATAGACATAGGGGGAGAGGGCACCAGGTATAAAAAAGCGGCGGCGAGCAGCAGAGCCAGCGTCTTCCTCATTCGAAATTTCTCCTAAATTAGTGCTGAACCGTGGAGGATCGGTTTATAGGTTAGTGGCTCATCTTACCACAGTATCGCAAAAGGGATTTCACTTTCCGCGATAGTATGCCTGCCGCTGAATGTACCAGCGTGGCATTTTTGGAATAGATAGCCCCATGGAATTCCGAAATTGCCACGGTGCTCGATCAGGATGTGCGCTGAAATATGCACACGGAGCGCAGCGGTGAACAGAGTATCCACAGTAGAGGTCCTGGATAAGGCATACCGCCTCGCCTACTTTCTCCATCAGGACAAAGGTGTGGCGATTCGGATCGTCGCTGCTGCCACGCTCAAGTTGAATGTTGCGATGGCCGTTCAGAGCAAGCGACTCTACTACATCCCCGTGGGGAGGTTTTCGCCCGGAGAGTTGCGTCGCACTGACGGCATCCGCAACAAAACCCTTTTCAGTGATCTTCACTTGCTCCAGCGCCTGATCTATGGCGAATCCGAACCCTATGAACGCCAGAAGGAACTCGCGGCCCAGGCAGGCGTTCGCGCTGACGGCGACCGAGCCAGCGATGAAGACCTCCTTGTGTACTTCGTCAAGCATCTCGTGAGAATTACGACGAAACGGAACGCCTTCTACGTTACGCTCGGTGTCAGCCGCCTCCTACACAGCTACAGCACGCTTGAAACTATGGAAATTTATAACGCAGTGATCGGTGAGCCTGAGCGAGTTAAGGACGACTATTATTATCGCTCACGTAAAGCCGTCTTGATGCACGAGATGTCTCAACGCTTCGGTCAGTTGATCCGAGCCTGTCGCCAACGGCGTGGTGAAGAGAGGTTCGAGACCCAGCAGGGCTCAAGCGAACAACGGTCGCTCGTGAGAGATTGCCTCCGTCTGTTCACCCCCTGGGACACGCAATGCCCTGTGCCGAATGACTTCGATCCACTCAAGACGGTAATTGCCCGGCTGACGTCGAAGAATAGTGACGACGAAAACCGAGTGGAAGTCAATCGCATCCACGCCGTCTTGCACCCCGATTGCTTTGGGAGATTAGTCGCCGCTTTCGGATACTGCGCGCCGCCGGAGCGAATGGAGTTGCCACGTTTTTTCTCGCAGCATAGCGATGATCAATCCCCGCCCCGGCCGCGCAGCGCGCCCACGGAGCTGAGCGCCGAAGAACTTGCTGAGATCAATCACATACTTGGCGAACAGGCGGGGCGCCGCCGTCGTTCGTCACCGACCGCCGTCATACGCATCATCGTCGATGGGATTGAACGAGCCAGGTTAAATCCTGCCGAGCAGTCGAGCATTACTTTTACTACCCAGGAGGACTCAGAAACTATTGAAGTGAAGACGGCAGACCCCAACGGAGATCTGCTGCTCGCGACGCATCTGCTCAATTCCTATGGGGACGACGCACACGACAAGACAATCGTATCTTCAATCCGGTTGGAAGGCGGCCAGAAACTCTCACTCAGCATTAAGAGGCAACCGATCAAAGCAAGCGGGCCGGCTGAGCTGCTGGTCCAGTTCAGCTATCGAGAAACGGATCCGCGTAGAGCTGCCCGTTTGTGGTGGCAACGGCTGAGCCGTCGCCTCAATCTGAACCAGCGACAGCCGAATTCCCGCAGTCTGTGGGGCGGCGCAAGAATATCAGCGCGATACGTCTTCGTCGTCAGCGTTGTGGTTACTTGCCTGGCGAGCTATCTCGTTTATGTGAGACTAAGGACCCAACAAACGAGTGGACCAGCGCAGACCAGCGCAGTACAGACGACCAATCCGCCAAGTTCGAACTCCCCGCCCGAAGTAAACGACAGAAACAACGGAGTGGACAACACCGCGGCAAAAGCGACGGGACCAGACCGAAGCGCGTCTCAACAGACGCGTCGGAATAGGAATGGCAAATCATCCGCGGCGAAGGCGCGCGCCGGCGAGGACGTCGCGGCAAAGGCCCGCGACGAAGACGCTGCCGATGTGACGCGCAGCGGCGATGCAGTCCCCAACCTGGCGCTCAGGGAAGTAAAGAAGATCTATATAGAAATGCGCGGCTATGCAGCGTCGAATGATTTACGCGACAAGTTCGTTGAGACCTTGAACTCGAGCGGCATCGTTGCTGCGTCGACTAACGCGGACGACGCAGATGCGGCTCTTAAAATCATGGTCACGCAAACCAGCGCTGGACCGATCGAAGCATCGGCACTGCTGGTCAACGCGCGCGGAACAGTGCTTTGGCCGAAGGCGGGTAGAGGCGCGCTCCATTATTCCGGCGAGATCTCCAGAATCGTCTCCGAGATAGTCAACGATTTGCTGTCCGAGATCAGGCTGGCGAAGTAAGCCACAAAAGGCACATAAGTCACATAAAGCACAAAAGTTTTCGGGAGTAGGTACTTGTTGCAACGGGGACCAAAACTGAAGACTTTGTGCCAAGAGCCGAGCGCGTCACCGTTTCTTTTTGGGTTTCGGTTTCAGCAATTGGGCCAGCGCCTTTTCGGGATCGTCTGTGATGATCAAGACTTCCTCTTTCGGCCCCGGCTTGGCTTTCTTCGTGGGCTTCCCTTTTGTCTTAGTAGCCATCTTTACACGCATGATAGACTAAAACTGTCTCGCGTGGGTAAGTGCCCCGGAAGGGGTTCGAACCCTTATGACTGGATTCAGTCACCCGTTCGCAAAACGGGCCTGTATGCCAATTCCAGCACCGGGGCACAAATGCTGAGTACGGAGGCGAGGGGTCGCGCAAACACTCAACTCGCCTCCGCTTGGTTCGGGCGACTCAGCACCGCCCTTGATCCCTCCTCATGGCTTCTTACCCTCCCCTCCAGTTCGAGACTTCACGTAAGTGCGAAGCACGCCGACCATGGTCTCAAACATCGTGCAATCGCCATCCGTGAGATTCTTGGGGTACTGTATAAAAGCGTTATCAAGGCCGGGAATAGGCAGTCGATCAAACCCATCTGGCTGAAATTCTTGCTTCGTTTCAATGTCCGGTTTAAGCGCGTTCGCCTTAACGGCTTTAGTCTTTTTGGAAGTGTTTCCGCTCTTTGGCTTATTAGTCTTTGGCCGCGGTTTTGTGACGAACTCGGACACGTGTACGTTGCTATCCTCCATAGCCTTAACGTAGAAACGTATAGCCTTTGTCAGCATTTGGCCCTGAAAACCACTGGCTTCTCTAAAGACTTTTTCAACGTCCGGCAGCGTAGTATTGGAAATATTAAGGCCACCGATGATAGGTCGATAGGCCGCCTCCAGAAGCTTGAGCAATGCTATCTGGTATTCTTTCTCGCTAGCCTTCCGCGCTTCAACCAACTTATGAAACTCGGTTGTTACGGTCTTGTCCTCATTCATCAATCCGAGGAATCGCAACGCCGTAAGAAGCGCACTCAAATCCCCTCCAGACAGATCGTCCAATACGTGTCGGTTGAGACTTCCCGGCACGGTCGATTTCTGAAAGCGTTCTACTGTGCTTTTCAGCATTCCATAGGTGCCATAGGGAAGCGCTACTTTTTGTTGAGCCATAATTCTACAACCGCCCTTCTAGCAAGCTGGGCGGATTTTACGCGCGAGGAGGATTTTATGTCAAGGAAATTGAGCGATGTAAAAAGAGTGCTTCCGAGAGTAATAGTCCGGGCTTTTGCCGATGAGCCGGTGGTGCTGGTTGCCCATCGGCTTGATCAGGCCAAAAATCGCGTATTTGTGGGGCAACCGGGCGCGAGCCGACCGATTAGCCTTCCCCTGTGACGACGTTTTCGATTACGAAGAAGCCCGGTTCCAGCGACTAGTCGAAGCGTACCATAAGCACGATAGCCAAGCACTTCAAGAAGTTGATGCGAGCATAAAAAGCGAAAATAAAACCCTCCAAGAATCTTGCGGTAAGTATCAAGATACGCGATTATTGGCCCATGAAGAAAAAGGCCAAATCACCGATACTCGAAGCGCTTCGTGATGCTGCCCAAAACGAACGTGCTGCCGTTGCTTTTCTCGAAGCCCAGCGATGGGGCAATGATCCAGCGTGTCCGCGTTGTGGCGACGTTGAGATTTACCAGATGAAAGCCGCGAACGGTGAGCGCAATAAGGACTATCGCTGGCGCTGTCGCGGTTGCAAGTCGATGTATACCGTTCGCACTAATACCGTGTTCGAGGAAAGCCGCTTGCCACTTCGGATTTGGGTCTATGCGTTTTGGAAAGCA
This sequence comes from Pyrinomonadaceae bacterium, assembly GCA_036003745.1. Lineage (GTDB taxonomy): Bacteria > Acidobacteriota > Blastocatellia > Pyrinomonadales > Pyrinomonadaceae > PSRF01. The sequence goes on from DASYSD010000049.1 coordinate 277,771, forward strand.
TGTTCCAGCAAGAAAGGCATCAGCGCGTTACAGCTATCGCGCGAGATGGAAATCACGCACAAGTCGGCTCTGTTTGTGCTGCGTCGTATACGTCACGGTGTTGGCACTCAGAACGCGCCGAAGCTGACAGGCACCGTCGAGATTGACGAAACCTATGTGGGCGGCAAGCCGCGTTACAAAGGCGTCTCGAAGCGCGGACGCGGAACCAGCAAGGCGAAAGTTTTGGGCATGGTTGAGCGCGACGGTGAGGTTCGGTTTCAGATGATGGATCGCCTTACGGTTGATCGGTTGCAGGAAGTGATCATGGAAAATGCAGACCTGAGTTGCCGGATCATCACCGACGAATACCAGAATTACTTCCCTATCGGAAAGGCGTTTGAGGGCGGTCACGATCACGTAAAGCATTCTTTAGGTGAGTACGTGAAGCCGGGAACTGACATTCACTCGAACTGCATCGAGGGCGTGTTCTCGCTTTTGAAGCACGGCGTGATGGGCACGTTTCATTCAATCAGCAAGAAGCACCTTCCGAATTATCTCAACGAGTTTGAATTTCGCTGGAACACTCGCAAGGCCAACGATGGCGAGCGCGTTATAGCGGCGATCAAGGCGTCCGATGGCAAGCGTTTGGAGTATCGGGAGTCGGTTGACAATCCGCCCTATCTGGTTGTCACGTCTGAGTAGCAGGGGGTGCTGCTAATTGGTAACTTTCTACTTGATGCAACGGATAAATGAGCGGTACGGTAGTACCAGGATTTCCGCTCTCTTATCCTTTCCGAAGCAGGAGTTACCTTTATGGATATTCTCGGGCCACGCTCGCAGACTCTTGGAACATGGCTTGCGGTTTTTCTGGCTGGAGGCTGGGCCATATACGAGTTACGAAAAGACGATCAACTGCCAACGGGGGCAACTATGAGCAGTAAATTACTGCCTATTTTGCTGATCGCTACCCTCTTTATAACCGCCGCGATGCACGTTATCGCTGCAGTAATTAATCGGCGTCAACCGGAAGCGCCAACGGACAAGCCTCAAGGTGTCGATCCGGCAAAGCACGAAGAAATAGTTAGTAAACTGGCAAGACGCGCGCACGAAGTTGGCTATTTGAAGGGTGAAGTCGAACGAGAGCAACTTTTGCGTAAAGAACAGGTCGAGATTCGTGATAGGCAGATAAGCGAAAGAGGCGGCAGGATCGGCAACCTTGAGCAGCAATTGCGCGTTTCTCAGAACACAGTTGACATTCTAAGAGATCAACTTTCCGCTCCTAATGGACGGTTCAAGTTAAAGAGAGTTCGGTATATAGCCCGGAATCGCGATCGCTCGAACTGCGAGACTTTGGCAAGCTACCTGAAAAGGATCTAACGGAGTTCTTTGAAGACAAGTATCTTGAGAATGGAAAACTGGTAATTCCGCCCGGTCTTTATCGCAAATTGTTTGGACCCTTAAATGACCCATCGCTTGGCGTTCCTAAATTGCTGGAGATTCGATTTGTTCATGCCGGGAATGAAATGTCTGTGCTGTTGCCGGAAAACATCAGCATAACGCTTCCGTTTCCTTACGTGGTAACACACGAAGATATGAGCTAGACATCAAGCGAGTCGTCAATGATTTGCTCAACAGGAACGCCAGCAACGCAGCTATAGGCAAGTAGGACCATCAAAGGCGGCTCGTTTTTGCCTGATTCGTACTTTGAAACGTAGCTGTAATTTATCGGGAAAGTTTTTCCAAGCAGGATTAACCATTTGTGCCTTTTGTGCCTTTTGTGGCCTACTTCGGCTCTCCCTGGACCACAAAGCCCGCCCAGTAGTAGGGCGCCTGCCAGCGACCCTCACGCCAGATTGCGATTTGCGCGGCCCGAAGCGCTGCCGCAGCAGAGCCGCGTTTCGGCCCGAGGAGTCCCCGATAAAAATCTGACATTAATCTGGCGGTGGCTTGGTCCTGAATGTCCCAAAGACTCACCAGGACGCGCTTGGAGCCGGCGTACATGAAGCCACGCGTCATCCCGTAAAGTCCCTCGCCCTTCACCTCCTTGCCGAGGCCTGTGCGACAACCGCTCAACACTACCAACTCGGCCCCCAACCTCAGGTTGAAGATCTCATGCGCGCGCAAGAAGCCATTCTGAGACCTCCCCTGGCGGTCCAACATCGAAAGGGCGATTCCGGAAAGCTCCGGGTTCACACTGTCAAGAAAGCTATGGGTGGCAAAATGGATGACGCGATACTTGATCAAGTCTTCGCTCGTCGCTGCTGCACGATTAGCTTCAAAGCCGAGTGCAACCTTTCGGCCTGTTGACGGTGCAAGAGCCAGGATCGCTTCTGCCTCTTGTCGCGTATAAGGAAGTCGCGGTAATGCCGCAACGCCGGCTGAGGACTCTGCCGGTTCCTGTACGTTCGAAGCGGCGATCTCTGTGCCACTGACTACAGGCGCTCCGTGGTGCCCGCCCGCGCCGGTTGAGTCTCCAGCAAACCTTTCATCAGTCTTATCGAATACGGGATCCGCAAAGACAGCCACAACTTTCTCAGCGGGCACACGTTCGTGGAACTCCGACCTGAGTATTGCCAGCGTTGAGGCTGACGGAATACTCGTCACTTCGTGCTCAACCACAAGCGGCACAAACGGCGCGGGGCTCGACGCCTGACTAGGAACCGTAAGTGCAGCGAACGGCAGATACTCCAATGCCCCGTCCGGGACAACGAGCAAGCGCTTTCGCCCCAACTGTGTGGCGACTGGCCCGAGCAGCATCTCGCTCAAAGCCGTGGCCGCACTCGGGTATTCGGCGTCGGCCTTTTGGACGCGCACACGCTTCTCATCAGCTGTTTCAAACTTCACGTAACGGTTGCGGGCGGTTAAGAGCTCATAGCACCGTCGGGCCGCCGTCTCGATAACGGCGCGGGGCGGCAGTTCATAGCTTGACAAGGAAGTCGCTGTCACCGCCCAGAGATAACTACGCTCTTCGCCGAGCGAGTATTCGAGCAGCAACGTCGCCTCATCCGTAACTGCAGTTTGGATCTCAGCTAGACCAAGAGGTGCGGGTTGTGTCAGTGCTGCATAGCGCGGGCTATGGGCTTTCAACTCCGCTTCGATCGCGAGGAGCTGCGTCAACAGATCCTCTATCTTGCGGCGCACCACGCTCGCAGATTCTTCCGTGTGCTGACCGCCGAATAAGCGCATCTGTCGTTCCGCTTCGGCGTTGAGCATCTGTTGCAATGAGCGCTCGCGCCTGAGCAAATCGGGATCAACACCCTGACGTATGTCGGCGTTGGCCTCGGCCAACATGTCGATCAGGCTCCGCGCCCGTGCCTGCTCGTAAGCCTTTAACGCGGCGACGTCAAACCCGGCTGCCGGCTGACGTTGATGAAGCCGCATCAGAAGATCAATGTGCAGTTTGTATAAGTCTTGTACGGAAGCGAAGTAGGAAGCTCGCAAATATCGGCTGGCGACCTTGGTGCGAAGTGTGTTGATGATTGCAAGTGCGGCCTCGGTTTTTGCACTAGCATGGACCAAGTCACCGAGATCGGATTCAGCGCGCGCCATCCCGTAAAGGGCCGCGACTTCCCCGTTGCGATCTCCGACAGCGCGCCAGATTGGCAGAGCCTTGTCATAGTATTCCAACGCCTTTCGCGGCTGGCTCCATAAGTTGAAGGCGCGTCCGAAATGGTTGAGCGTTATCGCCTCGCCCTGGCGGTCACTCACGGCTACTCTCAACTGTAGCGCACGTTCCAGATATTCGACGGCCTTGCGCTGATCTCCCAAAGAACTGTAGGCAGTTCCCATATGCGTGAGCACGGCAGCCTCTGTCCTGCGGTCGCTATTGGCCCGCGCGACCGCGAGTGCCTGGTCCAGGTGTTCGAGCGCTTTCTTTTGGTCGCCCAAAACGTTGTAGACGTGGCCCATGTTGGTGAGCGTCGCGGCCTCGACTCGGCGATCATTTACCGCGCGTACTAGCGGGAGCGCCTGGTCGAAGTAGTGAAGTGCTTTTTGCGTTTCACCCAAAAGGTTGTAGACCGTGCCCATGTTGTTTAGGACCGTCGCTTCATTCCGGCGGTCACCCAGGGCCCGAAATAAAGGAAGCGCTTGTGCGAAATGATCAATGGCCTTTTGCGGTTCGCCTAATAATCTGTAGACCGTGCCGATCTGTGTGAACGTAAGCGCCTCTCCGTTCCGATCTCCGACTGCTCGCATGACCGGAAGCGCGAGGACATAAGAATCAAGCGCCTTCTGCGGCTCGCCCAGCGCATAATAAACCCCGCTCTTGATCAAGAGTGTGATGGCTTCTAAATGATGATCACCAACGGCGAGCCAGACTGCGAGTGCCTGGTCAAGGTGCTCGAGCGCCTTTTGTGGCTCGGAAAGAAGGTTGTAGACCGTTCCCATGTTGGTGAGCGTCATGGCTTCTCCCCGACGGTCGCCCACTTCCCGCATCAGACGCAACGCTTCGCTATACCGCTCGATAGCTTTGCGTCGCGACTCGCCCGTCCTTTCGGCTTGTAGTTGTGCAGCAGCGAAGTAGGAACGCTCGGCAGCTACGCGTGTGCGATCTGCGGCAGTGGCAGTCCTCAGTTCCTCGATCCGCAACTCGTATCGTCCAGCCGATGCGCCTTTCTCCAGCGAGCGCACATTAAACACGTAAGCACTGCTGACTTCCGCCACTAGCGAAACCACTTCCATGCCTCGTGTACCGCTCAGGTTGTTGTCAACTTCGAGGAGTGGTTTTCCATCCGCTCCTAACAACGCCAACACTACATCGATCCCCTCCTGCTCCAACACGACACGTGCGCACTGGCCAGCACTTAGCTTTACCTGATAGGTATGCTGATCGCCTCCTCGCATCTCGCGCACCACCGGCTGTCCAACGGTGAGGGTGTACGCGCTCGCCTGCTCCTGAGGCCGAACAGGAGATGCCACGCTCAGCAGCAAGAGTGAAGCTACTACGGCGCATCGCAGAGATAATCGGGAACTCGACGATCTATAAAACTGAATTATTTCCATCATTTGAGATCCGAGATTGTATTACTGCGGATGAGCGGGAGTAAATCATCATCCGCGGCTCCGTATCGAAGCCGCGGATGAGGCAGTTGTTCAGGGCGTCTGGGAGGAGTGCGAGTAGATCAGTCGAGATTATTGAATAGCGATTGGTTTCGCAGCGATTACTTTCTTTTTGGTTCCCGGTGGCGAGGCGTTATGGGCCGCAAGCAGTTCCGCCTCAGTGATCGGACGGGGGATGCAAAAACCACCACCGGTGCAGATCACCCACGGTGAGTTGTTGGAAGTCAGCGTTACCGGTGCACAAGAACTTGAACTCGTAGCTGCCAACGTAGTGCCACTGTTGAATCGCGACTCGAAGTCACCGATCACGACTGGACACGGCGCGATAGTAGCCACCGGCTCGGGACCGGGCTCGACCTCGTTAGACGCGGACGTTGACTGAGCGGCGTTCGCCGTCAGACCCGAGCCGCCTGTGTCGAGCACTTTCGTTGCACCGTCGGGTATGCGAGTGAAAGTGAATTTCGGCCAGACCTTCAGCGACGAGTCAAACGTACCGCCGGACTCAATCGACATCGTCCCGGTCGAAGCCTTGAAGTCGGACAGTCCCACTTGGACGTTCCAGGACTCCGTGGCGCCGCCGGTATAAGTGACGGTGATTGGGTTGATGCTTTTTAGAGAAAGTGCACTCATCGTGATCGTCGTGCTGCCCGGCACATCGACATCCTGGTTTCGGTGGATGACTGTGTCAACATCGCCTTCGCCCGGCAGAGGCACGCCTACGAGTGGTACGAGGCCGGAGTATTCTTGCGACCCTGGCCCGAAGAAGTTCGCAGGTATCTTAGAAGCCGAAAAGTTGTGATAGGTTTCGCCGTTGTTGGTGGTCTCGAATTTGTCGTCTCCCGCCTGGAAATACGGCGTCGCCGCCGCCCTGCTATTGGCCGTGACGAACAAGCCAACTACCAGGGCCATTCCGACAAGGAACGCCATGCCGAGCATGACCGATTTTGTGTAAAGCCTCCGCGTGATCTTTTTCATAAATCTTTCCTCCTCAGAAACAAACTTTGTCCGAACTCAACGGAGCGGCTTGCGCTTCGGATCAAGAATCCGTTGCGGCCATGCTTGCGATCACCTCCGTGTCTTCGGCGTTGAGGATTTGAGCACGTGTTCAAGGCTTTTACTTGTTCAATCTTGCTGAAGATGTCTACTACTCGCACGCGCGCCTCGGCTTGGCCTCAAAAGTTATCTCATTCACACCGGGCTTCAGCCCGGTGGATAAGACTCACATTGTTGAGAAACCGTTTTAACGGTTTCCATCGGGGAAGCAGTGGAAAACCGTTGAAACGGTTTTCGGTTGATGTTCCCCTCTAACACCGGGCTAAAAGCCCGGTGTGAATGAGATAACTTTTGAGGCCAAGCAATGCGCGTCCCGTTTCCAAAATTGCCACGCCGGTTTCTGCAGTTGAAGGTCATACTGTTTTCTGCACTCCCAATACAGACGATCGGATAGGCGGCATTCCCGACTTCCGCCGCCAGATTTGGAATACCTCTCCGTCAATCGTCTAGCCCAGATCCTGACAACCTAACACTTCTTGTTAGGAGCGTTTGACTCCGGCCCGTTGTACGGAGTCGTTAAATCGTCGCGGTTCATACGCGGGTAAATAAATATGCAGATGCGTGGGAAAGCAGTGGATAAAGTTTCGTTACTTGGCCGAGCGCGCAGACGCTTCCTGGGTCTTTCACCGAATGAGGCGAGCTTCGCTAGACGCGGCTTCATCGCAAGTGAACAAGAGTCACGTCAGCGCCTTGAACAAATCGGCGTCACTTTTCTGAGTGGCTATCATGCGGCGCTTGAGGAGACCAGCTTCGACTCGCTTGCGCGCCGGCTCACGATCGTAGAGACGGAGTTTCGAGGATTCGCCTTCGAGGGCGCCGCCATGGGGCTTGGTCTGCTTGACTGTTTCACGCCGTGGCGGAAAGACCGCTGGCGCAATTTCACCGAGGGCCTGGCCGAACCTCATATCTACATGATGCATGTGGGATTGGGCTGGGCGCTCGCCCGTTTGCGGCGATGCGTCACGACGCACTTGGCCCAACTCGATCCTCTGTTGGGTTGGCTGGCAGTTGATGGTTACGGTTTTCACGAAGGTTATTTCAATTGGCCTCGATACATCGAGCGACGTGAGATTCCCACTCGCCTTGACGATTACGGTCGACGCGTCTTCGACCAGGGCCTCGGTCGCAGCATGTGGTTTGTAAAAGGCGCTGACGTCGCGACGGTCGCGAGTGCGATCAACACCTTTCCTTTCACACGCCGCGACGACTTATGGAGCGGGATAGGCCTGGCCTGCGCCTACGCCGGTGGCTGCGAGCGAAAAGCAATTGAGTCCTTGCGGGTAGCCGCCGGCAAACACTTTCCGGCGCTCGCTCAGGGTGTGGCCTTTGCCGCCAAGACGCGCCAGCGCGCAGCGAACCTCAACCTACACACAGAGACCGTCTGTCGTGTGATTTGCGGGCAGTCTGCCGGCGAGGTCGCCGCAATCACCGATGCTGCCCTGAAAGAATTACGTGGAGACGGTGGGTTACCGGCTTACGAAGAGTGGCGCCGCCGCATTAGAAACAAAATCACACTGGAGGTAACAACAGCATGACGATAAATGAGGGGGTATTCCGACGCCAGGCTGCAAAGTTAACGGCGATCCTTCTCGTCGTCGCCGTCTACGGCTTCGCGCGCATGCCCGAGGCCTCGGAGTCAGAATTAGCAAAGCTCGCCGAAGGTTTCCGTTTCCGCACAGCACCACTGCCAACGCTGGGCGGAGAAACGCCGAAGACAATCCGCGATGTCAATCCATCGCTGCGCCGCATCGCCGGTTGGATATCCACCGTGGGGGCAGCGGTCGCGCTAAACGATCTTGACGGTGACGGACTGCCAAACGACGCTTGTTACGTCGATACGAGAATTGACAAGGTCATCGTCGCGCCGGTACCGGGCACCCCAGCGCGCTATCAGCCGTTCACTCTCGACCCGATGAGTCTCCATTACAACCCGGCGACGATGGCCCCGATGGGTTGTCTGCCTGGAGACTTTAACGAAGACGGTCTCCAGGACGTGCTCGCCTATTATTGGGGAAGGACTCCGATCGCCTTTATCAAACAGAACCGCAGCTCTACGCTCGACACCACTAGTTACACGCGAAGCGAAGTGGTTCCCGGCGACGCCCGCTGGTACACGAACGCGGCGACGCTCGCTGACATCGACGGCGATGGCCACACGGACTTGATCCTCGGAAACTTCTTCCCGGATGGAGCACGCATCCTCGACGCACGGGCCAACGTCGGCGACGAGATGCAGGACTCGATGTCGCTCGCACAAAACGGCGGGCAAAAGCATCTCCTTCTATGGAAAGTACCGGCAGCCGGAAGCCCGCCCTCAACCGTGCAATTCGAGGAAGTCCAGGGCGCACTTGACGACAAGAGTGCTCAAGGTTGGGCTCTAGCGATCGCGGCGGGCGACCTCGATGGCGACTTGCTTCCCGAAATCTATTTCGCCAACGACTTCGGTCCCGACCGCCTATTACACAACCGCTCCACGCCGGGACACGTCCGCTTGCAATTGTTGGAAGGACGACGATCGTTTACGACGACGAAGTCGAAGGTGCTGGGCCGCGACTCGTACAAGGGCATGGGGGTTGACTTCGGCGATTTGAATGAGGATGGGTGGCCCGACATCTACGTCAGCAACATCACCCAGGAGTATGGACTCGAAGAAAGTCATTTCGTCTTCCTCAGCACGGGACACATCGAGCTAATGAAGAAAGGCGTCGCCCCCTACGTTGATCGTAGTGAGTCGCTGGGTCTTTCTCGTAGCGGTTGGGGATGGGAGTCACGGCTGGGTGATTTCAACAACGATGGCGTGCTTGAGGCGTTGCAGGCGACGGGCTTCCTTAAAGGCAATGTCAACCGTTGGCCCGAACTACATGAGGTTGTCGTAGGCAATGACCAGCTGCTCCGCAACCCGCGTAGTTGGCCCATCCTTCAAGCCGGCGACGACATCAGCGGCAATGGCCACAATTATTTCTTCGTGCGCGCGCCCGATGGGCGTTTTCACGACATCGCCGCACAGCTTTCGTTGGACCAGCCGCTGCTCACTCGCGGAATCGCGACAGCAGACGTTGACGGCGATGGCCGTCTTGACTACGCAGTCGCGAACCAGTGGGGAACTTCATACTTCTACCGCAACGAGAGCAGCAATCCGGGCGCCTTCCTCGGGCTCAGGCTCCGCCTACCCGTCGGAGACGGCGTCTCGCAGACGCGCGTGTGTCGTGAAGGGGACGATGCAACCGTGCCCCTTTCGCGCCCCGCAATCGGCGCTGAGGCGCGTGTGTCTCTACCTGGACGCGCGGTTCTTGTGCAGCAGGTTGACGGCGGTAATGGTCATTCAGGCAAGCGCAGCCCGGACTTGCAGTTCGGGTTGGGCCATCTCGCTGGAGACAAGCTCGTAACGGTCGAACTGCGCTGGCGCGACGCGCGGGGAGCGCTTCAACAGGAAACGATTCAACTGTTGCCGGGCGGTTGGTACACCATCGTGCTCGGTCGTGAGAAGGGGGTCATCAATGAGTGCAAATGAGATGAGCAATCGAGCGAACCGTCTGGGAGGCCTGCGGCGCTTCGCGGTCGCCATCACTGTTCTCAACATTCTGGGCCATACTTTCTTTGGCTTCGAACAGTCATGGGCACAGCCCGTGGTTGCGTTAGTCACAGCTTACAGCGTCGAGCTGCTGCTCGAGTTAATCGACGCGCGTTGCAACCGCCGGCCGCTTAGATTCCTGGGTGGCGGCGCCCGCAAGTTCATCGAGTTTCTGCTCTCAGCTCACATTACCGGTCTCGCGTGTGCCATGCTCCTTTACGCAAACGAACGATTTGGACCAGTCGTCTTCGCTTCCGTAGTTGCGATTTGCTCGAAGTGCCTATTGCGTGCTCCAGCCGGAAACGGCACGCGTCACTTCTTCAACCCTTCGAACTTCGGCATCACGATCACGCTACTCGTCTTCTCGTGGGTCAGCATCGCACCACCCTATCAATTCACAGAGAACATGACGGGTGTGGGCGACTGGATTTTGCCGGCGGTCATTGTCTGCACGGGAACATTCTTAAACGCGCGCTTCACTCATCGGCTGCCGCTAATTGCAGCGTGGCTCGGCGGCTTTGTTACACAAGCTACATTGAGAAGTCTGTTGCTTGACACTCCCCTTGGCGCAGGTTTGGTACCGATGAGCGGTGTCGCTTTTATTCTCTACACGTTCTACATGGTGACCGACCCAGCCACAACGCCAGAAGGGCGGCGAGATCAGATCGTATTTGGTTTCAGTGTTGCAGCCGTCTATGGGCTCCTGATGGTTGCCCATGTAGTCTTCGGACTCTTCTTTGCACTGACGATCGTTTGCACCGTCCGAGGGCTGTGGATGTACGCCTGCAGGTGGATCAAGGGTCGCGAGCGTGAAGAGATCGCTGCAGTCGCCGAACCAGCGGCGTTGAGTTCGCCGTCACCGGCTTCGGCCATGGTAAGGGAGGCGTGAGATGGCCCAAGCAATCGCCGTCGTCGGCATGGCCTGTCGCTACCCGGACGCGCGTTCGCCAGCCGAGCTCTGGGAAAATGCCCTCGCGGGACGCCGCGCTTTCAGACGCATTCCCGCTGAGCGACTCAACCTCAACGATTATCTGTCGTCTGACCGCCAAAGTCCCGATCAAACATACTCGACAGAAGGAGCCTTCATCGAGGGTTACGAGTTTGATCGCGTGCGGTTCCGCGTACCGGGTAGGACCTATCGCGCGACTGACCCGGCGCACTGGTTGACGCTGGACGTTGCTGCGGCTGCGCTCGAAGACGCGGGCTTTCCCCAAGGCGAGGGACTGCCGCACGACGCAACCGGCGTCTTTATCGGCAACACACTAACGGGCGAGTTCTCCCGCGCGAATACTCTGCGCCTCCGCTGGCCGTACGTCCGGCGGGTCGTGAGGAAGGTACTTGAAGACGATGCGTTGCCGGTGGAGCGCCAGCGTGAGTTGCTCGCCCAGATCGAGACCCTTTACAAAAAACCTTTCCCGCCGGTCGGCGCGGAGACACTTGCTGGTGGTCTCTCCAACACCATCGCGGGGCGCATCTGTAATCACTTCGACCTCAAGGGGGGCGGCTACACGGTTGACGGAGCGTGCACCTCTTCACTTCTCGCAGTCATAAACGCCTGCTCGTCGCTCGCTGCCGGCGATCTGGAGGTGGCCCTCGCTGGCGGAGTTGATCTGAGCACCGATCCATTCGAACTTGTGGGTTTCGCCAAGACTGGCGCACTCGCCGTCGACGCGATGCGCGTCTATGACACGCGCTCGGCGGGCTTCTGGCCCGGCGAGGGCTGCGGCGTGGTCGTCCTCATGCGTCATGAGGACGCTCTCACGAGGAAGCTGCAAGTTTACGCTGTGATACGCGGCTGGGGCGTCTCGTCGGACGGCAGCGGCGGCATCACTCGCCCGGAGGTCGAGGGCCAGCTTATCGCCCTGCGACGTGCTTACGAACGTGCGGGCTATGGTGCCGACACAGTCGCATACTTCGAGGGACACGGGACTGGCACGGCGGTCGGAGACGCGACTGAACTTCAGGCGCTGGCGCGTGCGCGGCGCGAGGCGGCGATGGACGTTGCTGCAGGCGGAACGAGAGTTTCGCCAGCCGTGCTCAGTTCCGTCAAAGCGATCATCGGCCACACAAAGGCCGCCGCCGGCGTCGCCGGTCTGATCAAAGCGACCATGGCGCTCAGCGCGCAGATCTTACCGCCAACAATTGGTTGTGATGACCCGCACGAAGAACTGAAGAGAGATGGATCTTCGCTCCGCGCTCTCAAACAGGGTGAACTCTTCTCCAGTAACACGAGCCTACGCGCAGGTGTGAGTGCAATGGGTTTCGGTGGCATCAACACGCACGTGGCCTTGGAAGCCACGCACGATGACCGCCGCCAGTCTGTCACTTCTCGGGAGCGCGCCCTACTCACTTCTGCGCAGGATGCTGAGTTGTTTCTCTTCAGCGCTCCTGACATCGATCAACTTGAGAATCAAATCGAGCGTCTGCTCACGTACGCTGACCGACTTTCGCGATGCGAGTTGACGGATCTTGCTGTACGCCTATCGGAGACTCTTCGTCCTCTTCCCTTTCGCGCAGCGGTCGTTGCGTCAAGCGCGGCAGAACTGTCTAGCCGGCTTGAAACGCTACGTTCGCACGCGCGCGACGGCGCAACGCGGCTGATCGATCCGAATGGTGGAATCTTTCTCGGTGTGGACCAGTCGACAGCGCGCATCGGGTTTCTGTTCCCGGGACAGGGGTCACCATCATACAAAGACGGTGGGGCGTGGCGGCGTCGCTTCAATTTCCTCGAAGACCTGTATGTCTACAGGAAGCAGGAGTGGCATGGCGATGGTGTCTCGACTGAAGTGGCGCAGCCTGCGATCGTCGCATCATCGGTCGCGGCCCTGCGTGTCCTCTCGAGGTTGGGGATCGTGGCGGACGTTGCTGTGGGCCACAGTCTCGGCGAGTTCACGGCGCTCCATTGGGCCGGGTCACTTGAGGAGTCGTCACTACTGCGCATCGCTCGCGCGCGAGGGCGCGCCATGGCAGAAGTACAAGGACCCGCAGGTGCAATGCTGAGTGTGGCAGCAGACAGACAAGAGGTCGAACAGATTTTGAACGGCGAACGCGTTGTCATTGCTGGTCTCAATTCACCAACACAGACAGTTCTTTCGGGCGAGGCGGTCGAGATCAGCACTGTAGCGCGCCGCGCCGCGGTGCGCGGGATCCGCACTACGTTGTTACGCGTCTCCCACGCGTTCCACTCTTCACTTGTCGCATCCGCGGGCACTCGTTTGTCCGAGCACCTGCAGCGCGAAGAGTTTGGGCCACTTCAGCGCCAGGTCTTTTCAACCGTAACCGGTCTACACCTCAGCGCAGATGCCGACTTGCGTAACCTGCTTGGCGAGCAGGTGACTTCGCCCGTTCGCTTTATGGAGGCGGTCGATGGAGCAGGCAATGCAGGTGTTGATCTGTGGCTGGAAGTTGGACCAGGCCAGACTCTATGCGGGCTGGTCGGTCAGTTCCGTAACGAGCCTGCCGTTGCGCTCGATGCGGGCGGTTCTTCAATTCGCGGGCTCTTGAATGCGGTGGGTGCCTGCTTCTGTTTGGGTGCACGCGTCGCTCACGACGAGTTATTCGCGAATCGCTTCGCACGTCCGTTCGATCTCGACTGGAAGCCACGGTTCTTTGTCAACCCATGTGAACTTGCCCCACGTGACGACGCCTCGGCGGACGCTTCTCCCGAACAGTTCAACGAAATACTCGCAACAGAGAATGTCCTGGTTCGGTCGGAAACTGACACACCGCTTGAAGTTGTGAAACGACTTGTAGCAGAGCGGCTTGAACTCCCCATCACTACCGTCCACGACGAAAGCAGAATGCTTGACGACCTGCATTTAAACTCGATCAGCGTCGCCCAACTCGTGGCGGAAGCCGCTCGCCACCTCAATGTTCCACCTCCACCAGCCCCGACTCACTACGCAAACGCGACCGTCTCTGAAATCGCTAAGGCCCTGGAGACGGCGCGTGCGGGGAGCGCGAACGGTGACTCGAACGCTGAAGCAACTCCGGCCGGCGTTGACGAGTGGGTTAGAGAGTTTTCAATCGAATTCATCGAACGCGCTTTGCCTCGGCGTGATGGTCCATCCGAGGCAGGAGACTGGCGCATACTCGCCTCAACACACCATCCGCTCAAGGTCGCTGTACAAGAATCCTTCGCACACGCGGCAGGGCGCGGCATCGTCGTACTCCTTCCATCCGAGCCAAACGAGAGTCACATCGATCTGCTGCTGAACGGCGCACGCGCGGCGCTGAAAGGTGGCGATGATTTCCGTTTCGTCCTTGTTGGCGGCGCGGCCAGCTTCGCGCGCACGCTGCATCTTGAAGCGAAGAATCTCAACACGTGCGTGGTTGTCGTGCCACCGCAACACCCAGATGCTGCTGCGTGGATCCTGGCAGAGGCGCTCGCGGTGCGCGGTTATGTGGAAGCACACTACGATTCAGACGGCAAACGTTGCGAGCCTGTTCTGCGACCGCTCAAGTTCGAATTGGACCATGGCGAACTGCCACTCACGGCGCGTGACGTATTAGTGGTCACGGGAGGCGCACGCGGAATCACTGCCGAATGCGCCCTTCGGCTTGCGCGTGAATCCAGCGTACGCCTTGCCATTTTCGGCCGTTCCCAACCGACCGCGAACGACGAGATCGTTTCGAACCTCGAAAGAATGAAGGCGGCGGGTATTTACTTCCGTTACTACAGTGTTGACGTCACCGACGCCGCCGCAACACGCGAGGCGGTCCGTGAAGTGGAAAAAGATTTAGGACCAATTACAGCCATCATGCACGGAGCGGCGCGAAATGTCCCGTGCCTGATTGAAAATCTAAACTCGGAAGAGTTTTCCGAGACGTTAGCGCCCAAGGTTCGGGGCGCGCAGAACTTACTTGCGGCGATCAACCCCGACCGGCTGCGCCTCTTTATGACTTTCTCCTCGATCATCGCCCGGACCGGTTTGCCGGGCGAAGCCCACTACGGTCTCGCTAACGAATGGCTCACCCGTTTGACGGAGCATTGGCAGATTGCACATCCGCATTGCCGTTGCCTCGCCATCGAGTGGTCCGTCTGGTCTGGCGTCGGCATGGGCGCGCGGCTCGGAACGGTGGACCAGTTGGCGCGCAGAGGTATTACCCCCATCCCCGTAGAAAAGGGCCTGAACGCGTTGCAAGAACTGCTCTGCCGGAAATCCGCAAACGTTTCTACCGTGGTCATGGGGCGTTTACGCGACATGCCAACGCTTAGAGTCGAGAGGCCCGAGCTCCCCTTCTTGCGCTTCCTGGAGAAGCCGCGCGTCCACTACCCGGGGATCGAGTTGGTCGTTGACGCGGAGTTATCCACGGCGACCGACCCCTATCTCGACGATCACATCTTCCGCGGAGAGCGCTTGCTGCCGGCGGTGATGGGCATGGAGGCGATGGCCCAAGTCTTCATGGCGCTGGCGGAGACGAACGAGCCGCCGGTGTTCGAGCAGGTCAGGTTCGAGCGGCCGGTCGTCATCGGCGATGGGGCAACCACCACAATTCGCGTCGCCGCACTCGTGCGCGCACCGGGCTGCGTGGAGGTCGTCTTGCGCAGCTCGGAGACGAATTTTCAGGCCGACCATTTCCGTGCGGTATGTCGGATGGGAGTCGCTCCGTTAAATTCGGCGCGCCAGACGGTAGGTATTGGAACACGCATCGATGTCAATCCTGATCACGACCTCTACGGCAAAGTACTGTTCCACACTGGACGTTTTCGGCGTCTTCGCGAGTATCGCGCGCTCAAGGCCACAGAGTGCTCAGCCGAGATCATGCCCGACGGGACGACCACCTGGTTCGGCCGATACCTACCGGGTGGTTTGGTGCTCGGAGATCCGGGCGCGCGCGACGCCGCGATCCACGCCGTCCAGGCGTGCGTACCGCAGATTGCGCTCCTGCCGGTCGGCGTCGAGAGGATAACGGGCAGCCTGAACGGACAGGTTGGCGGGCTATTCGTGCGCGCACAGGAAAGAGAACACTTCGCGGACGGCTTCGTGTACGACGTGGAGTTGACCGATACCGAAGGGCGCGTGCGAGAGCGCTGGGAACGCCTGCACTTGCGCCCCGTCAATGGCACGGACTTCAAAGGTCCCTGGCCGGAAGGTTTGCTGACGCCATACGTCGAACGATGTCTGCTCGAGTTGGTTCCTGGTGCGGAAGTCTCGATCGCATTCGAGGGCGACCAGGCATTGAGCCGTCGCGATCGCAGTACACGCGCGATGAAGAGGGCGCTCGGCGCGGACGGGATCAACAGACGTGCAGATGGGAAACCAGAAGCTTGCGACGGACGCGACGTGTCTGCCTCCCACTCTGGCAACCTCACGATGGCGGTCGCTGGGCACTTCCCCGTCGGCTGCGACCTCGAACTCATCGTGACGCGGCTGCCCGAAATCTGGTGCGACATGCTCGGCGTTGAGCGATTCAAACTTGCCGAGCTCATCAGCCGTGAAGCACAAGAAACGCTTGATGTGGCAGCGACGCGCGTCTGGACGTCAGTTGAGTGTCTGAAGAAAGCAGGCGCCGGCATGGCTGCGCCTCTCGTCCTCGCGGACGTGGCGCCTAACGGGTGGGTTTTGCTCGCGTCCGGCAAGTTGAAAATTGCCTCGGGCGTGGTCAAGAGGGACGGTCACAAAGAGGAACTGGCAATTGCGTTGCTAACAGGAGGCGGAGATGCGCGCGTATGAATACCGGCATGTCGTCGGGTTCGAGGAGACGAACTTGATCGGAAATGTCTATTACGCCAACCACGTCCGTTGGCAGGGGCGCTGCCGCGAGATGTTCCTTCGTGACCGCGCCCCCGAAGTTATAGAAGCACTCAAGCACGGCCTCGCGCTGGTGACCACACGCGTGTCGTGTGAGTTTATGGCGGAGCTCGTCGCCTTCGACGAGGTCATCTTACGAATGCGCCTTGGTGAATTGGGACAGAACCGCATCACGATGAACTTCGAGTACTGGCGGCATACCCCGACCGGCGAAGAGCTGGTGGCCCGTGGCGAGCAACAGGTCGCGTGCATGCAGCGCGAGGGCGAGCAGGTGGTCCCCGTTCCCGTTCCCTCTCAGTTGCGCGAGGCGTTGAGAGAGTATGCGAGAGGCTGAAGCATTAAGAAACGAGGTGTTTGAAGACGGCCCGATTTCGGCGTGCCGTGAAGACACCGTTGCGTCACACCGGCGGGCAGTCGAGCGCGTGATCACGGACGCGCGTGAGCGGCTGTGTGAGCCCATCTCGCTGCAAGACATGTCGCGGGTCGCCTATATCAGCACGTTCCACTTCAATCGCGTGTTTCACCAGATCACTGGTCTTCCGCCAGCCAAGTTCATCTCGGCGATGCGGCTGGACCAGGCGAGACGGCTACTCCTGAATACTAACCTGAGCATCACAGACATCTGCCTCGAAGTTGGCTACAACAGTCTCAGCACTTTCACCAGGCGTTTCACTCAACGCGTCGGATTAGGGCCGCGTGAGTTCAGGTATCTCGCTGAACGAATAACCCCAGCCTCCGTCGAGTCACTTTGCGCCCACTACGCGGAGTTAACACGGCCCGCGACCGTACGCGGGTCGATCGAGGGTTTCGTCGATTCACCGAATCCCGGTGGGGGACCGATCTTCGTCGGCCTCTTCCCTGCCCACATACCACAGAGTCGCCCGGTCGGTGGCGCTCTGTTAACGTCGCCCGGCGTATTTTCTATCGGGCCCGTCCCCGACGGCACCTATTACTTACTCGCCGCCGCCCTGCCGCGCCTCGCTGACACGCTTGGCTACTTATTACCTGACAGCGCGAACCTTTCAGTGGGGGCGTGGAACGGACCGGTGATCGTACAACAAGGAAGAGCCAGTGGTCCGTTTTACATCTCTCTACGGCCGATGGCCTTGACCGATCCGCCTCTCCTTATCTCTCTTCCTTTCTTGCTCGCTGACACGCTGAAGTGAGACCCACTTCTCTGCAAAGAGAAATCCAAAATAGGCCCGACCAACCGGTAGATGGTTTATCAGACGACTTTCCAGAGCTTCAGTAGGCTGGGAATAAGCAGCAACGTGGTAACCGCGCAGGTCAAGAGGCAGAGACAGATCATGACGCCGAGCTGCACGTTAGGGGCAATTTCAGACAGCATCAGCACGGAAAAACCCGCGGTGATCGAAGCGGCGCTGACGCAGACCGCCGGCCCGGTGAGTTCGAGCGTGCTCCGCAAAGCTTCACCCGCAGCCATGCCTTGATTAAGCCTCTGCCGATAGGCCGTTGTTAAATGGATCGCAAAATCCAATCCAATGCCGAGCGCGATACCCGCGAACATCGAGTTGGCAATTCCCAGTGGCGTGCCTGCGAGTGCCAGCGCGGCGAGCACGAGGAGCAGGCTGAAGGCGACTGGCAGGATGGCGATGAAACCCACCCGCACCGACCCGAGCAGTATAGTGATAAGAATTAGATCGGTTACAAGCGCCAGCACAATCGAAGCCGCTTGCCCTTTGACCAGCAAGCGCACCGTCAGGTAGCTGATCCACCCGTCACCGAACGGCACGATTTTGTGGCCCAGTCCCTGGTCTGACATTTCGCGCTCGGCAGCGTGCAGCACGTTGTCGATGCGGCTGTAGTCAGCGTCACGGATAAAGACCGTAACGCGTGCCCATCGATGCTCCTCGTCAACCCTTTCGCGGATCGCTGCCTGTGGCGAGCGCGAAAGCACCGTGAATGCACGATCGACATCCTCCTTCGTTAGAGGCAGGCGTCCGCTACGCAGGGCTGCTCGGTAGGCTCCGTAGTTTAAGCCCATGAGGGACGAGTTTGTTCTCACCACGTCGTTGAAGAGGCAACTGACAGCGCCGACTTGCGCAACCCTCGCAAGGGTCCATTCCAGCGAGCCGAGCGCCGCGAGGCCTTCTCTGCTGTTGAACCACCCTTCGTGGGTTGCGTCCACCATCAGTTCGAGCGCGGTCGTCCCCGCCAGCTTTTCGTTAAAGAACCTGTCGCCTTTTACGATGTCGCTATTGGTTGGCAGATTCCGGATCCAACTATCGTCGACGCGGAGGCGCGTGGTCGCGACGACAGCGCACGCCGCGACCAGGAGAGCGCAGACGGCCACGCGCCCGGGACTCGCGCGGCCGGTCAGCAAACGCAGCGCAGACGTTGCGGGGCGTCCGCCGAGGGCTGCCATAGTATGGGCACCCTTCCAGCGGATTTGCGGTTTCAAGAGCGCGAGCAGTGCCGGAAGCAGTGAGAACGTGAACAACGTCGAGAAGACGATTGCAGCAGAGCCGAACAGGCCGAAGACGCGCAGCGGGTTGAGACTTACGGCTGCCATCGACAGCAGTCCGACGACGGTTGAGACTGCCGTCATGCTGACGGGGCGAGCGGCACTGCTGAACGCCGCTACAATCGTCTCTTCGGACGTTGAGTCTTCGGCGCGCTCCGCTTCGTTGAAGTAATGGCCGAGTGCGTATACATCATCAGACACACCGACGCATATGAGGACCACCGGCAGCACCAACGTCGTGACGAACACCGGCTGACCGGTCAGGCCCATCAGGCCCGACATCCAAACGAGGCTCACGCCAATTTCCGTGAGCGACAAGAGTGCGGGCGCTGGATGGCGAAACGACAGAAACAGCATTACACCCAGGACGGCGATTACGGCAGGAATCAAACGAGCGAGGTCGCGGGCTGTCGCCTGGCCAAGAACGGCTTGCGCCAGTGCCGACCCGCTCAGATAGATTGAGTCTTTGCCGGAGGACTCGCTCGCGATCAAGGAGCGCGTCTCTTCAAGTAGGCGATACCGGTCGGCTCCCCGCTCCACCTTGGCGATGATGGCCGCACCCTTCCCGTCAGCGGAGACGAGCGTGCCAGTATTAAGACCACGCTTGAGGACCTCCCGGCGCAAGTGTTGGATCGTCTCGGTGTTCAGTTGGTCGTCTGGTTGGAACAGCGGGTTTGTGTCGACCTTGCCATCAACGAGAGCGATGCTCGGCACAGTAGAGAGACTAACTACAGAGCCCGCCACGACTCCGTCGACCCGAGAGAGGCCGTCACTCAGGCGGGCGATCCGTCGAAGCGTCTCGGGTGTGTACACCCCCGACTCCTCATTGCCTACTCCTATCAACACCAGGTCGCGCAACTCGAATCGCGATGCCGCTATGTCACCCTCTGCAAACTCAGGAAGGCCGGAAGGGATCAGGGATCGGCCATCGAGCCGCAGTTGAATACGCGGTATGAAGACGAGGGCGCAAACAGTAACAGCGCAGACGAAGGCGATGACAAGGCGCGGATGTTTGACAGAAAATCTTAACAGGTGAGTTATTAGGAACACACAGCCGACCTCGGTTTGGATGGATACGGCGCCTTGGCTCGCCAGCTACCCTGTAACGTAAACACACCACTTTTTCTTATTCAATCTTGCTAAAGTCCGGCTTCTGTGATTCGAGTCCGAAATATTTTTCCGCAAAACATCATCTTGGATATGGGAGTGTGCCACGAAACTTGAAAGTCGTTTTGTAAAAAGAGGTATCTCAATGACTGATAATGAAAGTTTTAATAAGAAGGATCAGTGGGATCGAGCTGATGTTATTGGGAAGCTGTTGATCCCCATAATGATTGCGGCGGCAACACTGTGGTTTGACTATTCCCGAAGAGTAGGTGAGGCCCAGCAGAAGACTTTTGAAATAGCAATAGAGATCTTGAGATCTCCGCAATCTTCCGAAACAGAGCAACTGAGGAGCTGGGCTCTCCAGGTGCTCCAAAAAGAAACGGGGGCGGCTTCATCGCAACTGCCTCAGAAAGCAATTCAGGAATTACAGCAAGGGACGCTCCCGGGCACATCCGAGTTGCGTCTGCAAAATTCCGGGCAATTGCGAGTTGCCATCATTCGTCTTGAGGGAACTCCCAACGATCCCTCTGAAAAAATAAAATCAGCTTTGGCTGACGCCGGATATACGAATGTCACCACGAGCGAAAGAGCCCAGGACGTTTTCCCGAGCAATGCTGAGGTCCGATTTTACTATCCGGCAGACAGCGTGAACGCACAATCTCTGAGCGATTACATAAGCAGGAATTTGGGT
Source organism: Pyrinomonadaceae bacterium (assembly GCA_036003745.1). Taxonomy (GTDB): domain Bacteria; phylum Acidobacteriota; class Blastocatellia; order Pyrinomonadales; family Pyrinomonadaceae; genus PSRF01. The sequence continues at coordinate 298,473 of DASYSD010000049.1, forward strand.
ATTCCTATGCAGATAAAAGATAGGTCGCAGGATAGGGATGCTTCCAGCCATCGACTGGGCGACCTTCACGTTTATATCAGGTAGAGTGAGGAAGCGGAGACGTTGAAACGCCTCCGCTCTCGATTTGCGTTTGATCTAAAACGCGTTACTGCAGCGACACGTCGTCAACTCTGAATATCGTTGGCAACGTGATATCGTTGGTGCCGCGGAATTGAATCCGCACTGTCTGTCCCGCGAACGAACTAAGATTGAACGGTCCTCTTAAAACATACGCTCCCGCGGTGCCGCTATTCTGATTACTAAACGTCGCCAGCGTTGCGAGCAAGGTGCCCGACGTACTTCGTACTTCAATGAAGAGACGATCGAACACTGCGGCTCCAGCGGCCTCGTTGGTTGTAATGTTTAGCCAGAACTGCAGGTTCGAACAGCCATTAGTCGGAACAGTTACCGTTTGGAACAGA
>DASYSD010000050.1:0-3481 GCA_036003745.1 Pyrinomonadaceae bacterium
AGGCTTACTTTGAAAAGACGAAACTGGATTACGACCGTGCGCGCCTTCTGTTTGAAACGCAAAGCATAACCAAGCCGGAATACGACGCGACTAAGGCACAGTACGAAATCGCCGCCGCGAAACTGGAAGCAGCCCAGGGCCAGTTGAAAGCTTCGGAAGCGAGAGTAGCCACGGCACAGGCGCAGATCTCGGCGGCAGAGTCGAGGATCAAGACTGCTGAAGCAACGACGGTTTCGGCCAGCATTCCGCTTTATGACACACAATTGAAGGCGCCGATGAGTGCGGTCGTGATCGAACGAAGGATTGAGATGGGCTCGCTCGTCGGACAAGGTATGGCTGCGTTTGTTCTCGCTGACTTGACGTTTGTCAAAGCGGTGTTCGGTGTGCCTGACACGTCGCTCAACAGTCTGAAACTTGGCGATACCTTAATCATAACGAGTGACGCGACACCGGGAACTGAATTCACAGGCCAGATCTCGCGCATCTCTCCGTCGGCGGACCAGATCAGCCGCGCGTTTGAAATCGAAGTCACGATTCCCAACGAACAGAGACTGTTGAAACCGGGAATGATTGCTTCGCTTAACACGAGCGAACGAATGGCCGCAGAAGGACCGGCACTAATCGTACCGCTCACCGCCATCACACAGGCGCCCGAGAATCCCGCAGGATACGCGGTGATGGTGATGGAGGAGCGCGAAGGAAAGACGTTCGCTCAACTTCGCCCGGTAACACTGGGAGAATCGGTGGGCAATGCGATCATCATCAAGAGTGGTGTGTCCACAGGAGAACTCGTCGTTACAACCGGCGTCAGTCAGGTCGTCGATGGCGAGCAAGTGTTAGTGGTCCAGTAAGGAATGGATAACCGGGATTTGGAGATGCAGCCATGTTTCGCCGCAAAAAAACAAACCAGAGGATGATTAATGGCAAGCGCAACACGGCGCGATTCTTCGTCCAGAAGCGTCATGTCAGTTGGGTATTGCTCATCGGCACTTGCCTCTGGGGCATTTACGGCTATCTGCATATGCCGCACCGCAAGGATCCAGAGATCCAGGTGCGCACGGCTGTGTCGCTCGTGCCCTGGCCTGGCGCCAGTGCGGAGAAGGTCGAGCAGCTTGTCACCAAAAAGCTGGAAGAAAAGATCGCGGCGAACGCGAAGGTGACCAAAATCGAATCCATCTCTCGCACCGGTCTTGCCGTGATCTATTTCCAACTGGATGAGAACCTGAAGGAAACAGGCAAAGAATTCGATGACATCAAGTTGAAACTCGATGCGATCACCGACCTGCCCAACGACGCCGGTCCAATCAATTTCATTAAAGACTTCCGCGAGACGCCGGCTTTGATGCTGACGGTGGCCAGCCCGAAGACAGATGGAGGAGAGATTGCGCTCCGCGCGAAAGCGATCCAGTCCGCGATCGAAACAGAACGCGCAACTACGAGTAAACCGAACGATCCTTCGAGGTTTACACTGGTCCTTACGATTACGGATGCTGTCGACCGCGGTTTATTACGCGCTCCCACGGAAATGTTTCTGGCCTTTGCCAAAGAGAGTGGCTTTGCCAGTGATTTGCACATCATCAATGGCGATGGCTTTATCGCCTTCGACGGCGTCTCAAATAAAACGGAGCCTGAGATCCTGGCTTATGTCGAAAAGTTCGTAAGTGAACGAATGCAGTCGTCGGAATTTCATCCAGATGCCTGGCCGCCATTCCTGGTCCACCATCCACAGGAAACCCTGACCAGGTTGAACGCCGTTGCCGGCGATAAATATACCTACCGGCAAATGGACGATTTCACCGATCTGATCGAAAAAACGCTCAAAACAGTGCCGCAGGTATCGAAAGTAGGGCGCTCAGGAAATCTTGATGAAACCGTTTACCTCGTTTACTCGCAGGAGCGACTTGCCTCCTACGGCGTGCAGCCGAGCAATCTCGAAAACGTACTCAAGGGCCGCAACATCACCACGCCTGGCGGACAAGTTAACGTCCAGGGGAAAAACGTCAATCTCGATCCCTCGGGCGAGTTCAAGACCGAACGTGAGATTGGCGACGTGTTGGTTCCTGCGATTAACGGATCCACTGTCTATCTGCGAGATCTCGCACACATCGTTAGAGGTTACGAAACTCCAGCGCGTTATTTGAATTACTTCAACTCGCGCGATGCAGATGGCAATTGGCGTCGCAATCGTGCGATCACGCTGTCCGTGCACATGCGCTCCGGGGAACAGATCGACGAATTCGGTAAACAGATTGATGTCGCAATAGGGGGACTAAAACAGCAGCTCCCCGCAGACCTGATCTACGCGCGCACTTCAGACCAACCATTGCAGGTCGAGGAAAGTATCGACCTTTTCATGAAGAGCTTGTTCGAAGCGATCATTTTGGTGGTGCTGATTGCGCTGATCGGGTTCTGGGAATGGCGTTCGGCGTTACTGATGGCTTTGTCGATTCCGATTACGCTGGCAATGACGCTCGGCATGATGTACGTGCTTGGCATTGATCTTCAGCAAGTTTCGATCGGGACGTTGATCATTGCACTCGGCTTGCTGGTGGACGATCCCGTCGTGGCCGGAGACGCGATCAAGCGCGAACTGGCGCTGGGAAACAAACGATCTGTGGCAGCCTGGCTGGGGCCAACCAAGCTCGCGAGCGCGATCCTTTATGCAACGATCACCAACATCGGCGCTTATCTTCCGTTCTTAATGCTGAGCGGAGCCGTGGGTGAGTTTCTCTACTCGCTTCCTGTAGTGCTCGTTTGTTCGCTGATCGCCTCGCGTGTAGTGTCCATGACGTTCATTCCACTGCTGGGTTATTACCTGCTGCGGCCGAAAGCTGAGCAGACGATCGAAGAGCGCCGCCAAAAAGGTTTTGCCGCTCAGTATTACCGACTTGGCACATGGGCCATCAATCAGCGCTGGAAAGTCCTGGCCGGCGCGATCGGATTTCTGCTGCTGGGCGGCGTACTGATGAGCCAGCTCAAGACACAGTTCTTTCCGAAGGATTTGTCGTACTTGTCGTACGTCGATATCTGGCTGCCGAACGATGCGCCACAGTCTGCTACCAATGATGCCGCAGCCCACTCGGAAGCAATCATTCGCGAAGTCATTGGGGAATATGGCAAGCATCATCCCGATGACGACGGCAAACCGCGCCCTGTCCTGCAATCGCTCACGACCTTTGTCGGCGGTAGTGGACCACCGTTCTGGTTTTCAGTTGTACCTGAGCTACAGCAGTCCAACTACGCGCAAATCATTGTTCAGGTCAAAGACAAACGTGAAACGGAGCAGTTGATTCATCCGTTGCAGGAGGCTTTGTCGGCGAGAATCCCAGGGGCGCGAATCGACGTGCGGCAGCTCGAGTCGGGTAAGGCAGTCGGGTTGCCGGTTGCGGTTCGTGTGAGCGGCCAGGACGTGCAGATGCTGCGTTCGTATGCGAGCCGCGTCAAAGCGATTCTCGAAGAGACCGAGATCGCGGAGAGAGTG
>DASYSD010000051.1:0-98420 GCA_036003745.1 Pyrinomonadaceae bacterium
GAACCAGTGCCTTCTGTAACTATTGGGCAAAGGTGTATACAGCGATAACCAAAGCAATTGCGGCAGAAGGTGACGGCAAAAAACGCGTAACTTCTGCTGTGGATCTAAAAAATTGCCTTTCCCACGATGTTAGTGGGCTTCTATTAGCGACGCGTCTATCCATTTACTATGCCGCCGCTGGGACCGTCCTCGGCTTTGGTGAAGTGAACCAACCCTCACCATATACTGGGTACCGAATTGAGCTGTTGAGAGCCATGGAAGTGTTTGCGCTGGCCCATGAGTACTCACACTTTCTATTGGATGAACGTAGCCTGCGGGTTGCCGATGAAGAAGGCAACGAGACGAATCTCGGCTTCGAGGTTTTCTGCGACGCTATTGGATTGCAATTGAGCCGGGTTTGGGGGTCCGAAAACGATAACTGGTTAGCGTTCACCGGTGCCGGCGGGATAGCGTTTTTCCGCGCCTATGAGACGAGTGTAAACTGCGCTACCGAACTTGCGGAGTATAACGATCAATCCCGTCCTCAAAGAAAGCAGCCGGATGATTCCCACCCGCCGCCGGGAGAGCGAGCACTCAACCTAATTAAGTGGGCGGTCGAAAAAACCGACAGCGATCAAAGAGAGGCAGTAGAAACCTTTCTTGTTGAATTTGACTTGATTTGTTCAAATATTGGCGCGTTTGTGCTCGATACTGTTCGTGAGGCAAAAGCGTCTCCCTAGAATCGTGACGACTTCAAGCAAAAATTTTCGACTACTATCGACTATATACAACTTAAGATTCCAACCCTCAACTAAGCCACTATTGCCACTCGATCAAGTCGGCAGATCGGAATTCAAGAGTTAGTTGCATAAAGTCGGCTGCTCGGCAGCACTGGGCACCTACATCCTGAGACGACATCCCGAGCGGCGGAGTTTCAGGTTGTGAGATCCGGGTGCGATGAGCACAATGAACTCGGGTATCGACTGTATTCGCGGGCAGGAGGAGCAATCCGCAAGGCGTTCACATTCGGCGCACGTTCACGAATTGTGAACAGCATCCCTATCGTTAACACCCCGTTCTGAACTGTTTGGCGCGGATAGGGAGGTTTGTGGCGCGATTAGCGATAATCGCGCCAAATTAAGTGGTCTTAGTGGCGCGATCACGTTTGAAAGATCCTGGCCATAAACTCCGGGCGACGATGATCCGTGAGTGAAACCGAATCGTCATTAGTGGAAAATGCGGGAGCCAAGTAGCTGAAAAAATGTCACCGATTCGTCACTCGACTCTCTGCAAATCGATGGAAATCGATGTCAAAGGACTGCACAGAAATTGGTCCTGTGACGGCTGCAACCCGTTGAAGAATTGTAAGTTAATGCTACTGAATGTCATCGCGTGACAAAGTATGCAATGATGGTCCAGGCCCATTCGCAATGCGGAGGTCAGGGGTTCGATCCCCCTCTGCTCCACCATTTAGTTTCAATCATTTACGGCTGCCGGCACCGGCGGCCGTATTTCATTTGTGGCCAATTTGTGGACACTTTTTCGGGAACTCAGTTTGATCGCTTCAACGGCCACGCGTTTCGTTTCTTCAACTGACCTCACGTAACGCATAGTCACGCGCACATCGGAGTGGCCCAAGAGTTGAGCAATCGTGAAAGCATCGCATCCGGCCTCGGCTAAGCGAGTGCCGAAAGTCGCTCTGAGATCCTTCCATATTAGTCCCTCGATACCGGCGAGTCGGCAGGCAGTGTGAAATCCCTTCTTCACTTCCCGCTGACGTTCGTCGTCGTCTTTAGGACTAACGAAAACGTAAGCATCAGGCCGCTTGTCCTTGCACAACTCAGCCAGTGTTTCTCTGACTTCATCGTTCATAGGAATGTCTCGCGGTCTGCCGTTCTTTGTCTTTCGCGCCGTGACGATGTTGCGAAGAAAATCGACTTGACTGCGCTTCATTCTCAACTGTTCGCCAAGACGCATCCCTGTACCGAGTGCGACGATCACGGCTGGCCTCAGGTGGGCGCGTGGCCCGCTGAGTTCGGCCATGAGTCTCGGTTCTTCTTCAGGTAGCAAATATCGGTAGCGAAGATTATCGAGCGGGAAAAGATTGACTTTGCTGCAAGGATTGAATTCAGCTTTGTCATACAGGACCGCAAGTGAAAATGCCGAACTAAGCAGGTTCAATTCACGATTGACCGTTGCCGGTTGTCGTGCTGTTCCCTTCTTGGTTGGCGTATTCATGCGATCAGTTTTGAACCTCTCGACTAACTGAACTGAAATCTCTCGCAACGCTTTTCCCTCGAAATGCGCTTTCAACATCGGGACCATATAGACATCATCGCGCCACGATTTTTTGTTGACCTTAGACCAGGGTAGATAAACATCATCGAGAAAATCTGAGAGAAGATCGGTTCCCTTTTGTTCGACCTCAAACCGCTTCTCAAAGAGCTCCTGTTTGATCTTGCTTTCCGCTTGTTCTGCTTGCTGCTTCGTCCGTGCCTCGGGAAGTGACCCTCGGTAACGGACGCCACGCACTCGGAAGTAGTAATGCCAGTGCGTGCCTTTTCCACGTTTGTAAACAGACATCAGTTGTTCTCCATGAGGTTGCAGCCACCAAGAGAACGCGCGGATGGTAGCAGCATCAATCCTTCAAGTCATCCGTTTTTTCGTCTGGTCCACTCGAGGATTTCCTGGAGATCGAAACGTAGAATGTTTGAGCCTGGCGGCTTGCGATAAGGAATGCGATTCTGCGCAACCATCTCGTAGATGGTCCGCGGTTTGATCTTCAGCAGTTCAGCAACTTCCGCAACCGTTAGGAACTGTTTCGGGATCGGAATTTTTAGATTGGGCATACTTCAACACCACTCCGATTGGCATTCAGTTGGACCAATCATCAATATGTGTGCCGCAGCATCTGATCGTCAGATTGCTAGATGAATCGCAAAATCCGACGCAGAGCCTATCGGTGAGTGCCGGGAAATCTGTCACCGCTGCCCAGGATTCCGTCACTTTTTCACTCTCAATAGCGAGGTGGCTATTTCATTCATTATCAACCCAAACTCTAAGGTCTAAATTAATGAGGCAAATAGAGTTACAGGCAACCTTAGAGTTCTTAAGAAAAATCCTTAAGAACTCCGAAACTCTAAGTTTTTACGAATCTACGATTTGACCACTTCTCTTCGTGTGGCCGGAAAGTTGCTATCCTGTCTGCTCAATTAGAGTCGACTCTAAGGTCGGATGTACCCTCTCGAATTCGACGGAGTTCTTCCCATGTGACGGTTTTCTGGGCATCAGATTGGTTAAAATAAAAAATTAACGCCGGTCGTAGACACGAGGTCAGGCGCGATGATCCGTTCAAGACAATCGCAACGTTGGACGGCGATCAGGTCACTACGAGATTCAGCCTTCGGGAGATGAGACACGAGCCGAAGGCGAGTGCCGCGCCGGCCGCAACACGTTCGTTTTAAGTAAGTGCGGTACGTCGGAACCGAAGGAAGGAATAGAAGGCGAGGCGTCCTGATAACAGCGATTATGTTCTCCATGGTTGCCGAGCGCTGCTGCTTTGGAGAGAACATAATCCGGTGTTATCAGACGACCGTCCTTATTGAAAGTATTCTCAGTAACGAGCATGCGAGATGTTTCGCCGGCGCAGCCAACTTGATATAAACTTTATATCCGACATCTATAAAACGTACTTGAGCTTAAACGTGTACCCCGACGTGACTGCCACAGCGGCACGATCGAGGTGACGTGTCTCATTCATTCAGGTGCGCAGCACCTCTGTTTTGTTTTTTCTCTCACTTAGGGCTACTAACGTGCGAAATGCACGTTGTGGAGTATTTGCAAATTCATTCAAAGACAGCCCTGACACATCAAAAGTCGTCAAGCACCTCGTTTCGGAGTATTTTGTCTTCAACCTGTTCGGACCGCGTGCTGACTGATCTATCAAACGTGACTCGGGCCGCTGCCGGAGCAACGAACGTTTTTCTTTGTACTGCCACACGGCCAAAATGCCGATCACCAGTATCAATAATACGCCGCCAATCACAACGGCGATGATGACCGGCAAAGGCGATCTAGCACTCGGGGTAGCTGCAACTAGAGCGATCGCTGCTTGTTGGCTGGCCGGAACATTCCAAAATAGAAGGCGCAGTTTTTACAAAATCGTGCTGTGACGTTGACAGACGTACCGCATCCTGGACAGCTTTTCGGATTATCGTGGACATTCGTGTGCACCTCTACAGCGACATAATCTTTGTCCGTTGATTGTTAGTTAAAAATGGAGAACCATTGACTGCAGCGTCCAACGAGGCTTTCAGGATTTGCCCCTGAGCTGAAACCAGAACTCCCCATATGAAAAAGATCAGCCAAACATTGAACCCCAGAACCCCTCCAATCGCCAGTGCCGCGATCGCGACGAGTATCTGAAATTCTTCAATGCGTGACTGTCCTCCCTGTATAGCGAGACCGAGGAGAACGAGCATCATGAATCCAAGAAAAATTATCAGCGCCAACACGGCACCAGCGACTTTGATCGTTTTGCCTATGCCTGTAGTAACCCGAGCCACTCTATAAGCATCTCGGTAACGGTTTTTCAACGATTGCGCTTCTGAGGTTTCGTTCTCTTCAACTTGTTGTTGTTTCTGTTGAGCCTCAAGTGCTCGTCTTACTTCAATCAAATTGGCGGAACAATGTTCGCAATAGTTTGAGGCCATGTCGGTAGATTTTCCACAGCTCGGACATACACCTGGCGAGTGTTGAAGGTTATTCATGTTGAGCTCCACTATGGTAGGTTGAGGAAAGCTGGCGGATTCTATCACTGTGAACCCAAAAAGCAAGGTTCAGAGCCAGGGATGTAAACCCCCGATAGAAATGTCCCTACGAATATCCATCGTTCCAGATGGTGGGTTTACGGAAGGGATCTCCGTAATAGCTTGCAAAGCGTCGGCTAAGCTTGTGGATAAACTAGATCCTCGAAAGAGTAGTTCAAGAGCAAGAATGTCCTGCCAATTCTTGGAATCTAGGATCTGGTCTAGGTTGTTATTTGGGAATTTTCAGCATCGAAGGAGTCATTTGAGAAACGAACACACTGCGACGGGATACAAACGCCAATTATGAATCTTTCGCTGTCATTGTTGCTGAACATTGCCATTCCGGCTGGTTTGTTGGTTTGAACGCAACCGTCGTTTCTTTTTTCGATTTGGCCAACGATTTGTAAAGCGTGGCTCTGGCGGCTTCTCGTCAGGATTACGGCAAATAGCGTTCGGCGTGATAGGTTTTCTTTCGTGCCGTTGTGCGCAGCGTAAAACTGGAAACTCGATTCCCTCTACTACGCTGGGCCTGCCGTTTGCCCCACCGGCAAGTGTGCCCCACCAATTCCTACGTTGCTTGCTGCCCCGCACCGCCATCTGATTCATCGCTTTGTCTATGAGATCGACAACATCATCATAATTGTTGGCGCGGAGCCAGTTCCTACAATTCGTCGTCATCGTCGTCGTCCTCTGAAGCGCCTGGGTCTTCGGCGCGCCAAATTCTAACAATCGGTTTCGGAGCGTTCTCGATCATCCAGATCTCCTGCTCGCCTTCAACCAGTTCGATCATTCCTTTTACAAACAGTTGATCAAATAAAAATCGTATTGCTTTCAACTGCGGTTCGTTTTTCCATGGAAAGATAAATCGCGTGACAGCCGTGGTTTCATCAATGAGATACTTGCCTCCCCGTTTTGACTGGCCCGCGATTTCATCAAAGCCCATTATGCTGGTCGCGCGAAAGCGTCCATCAACGTGATAGATAGAGTAGCCCACGAAGTTCTTTTCGATAAATCGGAGAATCTCTTCCAGATACTCTTCGCCATTCTTACCTTTTACACTGTCGAAATAGTTTTCAACCTCTCGGCGATCAATTAGCTTCAATTTAGATATTAGAGTGTCCTTGTGGAAGAGAGAGTCAAGCATCATTCTGAGGGACGACTCGTGTGTGAGTGGCATCAAAAACTCATAGATGAGGACCTCGGAGGTGATCACCTCATATGAAGAAGCCTGGTTGCGAACCTGTGTGACCAGCGAGCGAAACTTGCGCCAGTCCAAGTACTTCCGAAACGCTTCTGTTACTCTGCATTTAAGGTTCAGGTCCACGCGAAAGGGGCTGCCATCTACCGGTTGAATTAATCCCCGAAACTGTTTTTGGAAGTAGGTTTTATAGGTTCCTGGCTTCGTCCATCCGGCCGACTCAACAAAATCTTTAAGCAGAAAGGGCTCACCTGAGAGGAGGTGCTCTCGGAGAAAATTGAATGCACGCCGCTGACTAAGTAAGTTACCCATAAAGGCCAGTTTCCTTCGGGCCGCGAGGCATGGGATTGGATGGAACTTGTGGGAGAACGCTACACAGTGTACTACGGAAGGTTACGAACGGCTAAGACTTCAGGCGCGGGGCTGCGGTCTCCATTGCAGCTAATTCGGCGAGGTGCGTCCAATTCCCTAAGTCGAAAACCAAAATCCTGATACAACTCTTTAATGCGGGGGGTGGCTTGGTTTACGAGAATTACCGGTCCAGGGTGTTTGCTGAGCCATTCTGCGGTTGCTATCTGATCCTGCCAGTAAAAACCACCTTTCGAGTAGTGGTGGAATTCCACGTCGTACGGAGGGTCGGCATAGACAAAATCATGCTCATGAAGTGCCAAATCGCGAAAGCTAAGATTCGTAAATCGCCACCTTTGAAAAACGCCGACATACTCCAGGAAGTTATCCCTATAGTTGATCCGCTTATAGCGACCGAAAGGCACGTTGAACAGACCGCTGTTGTTGAATCGGCAAAGTCCGTTATAACCGGTTCGGTTCAAATAGTAGAAGAGTGACGCGGCTTTTGCGGTTTGACTCTTACCGGCGCTTAAAAGCTCATTGAATTCGCTTCTGGCCTCGTAGTAGTACCGCTCATTGTTTTGCGGTTTGATCTTAGATACTAAACCAATCTTCAGTTGATTGTAGAAATTGATCAGATGAGGATTGATATCGTTAAGCCAGGCCTGCTCGGGTAGCAAGCCGAGTGTGACTGCTAGTCCGCCGCAGAAGGGTTCGACCAGTCTCCGATATTTCTTGGGTTCCCAGTAAGGGAAAATGTAAGGAACTTGCCAGCGTTTTCCGCCTGCCCATTTTAAGGGAGGCTTGACAGCCGTCGTAAGAACTTGTTCAGAATTCCCGTTAGAAGCGTCGAATAAATTTGAAGTCGATTGTATGAGTCGCAGAGTCGATTTCGAGTCTAGCGTCGTTGCGGGGTGAGTGTGTTCCTGCAAGGGAAACGCCTTCATTTTTTCGAGGTTGCCTGTTGCCAAGTTCAGGTGCAGCATATACGTCGGCGCTTCGTTTAGTCAACACTATTAGTAGTAGCCTCGGTCTCAATCTAACTCAAGAACTTGGGTAAACCTCTCAGGCCAAGAGTGCGATGTTCAATCTCAAAGCGCCGGCGAGTATCAATGCACGGATAGCGCAACTGATCATTTGGCAGTGATAATTAAAACTGTTCCAATGGAGGGGTTCACCCCAACGTCGTGTGGCCAATTTGTGAACAAAACTCTTTCAATTTACGAAATTAACCAAGCTTAGCTCCGTCGCCATCTGCCAAAAACCGCCTAAAAACGAGAAAAGTTGAAAGCTCTCTTTACCGATGGTCCAATTCATCACCCTCGGAACCGTCGCGTTCCTTCCCAAGAAGTAAAAATCGGACTTGTCGCTGTGAGACCAACGCAGAATGCAAAAGCAGCGCTGCAAGTGCGTTCTCAAAATGGTTCAGCTTTAGTTCCCTTCTCCCTGAATCCGCCTGATCGCGTAAAACGCATTGATTCGCACCCCTTCATTAGAATCGCTGTATGCGTCGTTGAGTGCTGGTAAAGCTAAATCAGATCCAATTGCTCCGAGAGCCCGTGCGGCAGCAATGCGGACTTCAATCGATGGATCCGTTAAGGCCCTTATCAAGTGGCTCACAGCCCGCTTGGCGTCCTCGCCCATATGTTCAAGGCTCTGTGCCGCTTCGATGCGGTCATCGGCGTCAACAAACTGGAGTTTTTGAATATGTCGCTTCACACGACGTTCAGTCTTCATTAAACGTTGACTCTCAGCATTGAGATGAGCTCTGTTGCCCAACTCATCACCAACAAATTCAGGAACGTTGTGAGGAGGCTCTGCTCCTATGGTGAGACAACAATCTCGGACGGCAAGTAAGAACCCCTTGATGGATTCCGGTGCGCCTTCCTTTTCGTCTGCCATAGACAAGAATTTACGCCACTTTTTCTCGCTGGAGCCAAACGTGTTGACTAAATGAAATCCTGCGAGGTATTCGGCTAAGGGATCTATTGAATAACGAACACTACTACCGAATTCACTTTGTTTGACTAAGTTAATCCCTCGATCCAAGTAAGTTAGAATCGACACACCTTGGACTTCCCCGCCGAGGGCACTTAGCACCTCCGTTCGACTCGCAGACGATGGTCGGAAGCTCTGTTTGAGACACTCCCAAGCTACGCATTGAGCCGCCCGCTGAAGTACAAGAATATCCGGAGCATCTTTGGGTGCATTCCGATTTAGTGCGTGGAGGTACATCAACATCAGATCAGGAACGTTGCGAGGTAATTCACTACCCACGACCCCTTCTTTAAAAACAATCATCTGCTCCGCATAATACTTAGCTATGAGAGCCGTGACCTGACTGTCGCCTACGATCTCCGAAAGTCGCCTGCAGCCTTCAAAAAACTCCTCATCATCGAATAAGTCGCGTTTTTCTCGATGAACCAAATATGCTTCCATAAAGGATGCCAACTTGTTTCCACTTATTTGCAAGACCTCAATCTTGTCTTTTTGTAAACCCGACATTGATTCTTCTATTCGAGAAGTTACTATGCAAGCATTGACTGGCAACTCAGTTATACCGACCACAATGTTTATGCGTGCTGACTCACTCATTTCAGAGAAACTATCTAGTATGATCAATACTCGTCGCCGCTTTAGTAGTGTTTTCAATAATCCCGCGGGAAGTACTTCCTCTTTATCGATCAATACTCTTAACTGCTGTCCAATGACCTTTAAAAGGCCTTCTTTATCATTGCTTATTTGCTGTTCCAGCTCCTGTTCCAGCAGAATAGGGATCATCGGATGGGTGAAGTTGTTTCTACTATCGCTGCCGGACAACCACGTCGCAATCAAACATGCCAAGCTGCTTTTACCGCTGCCCCCCGGACCCCAGATCAGCAAGTATGATTGGGTCTTTCCGAACGTTGCTACTAAATCGCCAGGCGCTAGCTCTGTTAGCGTGCGATTGTTGAACCTCATGGGCTGCTGGATATGAACGCTTCGCTCCTGAACTGTAGGCTTCTGCGAAAACCTTTGCGATGCCAGTTTGAGGTGAGCGTTAACCCACGCATTTAATACTCGAGGGTGATAATGAAAAAAACCGACTAGCAATACGTAGCGCACGGGCGCTTCAATGGGGATTAGCTTTGTGGGTAGCTTGTCTGCGTGCTGAGATATCCATTCGTTAATCATTAACAGCCAGAGCGGTCGAAGCCAAAGCAGAAGTAACCAGACAATCAGTAACAGCGGAACTGCCAATAATGCATAGCTCGTCTTAGGGTGCGATTCAATCCATTTATACGCTTTGTTCCATCTGGACGACTGAAGCCTGTCAATGCTTTGCTTCACGGCAGCGGCGCTTTTTTGTATTTCTTCATCATCGGAGACCCGCAAAGCTACATAGGCCCTCTTTAGCTGTTCGACGTACTCAGTTTCTCCCGCGCCACCTAAGTCCGCAGCGATACCAGCCAAGGCTCCCGCCGCACTCCTGCGCAAAATCTTGTCTGATCCTCGTGCCTGAAAAATCAAATCTGGGATTGCTGTCTTGGCACCTCTTCCCATTGATCCTAATGCTTGGGTAGCGGCCAGGCGGGTGAGGGTATCCCCGTCTCGTAGGATCTTAATTAGTTCGGGAACAGCTTCTCTAGCATCGTATCCAATCAAAGCTAAGGCGAGAATGGCATTTCTTCTTACAGCGACATCTTCATCCTTCAATAGTGCGATAAATTCTGGTATTGCGGATATCGCGCCTTTTCTAAGAGTCCCAAGCGACATAGCGACCGCGGCACGCATGCCTGGCGATGGATCTTGCAACAATTTTCTAAGCAGAGGGACAGCGTTCCCAATTGCTTCGTCTTGTACTCCGAAACCATTCAGCGCGGCTATTCCATTAGCAGCGTTAATACGTACTTGTTCGTCATTGTCAAACAGCAAATCAACGAAATGTGAAGCAGCCGCGCCTGCGGCAGGCCCGATCTCAATTAAGCTTGCAACAGCGTCATACCGCACTGACGGTTCTCGATCCCGTAATAATTGAATTAAGGCGCTGACAGTCGCTTGGGTGTCCGGCGACTCTTCCGCACCAAACGAGTTAATACTACCCAGCGCTCGCGCACCGGATCGCCTTACGTCGGGATCATTGCTCTTTAACAATTCCAGCAGATTGGGCGTGGCAATTCTGGCCTCATTCCGAATAATTGCAAGAGTGTCAGCAGCCGCCCTTTTCACATATGGATCGTGATCAGCTAACAAGTCCATTAACTCTTTTACAGCGACTCTTGCCTCTCCGCGCATAGCGCCCAGTGCTTGAATTGCCGCCGCACGTACATCAGCATCAGGATCGTGGAATAGGCCGACTATGCTAGGAATGATGGTTCTCGCTTGAGCCCCCAGCTTCTCGATCTCATGTAGTGATGCCAAGCGAACTTCCTTGTCTTCACTTTCCAAACCGAGTTCAAGGGTCGTGAGATTCTCGAACTTGCGTACCTGACCGAAAGAAACACTACACCAGCAAAGTCCTGACCAAATTATGACCACGGTCAGCGATACGTTGCAGATCTTTGCTCTGTTGGGTAACAAAACTAAAGCTCTTTCTTAAAAATGTGAATAAGACGTGATTAGAGACGTGATCTAGTAAGACATGACAGTTAACTCGACTCTCGACACGGCAAATACTTACGTCTTTGCCGCCACTTCCCGGTGTTAAATCAATGGTTACCACTCTCCCAAACGTGAGCTTTCGTGGTGACAGAACCACTCCTATGATTCCTTGCCGCTTCAAGCGCAGGCGTGGCCACGCCACAGAAGTTCATCGGTTAGATCGACGCCGGGTCGCTCGATCGAATATCTTGTTCCCGAGTCTCCATAGTTCTCGCTCGCGTTGCGCATCACGTTTGGCCTTCTCTATTTGTAGGCGCCGTATTTCGTCTTGACGTTGACGCTCTTCGTATTCGCGTTGCCGACGTTCTTGTTCTGCCAACCGTTGCTGTTCTCGTTCCTGCTGTTGCTTTGCATATTCCTCTTGTCGCTGGCGCTCAACTTCCTCTCGTTTTGCGTTTTCGGCTACTTGTCGTTCTTGCTCACGCAACTGCTCCTGCCTTTTGATGTCCTCTTGTTCCTGGCGCAATTGCTCCTGCTGACGCGCAGATTCCTCAACCCTCTTCTGCTGTTCGAGCACTTGTTGCTGTCTGGCCTCTTCTTCTATTCGTTCCTGCTTTCGCAGCTCAAGTTCGCGTTTGCGATTCTCCAATTCGAGGCGACGAACTTCTTCTTTAGAAGCAGGGGTTGTGGTGTTTTGATTCGGTCCGGATACAGCCGGCAAATGGATGTTGAGAGTTACAAGACTTACGGATATTAGAGCACCACTAATCAGCACTCCACTAATGAGCTTTAACATAACGCCCTCCTGGGGGAAGAGTCAGAAGGTCATTTAACGAGATTGCTCAGTTGGGGGCCTGCTTCCATAAGCGAGTGGAGGTAACAAGCATCAACCGAGGCCGGCGGTAGAACAAACCTTCCGAGATTGAGGATTGAATCGTTACGTACGAGGCTCTGAACTGTAAATCAGAATAATTTAGCGGTCAAGGGCGCTCGAGTACGTCTTTCACCCCAAAAACTTGTGGCCAATTTGTGGACAGAATTCTCAGCACAGCACGGTGAGGCGCTGGCAACGAATGGGAAAGAACTGCAAAACCCTTGATTTTCCTCGGTGGCTGCAACTTTCGAAAGGGCAAATACTTAATGAATTGCCGGTCATCTAATTCGCAATGCGGAGGTCAGGGGTTCGACCCCCCTCTGCTCCACCAATAACTCACGTCATTCCAACAACTATGGTGAAATTTCGAGTGTGGGCGTGTTGCTGCTCACCACGCCGTGCAGCGTCACAGTCAACGGCAAGTTTCCAGGCGGCAACCCGTCAGGTAATCTGACAATGATGTAAGAAGCATCCAGGCCTTGCACTCCTGACACTGTTCCAACATTTTCGATCGTCAGCAGGATTCCACTCGCTCGCACTGAAAGTATCGCAGAGTCTGGCTGGCTCAGTCCCAGATTAGAAGTGAATAGCATTACTCGTGTGTGCTGATCTGCGCTGAAGTTGTGAGTGTTAAGAATGGAAAACGGACCACGTAACTGCGTGACAGAGTCGAGCGCCGCAGCTTTATTTGTCGTTCCCTCTTCGATAAAGATTGTTGGCGGTGTTGTTGGCGTCGGTGAGGAGGTAAGCACGATGCTTACCTCGCCATTGCCCTGACTTAAGGCAAAATCAAGCTTGCTATCATTATTAAAATCGCCTGCCACCAGCCTTCTGGAGAACGCTCCCGCCTGATAGACGACAGCGGGCGAGAATGTGCCGTCGCCCTTTCCACTCAAGAAACCGAAACCGCCGGAGTCACCGCCGACGACCAGATCAAGCTTGCCGTCGCCGTCAAAATCGTGGCTGATAAGATCGGCTGGAGTCATGGGAATAGAGGTCTTGATTCCAGTTTGAAACGTGCCGTCGCCGCGACCCAGGAGGATCGTTACCACGTTGGGAAGTCGCGAAGCTACTGCTACGTCGAGCTTACCGTCGGAATTCAAATCGGCCAACGTAGCCTTGACGACCTCATTAGCCGCCGGGTAACTCACCGGATCATCAAACGTACCGTCGCCGCGACCGACAAGCACAAGAACATTGCCTGGAAAACCGAGCAATACCAGATCAAGCTTACCATCACCATTGAAGTCGCCAGGCAAAACGGAAAAAACCGCCGTTGCAATTGTTCTGTTTATCGCAGGCTGAAAGGTACCATTGCCGTTTCCTAACAGGACGCTCAGCGTGTTGGGGCTCCCGAGGGCTGCAAGATCAATCTTTCCGTCGTTGTTAAAGTCGCTTACGCTCAATTTTGAAGGCTGAGATCCAACGGGATAATTCACTCGAGTTTTCAATGTGCCATCGCCGTTGCCAATGAAGATGCTAACGTTCGAGCCGAAAATATTTGCAGAGGCCACATCCGCTTTTCCATCACCATCAAAATCTGCAATGACAACATCCGCAGGGTTCGAGTCTGCCGGATATGCGACCTGTGTTTGGAGAGTCCCGTCCCCGTTTCCAAGCAGCACTTGGATATTAGATCCGGTCGTAGTTGCAACGGCGACATCGAGCTTGCCGTCTCCATTCAGATCGCCGGACGCAATGCCGAGGGGATCTGAATTGCCGGTACCGAAGGCCAGACGCTTGGCACTAAAGTTGGCCATCACGTTTGACGATAAGGCAGTGAAGCTATGGCTTTTGGGGGGGAGCAATTTAAAATTCGTGAACAGGCGGTTCGCGAGGTAGGCGGTGACGGTATAGTCGCCGTCCACTGGAAGTTCCGAGAAGCTGTAACCAAATGAGGTTGTTACGGCAGTTCCTGTCCTCGTTCCGGTTAACTCAATGGTAAAACCGTCGATATTGGAACCATTATCCACATTGAGTACCCCACCGCTAATCGTATAAGTGGCTACTCTGCCGGTGAAATTGACCACACGATTACCCGACAGGTTGTTAGACGTGGAGGAGGGTGGACTGAACATAAATTTCGCCAGTGATGGAGTCACAGTATAGTTGCCTCCACCAGGCAAATTCGTAAACGCATAGGTGCCGTCGGCACCGGTGATTATTGTGCCGCTCATCGATCCGGACAGAGTCATGGTCACTCCGACCATGCCAACGCCTGAAATGTCCTTAACGCTTCCCGAGATCGAGTAATTGTTAAGTGTTCCGATGAAGTTAGCGATGACGTTCGATGTCAGGTTATTGAAGGTTTGATTGAGCGGTGCGAAAGTATAATTTGTCTTAGTCGGTGCTACTGTGTACGTTTGGCCGACTGTCAAATCGTTAAAGGCAAAGGTGCCTGTTGCATCCGTTTTGATGATGACTGACGTTCCGCCGGTGAGCACAACCGTCGCATCCGAAAGTGGAACGTTGTTGTTATCTTTGACGGTGCCGCTGATGTTGTGGGGTCCAGTTTGATTTATGAAGACGGCAACCGAAGTCGCAGTTTGAGCTGAGACGATATCTGGTTTGGCATCGCCATCGAGATCGAGAACAGTTGCAAAGTTACCGCCACCTAGAAAGTTTACTGATTTTTGAAACGTCCCATCCCCGTTTCCCTTGAGGATACTCAATCCACTCGCATTGCCCGCTATCACCAGATCAGATTTTCCGTCGCTATTGAAATCGCCGGTCGACAGTTCATAAGGAAAACCTCCAGTGGCGTAGTTAACAGGAGCTCCAAAAGTGCCGTCTCCGTTTCCCAGTAGGATACTGACACTATCGACCTGAATATTCGCGGTAGCCAGATCGAGCTTGCTGTCACCATTAAAATCGCCTTTGACTATAGAGAAAGGGCTGGGCGCACTCGAGTAATTAACGGAGGGAAGGAACGTCCCGTCGCCGTTCCCCAACATGATACTAACGACTCCGTTACTACCAAATCCATAGCTACTGACGGCCAAATCGACTTTGCCATCTCCATCGAAGTCGCCAACTGCAACTGACGTGGCGAAATTACTCGAGCCATAATTTACGGGCGGTTTCAGGCTACCGTCGCCATTTCCTAGAAGGACTGAGGCGCCGCTTCCGTTGATAACCACGATGTCGGGCTTAGTATCGTTATTGAAGTCGCTTGCGAGAATTGATTTAGGTTGTGCTAAACCCGAAAACAAATAATCGACACGGGTCTGAAAAGTGCCGTTGCCATTTCCAAGGAGAACGCTAACGCCCTCCGTAAGGCTGAAGGAGGTTTCGGCGACGATGTCGAGTTTTCCATCGCTGTTCAGATCGGTGATGACCACTCCATAAGCGGCTTGTCCAACGTCGTAATCCGTCTTGACCCCAAAGGTTCCATCTCCGTTACCCAGCAGGACGCTGATATTACTAGTGCTGTTATTTGCTACCGCGAGATCTGGTTTCCCATCACCATTGAAATCTCCGAGAGCGCCGTCATCGGGGTTACTACCTACGGCGTAGCTCATCGGAGAAGCAAACGATTGCGCAAACACGGGGGCTCCTTCGATAAGCCCTATCAAACCCGTGACGAGCAAGACGGTGAAAAGCTTTGTGGTACTGATGGCAGACTTCGTTTTCAATCGAGAACCTCTGGATTTCTACTGGCTGAATTAATCGGGGAATGGCTCTGAATTTTGTTCGGTCACTGACGGCTGGCTAAGTGGGAGACTGAGTTTACCGAGTTCGAATTTGTCGGTGAGCAACAAAAGTGCCCAGCCGGACCAGGCGGCCGTAGCTTTCTGTGAATCGGACTTCCTGTTTCCTGCACCGAGCTTCTGGCTGACTCGCCCCACAGCGGCATTAAAACCATATCCAACCTGACGGTATTTGTCTACTTCAGCGGTCTGTTGGTCGCGAAGTACAAAGACGCGCACAAACGACAGGCAGAACTAGCTATCTGACAACTGATAATGTTCCGTGCGTCTACTTGAAACACAAGTGGTCAACTACCTCGAAACAAGGCACAACCACTACTACGAATCTCTGACCAGATTAGAGTTGCGACTGACCCCTGGAGAATCTTTGCCACATGTCTGGTCCTCTTCCAGGGATCCCAAAATACTTCACCAGGCTAGAAACAAATCCTTCCGAAAAACACATTGATATATAGAAGCGTAGGTTCAGACATTCCAGCGGTATCCGTTTTAGGACCGTGAGCGAATATCTCTGAGAACAATTGAGACCCTTCTGTCCCGTCTACCCGCAGGAAAAGACGGTAACTCGCGCTGGTAATTCCCGACTTTCCTGAAATGCAAGCTTCGTCTCGATAGAGAAGACAGGTATCTAGCTGACTACGGTAGCGACACAAAACCCTAATTACGACGCCCGGTAGTAGGCTCAAGCTCTACCTCTCGCGTCTCTAACCACTTCACATAGGAGAGACAAATTATGCGACGCTCCCGAACCTTCACTGTGATTCTGACACTAAGTGTTGTTCTCGTTGGAATCTCCCTTGCGGGATCCCCGCTTCTACCAAGCTCAAGTGCCAGGAAAGCTGCAAAGACCTCCGATCCTAAGAAAAGGATCACAAATCGATCAGCGCCAAACAATCTCTTAACACTTCTCGAACAGGAACCCCAGGAACGAAAGAAGAAGGATCGCGGGCTTATCGGAGAGAAAGAAGAGCGCGAAAAACGCATAAAAGAATTTAAGGAGGAACGTTCAGATGCAAACGGTCGAGCGCGTCCTGATTTGTGGCGTAAAGGCATCGAACATGCTCAGCGCATGAAGATCGCCGCCGGAAAACGCCTGGCGAAAGGAAGAAAGAAGTTGGCAAATGGCCAGCTTAGTCCGCTAAGTGCAGGTGGTGTTGTAGGGGTACAATGGACGCAAATTGGACCAGCGCCTCTTCGTATAGATCAGGAGCAAAACTTCCAGGGAGAAGGACCTGACTCGGGCGAGGTTTTGGATATTGCTATCGATCCGCGAAACGCAACAGACAACATCATCTACATTGCCACTAATGACGGTGGTGTCTGGAAAACAACGGACGGTGGAACGACCTGGAAACCGAAGACAGATTTCATGCCATCGCTGTCGATGGGCGCGGTCGAACTTGATCCGGGTAATCCATCAATTGTCTACGCCGGTACGGGGAATCTTTTCGATGGTGGCGGAGTATTCTTCAAAGGCGTAGGAATCTATAAGTCACTTGATGGTGGCGAAACCTGGTCCATCATTGGTGGCAATGCCCTGAACGGTCTCGGGGTTAATCGCATTGTCTTGCCGGCGCCCGGAGTGCTATTGGTCGCTACCAGTGGGGGACTATTTCGATCAATTGATGGCGGTGCAAACTTCGGTAACAACGCACCAGGTTTCAATAATAATCTCCCGATTCGTGGTGGTTTCATCACCGATCTCGCGCTGGACACTGCGGATGCGACACGCATCTACGCCGCGGTCAATGGCTCCGGAATTTTTGTTTCCACCGACAGTGGCGTAACTTTCCCAGCCGGTTCAAACCTTTTCACCGGCACTAACGGCGCCCCAAACACCGGAATAGTCTTTATCTCCTTCTCACAATCAACTGCTCCTGACAATCAAACGTTTTACGCAAGCGTTCAATCGACCACGGGTACCCCCGATTACGCCGGTCTGTTCAAATCGACAGATGGTGGCGCAACCTGGACGCCTCAACCGAGCGCAGCGGCGCGTGCAGCGGAAAACGGCGGTTGTCAGTGCGGCTACGATCAAACCGTTGGTGTGGATCCCGTAGATGCAAATCGTGTCTACATTGGCTTTCAAGAACTGTATCTGTCGACTGATGGCGGCGCAAACTTTGGTACGCCTGCAGTCTCGCGCGACAGAATACACTGGGACCATCACGCACTTGTTTTTAGCCCGGCGTCACATCGGACCATGGGCGACACAACCACCCGCGTGTTTGCCGGAACCGATGGCGGAATTCACTACAGCGACAATGGTGGTGCTAACTGGGCCAACATAAACGAAGGCATCGGCACCAACATCTTCTTCAGCATGGACATCGGGCGTGGCAGTGCTGCCAATAATGAATACACCTACGGTGGGTGTCAGGATACCGGAACTGTCGAACGTCGCCCTGAATTCTCCGGCAACGACTGGCACTTAGGTGTCGATGGAGATGGTGGTCAGATAGCTGTCGATCGGGCCAACCCGCTCAGGGCCTATGGCACTGATAATGGCGACTACATGATCACCACCGACGGCGGTGATAACTGGGACCTCTCAGCGGGTGATTCCACGCTCCCGGCAGGCGTCGGATTCATCGCTATCGATCCAAACAACTCTAACAACGTCTATGTGACTGCTGGAACTCAGCTATTCCGCAGTACAGACGTTGGCGCCAACTTCACTTCGATCAAGACATTTCCGGCCACTATCTCCTCTGTGGCAATGGTTGACATCGACTCAAACACCTTCTGGGTTGGATTAACCAATGGCACGGTCCAACATTCGGCCAACATCCAAAACGGAGTCACCGCAACCTGGACCAGTAACGTGGTGACCGGATCACCAGGCCAACAAGTCAGGGGTATCGCAATCGATCCGACCAACACGGATCAGGTGGTCATCGTTTACCCCGGATTTAGTGGTATCAATCCTGTGAATCGTACCAAGCATGTGTTCCGCACTGTGAACAATGGCACGAACTGGACGGACATCAGTGGTACGGACGGCGGAGATCCCTTATCAAACCTTCCCGATTTGCCACTTCACTCGGTCGTAATCGACCCTGATACGTCACCCCACACCATTATCGTTTCGAGTGATGCGGGTGTAATGCGTTCAGCTGATCTTGGTGCGTCGTGGCAAATACTCGGCGTGGGCATGCCTACCGTCTACAGTCGCTCATTGCAGATTGACACTACAGCCACACCTTCGCTGCTGCGAGTTGGTACTTACGGTCGAAGCGTTTTCGAGTTGACCGCCGCGACCGGTCCCCTACTCGCGGTTAACGCGAACCTGGCCTTTGACAATGTCTGCGTGGGACAAAACGCAACACGTATCATGCAACTCTTTAACGTTGGCTCCGAGCCACTACACATCTCAAGCATTATTCGAGTCTCAGGTAGTGCCGACTTCCAAATCATTTCAGGACCTGCAACTCCGGTGACGATACTTCCCGGCGAAGAGATCGATTACACGGTCAGGTTCAAACCAACCGTCGCGGGTCCTCAGGTTGCAACTTTCCAGATAAATAGCGATGACCCGTTCCAGCCCGCGAAGCAAATATCAGCGAGTGGCACTGGCACAACGCCGGCAATCTCAACAGTAATCGCCGACAGTGGCGATTTCGGGAACGTATGCGTTGGTAGTTTCAAGGACCTGGATCTCACTATCAACAATCCCGGCAGCTGCGATCTCGTGATCACGAATATTGTTTCGAGCTCAGCTGAGTTTAAGACAGCTCAAACACTTACTTATCCGCTGGTGGTGCAGGGAGGAACGTCCCTTCATGTTCCGATCAGATTCCAGCCGACGTCGCTAGGAAACAAGAACGCCAACATTACAATCTCCAGCAATGCACCGGGACCCGATGGGACCAAGGTCGTGATGGTGGCCGGGCATGCTGAACCTGGTGATATACGCGTAACTGGCTCAACTGACTTCGGTGATGTTTGTCCGGGCGCATTAGCAGAAAAGACTGTTTCGGTTTGCAACGTCGGAACATGTGATCTGCACGTGACCAGTGTTTCACTGGGTAGTTGCACCGACTTCCAGTTAATCAACAACCCATTCCCGGCGACTATCAGTCACGATTCCTGTATGGATGTGACAATTCGGTTTACGCCGACTTCAGCTGGACCGAAGTCGTGCACGTTGACCATCAATAGTGACGATCCGGATCAGCCGGTGATAATGAAGACGCTGACAGCGAATACCCCAATACCATCCATTGACGTATCGCCGGATCAAGGTTTCCCGCCAGAGGTAATTCAAACGGCGGGATCGTGTTCTACCTTGCAGGCGTTTCCAATCTCAAACAAGGGTTCCTGTAACCTGACGATAACCGACATCAGTATTGGCGGAGTCAATGGCGGTGATTTCGGATTAGTAGGTCTGCCGTCGTTCCCGATTATTCTTCAACCGGGACACACCGTCGGAGATGGCGATCTTAGGACGCTTTTCGCGCCGACAGCGCTCGACCGGGATCGGCTCGGCACAGTGTCGGTTACTTACGTGTCTGATCCAATCACAGGTGCGACGACTACGATTACTCGCAACCTGTGTGGTGAAGGAGTGAGAACCGGCGCTCGTGTACTGGTGACGGCAGGAGGTGTACCGGTGCCATTCGTTGAAAAGATCCGCCTGCAACGAGTGGTGGGAAATAGAAACAAACCGATTATCGACACGGTGGATTCATCAATGAATCTACCTTTGCAGACGGTGACGCCAGGCGGTGCTTGCGGTCCATTCAAGTACCATAAGGAATATGGAACAGTTTCCAATCCGATCCAATTGGTACCAGGATCATACACTGTTACGGCAACGGCAGTAGTCAACGGCAAACGTAAGAGTTTGACAGTTACTTTTGATGTGACGACCTGTGACTTCAATCCAACTGTCGTGGTTGCGTTCTAAACCGAAGTTGCAACATGGATCGCAAACGCGATCGTCAACCAGGGGGGCAAACAGTTACTGTTTGCCCCCCAATTCTGCATCAATGTCTGGGCCTTTTTGTGACCGCTACCCGCCCTCGCAGAAACTGATCTGCAGCTGGGAAAAATGCTTGCGGCTTCTCCATGAAGAAAACGTGGCCGGCCTTGGGGATTAACACCAGTTTTCCATTTGGCAAGGGCGCTGACCACCACGAAATCTGGTCATTGACTGGTACGGTCCCCATAGAAGTCATAGACTGGATGACGATTGAGATCATCCCAAAATCAGATGGATAGGGTTAAAAACACGAGAGCAGACAATCGCATGATATCGATGAAGACTGTGAAGATGAACGCAGCGCTGCTAGTTCTCCTGGTAGCAATCCCAATTCGAGGTCAACAAGCAGCGCCTGTTTCAAATCCTTCGGATGCTGAGCCTTATGACATGCTTGTATTGGGTGACTCGATTACCTGGGGCCAGGGACTAAGGAAGGAGCACAAGGCTTGGTATCAGGTAAAGGTGTGGCTTGAGAGACAGACGGGGAGGCCAGTTGTCGAAAGAGTTGAGGCCCATTCCGGCGCAGTGATCGACGGTGGTCCAAGCAGAGATATAAAAACTCCAAATGACGCAGAGGTAAACCTTGGCTTTCCAGATATCAATCAAGAAGTGGATAACGCGCTCCGGTTTTACTCCGATGGCTCACGCGTTGATCTCGTGCTGATTAGCGGTTGTGGCAATGATGTCGGAACGGAAAATTTCTTGAATGCGGAGAATAGTGATGAACTGAATCGCATGACTGAGCAGAAATGTAGACCATTAATGGAAACTCTACTTCGCAAAGTCACTACTTCTTTTCCAGCTTCTCAAGTGATTGTAGTCGGGTACTACCCATTTTTCTCCGAAAACACTCCTAATGATCTCGTCACTCGAACCCTGGCCCGAAAACTTTTTAAGACGGCGAATCCAGGTGCTCCGAAAATGCATTCAAAACAAATTTTCGAAAGGCTCGCAGTAAATTCCCGAGAATGGTATAGAGCCTCTGATAAATCACTCGCCGAAGCGGTTCGGAAAATCAACGCGGAACTCGGTACTGAGCGTGTGGCTTTTGCCAAGCTCGACTTCCTACCCGAATACTCCTTCGCGGCGAAAGAAACGCGCTTGTGGGGATTCAAACGGTCGCCTTTCAGATTGTTGTTAGTCTTTTTATCATTGGGAAAGATTCAGCTACCAACAAACGATGAAATGCGCAGACAAAGGCAGACGAGCTGCGACGTCTTTTACAAGGCTCCTCCGGATGAAACAACCGAGCAAAAACGCGTCCGGCAGAGTCGACGTTTGTTATGTCGTTATGCAGCATTGGGCCATCCAAACAGAAGAGGTGCGATCCTTTATGCGAATGCTATTGTGGAGGTCTTGAAGAAGAGTTTGGCCATCACGACTCGATAAGGGCGAAGCTTATATTGCCACGATCGATGCCAATGCATAAACCGGCGATCGTTGCAGCAATTTCTCTTTAAGGCTCTCCGGTTGTAAGTCTCCCGCCGTTAGGGCCACGAATAACTAGAGATTTCCGGTTTTGGGGTTAACAGATATTCTCTCGGTGTCATGTCACGCAGAGAGTCATGAGGTCGTTCTTCGTTGTACTCATTCAGCCTTTGTTCTGTCTACTCGCGGACTTCCGATAAGCTTTGAAACATAAACATGTCGAGCACTGTTTCACGGTAGCTGCGATTGAATCTTTCGACGAAACCGTTCTGCATTGGTCGTCCCGGCTTGATGAACTCGAGCAGCACGTCATGCTGGCTCAGCCCACTCCGCCAACGTCACAGACACCAGTTCTGGTCCATGGGCCCGGTCCAGACGGAAGTGTTTGCCTTTTCGAAAGTTGCAGCCACCGAAGAACAATCGGGGTTTTCCGGTTCTTTCCCATTCCTTAGCATCGCGTATACGTCGCGTGCTGTTATTCGCGTTGTTGGATTTGCTCCACAGACGCGACTTGTAAACCAGAGGAATTGTTATTGCAAGCTCAGCAACACTAGAATCTCGCCCGTGCCTTTCTCCAAGGGCTCGAGTGCTTTGCCGATTATGGTGCCCGGCCGATGAATCTTTACTCCGCCGACATCTAACGCGAGCGATCGCATCGCAAAACCTTCCTTGTCGCTCGTGACCAGTAGGTCGCCAATTTGAATCGGTCCATCGCTCGCGTCGACTTTGACGCGGACCCTGCCAGTCGTGGCAACGAGAACTTTGTTTTCACCACTTTCACCCAACACAATACCCGGTTGTGATGAAACCACTCCGGCAACCCGTGTATCGTATGCTTTTGAAGACGCTACGACCTGATTTGCTTTTGCAAGATCGAGAGTGACAACCGTGCCCGCAGGAACCATACGGGCAGCCGGAACCCACTCTGCCAAATCCTGATACTTAGCAACGATGTTTCCCCCGGTTATTGTCCCGGTGGCATTGATATCGCCTGAGACGTCAAGTTTTTTTCCAGGTGTGGACGTGCCGATACCAACATTGCCGGCGGTATAGTGGATGACAGTTCCGGCGGTGGTCCATTGAGAGCTGCCGCCAACCTGTGACCACGATGTCTTACAGTCGCCTGCGATGCACAGACCATCCGATGAATTGATCCTGCCGCCAAGCACGTCGAATTTATAACCGGGAGTGTCCGTACCAACGCCTACGTTGCCATCATCCCTGACGAACATGAGTGAGGTTGAGGCGCTATTTTTTACGATTAGGGACGCAGTGGCCGATGTGTTCCCAGTGCCGCGGATATCAACGCGGGCGCCCGGGGTTAGGGTTCCAAATCCGGTCAGGTTGTATCTGGTGACGGCGAGCGCCTCTCCAGTACCCACAACCCGTAACATACGAACATTGCCTCCAGAGTAGAGACCATGATTTGTCAGACCAGTGCCGTTAATAAGCAAACCATCCGCGTCGCCGTTGTAAAACGCATTCGAAGAGTCGACGGAAATATTGGTCACCCATGGCCTGTTTAGCATGTCGCCACGCAAGGTCATCATGCCAATCTTGTTGACTTCGACAGCCCTAAAGCCGTTCACGTCTTTAATCTGAAACATGCGAACGGTTGGATTAGCGTAAAGACCGTAGTTGGCCATGTTGGCGCCGTCGATTGTGAAAGTGTTGTGCTCGGCGCTTGCGTAATAGGCATTGTTGAAGTTAGGGGCGATGGTGATCGCGGCGGCGACTTGGTCCATGGCCGGACTGAAAAACAGCGCTCCAGCCGGATTAACGTAGGACCGCACGGTGTTGTCCGATGTTCGAAACTCGAGTAAGTTCCCGGTCTGCGATGCTGCTCCCTTGATTTTGAATGTTGCAGTACCGGCAGATGTGCTGATCAGATCCAGTTTCGCTGACGGAGTGCTGGTTCCGACTCCAACATTGCCAGTGTTGGTGTTGCTGATATCGTTGCCGCTGGTGCTCCACTGGGCGCAGACGGTCTTTGGAGTCCCGAGTGTGCACCCAAGAATTACGAAAAGCATCGACCAGAAAATTCTTTGTCTTGTACGTAGGCATCGGCGCTCGCTGATTGTCTTACGCCCAGTTTCGCGATCTGAAGTTTTGAACATCACACATTCGTCCTTTCCAGGTTCAAAAAGAAACTCAACCAATTTCACTTGACGGAGCCATTTCGCATACCCGTCCAATCCTGCGTTTCGAGTGCAAAAGCGAAGCAACCTTCTTCATAGTTTGGGTGATATGGACCATTGAAGGTTTTTACTTCAAGGTTCCCATTTTTGCGGCGGAATAATGATGTGTCTGTCAGTGTAACTACCGAGCAGGCATCACCTTCACAGTCATAAGAGATTCTGGATTCTGGTTTTGCTCGCGACACTTCAGCAAAATAGGCGAGTGCACAAAGCATGATCAGAGGTGGCTACCAAGAACTGGATCTTTGGACGCACGGATGTCCTCCTAATGGGTAGAGACCTTCGTTTACGCCACACGATGTGCGACATCGAACGGGTTCGATTGTAGTATTCGACTATCTACTCATTGTTTTCAACGAGTGAAAACACGTGAACCGTGGACAGAATAGAGTCATCGGCTCTTCATTAAGTTGTAGGCTCGGGGTTTAAATCCTATCGTTTGACCGGGTTCCTTTTGGGACCCTGCCTAAGTTTTGGGAAGAGAAACCAGGCACAGCGAGATTGAGGTCAACCGAAAGAGCTTATGGTCACTGATTCACCGCGGCGCATCATAGTTTCGCGTGGCTCAACTGTCAAGATTATTTTTAGAACAGGATTATTTTTAGAACAGAAATGGACCATTAAGGTGTTGTCGGACGGCAGGGCGCGCACCCTGCCATTTTTTCCTTTTGACGTTGTTGGCGTCACAACCACTACGTCGTTGTCTCATCTCAGGAGCTCAAGTGCGGTTTCATACAGCTCCCTGAACTCAGCGCTTCTTTCTGGCCTGACTTCGTTGAAGGTGTTGAAGGCAGCAACCATTCCGGTACGCTTTGCTGGATTGAAGTACATGAAGGCGGTGAATCCGTTCTGACTGCCGGTGTGGCCGACGAACGTGACACCCTTTCGAGTCAGGAGAAAAAACGCGATACCAACCTGCTCCGATTTTTCCGAAGTCGATTCCGCGGTGACGATCGTAGGCTTCAGCATCTCCTCTACACTTGAGTCCTTGAGCACTGCTTCGTAGAGACGTTCCTTCTCAGCATTACCACTGCCGGCATGGGTTAAAAACGCGAGGTACTTAGCCACGTCAGTGAGTGGCGCATTCCAGCCACCGTTAGGATTCGTGATACCGGGATCAAAGTCTCGCCCGTTGCTGAGCCTCTCGATTTTTCCAGCCTCGTCGTGATGGATGGTGTAATTGTTCGAGCGGTATTGCGCCAGATGGTATGGCGTGGCACTGAAATAGCTTCGCGTCATATCCAATGGAGCGAAGACGTTCTTCTGCACGTAAGTCAGCCACGGTTCGCCCGTCACAGTCTCAACAATACGCGCTACATAGATGAAAGCCGGATTCGAATAACTGAATTTTGAGCCTGGCTTGAAAGCGAGCTGCTGATAAGGCAGCATCGCAACCAACTGTTCCCACGACGTCGGCTCAAATGGTTCCCATGGCAGATCCTTTCTCCATGGCCACGTCCTGTTTTGGAGGCCCGATGAGTGATTGAGCAGCATGCGAATCGTCAGACTTTCGGACGAACCATATGGATTATTCACCCGTCGCAGCTCAGGAATGTAACGAGTAACCGGATCGTCAAGTGACAGCTTGCCACGGTCGCGTAACTGCAGGATCGTAATTGCCGTAAGTGTCTTGGTGATCGATCCGTAATGGAAGATCGTGTTTTCGTCGACGGGCTGTTTCAGCGCCAGGTCTGCCATGCCCGCTTCATGATGCGAGACGATGCGGCCGTCGCGGACCAGCAACGTGGCAGCTCCGACGATGTCGTTCTTGCTCACGTAGTTATCAAAGTTCGCGCACATAGCTGGCCCAGGTTGTGGATGAAGAGCGCTGCTGCGCCGTTGCCGTTACTGCTGACAGAGCCAGCACTAGCACGAAGAGTTTGACCTTAGCTATTTCCATGATGACTTCAAGTGGGGAACAGTAAAAGAATCGCATCCGCTGCATGATATGCCGATGTACAAATCTCAAAAACGCTGAAAGGCATGCGGTAGCACATGATTGCCATCGCAAGAGCGTCCGCGCCGACATGATCCGCTTTGTCCGACCGACATCGCGGCCAAGAACACGCGCGCTGGCTTTTTCATAGTCAAAGTCTTCATTGAACTTGGCGAACGATGTCCACTTGTTCAACCGGTAGCTATTCGACAAGTCGAGCGATATATTGCTCATAGATCATCTCGGCCGTTTCCAAATTCCGGTCAACTCCGGTACTCAAAAGATCAGCGTAGACCAGTAATGGCGGTACTGTTTGTAGATTCTTCTTTTGCCACTGATCGAACTTCCAAAACCTATGTAGTAACTCGATGTCACCGTTGGGGTCGCGGCGCAATCCGTGTTGCGCCTGTAACTTAGGAAGGTTTGACTCAGAGTAGATTGTAACTGTTTGAGGGTTTAGGTACTTGGTTAGCAACTGCGCCGCGACTTCACCGCCCCAGAATGCGCCTGAAGGTAGCTGTGCTTTTTGCCACCAGTCGCGTACATGCTCAGTTCGATAACGACCTAGAACCAGCTTGGGGCGGAGTTGTTCTGGATAGGCGGATACCCACCGTTTCAGGAGTTCTTTTCGGTTTAATAAGCGTCTGCCGCGGGCCCCAGATTCGGAAAGGTGGCCTAGCGATTTGAGATCATTCATGATCCAATTGACTGCGCCAAGAGAAATACCGGCTTCGTTAGTCATCTCACGATAGGATTTGTTTTCCAATCCAGGTTGACACAACAATGCGAAGACAAGTCGCGAACCTGTCGGATTAAAAGCCCGAGCGGGACGGCCCAGAGATTTTGATACTCGAGGCTTTCGACCCGTGATAAAAACGTTGAGACCTTTCTGCTGGAAAGACGCGTTGCCGGCTGTATCGAAAAATTCAATTCCAAGCTGACGCAGCTTATCTGCCTGAGATGGATTTACATGGCCAGCAACAAGTGCCGCAGAGTTATGCTCCTTCTTGATCTGAGATACCGTTGCTATAGCCGGTCCTAACGTGTGAGTGGTGAGTTGAGTTTTAACTTCGACATAAAACCGCCAGCGTCTGTTTTCGTCTCTGAGAATTATGATCGCGTCGGCTCCTATGCGTGGAGTTGGCTCAATTGTTTCTATCGCAGCTTGCAGTCCGGTAGAATCCTCCAAACTGTGAACTGCCTGAACGAGTATGTCTTTGTAGCTATGACCAGAAGTTGATATTTGAGTCATCTGGTAAGCCTCTCTGGGTAATAACTAAAACGCTAATTTGCGCGTTCACATTATACACGTGTTCACGAATTGTGAACAATGTAAAAAGTGTGAACGCTCGATTCACGACCCAGGGAATCCACATTCTCGCCGCAGTACCTTCGAGTACGAAACAGTGGTTGGCCGAGCCTATGCGTGATAGCATCCGCGTATCGCTCGGGCCAAGCCAAACGTAGTCTAGGCAGCAATGCTGGAGACCCCCCAAATGCGTGCCCCTTTAAAACGCTGGTTAGCATTAGCAGGCGTCGTTATCGCATCCACCACAGCACTTGCCTGGAGTGTTTCACGCCTTCATCCCACCGGGAAAATTGAAGAGGTTTCCGTACCGTTAAAGTGGGGATCGGGGGTCGTGAGCCCGGATTCCAACTCGCCCTCTCGTAATGGGAGTGAACTGATCGATTCTGATAACGACGGAATACCGGATTTTATTGAGTTGCGCAGCTTTCAGGATCGCGACAGTTTTCGCCGTTGGTTCACGGCGATCGCCGAAACGCAATTCTATCAATTGAGCGGGCAATGGAATGCCGAGCAGCGCGATTGTGCCGGACTAGCGCGATTCGCAATGCGCGAGGCCCTGCGGCATCACGATCGTATCTGGTTTCAGAAGATGGGACCGGCGTACCAAACTGTTGCGTCGGACGTCAAGAGTTTTGATCTGGACCACAACTCGTTCGGCGAAAAGATCTTTCGCACGGATTTCGGATCATTTGTCGAAAACGATATTCACAATGGCCGGTTTTCAGAATTCGCTGACGCACGTACGCTGAAATCTTTCAACGTCGTGTTCGTCAGTCGTGATCGGCGCGAAGCTCAGCCCGGCGATCTGCTCTTCTATTATCAGCCATGGGTCCAGAAGTTTCCGTTTCACGTGATGATCTTTCTGGGCCAGGCGCATATAGCAACGAATGGCGCGCAGGATTGGGTTGTTTATCACACCGGTTCATCGCCAGTAGACAAAGGAACAGTGAAGAAGGTCGAGCTTTCAGTGCTCGATCGGCATCCCGATCCGCGCTGGCGGCCAGTTGAGCGGAACAAGAATTTTCTCGGGTTCTATCGCTTGAAGATCTTGCAGTGAGTGGTTCGACGAGACGATTTTTCTTCTCCTGTTGGAGGATTACTAAACGTGGCTAACACTAAAATTCGTCGCTTTCTTGCGACCGGTATCATCTATCTTGCGCTCGTCGCTTCGGTCTTTGGCTTCAACGTCATACGCGCGCGCACTACGCCACCGGCAACACAGCCGGCAACGGAGGAGGCTCCGACCGTCTCGCTCACCAAGCCGTACTTTTCGCTGACAACGAATCGTTCTTACTCGCCAAACGAATCGGCGCGGCTGTGGGCCAGCTACCAAAACATCGATTATCTGGATTTCCGCCTCTATCGCATCAAAGACCCCAACAAGTTTTTCAAGCAGCTCGAAGATCCCCACGAGATGGGCGAGAAAGAGAAAGAGGAAATCTCGCAGGGTTACGGTGCGCGTCCGTCTCTGCTTGAGCGTACGCACCGCTTGAAGACTTCGCTCTTCGGAGCAGTCAAGGATTATGTCCGCACTCACTTGTTGAAACAGCATCGCGAAACTTTCAATCAAAAATTTCGCAAAGAGCCACCTGCCGAACGGACCCCTCTGAACGTGGCTGACTATGCTCGAGTGCCGTTGCTGAATCCGGATCAGAAGGTGAAAGACTGGCGCGAGAAGTTGCCCGCACTGGAAAATGAATATGACAGCCGGATGATTCCGCTGGGCAAGATGGATTCTGGCGTCTACCTGATCGAAGGCGTCAGCGGCGGCATGCGTGCTTATTCGATCGCAATCGTGACTAACCTCACGATGATCGAAAAGACGAACCGTCATGGTCAGGTCATGGTTTACATCGTGGACCGCAAGTCAGGCACGCCACACGAAGGCGTCTCGGTCGAAGTCACAAACGCGAAAAACACCCTGGCTACTGGTAAGACTGACAAATCCGGTATTTTCAAAACGAACGTCAAGCTTCCCGACCAACCGGAGACCCCCGAGGAAGACGTAAACCCGGATGAGTCGCAGAGCAAACCGTTTCTGATCATGGCTCGCGAACGTGACAACTTCGTCATCTCCGACGTCGACTCGTTTTACTTCGGCGGCTACGGTGGCGAAGATGACGTGCTCACGGGCGAAGACGTAACCAGCTATATTTACACCGACCGCCCAATCTACCGCCCTGCGCAATCAGTCTTCTTTAAAGGGATTCTGCGCCAATGGACCTCGAACGGTTACAAACTGATCGACAGCAAAACCGTCAACGTTACGATCGAAGATCCAAACAACGGTAAGGTTTTTGAAAAGGAACTGCCGCTTTCGGACCGTGGCACGTTCAGCGGCCAGTTAGACATGGGTGAGGAAGCGCCGCTCGGCAGCTACAACATCACCGCGTCAATTGGCGAAGTCAGCGCGAGTGGATATTTCGAGGTTCAGGAATACAAGAAACCCGAGTTCAAAGTCACCGTCAAGGCGCCTCAACAATTCGTAGCCGTCGGCGAGAAAGTTCGTTTTACGATCAACGCGAATTACTTTTTCGGTGCGCCGGTCACAAATGCCGAGGTGCACTACTACGTCTACAAACAACGTTATTACCACTGGTGGTGGGCCAACGATTCGGACGAATTCGACGACGCGGCTGGCCCAGGCAATGAAGGTGATGACGAAGAGGAATCTGGCTACTACGGCACCGATCTGGTAACCGAAGGCGACGCCGAGCTGAATGCCAGAGGCGATGCGTATGTCGACTTCGAAGTGCCTGCGCCTGATCCGAAAGAAGAATGGGACTATTCGTATCGGTTGGAAGCGCAGGTCACCGACTCCTCACGGCGAGAGATGCAGGGCGCCGCTTCATTCATCGGCACGCGCGGCAAGACTGTCGCCGACGCCTATCCGGAACGCTATCTTTATTACCAGGGCGACGCCGCTACAATTCGCGTGAAGACCGCGGATTACTCGGGTAAACCTGTCTCAGAAAAAGTCACGCTGAAGTTCATCGAACAAACGTGGGAGAAGCAAAGCAGGTGGGAAGAGAATAACGGCTACAAGTATGAGATTGTCGATTACATCCTTCACGAACGCGAGTTAGGGACTGGCGAAGTGAACACCGACAGCGAAGGCAACGCAACGTATGATTTCACAGTGCCCTCGCCCGGCAGCATCTACGTCAAAACAATCGTTACCGAAAATGGCAAAGAGGTCGTGAATCGCGGCGGGTCGTTTTGGGCCCCCGACAAGAAGGGCCAGTGGTCGGATTTTTCATATCAGGATTACGACGAGAAGTCGATCAAGCTTGTTCCTGACAAAAAGTCATACAAGCCGGGCGAAACCGCGCACGTGCTGGCAATGCTGCCGACGGATCAAGCGCACTTGCTGGTGACTACGGAACTGTCAGAAGTCCTCAGCGCCCGCCAAATCGACTCCACCGGTCGCAGCATCGTGATCGACGTGCCGATCGAAAAGAAGTACGCGCCTAACGTTTATCTCGACGTGTCGTTCGTCAAGAACAGCGATATGTACAACCAGAGCCAAATTATTGGTGTGCCTGCGCGCGACAAGATGCTGAAACTCGACATAGTTCCGAACAAGAGCGAGTTTAAGCCTCGCGACGTTGCGTCGTACACGATCTTGGCCCGCAACGACGACGGCTCACCGGCAGCGAACACGGAAGTCAGCCTGGGAATAGTAGACGAAGCAATTTACAGCATTGCACCCGAAACGGCCGGCAACATCAAGCGCGAGTTCTATGGCCGGCGCTACAACGAAGTGCAAACGAGTCTTGCGATTCATTACACGTTCACGGGTTACGGTGGTGAAAAGCCCGCAGATTTAGCGAAGAACAAGTCTCCTTATCAGCTTGCTGACTTCAAGAATGAAAGTTCCTACGCCGAAACCACTATTCGTAAAGAATTCAAAGACACCGCGTTTTGGCAACCTGATGTGGTAACGGGCGGCGATGGCAAAGCGACCGTGAGCTTTAAACTGCCCGACAACCTTACAACCTGGCGGGCAACGGCGCGTGGTGTGACGGGGGACACGCGTGTCGGTTCAGCCGTGCAGAAAACCATTGCGCGCAAAGACGTGATCATGCGTTTGGAGATGCCGCGCTTTTTGACTGAAGGTGACACGGTCACTATCTCAGGCGTCGTGCACAACTTCCTGAAGAGCGACAAATCCACCAGGATTTCGCTGGAATTAAACGGCGCGCAGTTACTCGATGCGCCTGACTCAACAGTTACGATTCGCCCGAACGGCGAGCATCGCGTTGACTGGCGTGTACAGGCGAATACGACCGGGAAACTGACGTTGCTCGCGAAAGCGCTCACTGACACCGAGTCCGACGCAGTCGAGATGACGATGGACATCGTGCCACATGGTCTAAGACGGATGACTGGCAACACGACAACGGTTACGCAAAATGACGCGGATCAAGCTTTTAATCTGGATGTTCCGGGACGCGCGGATACGCAGGCCCGCGCTCTGCGGATCGAAGTGTCGCCGTCCATCGCTGGCGCATTGTTCGGCGCGCTTGATTACCTCACGAGTTATCCTTACGGCTGCACTGAACAAACGATGTCCAGCTTCCTGCCGAACATCGTCGTGGCCCAGACATTGAAAGACATTCCGACAGCAAAGATTCGCGCGTCGAACGATCTCGAGGGCAAGGTTCGAAGAGGTCTGGATCGGCTGTACGCGTATCAACATGGCGACGGCGGTTGGGGTTGGTGGAAAGACGACAAGAGCGACCCGTTTATGACGGCCTACGTCGTGGATGGTCTGACGATGGCGAGCCGCGCAGGTTATCCCGTGGACGACTGGCGGCAGGCACAGGGGCGGCAAAAACTGTCGTCGCTGCTCGACGCGGGCAAGAACGATAACGGAAATCCAATCGATGACGAAACGCGTGCTTACATGATTTACGCGTTCACCGAAAGCGGTGATGGCGATGCTCGCTTTCTTGACGAGCTGTACGGTAAGCGCAACAACCTCGGGGCATATGGGCGGGCGCTGCTGGCGCTGGCTTTGCAGGAGCGCAAAGACGGTCGTGCGCAGGAAGTCGCGAAGCTGATCGAAGGCTCGGCCCAACAGGATGAGTTCGAGGCGCACTGGCAAACGGCGCGGGTGAACGATTACGGCCGAGATGTTTATCTTGACGCCGAAGCGACGTCGCTTTCGCTGAAGGCCCTGTCGCGGATCAAGCCCGACTCGTATCTGCTGCCCAGAGCTGCGCGCTGGTTGGTACATAACCGGCCCAACGGCTACTACTGGCGGTCAACCAAGGAAACCGCGTTTGCGATCTACGGGCTCACTGATTACCTGAAAGTCAGTAAGGAACTGTCGCCGGACTACACGTTCGAGGTTTATTTGAACGGAATCAAGGTTGCGGGACAACACGTTGGAGCCAGTGATGCCACGAACGCAGAGACTGTGACGGTTTGGAAGAAGGGCGGCGAAATTGGTCCATCAAACCAAGTTCGAATCGTGAAACACGGCAAGGGTGCTCTGTACGTTTCGAGCGCGCTTGAATACTTTACCGCCGATGAAAACTTGGCGGCGCAATCGGCGGGCGGATTGAAGATCGCGCGTGAGTATCTGAGGCTGCGCGTCTCTGAAGACGAGAACGGCAAGGCGAGCTGGAAGGTTGAAGCACTAACCGGCGAGCTGCGTTCAGGCGACATGATTGTCGTTAGGCTGCGGCTGACTGGCCCGCGCGCACAGTATTTGATGATCGAAGATCCAATCCCCGCCGGCGCAGAGCAAGTTGCGCGCGTGAGCGGGATTTATCTCAATTACTCGCTTGGCCAATGGAGCGACTGGTACAGCAATCGTGAGTTCCGCGACAACCGCACGGCGATCTTCATGAATTACTTTGACGGTGACGCGACGCTGCAATACGCGATGCGCGTCGAGGTGCCCGGCGAATTCAAGATCGCACCCGCCCGTGCGGAACTGATGTATCAGCCGACCGTGCAGGCGAATACAGCAAATGACCGCTTGAGGATTCTGGATAAGCAGTGAAGCTGATTTCTCTGTGCAACCTCAGTGTTCTCTGTGTCTCTGTGGTGAATGTTGCTGTGAAATAGTTAACCACAGAGACACAGAGAACACTAAGGTTGCACAGAGAAGAGCCGAATGGTGAGACGATTATGAATATTCTGAAACTTTGGTTCGGCGCAATCGCGACCACGATCGCAAATCCTGTTGCGCTATTGGTGTTTGCGATCATCTACGCGGTTCTGCTCGTAGCGTCTTACCTCTTTATCTCGATACGCGAAGCGACGATCTGGCAAGTGCTCATTACCTACGCGTTGATGATTCTGATTCCGATTGGCTTCTTCACCCTGCAAGCTTCGATCATCAATCGTGTATTGGATCAGAAATTCCGCTGGCGTGTAATCCTGATTGATGCCCTGAAGTTCCTGGCGGTGACGATTCCAGTGCTCTTGGTTGTGTGGCTACTCTTTTACCTACTGAATAAAGTCTCGGCTCGTTATCCGGCTCCAGTGGTGGCAGTGCCCCCGGTCAACCTGGCGGCTCCGCCAACAACGCAAACGCCGCCAACAACGCCAGCACTTCATTGGCCAAGTCTATTTTTTACCACGCTGCGTTTTGTGCTGTTGGGTGTAGCGTTTCCGCTGGCGACAATTCATCTGTGGATTGCTATAGCCGGTGGTGAATTCCGCACTCTTTTCAAAGATGGGGCGAAATCCTTTTTCAAACGAATAGGATCGGCGCTGGCGCGCGCCTTTTCGTCGCATCCTGTTTTGATTTACGGCCTCGGCCTGATCATTTTCTTTGTGTTGCCGTACATCACGTTGATACCTGTGTTTACTGTTAGCGGCAGCAAGACGGAGTTCGTGGTTTTCGGTCTGCGATTGCTGCTGGCATTCCTGTTCAGCCTGGTTGGTTGGGCATCGACGTTGACCGCCCTCGCGAGAACTGTACCCGCTTTGCCTACTGAGGTTTCGGCGTCGAATGTCGCGCTTCCGACGGAGTCGGCCGCCTGAGGGTCAGTTCGTTAAAGATATGAGATTTCCTGGGCCAGGAATTCGGCAGGTTAACCGCGTGACCCGCGAGCATGCAATGCTCCTCTCGTTTGCCGCCGCGGCGATTTTGTTTCTCGCCCTTTCCGCGCACACCAAACGGATTGCATTCAACTGGGGCGACAGTTCAAGGGGTGACACCTCTGATAGAAACGAAGCAGAAATCGATGCCGCGCTTCAGGAAGCGGCTAACTCGGCGCTCGCGAACCGCGACGGAACAATCATAGTCATGGATGCGCGAACGGGTCGCGTCCGCGCAATAGTCAATCCACAACTGGCCTATGCCCAGGCGTTAATGCCCGGCTCGGCTATGAAGCCTTTTACAGCGTTAGCCGCACTGCGCGCCGAATTGATCGATGAAAGCTCGCGCACTGTTTGTCCTGGTCGCTTCACCGGATTGAATTTTTCGCTGTCCTGCGTACACGCGGATCACCTGCCTCCGTTTTCGCCATCGCAGGCGATCGCCTATTCCTGCAATTACTATTTCGCGGCCGCCGGCCAGCGACTCGGTAGAGACAAGTTAGTGGCAACTCTACGCGAGTTCGATTTTGGTCGGGCGACGGGGATCTCGGAAGAAGAACTTAGCGGCGTCTTGCGTCCGTGTGAGATCGGAAACAGCGCGCGCGTGCGCAAATCCGAACCCAACGTGGCTGACGAATCGGATTGCCTCGAGAGGGCAGCCCTGGGCGAAAGCAATCACATCCAGGTCACTCCCATTCAATTGTTGACAGCCTACGCAGCGCTGGTA
This sequence comes from Pyrinomonadaceae bacterium, assembly GCA_036003745.1. Classification (GTDB taxonomy): domain Bacteria; phylum Acidobacteriota; class Blastocatellia; order Pyrinomonadales; family Pyrinomonadaceae; genus PSRF01. The sequence continues at coordinate 35,143 of DASYSD010000051.1, forward strand.
AATGGGGGGCATCTGTTTAAACCCCAAGTGGCTTCAGGAAATCATTTTCGACCGCTCGAGCGGTCCAACATCAGCATCGCATCGCAACATCGCGCCATCATAGTCGACGGCATGCGCGGCGCAATCAGCTACGGAACGGCACGCGCAGCACGACTCGATTCGCTGCCGTTAACCATCATTGGCAAGACCGGTACCGCGATGCCTGCAACAGGTTTTCGCAACAACGGCTGGTTTGTGGGATTCGCGGCCCCGTTTCAGAGCAGCGGCGAATTAGACCCATCGCGAATCGATTTGGCAGTACTGGTTCTTTCGCCGCGAGCGCACGGATCAGATGCCGCAAAGCTGGCGCGGCCGATTTTCGATACGTACGCAAATAAGATTAGCCAGGGAGGCGCGGACACATCCAGAGTTTCGAGAAGCTATGCCATCCCCAGTGATGCGAACATCGCCGTGGCACCACCTTCCTCGGACGCGCCGACACTCATCAAAGTTCATCTCGTGCGCGAGAACCTAACGCAAACACTTTCACTCGAAGATTACGTCCTCGGAGTGATGCGTGCTGAAGGCACAGTTGAATCTGAGCCGGAAGCACTGAAGGCCCTTGCCATTGTCATTCGCACGTACGCGCTCAAGAACAGTGGTCGTCATGCAAAAGATGGCTATGACTTTTGTTCGACAACACACTGCCAGAGGTTTGTTGGCAGAGACCCGACCCTGATGAGTGGTTTAATGGCAACCAGTACTGACAGTCGACTCTCTGCCGTAGTTCGGGCCACCGAAGGTCAGGTGCTGCTCGACGATCATGCCCAACCGATCGACGCATACTTCGGTGCCTCCTGTGGTGGCGAAACTGCCAACATCCGGGACCTCTGGGGAGTGACTCCAGCTTTCTATCTCCGCGGCGTGCGCGATGAATACTGCGATGCCGGTCCTCACGCGAAGTGGACTGATACCATCAGCCGTGCCGACCTCCTGCGGGCCTTGCAAACTGATTCACGAACCGATGTCGGCAACCGGCTGGACCAGGTTCTAATCAGCAAGCGCGATGAAACCGGTCGTGCAGAATTCATCACGCTCGACGGTGAGCATCGCAAAACTGTTCGCGGCTGGGATTTCAAGATTATCGTGGGGCGAGCCCTCGGCTGGAATGTTTTGAAGAGTTCGCGATTCGAAGTTGTTCGTTCGGGATCGAACTTCATTTTCCGAGGCAGCGGTTTCGGTCATGGGCTCGGCCTATGCCAGGAAGGCGCACATGTGATGGCTGCGCGTGGAGCGAGCTATGAGAAGATTCTCGAGAAATATTTCCCAGGGACAGTCGTGAAAAAAGACGTGAAGAAGCGAGGACGCGGTGACAGTGCGAGAGTCAATGTCACTGGCGAATCGAAGGCGGACATTTTGCTAAGCACGTTGGGCTGTAGACATTCCCTTACTGCGGGAGTCACCACTAATTCCAGATTTCTAACCATCTCCTCCGAGAACTTTCGCCTCGCTTATCCCGCTGATGTCGATCGGCGCACCGTTAACCAGATTCTGAATATGCTTGAATTGACGCGCAACGATTATCTGCGCCGCGTTTCAGCCGCATCTACCGCCGTGAATATCCCTCGACTCGAAATTCGACTAAATGAAAGCACCGGCGACTTCACCTCGCGCACGGGCCAACCGTGGTGGGCCGCTGCCGCGACCCAGGGCAGCCGAATCGAATTGCAACCCGTGGGAATCCTGAAGCAGCGGGGAGTTCTCTTCACTACGCTTCGTCATGAATTGGCGCACATCATGATCGATTCGGTCAGCAACAAGCGGGCACCACGTTGGTTGGAAGAAGGATTTGCGCTTTACCTGGCGGGTGAAGGCCAAGCGATTTCGCGTTACGCTACGCGCGGCCGGCTTGCAGAAGATGAACTGGAGCAACGTCTACAGCGCCCGCGGACGCAAGCAGAGATGCGCACGCTTTACGCCGAAGCATATCTCATGGTGGCCGAGATGATTCGTCGTCAAGGTGAACCGAGTGTTTGGATCAAGCTGACCGGGTTATAAGAGGAAATTCCGCTTTATTTCGCAGCATCACCCCTCCGCATTACACACGAAGCTTGCCCCGAGATCACCTGCACCACAGTGAGAGGGTCTTCTTAACTGCATCGCTCAAACAATCATTCTGCCAGGCAGGATCCGGTGAAAGATGATCCCAGATGGATTCATCGGCTTCAGTTTTCTCCTTCACATAAGCTCTCCAGCGATAGTGCGTATAGGTTGCCAAACAAGCAACCGCATAAGCTTCCGCAAGTGACTTGTTGCCGGTAATCACAACAAAGTTTTCATCATTACCCACACTTGCGCTCTTGGAGAAATTGTGAGAACCAGTAATCACTTTGCAATCGTCGCTGAACGGATCGATCACAATCATTTTGGAGTGGGTTATGGCATGTCCTATTCCTGGATGATTCGGCATAGAAATAAACTCGTACCTCGTGACCTCCTTAACCCAGGCAGAAAAATCCATTCCGATCCCCTCGGGTTGGATTAGCGCGGTGCGGTACTCCCTGGACTCTATGTCTACTCCGTTTAGAGTGAACTGTTCTTCGGTTGTGCCCATAACGGTGCTTACCACACCCTTGACCACTACATCGGAGTTGTTTCCCTTAGCCAGAATCGTGGCTAAAGGTTCACCACCTGGCTGGAACATGACGTAAAGGATCATCTCTTGCGCGCCATTTACAAGCTCCTTTAATGCAACGATGTCCGCCGCAGGCTCGTTCTGAGGAGGCTTCCTTAATCTAGTAAACCAAATGTCAATATTGGCAGTTCCCACCGGAGACTGACCATTTGCATTAACAAGTGCAGGTGGAAATTCAGAACCGGCTGCTGCAAGGTTATCCCATTGATTGAGATAATGTCGGGCGATAGCGAGATCTTCAATCAGGATTCCATTGTTGATTTGAGTGCAAAGACCTGTAGCCGCCCAGTTAGTACTTCCGGTCCAAACCTTCAAGGCAGTTTTTGGCTGCTTGCGCACCACAATAGCGAACTTGTTATGTCCCAGACCCTTGCTTCCTAACAACCGATCATAAACATCAACATTGGCTCCTTTCAGGTCGTTCCTTGCGTCCTCATTTCCATCGCCATTCTTAACTGAACCATTTGCTAATACGATATGAGCCCGACTTCGAAGTAGTTTCAAACGGCCGATCAATTCCTCATCCTCTAATTCGTAAAGAGCGGCGTAAAATGAAAGCTCTGGATTGTCGATAACTTCATCGAGTAAACGCAGAAGCTCAACTCGCAACTCACCTGAAAGAAATCTCCGCAAAGGTTCTTCCAACTCACGAATGTTCTCCTTGATCTCAATCGCGCTCCAATTGTTAGCTCGTGCAATGCGCGAAACGTATTGCGACATAACTGTACCGCGATTGAAGTAGGCAGAAATCCCGTCCCCACAGTCCGCATTCACACTGATTTCATCCGTCCATGGCGATGCGACGATCGCTTCGAGTGGGTCCGTCCCTACTTCACCAACATTTGGAGGACGCAGAGCTACAACCCGATAACGAACAATTTGTCCACTATTGGCTCCGTGATCGGTCCAGTCATAGCGCTGAAAAGGCCAAATGTTTGACGGCTTTGAACGAGATCCTGGCAGTCCTTCTCCCGTATCTTCCGGTTGATTTGAAAAGCCAACTCGATTACGAAGGATCTCGCTGTTTCCCCAATCCCCTGCACTGTTTCGGCGCTGTCGCTCAATGCTAAAGCCCAAACAACCATCAATGGGGATATCCAAATTGTTGTCAACTATCGTACGCCAAAAGAGTTGGACATCGTCGCAATTGTGATAGCCGCGCAACTTAATCTCGTCGGGCATTGCAAAAACCTCCAGGAAGATAGGGAACTAAGAGAAGTTTGGCGTTGTGCCAGGTGAATCGTCTAAAACCGTTTGTTAAGAAAATCAGCGAGTCGATAGCAAGCTAAACCGTTCGTCTTTCTGCGACTTTCGGAGCCGAGCGCGCATAACCATCAAGGAGCAGAGATGCTTCTGGTTCGTCTCGGCGGTCTGTAAGAAAATGACCGAATTAGAAGCCTGAGTTCGAGAAATGGCGCCACGAGGTTAATACATCGCCCAAGGTTCGTGGGAATAAGCAACTTTGCGAGGACGCAGAGTTCGGATTAGTTTCAGCTATCTTAAAAGCGACGGCACGTTATTCGAATTGTCTTTCAATGTCAACGATTTTGAGGCCGAATTTGTATGCTAGAGTGATCGTGTATATATAGGCGTGACACCAGCAGGTCTGGGCGGGACGTTGAAACAGGAAACAATATTCTTCTCACAATAAAGTTTGCTCATGGTGGCCGAGATGATTCGTCGTCAAGGTGAACCGAGTGTTTGGATCAAGCTGACAGGTTCATCGCTGTAGATTTATACGATTTAGTTCCTGTTGCGCCCAGAGTTCCGCGTTACGAAATCTCGGATCCGCTTTGGCTTGGCCCATCGCCGTTTTGAGTTCTTGTACCGCTTCTTCATTTTGTCCTGTGCGAGCGAGTGCAAGACCGAGAGCCAAATGTGTACGCGGATCGGCGGCCCCTAACCTCACCGCCTCGCGTCCTTCGGTGACGGCCCCGTCAAAATTTTTCACGCGTAGGAAATGGCTGGAACGAACAGCATGGCTGATCGCGGCGGCAAGCGGCACCTCAAATCGTCCGCGATAGATATAGGTATTACCTCCAATGAAAGCGATCGGCTCGGATCTGGCAATGGGCAAATACTCGTCACCGCCGCGGGGCGGTAACTCGATGACACTCAACACGACGGTCCCTTCGATAACCGGCGGGACCGGATCGATCAGGTTGCGACTCACCATAATTCGTACGCCCGAGGGCATCGAACGACATGGTTGTACGGAGCGGATCATCTCAGGATGCACGAACGTCGAAATCCAGCAGTCCTGTACACCCTCACGAGCGAGGTAGTCACCGATGAGTTTCATGCTCTGCCCGGTGTCGGTATTGGAATCGACAAAGATCCGATGTGTGTTCTCGTAGCCACCCCAAAGATTATTGGCGTACGCGAGATAACTAGGCGCTGCCCTTAACGTCGCAACGGCATTCAAGATAAGCAATGCGACGAGCGCGTATCGGAATACGTTGAACTTCCTGCAAAGCCATATCGCACCCGCCGACACGAGCACTATGAGTAGTCCGTATATCGGTAAAATATGCCGCACGCCCGTGTTGAAATTAGAGTTCGAAGCAAAGATAAAGAATATGATTGCCGGGACGAGCAAAAACATTCCTTCGCGCCATTTTTCTCGGTTTAAAGCCAAATAGAACAGGCCCACCGGTAACAGAAGAAGCAACGCGATGCTAGTCTTCACCAGAAAAGCGATTGGAAAATAAAACCACTTCCCTGTCGTATAAACGCGTCCGAAAATCCAGCAATTCCGCGAGCCCCACGCGATAACGTCCGCCATCCCCAGAACGTAGGATTCGGGGAAAGCAGGCGTATGACTTATTGCTGTGGTTACGCGGGCTGGAAGTGACCCAACTGACTCCGGCCTGCCATTTTGCTTTATGTAATCGGCTACGGAGATCGTGCTTTCGGTAGCATTTGGGATCGCGCGATAGCGAAATCCATAAAATGACCAGAGGATCACCCACCCAATCACAAACATGGCCGCAAACGCCGCGGTCTGCCGAATGATCCGAGGCGGCAGATGCACCTCCGATCGGCGAAAAAGCACCACGTCGGCGATTGCCAGCACAAACAAGATGCCAACAAAGACTACAGCCGAATGCTTCGCAGCGAGCATCAGACCGACAGCCAGTCCGGCCACCAAAAGGCGAAGCCGTGTTGGGTCCCTGCCAAACCTATACAGCGCATAGATCGCGCCGAAAGAGGTAGCACTAATGGCCATATCGGTCGTCACGAGCGAGCCATGTGCTATCAGGTTCGGTTCGAATGCGAGAATAGCCAATGCCGTCAGCGCCTCCCAGCGGCCGAACATTTCCCACGCCGCAATAAACACGAGTAACGCGAGTAACATGCTCATCAGCGAAGCGGCCAACCGCGTGGGTATCACAACACTGTCGACCCCATTCTCGACGAGGAACGTGCTACCGTAACTGAAGGCATCAAACTTAGAGGTGAGTTTCGAACCACATTCCCAAGGCGGTTCGGAAAGCTTGCGAGAATTTAGCGGCGCCGTCGCGAGCAACTTCAGCAACGGGGGATGTTCGGGATTGATACCGAAATCGCCGCACTGCCAGTGACGATGACCGGCCAGAATATGATTCGGCTCGTCAACGGTCGCGCTTGTTCGTGTCGCGTGGTAAACGAGTTGGAAGGCGAATGCGGCCAACAAAAATACTGCACTCGTTAAAAAGGAAATCTGGTTTTTGCCGGTTGTTGGACCTAAATCCATGATTCCCATCGGGAGAATGTGCTTCACGAAAGGCTGACCAGTTTATAGCACTGACGATAGATAAAGCGACATGTTGATGACGATCAGCACCAACCAACTAAGAGTCCATTGCCAGCGAAAGCCATCGCGGCGTAGCAGTATGTGCAACGTGATTGCCATCAAGACCACGCTCGCCAATACATTAACGATTGACATCCACACCCACGGTTGCACGGTCAGAAAGTTATAGAACGCTGCCGGCAACAGTGCGATAGATCCGATCAAACAGACCCAACCGAGTCGATTCCAATACCTCAATCTACTTTTTCCATCCAAAAAAGCAGCCGATAACAGTAGCTGGATCGTCCAGGTAAAGCACGGGATTAAGAGTCCCTTGGTCAGAACTTCTCGCCAGCTAACAGCCTGGAAGAAAACTTTTAGAGATGCCGAGAAAACGGCCGTAACCAAAAAGGAGCCGATGAAAAAGAGAACAATTTTTTTCATTCAGGTCTGCTTCTTGATTGAGCAGTCGCTTCAGTAATCAGGCGCTTCGCTAAATACATGGTTCTGGTCCAAGGGTTTTGAGTTAGCCGCCAGCTTAATTACTTCCCGGTCTCCTTCCAGTGGTGAATCTTCTCGAAACCCATCTAACGATCAAAGCCAGAGCGCAACCTAACATCATCCCCACGTTGGAAGTCACGAAATCACCCCAGACGTAATACTTCAAGAACAGCGTCTGGCCCAGGACCAGTATCGATGCAATCAAAACGATCTTAGACCTCGAATTCACCAACATATAACTGAGCAGCAGAGTATGACCCGATACGTGCAGAACCTCTTTCCCCATTACTCTCCCGACAGCTAATCCAAAGACCAGGAAATCAACTCCATGTTGAAAGAAGTTAGCCTTCCGCACATGTTGGACGCGCTCGATCATGAATGCGAGACAGGGAACCATCAACGGTACGAAGTACTGGAACGTGCCTGCCGGATCGAGAACATTCGCTCTGACCTGTTCATAACTAAGCAGGTAAAGTCCGACGAGTGCAGCACCGGTCAGTGAGCAGAGAAGCACTAAGCGCGGTTGAAATATTGCGAGTTCTGGTTCGCTGCGGGAGTGATCCATCCGAACTATCTACGCTCTTCGTCCGCGACGGGCTTCAGCTTCGCCGAGCCAGCCACGCCGCAGATCGCTCTCTGGAATGTTCGATAGGTATGGTTTGATGTCGAGTACGGGAGTGCCATCGAGCATGTCCAGCCCAACGACTTGCAATTTTGGACCATCGCGCCGAATGAGTTTCACGACGGTCAGACCGATAGGATTCGGTCGAAGCGGCGAACGAGTCGCGAAAACACCGTGAGGCTTAGTATCGGTGGGTGGAGTTCCAAGCAACTCGCAACCATCAGACCGATCAAAAACCCAGATTACGTACAAATGGGAGAAGCCCTCGATGTCGGTTAATCCAAGTTCATACTCTGGAACAATTTCGATTGTGCCTTCAGCGTCATGTTGTGCTCCGAACCCTTTTGGCACCTGAGCAGTCTCCGAGTAGGGGCTTCTCACAAAACCTATCGGTCCCATTGAAACGTTTTTACTCATGGTTGTTCTCTCGAAGGTTGACAGCAATTATCACCAGGTCGACTGGTGATAATTTTAGGCAACAATTCGATATTAAGGTCTATAAAGTTTCACCGGATTAGTCACACTAATAACGAAATCCGCAGTCTATGAAAGAATTGCGCGAAATTCTATCCGAAGTTGAACGTCTGACATCCGGCGAGCGAGCCGTTTTGGCGACCGTCGTCGAAGTTAAAGGATCAAGCTACCGGGTGCCCGAATAATGCTCTTACGGACCGGGAGGACGATCGGCATGGTCTCCGGCGGTTTTTGAGATATTCAACCTGGCCAACATTAGTCGTGCTTTGTTTTTAGCCACGCACTAACCTGAATGATCTCTCGTAAGTCACGACTGGCCTTTGCAGCCAACCCCACATCAATCGTCTCCGTATTTCGGAAGAGAGGATTGGATACAAAATTCCAAATCACTTTATCGAGACGCTTAATCTGATTCAGATAGCTCTCGGCGATGCCATCAAGGCTTTCCGTCTTCTCCCCTGAATCGGGCAGAGCCAGATTGCTTTTGAGCCGGACTGCTCGACGCTCAATCTCCGACGAAGCCTTGGCAATGTTTTTATAATCGAGTGTATTCGTCATCAGCGCTGGGCGGATCTTCTCGGCATTGATGAGTTGGATGCGGCGAAAATCTTCGCGAATTTGAGACAATCGCAACTGTTGTCGTTGGGAATTTCCCGGGCGAACGAGCTCCCCCTCTCGTGCCTTACGCAAGAACTCTTGGTGTTCTCGCGGTGGGATATGCGTTTCAAGTTGATCGTTAGGAGTCTGCGCTTGGGCCGATGGCAAGACGACGGCTGTGAAAATGAATCCCAACACCACCCAACCGATCTTAAATAAGCAGACTCTCATATTGAGACTCGCGGCAGGACCAGGCCTTGTTTCGCCCTTGGAATAATTTATCACAGCCCCGTTTTGTATGACTGAATCATTGCTTGATACCTTGGTGTAATAGACGCGCTTCAGGCTTGTGGTCTACTCTGGACGTTATAACGCCCGAGCGAATCGCGGGATGTCAACTAAACGAGGCCTTGGGAGGGAGCATCACATGAGTCGATCTGAAGTTAATCAAACAGATAGGGCGCAGGAGAAGAATTTGACGAATTCCTCGTTGGCTGATGGAGACCAAGCAACGGTGAGCCACAAATCCGGCGCGGAGCAAGTTGAGGTGGCCGTGCTCGCCGGCGGCTGCTTCTGGGGTGTCGAAGACATTCTGCGCGATGTTCCCGGAGTGATCGATACCGAGGTTGGCTACACGGGCGGCCACTTGGAGAATCCAACGTATGAAGACACGCATCACGGCAAGTCCGGACACGCAGAGGCGGTTCGCATAACCTTCGACCCATCGGTTCTCAGCTTCGAGGATCTCCTCGAGCGCTGGTTCTTCCGCCTGCATGACCCCACGACGCTTAACCGCCAGGGCAACGACGTCGGTACGCAGTACCGCTCGGCGATCTTTCCGCAGACGGAGGAGCAACGAGCGATCGCGGAGCGCGTCATCGCCCGAGTCACCGCGTCTGGCCGATGGAGAAAGCCCGTCACCACGAGCATCGAGCCCGCAAGTACCTGGTACAGTGCCGAGCGGTATCACCAGGACTACCTGCGCAAGAACCCAGGCGGATACACCTGCCATTACCTGCGCGAATAAGCATTGCTATGCAACTCTTGCTCGGATTCTGATGTGGTCACCGCCGGTTCTTCGCTGCCGTCACAGTCCTCTCTAATGAAGACGTCAAGGAGCTATCCAACTCAAGACTGCGGGCAAAGTCGCGCTCTGCTTCCCTCTCTTTTCCAAGTAACAAGTAAGCTATGCCTCGATTTTGATAAACAGCCGCCATCGTGGGATCGAGACTGATGGCTCGATCGTAATCAGCGAGTGCGGCCGCAAAGTTCCTGAGTGCCACACGGACACTCCCACGATTGACGTAGGCCATCGCCAGTGAAGGTGCATTTTCGATGGCACGGTCAAAGTCAGCGAGAGCTAGCTTCAGCTCACCCTGGTTTAAAAACAAGACTCCGCGATTGAAGTACGCAGTAGCCAGGTGGGGATTAAGTTTGATTGCCTTATTATGGTCCACCAACGCCGCCTCGATGTTGCCCTTTGTACTCCGAAGAACACCTCGATTTGTATAAGCACCGGCATGGCGCGAGTCTATCTCGATCACACGATTACAATCCGCGATCGCTTCATCAACTTTGCCTTGAGCGTAATAAACTCCGGCGCGGTTGGAGTAGGCAGAAGCATAGCGCGGCTTGATTTCAATAGCTTTGTTGTAGTCTCGGAGCGCCTTGTCCAATTCTCCTGCCAGCTGTAGGAGAACCGCACGGTTGTAGTACGCCGTTGCGGACTTAGGGTGAAAGACAATTGCGATATCGTAGTCATTGAGCGCCCTTTGAAATTCGTCACGGGGATACCATGAACTGCCGCGATTGACGTGCGATGTAGCTACCTCCTTTTTGGGTGTCTGCGCATCTGTAGTTGCTGCGTTTAAGACAGTGAAGCAAATCGCCAGTACGGGGCTGAACCGAGCAAAGAACTTACTTAACATAGTCACTCCCTTCTGCGTTGTAATTCACCGATGGAAATAACAGACGGCCGCGCAGGAAGTCCTGAACTATGGCTGATATTTTGGTGAGGGGACGATGATGTTTATGTTTTGCTTGGGTTTAGGCAGTAGGCTTTGCACCAAAAGTCGGTTTCATTCACACCGGGCTTTAGCCCGGTGTGAATGAAATCGACTTTTGAGGTAAAGCAGTGTGGAATTCAACGGAAGTTTTCTACCAGCATAATATCGCTGTTAATTGGATCTCGTTGGGCGTACAAAATTTCGTGGCGGTCGGGCGAAATTGCGAATCCTGAAACAAAGTCAACGACCTTGTCCAAATCGACCACCGTAGTTATTCGCGCCGTAGCGAAACTGAAGAACTCGATGGTAGCAGGCCTTTGCCTCGCCTTAATAAAGTAGATGCCATCATTATCGGCGAGCGCCCATTGGCCCCAGCATCCATCCTGTGGCTCATCAGATAAGACAGAAACTTCCTGTCCACCCTCAACCGGCAGTTTCCAGATGCCAGGACCAAGTCCTTTACAGTAGTAAAGGTACTTTCCATCTCCTGACTCGAAAGAGACAAACCCTCCCTGGTGGGTCAACTGGACCGCTGCTCCACCCTCGGATGGCATTTTCCAAAGTTGTTGGTCTCCGCCGCGATCGGAGGCGAAGTAGATGTACTTTCCGTCTCTCGACCAGCTGGGAACAGAGTCATCCGAACTTTCGGTGGTCATTCGGCGCGGAACTCCTCCCGCTACATTGACAACGTAAACGTCCGCTCGGCCCTCCGCTCTATAATCAAAAGCTATCTGTTTGCCGTCAGATGACCATTGTGGAGTACCAGCCTGGCCTTTGCCGAAGAATGTCAACTGAGTGAGATTCTGTCCCTCACTGTCGCCCATCCAGATCTCCGAGTTGCCGGAGCGATCCGATTGGAAAGCGATCTTCTTGCCGTCCGGGGAATATCGTGGTGATTGATCTTCTCGCGTGGAGGCGAGTAGTTTAACGGGTTGAGCCTTTTGACTGCTGGCAGCCGTCACAGCAATTCTATAAACAGGTGTGCCTCCCGACATTTGTGTGTAGACGAGTCGATTTCCACGGAGAGAAACCGAAGGATAAAAGGTGTTGGCGCCTCCCACTGCCAGACGTTCCGGTTCGCCTCCTGAGATACCTACGCGCCAAAGACTTGGCGTACCGCCTCGACTTGAAGAAAAGATTATTTCCTTTCCATCGACTGTCCATGCCACACCGCCAACTATTGCGTTATTGAAGGTATGCCGCGCGTTATCGTTTGTGATGCGGTGCGGCTCGCCGCCAGTGACCGGAACGACATAAATATCTCCAGTTATCGGAGTGTTCTCTCGCACGAAGGCGACGGTTTTACCGTCTGGGGAAAAGGCCGGAGTGGAATCGGCCCAATATTGATCCGGCGGTGTCGTCAGATTTCGCTTCTCACCAGTCTCAAGAGAAAACAAAACAATATGCGAAGGCGTCTTTCTGGCGATCGACTCGGCCGTGGCAATGTATTTTCCATCGGGGGACCACGACAAGGTGGCGAGCACGGTATTTAGTGAAAACAGCATTCGCTCGGGAGCTGTGCCCAGTGCGGAAGCGACGAAGACAGCGCACTTGTAGTCTGAAGGAGTGAAGCGCACAAAAGCGATTCGCTGAGCGTCGGGAGACCAGGTAGGTCGCACATCGATTGCTGGATCCGAAGTGATGCGTAAAGGTCTATCGCCGTTAATCGATTTGACGTAGATATCTGCGTTGTCAGCCTTCTCTCCTTCCCAAACGAACGCTACCTGGTTGCCATCCGGAGACAGCGCTGCCTGATCCTCTCTACCTGGAAAACTGGTAAATGGTACGACTCTCATGGTCGGATGAGCTGTTTCGATTCGTTTCCGAGAAACATAAAGCCAGGTCGCGCCCGAAGCGATCAGTAAGATGACCACCAGCCAGCTCAATGGAATGGACCAGGACCTGGTTCGATGATTTGCTGAGCTGATCTGGCGATGCTGAGAACTCGCATCCACCTCGATGCTGTCGTGAGACACGGAGGCGATCAAGCGGTAACCGCTTTTGGGGATCGTCTGAATATACCGAGGCTCTTTGCTGTCGTCGCGCAATGCCTTGCGTAGTTCGGAGACCGCCCGCGTCAAAACATCATCGGTTACGATGGTGTCCGTCCAGACAGTCCGCATAAGTTGTTCTTTGGATACCACCTCTCCGGCATTGTTGGAAAGGCATTGAAGAACCTGCATGACCTTGGGTTCCAGCCGCGTGGATTGGTCATTCCTCGTGATAGTGTTGAGTTGCGGCTCAATGAGAAACTCGCCGACTCGGAAAGTGCCGTTCACCATCCTCCTCCGACGCTAAGCAAAGCGAGATAGGGCTTTGCAGAAAAATCAGAAAATCCCACCGACGGCTGGGGTGGATTTTTCAAATCCTTTCTACAAAACCTTCCAAATACCTATATTCTAATCCCACCAATGGATGCTGATGGATACTTCACGTCCATACTACGGCTGGACTTGAACAATCCACCAACCATCCGTTGGTGGGATTCAAAACTGATTAATAAAGTCTTCGGATTAGAAAGGATCTGAAAAAACCCAGCGACTGCCGTCGGTGGGATTTTCTGATTTTTTCTGCGAAGCCTTCTTGCTCTATCACACTGCTCTATAAAACCAAATTTGGCCCGTTGATGATTTAGCTTTACGTATGATCCGGTCCGGAGGTTCGCAACACTAATGCCAACTCAGCGGGTCCTAAACCATCTCACCCGCCGCTAATGGATGGGACGATGGAAATCTCAGCTCCAGCGGGAATGCGGCTTGCAAGACCGCCAGTGAATCGGACATCCTCGTCACCAATGAAAATATTGATGTGTTCGCGAATTTCTCCCTGCTCCGTCGCAATCCGATCGCGAAGTCCCGGAAAGAGGATCCACAAAGCCGACAGCACACCCGCCAAAGTTGCAGGCGACTCTTCGATTTCAACCTTGCTCTGACCTTCGCAGAATTCGCGCAAGGGCTGAGGAATGTAGACGGTCACCGGCACAATCACCTTCTTGTCTGGCGCGACTTGTTTGTCGTGCGTGATTTCCCTCGGGATGAATTCTGGGATGAATTGGCAGTCGGCGAAGCCTTCCGTAACCTTGGCCCGGTTACTGCTGACGTATCCTCAACAACTGCACTTCTTACGCAAGCGACAGGAGGTAACCCTTCAAGTATCCTCTGCCACGTCCGACCTTCATCCGCAGAGCCAAAGAGCTTTCCGCTTCGAGTACCAAAGTAGATTCCAGCGGTGTCATAAGAATCTGCGGTCATTGCGTCTCGCAGTACCGTCTCGTGCGCTCCCTTTTGTGGCAGACCTCGCACCAGTGCTTCCCATGATGCGCCCGCGTTACGCGTGCGATATATCCGCAAACGCCCATCGCAAGTGCAACGAAACTCGTCTGACTCCACTGGAACGATGTACACGCAGTCCGGATTCTTCGGATGCATGATCATGGCAAACCCAAAATCGGATGGTACGCCGTTGGCAATGTCACTCCAGTTTTCGCCACGATCGTCAGATCGATACAGTCCCCAATGGTTTTGCAGAAAGAGCCGTTCCGGACGATTGGGATGCATGACAATCTTGTGTACGCACTGTCCGAACTCCGGGTACTTAACGGGCATGAAGGTCGCACGGATACCGCGGTTTTGCGCCGTCCAACTATTTCCCCCATCATCAGTGCGATAAACACCACCAGCTGAGATCGCCACGTACATCCGTTGGCTCTCGTTGGGATCGAGAACAATCGTGTGTAAAGCCAGACCACCATTCCCCGGCATCCAGCGGTGCCGGTGGGGATGATCGAACAGACCGCGTACTAACGACCAGCTCTCTCCGGAATCGCGACTCTCGAAGAGAGCCGCGGGTTCCACGCCGCAATACATTATGTTTGGCTCCTCGTTTCGGCCTGGTGTTATCTGCCAGATATTCTTCAACGAAACACCGCTATCGCTTGGAAAGCGAATCGCGGACTCCTGGGGATTCGTCCAGCTCTTTCCAAAATCGTCAGTTGAACGCAGCATCGTGCCCCAGATACTCTCCGTTGAAGCCCAGATGCGATGTTGGTCCATACGTCCGTCATACGCCATCGCATATACGGCTTGCCCATGAAAGTATGGACCACCAACCTTCCAGCGTTTACGTTGGGCGTTCGACTGAAGGATGAATGCTCCTTTTGTGGTTCCCACCAAAAGAAGGAAGTCGTTCTTCTTTACCTGAACGTGCTGTACACCGTGCAGGACAGTTGTGATAGGTCCGCTTCGATCGAGGCCGGAATCAGTTGAAACGATCACGGCAGACTGAACAGCTTCGAGTGCGGCCTGTACTTCACCTGCGCGTCGGTACCTCTGCAACGGCTCTTTTACAAGACAGCGCTGAATAATCGCCCAAAGTCCCGCCGGCACTGGAGCACCTAGAGGTTTGGGCGTTTCGCGCAAAATGGCCGAGCTGATCTCAAAGGCCGTGCGTCCGGAAAATGGCAACTGTCCGGAAACTGCTTCATAGAGCACAACTCCGAGAGCCCATATGTCGCTGCGATAGTCTGCGCCCTCGCCACGCAACACTTCGGGCGCCATGTAAGTCAACGTTCCGCTAACCGCAGAGGCCTGCTGCGCCGAATCAAACATCAGAGTGGTACGCTGAGAGATTTCGCTTTCGATGCGCTTTGCGATGCCGAAGTCGAGAACTTTGACGAGGCCGTCTGCGGTGACAACGATATTTGCGCTCTTGAGATCTCGATGAACTATTCCCTTGTCGTGAGCGCGAACGAGGGCGCTGGCAATCTGTACTCCATACCGGAGCACCGACTCGGCGGGGAGTCCCGTAGTTCCAATAAGACCACGGAGAGACTTTCCCTCAACCAACTCCATCACGATGTAGAGCTCACCGTTGGTTTCGCCGACTTCGTAGATGGTGCATATGTTTGGATGGCCGAGTGAGGAAGAAGCGCGAGCTTCATGCAGGAGAGTTTTGCCTGCGGTTAGATCGAGGTTAGCGTCCTTTTTAACTACCTTGAGTGCGACATCGCGGTCCAACACCTCATCGTGACCGCGATAGACGACGCCCATTCCCCCTTCACCAAGCTTCTCAACAACACGATAATGACCGAGTACCTGACCGATCAATGGTTGGTCCTTCCACACCTAATCTTAAATACGACGACCAAGCTTAATGAAATCTGCTCCTGAAGCCAATTCATGCCATCGATATCTAAGATCAGTTGATGCCCACGCCCGTTTAACTCGCGTCATCTTCATTCTGCATTCCGTGACTCGCCGCTATGTTCTCGCACCTCGTACCGAAGCTCCACTATGCCACTCTTGTAGGCTTTGACCTCCGCCAGATGGAGGGCGACGTCTCTGCCGAGTTTCTCGAAGAATGGTACCCCGTCGCCAATCAAGATCGGCTGGATCGAATAACGAACCTCGTCGGCCAGTCCGCGACGAAGACATTCGCCGGAGACTGCACCGCCTCCAACAAACCAGATGCTACTGAATGCGGGCCGCAGTCGCTCATTCACGAACTGCGAGAGGTCGCCTGAATAGAACTCCACGGTATCTCGGGTTCGCGGCAGATCGCGACTAGTGAGAACGAAGGTAGGCTTGTTGCCGTACGCCCAGCCCAACCCCTTGGCCTCGAAATTCAACGCGGTCTCATAAGTTCGCGATCCCATGACATAGCAGTCGATCGTCTTGAGGAAAGCCTCGACAACCCCTGGATCCAGGGAATCCCCACCTGCGAACTCGTCTGATGTCTCCAGCCAGTCGACGCGTCCGTCTTTTCGAGCAATGAAGCCGTCGAGGCTCGCCGCCATGTGAATCGTTACACGCGAATCAGTTTTTGCCATTGTGAGTTCAATTTTCTTTTAGATTAAATAAGCCAGCTCTGTATGTTGCTGCCCCTACAACAACATTGCAATGGAAGGAAACTATAAAACCTGCACGGCAGTTGGAATACGCTTTGCTCTCCTGCCACGGGCGTCGCTGTAAGCTGCCATCAGACGCAAACTGCGGCAGTCAGCCCTGGCACTTTGTCCGTCAATAGGGTCAAGTTCTCTATTTCTCCCTCACACGAGCCATACGGCTCTGAATCCATTGCAAGCCAAAATGAAAACAACCTTGGGTCTTAGAAACAACTCGCCGCGGATGTACTGCTGAGCTCGGTCCCCTTCTTCAACCTCTTATCATGAGACACCTGAGAAACCTGCGCCTTTTTAATTCCAGCCCGGCAAAGAGGTTCGGTTTAAAGACTGAGATCGAGCAACGCGACGTTGCCGAGACGCAGCGTCAGGTTCTGCTCGAGATCATCCAGGGCGGACATTCAACCCCCAACGTGGATGAGTGGCTCCGCCTCATCCATAAGGCCGTTAGCAGAGTGCTGTATGCCGATAACTTTTTTGTCGCATTGTATGAAAAGGCGACTGGAATGTTTCGGATGGAATTCTTCGTTGACGAATGCGATCCGGTACCGCCCCCACAGAAGCTTAGTAAAAGCCGAACAGCTTACGTCTTTCGCACTAGACAACCGATACTGATGACACCCGAGCTGTTTTCGCAGTTGGTTGAGCAAGGTGAAATTGAAGCCGTCGGAACACCTCCGGCTTCGTGGCTGGGTGTGCCACTGGAAAGTGCTTCCGAACCTATCGGCGTGCTCGTTGTGCAGCACTATTCCTGTAGCGAGGCTTATTCAACGGCCGACGTCGAGTTTCTAGTGTCTGTAGCGGGTCAGATTGCGATCGCCATTAGACGCAAACAGGACGAAGCGGCTTTGCGTGAGAGCGAAGAACGCTACCGCGATCTATTTGAAAATGCCAACGACATTGTATATACGCACGATCTCGAAGGAAATTACACCTCTGTCAATAAAGCCTGCGAGAAGATTACAGGCTACACCTCTGAAGAATGTCTCGGCATGAACGTCAGTCAGGTGATCGTTCCTGAACATCTCGACAGAGTCAGAAACGTGATGGCGGCGAAGAATGTCGAAAACGGTTGCGCTGCTTACGAAGTTGACATCATCGCCAAGGATGGCCGGCCAATCACACTCGAAGTAAACTCGCGGCTTACGTTTCGTGATGGCAGGCCTCTAGCAGTTCACGGAATCGCCCGCGACATTACGCGGCGCAAGCGCGACGAGGCAGAACGCCAAACGATCTCGGATGTCGTCCGCGGCATCCTTTCGACCACGAATCTAACTGATCTGTTAGACATTGCGCGGACTTCGTTCGGAAAGTTGCTTCATGCTGAAACTTGCTTTGTGGCGCTACACGATCCTCAGACGGATTTAATGCATTTCGAGTACTGGGTTGATGACGTAGACCCTGTCCCCCCGCCTTTACCCGCAGCGCAGAGTTTCACCGGATACGTTCTGCGAACAGGCCTTCCGCTACTACTCACGAAAGAAGTGGAACGTGATCTTTATGAACGTGGCGAGGTCGAAAGGGTTGGCACTGATACGCCTTCGTGGTTGGCCGTTCCGTTGCGAACGCAGTCGCGCACTATTGGTGTCCTGGGTGTACAGCATTACGAGAAGGAGGGAGTTTATGACAACCAGGACAAGGAGTTTCTGACTGCCGTTGGCGATCAAATCGCACTCGCTATCGAACGCATGCGGGCTGAAGAACAACTGCGAACCAGTGAGTTGTTGCTTGCGGAATCGCAACGAATCGCGAGTCTCGGTAGTTTCGATCTTAACCTGGAGACCGGTGTGGTGAAGTGGTCTGAGGAAACCTGGCGTCTTTTCGGGATCGAGCGGCGAGCCGAATTTACCTTCGGAGAATACCTGCAAACGATTCATCCCGATGACCTCGCCTCAGTGAAAGCGAGTGTCAAGAAGGCGAAATTTGAACGCGTGTTTGAACCTTACCACCATCGCATAATACGGCCCGACGGTTCCATCCGAGTTATTACAACGGAAGGAAATTTCGTCTGTGGCGATGGCCCCACTAAATTCATCGGCGTGCATCAGGACGTTACTGAGCAAAAACGAATGGAAGAAGAGTTGAAACATGCGCGCGATGCCGCTGTTGAGTCAGCGCGCCTGAAATCCCAGTTCCTGGCCAACATGAGCCATGAAATACGGACGCCGATGAACGGTGTCATTGGAATGACGGGATTGCTGCTCGACACGGAGCTCACTGATGAACAGCGTGACTTCGCTGAAACGATTCGTTCAAGCGGCGATGCTCTCTTAACGATCATTAACGATATTCTCGATTTCTCAAAGATCGAGGCCGGCAAACTACAATTCGAGATACTCGACTTTCTCTTGAACAGTGCGGTCGAAGACACTATCGACCTGCTGGCGGAGCGTGCGCATCAGAAGAAGATCGAGCTAGCCTGCTTAATCCAGAGCGATGTGCCGTTGGCACTGCGGGGCGATGCTGGTCGGTTGCGTCAGGTGATTACCAATCTTCTGGGCAACGCCATCAAATTCACTGAATGTGGCGAAGTGGTTTTGCGCATTCAAACGCAGAACGAGACTGACACCGAAGCGCTAATTCGGTTTGAGATCATTGACACCGGCATAGGCATTAGCCAACAAGCGCAGCAGTATCTCTTCCAGGCATTCACACAAGCAGACGGGTCCACCACGCGCAAATATGGAGGCACCGGTTTAGGTCTCGCAATCTCGAAGCAGTTAGCTGACATGATGAGCGGAGAGATTGGCGTTGAAAGTGTTGAAGGAAAGGGCTCAACGTTCTGGTTTACCGCCAGATTCGAAAAACAAGCTTCACAGGCCGTAAGCAGGCAACGACCCGGCTCCCTTGATAAGGTGCGAGTTCTAATCGTGGATGACAACTCCACCAACCGCAAGATCCTGATGCATCAACTCGGCTCGTGGGGAATGCTTTATAAAGAAACCGATTCAGGATCGAGCGCTCTTGAATTACTGAGACTCGCAGCGGGGAGTGGCGAAGCGTTTGATGTGGTATTGCTCGATTTCATGATGCCGGGTATGGACGGTTTTGAATTAGCGCATAAGATCAAGGGTGATCCAACTATCGCCGGAGTTCACCTGGTAATGTTGACATCCTTCGGCGACCGCGGTGGGGTCACGATTGCGCGCGATGCTGGAATCGCCGTTTATCTTAGTAAGCCCATACGGCAATCTCAGTTGTTCGATACTTTAGTGAATCTCGTTGGCGACACTATTGAACTGCAACGCAATGCGAACAAGCCAAGTCCTCCGACAACTGTAAGACAGATTGCGAACTTCTCGCCCAAACTAATTCTGCTCGCAGAAGACAATATCGTGAATCAGAAAGTCGCTCTTCGACAATTACAAAAATTGGGATACCGAGCGGATACTGTGGCCAATGGTCGCGAGGCTGTCGAAGCACTCGAGAGAATCGCGTACGACCTGGTGTTAATGGACTGCCAGATGCCTGAGATGGATGGTTACGAAGCCACCGCAGAGATTCGCCGGCGTGAAGGAATCTCGAAACATACATGGATTGTAGCCATGACTGCGAATGCGTTGGAAGGCGATCGAGCAAAATGCATTGCCGCTGGAATGGATGATTACGTATCGAAGCCGGTAAGGCCTGAGGCACTTAATGCAGTTCTATCGCACGCGTTTGCTGATGCTGATTCGATCCAGGAGCCTGTCGGGTGAGAAACGCGTAGAATTTCGCAGCGGAGAGCTTGTTCAACGCTATTCCACCACTATTCCACGTAATGTTGGTCGAGAGTAGTCCTCAGCGCAGCGGGTACCTCTTTCCAGGGCGCCGAGACAAGTTCGGTCAGTGATAAATCGCCAGCATGCATGCGAGAACATAGCCATTCACCGCGGAGCTCTTCGTATCGCCAGCGATAATATGGACCACCTGTACGTTGACTGTAGAAGATGCGAGCTCCGCCCTGCGGATCAGCTCTCTTTAGATCGAAATAAACTCTAAGACCTTTCATTGACCTATTGCTGTTATCATACGCGGATATGGCTCTTTGTTAAGTCAGCCATTAACGGAGCCAGCTCAGTAAAACCCAATCGCAGACCGTGCTTCAGGTGACGGGAAGGATCGGTGATCATTAAGAAAGATGCAGTCTGGCCGTCGGTCCTCCTGAGTTCTTCGAGTGCGCGCGCATCGAACGTCACTGGTCTAAAGCACTCCATTCCGGAGTCGCGCAAACGGGCTACCATCGCGTCACCGCTGCTGTTGAAGATCGGTACTCGAAGACTGCCCTTGTCGGCAAAAGCAAACCAATCGCCATTTGCCCGTCGCATCGCATAAAAAGTCTTCATGCTTGCTCCTACTTGTCGTCCAAACATTTTCGTGCTCCTCGTTTGGGTGGTGGCTGTTGACTTCAGGAGATCTGGTCGATTCCAGAGGAGCTGAGAAGGGAGTAAGCCAGACTCGATTCAACCTTACGCTGGCTAACACTATATGTCAAAAGCAGGATATATGTTGTACAGCGCTATGAACGTCATATGGCCTCTGCTAACGCAGCCGGAGTTATCTCACCAGGGACATTTTCCATTGTGAGTTCAATCAACCGATCTACAACTGCATTAATATTTTGCGTCTCGCGCCAGACTCGAAGTTGCTCATCCGCTGATGTTCCTCGATCGAGAATCGTGCGGATGTGTCGTATCTCCTTGCGCGAGCGGAGGTCATCTATCACATCATCAACAAACTCGAGCAGTTCACGAATGAGCTCCCGAACGGGAACTTCGGTTCCTTTGCCGAAATCGATCATTTTGCCATCAAGCCCAAAGCGTACAGCGCGCCATTTGTTCTCTTCAATCAACATTTTGTGATGCAGCCGGAAAGTGAGATTCTGATCCAGCAGCTTATTGACTTTAGCGACCAGCGCCTGAAAGAGCGCGGCAATAGCGATCGTGTCATCAACGCGCGTGGGAATATCGCAGATGCGAAACTCCAGGGTGGGAAAAAGCGGATGCGGCCGAACGTCCCAGTAGATCTTCTTACCATCGTCGATGCAACCGGTTTTGACCAGTAGTTCTACATAGTGCTCGAATGAGCCGCGCGACTCGAAGTAATCGGGGATGCCCGTGCGCGGGAACCTGGCGAAGACTTCCGAGCGGTAGGACTTCAAACCTGTATTTAAGCCAAGCCAAAAAGGCGACGAAGTTGAGAGCGCCAGCACGTGCGGAAGCAGGTAGCGTATTGCGTTCATGATTTGAATTGCGCGTTCGGGATTCGGAATACCAACGTGCACATGGAGACCGAAAGTCAACAGCGAACGTGCAATGATCTGATTCTCTTCAACAATCAACTCATATCTTGCATTCTCGTAAATCTTTTGCTCCTTCCAATGCGAGAATGGATGAGTGCCTGCAGCGACAATCATTAAACCTTGCTTGCGCACCAGCGTGGAGAGCACCCCACGTAGTTTTATGATATCGGCTCGGGCTTCTTGCACGTCGGCGCACACGCCGGTGCCTACCTCAATCATCGATTGAATCATTTCAGGCTTGACTTGCTCGCCTAACAGCATCTTGCCTTCCTCAAGGATTTCGGAAACGTGTGAGCGCAACTCTCGCGTGTGCGGATCCACGATCTGAAACTCTTCTTCAATTCCAAGCGTGAATTGCTCGAACGTGCTCGAAGCGGTTCTCATTATCGAAGTCTCTTTCTCGTGCGTTCCCTTTTATGATTGATAAACGTGAACATATCACCCGGCTGGCATTCGAGTGTCTCACATAGCTTTTCCAGCGTGATGAAGTTGATTCCGAGTGCCTTATCTTTTTTCAAGCGCCACAACGTTGTATGACTAATACCTGTCTCTTTCGCCAGCCAATAAAACGTTCGTCCACGCGCTTTTAGTAGTTGATCGATGCGAACCTCAATCATCGAACCTCCTTACGGGCAGGATGTTTACCATACACGAAACATATTGTTGATCCAGACTATATTTCATATTTGACATATATGCCAGAGCAGCGTACGCTGTGCCTACTTGAAACAAGATATGGCTGCTGAGATCTTCTCGAACGATCTTCAATGTAGCGCAAAACTTCCAGCGAGTGATGACCAGAGTTTTTGATAAGGAGAGATCTATGCAGCAACTCAGAGAAAGAGGCATTTATAGCTTACTGTCGGAAGGAGAAGAATTCGTCGCACAAGCGGTTTTTGGCGACGAGTATGTTCTCTACACGCCTACAGACTGGGAGTTCTTCGGGCCATATACCTACCAGTCCGATTGGGCCGGAAATATTCGGCGCGAGGGACAATCCACACGCTGGCATATAGACGACCTCGCCTTTACAAACCGCATTGCACGCTCGCGTTCTCGCAGTGGTGCTGCCCTGTTTTCGGATTAGAGAAGACCTTAACGATTACTTACACTCCTGCGCCGCCAGAGACCTCACCAGGTTTGTTATCGTCCTGAAACTCAGAAATCAGGGCCTCAGTCGTCAGCATCAAGCCGGCGATCGACGCGGCGTTTTGTAAGGCGCTGCGCGTGACCTTCGCAGGATCAATGACACCAGCAGCTACGAGATCTTCAAACTCCTCCGTCACGACGTTATAGCCGATGTTTGGGTTCTTTTCGGAGCGAACTCTCTCGACTATGACCGCGCCTTCTTTGCCCGCGTTAGCAACGATCTGACGTAGAGGCTCTTCCAACGCGCGCTTGATGATGTTGACGCCAATTTGCTCGTCTGGGTCTCCCGCAAGTTCGTCTTCATTAAAGGGCTTGAATTTGTCCAATGCCTTTGCAGCTCGAATCAGAACCACGCCTCCACCCGGCACGATACCTTCTTCAACCGCGGCGCGCGTTGCATGCATTGCGTCTTCAACGCGTGCCTTCTTTTCTTTGAGTTCTGTTTCAGTGGGCGCGCCGACGCGAATTATCGCGACGCCGCCCACAAGTTTCGCCAGCCGCTCTTGCAGCTTCTCGCGGTCATAGTCGGAAGAAGAATCTTCAATTTGAGCTTTGAGTGTGTTCACGCGAGCTTGCAAGGTCTGGGTGTCTCCGCCGCCATCAATGATCGTTGTAGTGTCCTTGTCAAGCGTCACTTTCCTGGCGCTGCCCAGCTCCTCAAGCATGACATTTTCCAGCTTGATACCGAGATCATCAGTAATAACCTTTGCGCCCGTAAGGACCGCGATGTCTTCGAGCATGGCCTTGCGACGATCACCAAAGCCAGGCGCTTTGACGGCTACGACGCCAAGCGTGCCACGCAATTTATTTACTACAAGCGTTGCTAATGCTTCGCCTTCTATATCTTCCGCGATAATCAGGATCGGTCTTCCCAACTTAGCAACCTGCTCCAGAATGGGAAGCATATCTCTCATTGAAGAAATCTTTTTGTCGCTCAGGAGAATGACTGGATTTTCAAGTACGGCTTCCATGGTTTCCGCATCGGTGACGAAGTAAGGCGAGAGGTAGCCGCGATCAAACTGCATCCCTTCCACCACCTCCAAACCGGTCTCAATGGTCTTTGATTCTTCTACCGTGATAACGCCATCTTTGCCGACCTTCTGCATTGCTTCGGCGATCAACTTCCCGATCGTCTCGTCACCATTTGCGGAGATCGCGCCAACTTGAGCAATCATGTCTTCTGTCACCGGCTTCGCTGTTTTCTTGATCACAAGAGTCGCACGTTCGACGGCTTTATCAATACCGCGCTTCAGAGCCATTGGGTTCGCACCCGCTGCCACGGTCTTCACGCCCTCGCGGAAAATTGCCTGTGCTAACACGGTAGCCGTAGTTGTGCCATCGCCGGCAACATCGCTGGTGTTCGAGGCCACCTCCCGCACCATTTGCGCGCCCATATTCTCCATCGCGTCTTTGAGTTCGATCTCTTTCGCCACCGTCACGCCGTCTTTGGTAATCGTCGGGCTGCCATATTTCTTGTCGAGTACGACGTTGCGACCTTTTGGACCAAGTGTGATCTTTACTGTGTTGGCGAGTTTATTAACACCGCGCAAAATTGCAGCGCGGGATTGTTCGCCAAGAGTTATTTGCTTTGCCATTATCTTGTTCCATCTCCTGGTTTGGCTTACGCCGGGTTTCGGTGCTTAAAGAGATTAAGTGCAAGAACAATCACCGCCGCTACCAGCAATAGGTGAATCAGGCTGGTGGTAACAAAGCCGCCATAGAATCCAACCAACCAGAGCAGTAACAAAACTATAAGAATTGCCCACAACATAATCGTACTCTCCTCATTTCAACTATTTTCCGACCCTTGTTTCCATTCCAGAATGAACTAATCACACACAGCTGTCCGTGCGTTAGACCACATACGATTTTGTTCATAAGCGGTCTAGCGCACAGACGGCTTCACCTGCTTAGGCTAACAATCACAAGAAACCTTTAATGAACAACATCTATCTCATGCAAAAAACAAATGGCGTAGCCAATTTACCGGCACAATCAGAGTTTGATTCAGTGCGCTGGGCGCAACAAAACCAATGGCTCTTAGAAGGTCAGGCAGATGACAGAATACCGATGAACGGTTCTGTCAAAGACAGCGGCGGAACACCATCTGTTCAGCGCGCCTTCGCCCGAAGGTCTCATCAAGCAATGTTCAAAAAGTGGTCGCAAGCGAGGAACGATTAACTAAATGATTAATCTCTATATCAATGAGCGCCGGATTGAAGATGTGACTGTGCTCGATCTAAAGGGCAGGGAAAGAATCCGCGGCGCCACTATAGCGTTGCACGAGTCGATTCGCTGCCTAGCTCGAGAAGGAAAGATTCAGGTTCTGCTGGACCTTACGCGGGTAAAGCACATCGACTCGGGTGGACTGGGCGAGCTCGTTGCAAGTCACGTAACTCTCGAGGAAAAAGGCGGCGCGTTGAAGCTAATGCACATGACGGAGACCGTCCATGAACTGATGACGATCACCAACCTTCTAACGGTCTTCGATATTTATGACGACGAGGCCACAGCCCTTGCCAGCTTTGGGGGGCACAAAACCCTAAGAGTCTTTGAGATCGTTACTTAATCGACAATAAATGGCGCCAGACTAATGGCCAACCGCAATTCTCTGAAACTGGGTTTTCCCATCCACATCTTCCCATGAAATATCTAGGACGTAGGGCTTAATCGCGCCGGCTACGACCTCTAGCCGTCCGATTTGATCCTGTTCGTCACTTGCCGGCCTGCCATTGATCCATGTGCGGTGAGAAACAACCGCCTTTTCGTTTGGTTGAACAGACTTGATGGGGTCAAACCGAATGTGCGCGCGGGAAGGAGCAGCGGAACCTTCTTCATCCTTCAAAAACACTGTCAGAATTTCAACGGACTTGAGGGGGCTCGCGGTCGTGTTGGTGATTTCCATCAGCACTCGCGGTTTAGTGTCCATGAACCTGACGACCAAAGGAGCTCTGCTATTGTTACTTGTCATAAAATTTCCAGTGTCTGCTCTTCTTCGTCGGTAATGTCATCGTGCAAGACCTCTGGCAGCAGCCGGGCGACAAGACCTCTCAACTGATTGAAGTTATCAGGGTTCGTTAGGTATACGTTTCCGCCGATTGCGACTTCTTCACCTTCAGGGATATCTTGAGCGCAAAAGACTACAACCGGAACCTCATCGCCAACGGCGGCCTCCTGTCGCATGCGACCCACCTTGACGAGAACGTTGTTTGGTAACCCGGCCCCGCTCACTAGTATCAGGTCTGGTCGCTCAGGTCGAGTGCTGTTTATTGCCTCTCCTTCGGCTCTTGCGAAGGCTACGCGATAGCCGTTCGCCTTCAGTAATGTGTCGATGCCGGCCCGCGTTTCATAGACATCCTCCACTACTAAAATCAGACACTGTTTCTTTACTGTTCTAAGATCCAATACTTTCATGTCCATACTGAGGAACATACAGTTTGGATCTCGTCATGTCCGTGCGGCAACACACATAAAGAATGAGACTGTGAGTTAACTCTGAAACACCGACTTCATGTAAATGGGCCATATGTGTGATAGCGCACATGCGTGATATGCTCTGCTTAACTTGCGGAACCAACGGCCGTCTCTTGGCGCCAGTGCAAGCGAAAGTGGAGAATAGGCGTGCGAGTTTCTTCGAGACCCATGGATTCCAGTAAGAATCGGCTGTTGGCCGCTCTGCCACCAGACGAAGTCGAACGCCTGCTCCCAACCCTTCAACAAATCTCCTTTTCACTTGGCGATGTCGTCTACGAATTCAGCGGACATCTGGATTACGTCTACTTCCCAACCACGGCGATTATCTCCTTGCTTTACACTATGGAAAACGGCGCCACGGCCGAAATGGGATTGACGGGCAATGACGGTGTAGTGGGGATTGCTCTCTTTATGGGAGGAGGAACCATGCCCAACCGAGCGGTGGTCCAAAGTGCAGGCGACGCAATTCGCATGAAGGCCAAGCTGCTGCAGGCAGAATTTGCCCAGGGCGGTAAGTTCCAACGCTTGTTGCTGCGCTATACGCAAGCACTGATCACCCAGATATCCCAAACAGCCGTTTGCAACCGGCTGCACTCAGTCGAACAACAACTTTGCCGTTGGCTGTTGTTAAGCCACGACCGTGTGGATACGGATGAGTTGATTATGACTCAGGAATTGATCGCGGATATGTTGGGCGTGCGTCGCGAAGGCGTAACGGTCGCTGCGGGTCACCTTCAGGACATAGGGGCAATCAGTTATGTGCGGGGCCGCATACAGATCCTGGACCGCCAGAAATTGGAAGATACCGCATGCGAGTGTTATCGAGTTGTCAAAGACGAGTTCGATCGGTTACTCAACTAACAGAGCTGCGTTTCTCACTGCCTTCCATCAATAGTCAATGGGTAGTATTTGCTCTCAGGCGGTGTTATCACAGCTGAACTATCGTCTTTTCTTTCCACTCTTCTTTTTGAAGTCAGCACCGTACCAATCGCTTCTTTCGCAAGACTGAAGACGGTGCGCCTGTTCTCAAAAAATACTTTGAGCCATGCTCGCTTGGTTGTTTGTGGGAAATAGATGGCGCGGAAAGCAAACCGTGTGATGAGGTGAAAAATCCGCGGACCAACCGGTGCATAGCTCATCGCCTGGACTGCTTCCGCATTCCGCGCAGCGTTGTACGAGTGGGTCCACGCGTATGTGAGCTCGTAGTGAGTTTGCTCGATGGTCATCTTAAGCGGTTCGTGGGCCATCGTGTTTTTCTCAAACTTCAACCAGTGTTTTGGTCGCACCAGACGGCCGTCTGCTTGTAGCCGCTTATACAGCGGTGTCGAGGGAAACGGTGTGAGTTGGCCAAACACCGGCAAGCCGGGGGGCCAGCTGCGAATCTGTTCCAGAATCCGCTCCGCCACGCCGGTTGTGTCGTTATCCATACCAATAATGAAGGACGTGATGGCGTAGATATTTCGCTCGGCAAGGCGTTGAAGGACACCCGTGTATTCTTCGGGCTTGTTAAATCCTTTCTTAACATCGGCGAGATTAACGGGGTCAATCGACTCCATCCCAATAAAGATGACCTTCCCACCGGATTCCGCAATCAGATCGACCAGCTCCTGATCACGTAAAAGGTTGGCGCTAATCTGCGCGATCCAGGGGAGCTGCGCGCCGGCAGCGATGATGTCGCGCAACAATGATTTCGTTCGTTTGATACTGATCGCAAAGTTATCATCAACAAAAAACACTGAGATCACGCCACCCTCAGCTTTAGCACGTGCCTTCAACGTCAGCAGTTCGTCGACAATACTTTGATTTGTGCGGAAGCGTATTGAGTCGCCGAAGAATCCGGTGACAGTGCAAAACTCACAACCATAAGGACAGCCTCGCCCTGACTCCAGCGGGACAATGTGCAGCGAGCGCCAATGCGGGCCGACGCGCGATAGCAAGGGGCGCAAGATACGCGGAAAGAAATTGAACTGATCGAGATTCAGGGTGTCCCAGGGAATTGCCGGGTAAGGCTGAAGACTCGGCTTCCGTTCTTTGCCTGTATCGTCAACAGGTTCATAGATATCTTTGAGTGCACCACGAGCAGCATCTTCAACTATCTGGGGCCACGTTTCATCAGCTTCACCGAGCGCGATCGCGTCAGCGTGGCGTGGCCCTCCATCTCGACCAAGCGCTTCATCAGGAACTTCAGTAACGTGTGGACCACCCATCACGACCGGCACGCCTGCAAGGCGAATCGCATCGGCGACTCGATAGGCCTTCTCGGCCATTCTCGTCATTGCGCCAATACCCACTAGTTCGATCCTTTGCTCACGCACAAACTGAACGATTTCATCGTCGCTCATTGGACGGGCATTAGCATCAATTAGAACAGTCTCGTGATGGGGTGGAGTGAGTGCTTGAAGGAGAAACATCCAGAGGTGTGGCATAAAGTTGCGCGTGACGCCATTGTCTGGATTGTAGAGCAGGATCTTCATCTTCCAATCTCCGTTTCGGAATTAATACCAAAGAGCCTTTTCATCTGCGCTGAATTGCGCAAAGGGGCAAGGGGAGAGTGGAAGACTCGATCCACATGTCAAAGCAGGCTGTTGCTTCGCGCTGCACTATAACACATATGTATGCTAACGCACATAAGCGTGTTATGTACTGGCGACGTCGCTTCAGGTTGATATGTGTGTTGCCGCACAGACCTTCCTCCGCTCGAATGCTCTCATATCACCCTCCATCCATTTTACGACCTCAGTCATTCGGTTGGAAGGCGAGTATATGCGTACCAGGAATCGGCAAGATGGCTTTTTGAATCGCAGCGCTCCCAGCGCTCCACCTGTTAACCGGCTGCTCGCCACACTTCCGAAAAATGAATACAAGCGTTTATTGCCCAAACTGAAAACAGTCAATTTGGTTTTGGGCGAGCTGTTGTACGAATCCGGAGATGCAATTAAGGACGTCTATTTTCCTAACGACTCGATAATCTCATTGATTTCGGAAGTTTCAGAGAGATCGTGGCTTGAAGTGGGAATGGTCGGAAATGAAGGAATGGCCGGCCTGCCTGTCTTCATGGGTGTCAGCTCTTCGTCAATACGCGCTCTGGTGCAGGGCTCGGGCACAGCGATGAGAATGAGTTCAGCGGCTGTACGCATGGAAGCAAACCGGGTTGGCAGTTTACATCGTCTCCTGCATCGTTATTCACACTCACTTTTGACTCAGGTCTCTCAATCAGCTGCGTGCAACCGCTTTCATTTGGTTGAGGCTCGACTAGCGCGATGGCTATTGATGACCAATGATCGTCTGGGAGCAGAGGCATTTCCGTTGACCCAGGAATTCCTCTCCCACATGTTGGGCGTCCGTCGCGAAGGCGTAAGCAAAGCCGCCGGCGCGTTACAGGCCGGCAAACTCATTCGCTACAGTCGCGGAGTGATTACCATTCTTAATCGCCGAGGCCTCGAAGCGAAATCCTGCCAATGTTACGCGATCATTAAAGCCGAAACGGATACATACCTGAATTGAGTTTTGTCTAAAACTTCGAAATCTCACAGCTTGAACTTCTTTTTTAATTATGCGTCGTGATCCGTTCATTCGGTTCGTAGGGCGATCGTCGGGTTCACCTTCGTCGCGCGTCGCGCCGGCAGGTAAGAAGCCGTAACTCCGACTGCGATAAGCATGGCCGAAACGCTGATGAACGTTAGATAGTCAGTCGCGGTCACCCCATAGAGAAGGCTTGCCATCAAACGCGTCAGGACGTATGCCGATATCAATCCTGCCGCTACGCCGATCAATGTCAACATCAGTCCCTGGCCCAGCACCAACCGCAAGACATCCATTCTTCCCGCGCCAAGCGCCATACGGATTCCCAGCTCGCGCCTGCGGAGCGTGACTGTGTAATTCATCACGCCATAGACTCCAACGGCCGCCAACACCAGCGCCACCCCGGCAAAAGTAAGCAGCAGCGTCATGTTGAAGCGGCGGCCGGAGAGTGACTCCATGAGAACCTGGTCCATCGT
The DNA here is from genome assembly GCA_036003745.1 of Pyrinomonadaceae bacterium. GTDB lineage: Bacteria > Acidobacteriota > Blastocatellia > Pyrinomonadales > Pyrinomonadaceae > PSRF01. The sequence goes on from DASYSD010000051.1 coordinate 65,593, forward strand.
CTGTACGTTCGTCAGCGCCTGCTCTTTATCAATGGAATAGATGGCATGCGAAACAGGTTGGACCAAGTTTTCCGGATTCGACGCGGTCCGCACCACGAAGCTCATAAAAGGTCGCGGCGATTGTCTGTATGGCAGGTACATCATTGCGGACGTATCGGCGTCCAGCCCATTTGCTTTAACATCACCTACTACACCGACAATTTCACGCGCCCCTTGCTCGAGGTGAAATGACGGCGTTAGGCGCTTGCCGATCGGATTTTCTCCCGGCCAGAATCGTCGCGCCATTGCCTCGCTGATGACTACGACCGCCACGCTATTATCACGATCATGGTCAGTGAAGAAGCGCCCCTGTCGCAGCGGGATGCCAATCGCCCGGAAGTAGTCAGGGCTGATATAACGCGTCTGTGCCATCGGCTGCTCCGCGACGGCGCCTGTGGGTCGGCCTTCGATACTGAAGGGCTGTGTCGAGCCGCCTCCCCCCAACGGAATCGTGGTAGTAACCCCAACAGAAATCACACCGGGTACGGCACGGACCTGTTCGATCGCGCGGTCAACAAAGGCAAGCTCTTGTTGAGGTTCGGAATACCTGCTGGGCGCTAACGCGACGCTCATCGTCAACGCATTTCTGGTGTCGAAACCTGGATCGACGTTTTGCAACTTCCAGAAACTGCGAATCATCAGCCCCGCTCCGATCAGCAGAACTAGTGACAGTGCAACCTCGGAAATCACCAGCGCCTTGCGTGTATGCTGTTTGAGGGAGCTGCCACCCGTTCGACCCGAGCCTTGTTTGAGAGTTTCGCTGATGTTGGTCCTGGTAAACTGCAAAGCGGGCACGATCCCGATCAAGATGCCAACGCCGAACGACACCAACACCGTAAAGCCCAGGGCCCTGGTGTCGATACCGATATTGCCTGAATTAGAAAGGCTGCCCAGTTGTACCAGCATCCTGCTCCCCCACGCGGCGAGCAGAAGGCTAAGCAGGCCTCCTGTACCAGCAAGCAGAACGCTTTCCGTAAGTAGTTGTCGGATCAGACGAGCCCGACCAGCGCCGAGCGCGATACGCACCGCAATCTCTTTGTGACGGTTGGCGCCTCTGGCGAGCATCAGGTTCGCGACGTTTGCGCACGCTATCAACAACACGCAGCCGACGGCACAGAAAAGCACCAGGAGTGCCAGACGGATATTGCCGACCAGATCCTCTTGGAGCGGTATTACAACGGCGCCCCAACCTTTGTTCTCCTCAGCGTATTGTTGTTCGAGTCTGCTGGAAATCGTACTCATCTCCGCCTGCGCCTGATTCAGTGAGACGTCCCGCTTGAGACGTGCAATTACGAGGTAATCATGAATTGATCGGATTTGTCGTTCCTTGTCATCCCATGCGAGCGGCACCCACAGCTCAGCCTCTCTCGGAAACTCAAACCCGGCGGGCATGATGCCTACGACGGTGAAACTTCGGCTGTTGATGGTTACAGTTTGACCGAGAATGTTAGGGTTAGCGCCGAAGGCTCGTTGCCACAGTCCGTAACCAATCACCGCAACCTGGTCACGTCCCGGTCGCTCCTCATCGGTAGTGAAGGTGCGCCCCTGCATTGCATTAGTGCGCAACACCGAAAAGAAGTCTGACGACACAGCGGCGCCGATCAATGGCAGCGGGTCATTACTGGTACTCAGACTAAAGCCCGTGTACAGGTAAGTCGCCATCTGTTCGAAGGAGCTGCTCTGTGCCTTCCAATCAAGATAGTTCGCGGGTGACACCGAGAATCTGTCGAGGCCGGGGAAACTTTGCTGAGGCGGCGTGTGCCAAACATCCACGATCTGTTCCGATTCGGGGTATGGTAAAGGCCGAAGTAGTAGACCATTGACGACGCTGAATATCGCAGTGTTGGCGCCAATCCCGAGTGCGAGCGAAAGCACGGTTACGACACTAAAAACAGGACTATGGACCAGCCCCCGCACGCCAATACGAACGTCCCGCCAAGTGGTTTCTATGAAGTGACCCATTCTGATCTCCCTCACTTTTTCTTGAACTTGCTCAACACCGCCAACCTCGACGAGAGCATTTCGTCGGGCCTCTTTAGGTGTCAGTCCTTGCCTGATATTCGACTCCGTCAACATGTCCAGGTATGACTGGATCTCTTCAGTGAACTCCTGTTCCACGTGGTCCTTGTGGAAAAGGTTGCGCCAAAGGCTGGTCAGGCGGGGAATCAACGGCACGACTACTTCCTCAGGTAGCTTTCAGAGCGCTGGTGATCGCGAGGGAAATCCGCTGCCAGTCCTGCGTTTCCGCATCGAGCTGGCGACGGCCGGCTGCGGTGAGGCGATAGTACTTTGCACGGCGATTGTTATCTGACTCACCCCACGACGACTGGAGCCAGCCCGCCTCTTCCATCCGGTGTAACGCCGGGAAGAGTGAACCGGGTTTGACCTTGAAGGTTCCTTTCGTAATCTGTTCGATCCGATGTGAAACGCCCAACCCGTGTAGCGGGCCCAGAGCCAGCGATTTCAGCACCAGCAGATCGAGCGTACCCTGCAACAGGTCAACTTGCCTTCGCGCCATGTCGTTCTCCTATAGACGTTCTGTAGGTGATAGATAAAACGTTTCGTATAGAATGTCAATACGAGCGGCTCACTGGTACTGGTTCAGTTTGAAAAACGCCGAAGGCGTTGGCTAATTTCAGCCCAGGGTTGGAGCGCAACGACAACCCCTGGGAAAACCGCCCAGACACTCTCCTTTAAAGAATCAATAAACTCGGCCAACTTGAGAGCAGGTCGCAGCTTCTCACCAATAATCAACAAGGAGTAAAGCTGTGTTTCCCTTTCTCGTAATAGCCATAATCGTACTCGGATTACCTACACTTTACTTTGCTATCCGAAGTAGAGAGTTTCGAAAATTCCTGGCAGGTGCATTCTTTTTAAGTGCCGGGATGCAATTCTATTTCTATATCGCGAAAGTCTCGATCCCGCTTATCGGGACTAGCGTGGTGCAATCGGTATGGGTGGGCACGTCGTCGGAGGCGCGTTCGGCTTTCTCTGCCGCCAACTCGGACTGGCCGCGGACTACCTGTACGCAGTTGAGGTCGTTACGGTTAATGAGAGCGGCCACGCGCCCAGGTCCAGCGCCACACCTTCTGCTCGTTAGAGGTGTGTACCCTTCACAGCCAAAACCTCAGGCATCGAACTTGCCTTTTCCCCGTCTGACTTCAAATCGACGCTCGAACTGATTCATTTAAGTGCGTCTCAACAAGGGGGATAAATGACAAACAATACATCGGTTAGTGACGCTAGTGCCCCTACCGGCAATCGGCCCGCTGGTCCATCTGTTGAGCAGTTGACAGGGCAGAATGTCGAAACCGTAACGAGACTCGAAGAAGCCGCCAGAGAACAGCGGACACCATCAGATCGCCTGGCCGAGAAGATCGCGAGGTTCTGTGGAAGCATGACGTTTGTGTGGGTTCACGTTGTCTGGTTCGGCGGTTGGATTCTTTTGAATTTAATTCCGGGCATACCGCATGTCGATCCGTTTCCTTTTACTTTCCTGACGCTCATCGTTTCACTGGAAGCAATCTTTCTCTCTACCTTTATTCTGATCAGTCAAAATCTCGACAGTCGTATTACCGAGAGACGCAGCCACCTGGACCTTCAACTAAACCTGCTGAGTGAACAGGAAAACACAAAGATGATCGCCATGCTGCACGCCATCGCTGCCAAGGTGGGTGCTGACTTGAATGAGGATTCTCACTTAAAAGCATTAAGTGAGGAGAAGCAGCCGGAAAGACTGATTGAACAAATCGAAGCGCGGGAAACCACCTAAGCTGGGGGTAGCAATGAAACAGACCGGCATTATCACACTACCGGACGCTAAAGCGTAGCTCACCCGGACTATTGCGCATGAATGAGTCGGCGCATGCGATCGGCGAATAACACATCCATTTTCTGTGGTTCTATGATCGCAGTTACCTCACCTTCACCAAAGGTGGGATGCATCAGCGTCTGTCCTTTGCGATATGTTCGAGCCCGATCATACGGCGCGCCGAGCTTGGCGGACGTACGACGTGTTGTGCCGACCCGATACGCGACTCGTGACGCGCACATTGGACAACCAACGCGCGTGATGTTTCCTGTCTTGCTGACAGAAAGCACAACGTGACCTCGCTCCTCATTACAGGTGACGCACATTTGATCGACACGATCTCCAACTTTGAAAGCTATCTTCTCGTCCATGATTTCTCCCCTTTAAGAAAGTTCGGACCTAACCCGCGCGGTGATTGGTTGCCATGCAGAAGAGCCGCGATTGAAGCGAATGCGCTTTATGCCATGGGCCAACCGGAGAAATTGCAAGGTCCTGATACCTAACCAATTCAAATCAATCTCATACCAACGTAGTCCGTGCCGCGCCGAGGTTGGATGGGCGTGATGGTTGTTGTGCCATCCTTCGCCGAATGTCAGCAGCGCCACCCACCAACTATTGCGTGAATCGTCACCGGTTTCGAATCTTCTTCTCCCCCACAGATGCGTCGCCGAATTGACGAGCCAGGTGGCATGAAGCGCCAGCGTCAACCGGAGAAAAACTCCCCATAGCAATACGCTCCATCCGCCAAAGATAAAAAGCATCATTCCTACCACTAAAAGAGGAATGTAATAGCGACGGGTAAGCCAGCGATAGTAGCGGTCGTTCATTAAATCGGGTGCGTAGTGAGCAATGGTGGTCTCAGTATGATTTTGTGCCGTGCCCCACAATATCCAACCAATGTGGGCCCACCAGCCTCCATCGCGTGGCGTATGCGGATCGCCCGCACGATCTGTATGCGCATGATGTATGCGGTGCGTAACTACCCATTGAATTGGACCGCCTTCGAGGGCCATCGTGCCGCAAGTCACCAGAAAGTATTCGACAATTTTCGGCACCTTGTAACCACGGTGAGTCAGTAAGCGATGATAACCCATGCCGATACCCAGACTGCCGCCAACCCAGTAAAAGACAACGGCAGTAATTATGGCGGGCCAGCTCCAGAAAAAAAGCGCTGCAATGGCAGCAACGTGGGCGATAACGAGGAAAGCGCCGCTGCCCCAATTCCCTTTGGCCCAATTGATTTGGAGGTTCTGGCTCACGCGTGTCTTTTCGTTTTCTTCTAAGTTCATTTAACAGATCCACTTGGCCATCGGGCATCGGGCGCGCGAGCTGACGCGCCTCCAATTGATTTGTAGCAGAGTGGATCTCCGTGACGAATAAGACATCACGGAGACCCAAAGCATGCGTAAGTGCTGATTGTTACCAGCGAGAGTCAGACCGGCGTCCACCATTGCCGCCATAGCCACCGCCGCGATTGTCGCTAAAGCCACGTCCACCGCCGCCGCGATTTTCGCGTGGTTTGGCTTCATTGACCTTCAAGGCGCGACCACCGACTTCCTTGCCATCGAATTGCTGGATCGCTGAAGTCGCTTCTTCCTCGCTGGACATTTCCACAAACGCGAAGCCTCTCGAGCGTCCGGTGTCGCGGTCTTCCACAACACTAGCAGACTGAACCGTGCCAGCTTGACCAAACAATTGCTCCAGCTCCTGACTAGTGGTTTGGAAAGCGAGGTTTCCAACATAAAGTTTTGTTGACATATAGAGATATACCTTTCCTTTTGGGAATGAAAAGAAGCTGCGAATCGGATGGGCTTCGGCGAAACGGTAGCGGTCGAAGGACCAGGTTCGGATGCTCTCAAAAAAGAGCGGCTTCGAAGTGTGAAACAAGCCTGCTCTCGAACTTCCAAACGCCAGCGCTGATCGATTTATGCGCGGGGCGCATCACCGTAGATGCGCGAGAGAAGGATTAACCGCAGCTATGATGCCTTATGGATAGGGGCAGTTGCAAGCTCACAAGGAGTCCACCTGTTCAGGCAACGGAACGGCGCGGTCATGAAATACTTCGGGAGTAGTGACGGCGATCACTATTATTCAGGGAAGCAAAAGCTTTACACAAGAGCAATAGACGATTTAAGAAGCGCTGCCAATGTGATCGCGAAAATGACTTATCGATTCTTTTTCAAACGAAATAGAGGATAACTTAGCGTCAATAAAATCAGAGCGTAAAGACTCGGATATGGATTGCTGACAATGTAACCAAAAAATAGCAGCACAGCAACGACTAGCATTAACAGCGGTGCGAATGGATAGGCCCAGGCACGAAACGGACGTGGCAGATCAGGTTCACGACGGCGCAGAATGAATAATGAAACGATCAGCAAGATAGTGATGACGACGATGAAGAATTGTCCGATTGCGAGAAGCAGTTCGAAAGTGCCGATAGAGGATAAGACGACGGCACCCAACGCGGTTATCAGCAACGCCAAAACTGGTGTACCGCCTTTATTTACCACGGCGGCTTTCTCGGTAAATAGTCCATCGCGTCCCAACGCGAATATGATGCGCGGAGCCATCATCATGATGGCGTTGATGATTCCGATGAGCGACAGCAGGGCTAGAATCATGACGAGTTGACCACTCCCCTCCCCAAAAATGACGCTTATCGCGTCGCCACCGGCAAACTTTGAACTGGCGAGCTGCGACATCGGCAAAACGTACAACAATGCGAGATTGACGAGCAGATAAATGGCGATGATCGAGGCGATGCCGCCGAAGATCGACCGCGGAAGATTGTTTGTAGGATTGGTGTCTTCCTCAGAAAAGTAGATTGGCGAATACCAACCGTCATAAGTTCCAAGCACAAGTTGAAAGGCCAATATGAAAGCAATGAAGCTTGATGAGAAAGATGTCGGGGTCGCAACTGCGACCTGTGCTGTAATCGCCTGATTGTGTTGTCCGCCGAAAACAGAACAGGCGACAACAAAGCCAACCAACGCGACGGCTTTCAGAAAACTGGTTATCTTTTGCGTCTCACTGCCGCTGCGTAATCCGATCAGATTCACAATCGCAACTATGACTATTATCGAAACACTGAAAATTATTCGGCCGCCCCTCAAGTTCGGAGCAAGAAGTCGGGCAGCATATTCACCAAACACCACGCTGATAAAAGAAAGCCCTAAGGTGTTGTTAAGCCAATCGCTCCAACCAACGACAAACCCTCCGAAGCGTCCGAAAGCACCCTCGGCATAGACGTAAAACCCGCCCGCTTTCGGGATCATCGTTGCAAGTTCAGCCAGATAATTTGCACTCAGCAGGCAATAGAGTCCGCCGAGCGACCACGCCAGCATGATCATCCAAAACGAGCCGAGTTGTGCAGCGACACCGCTGGGATTTCTAAGAATCCCGACACCGATTGTCCCGCCGATGCCGACCGCGATGCCGAAACCAACACCGAGGATCTTTAACAGGTGGCCTTTTTGAACGGTCCTTGGTTCGATTATGTTTTCAACTAATTCCATTGATATGTTTCCTGGTTGATTGAACTGGTGGTCACACACTCGTCGCTGCGAAAAGAATTTTCCGCGGAGAACTAAGGGGATGGTGTGGTGGAAGGTTATCGATTCCGAAAAACACGAGCGAAGTTAGCGCCCTGACGCATACTCTCACTTCGCTCGTGGTTCCCTATTGATCTAGCGACGCGGTTCCAAAACGATCTCGCGGGCCACTCGGGTATCAAGAACTTCACGGATTTGCAGACGCTCCCGATAACCCTTCATCTGTATCTCGTCATTGCCGATGACTGTTTGCGCGAGATTATCGGCTTTAGCTTCGTTGGCTTCCATCGTTGCCAAATCCTTGTATTCACTCATCAGCATGATGTTCCAATCGTTCGAGCCGTGTGCCTCTGTCGTGATAACCTTGTAGGAAATGATTTGACCGTCTTTTTTCAACGCCTCCTGCTCACGCTTCCAATCGCCGGCAATGTATTTCAGATAAGCCGTTTCCATGCCCGGCCTCATTTTGATAAGACTTATGGACCACACTGAACCGTTGCGAAACGGACGGTTGACCTGGGCCACCGCGACGACGCTTAGGGCTAGCATCAAAGCGATAAGCAAACTAACCAACATGCGATTGCGTTTCATGTTTTTCTCCTCTGGGCTTGGAAGTTAGGACCGACTCTGCTCGTCGGTTGTTGCATGCGTTTTAAGTGATTGGAAGGGGCACCAAAACGCCTGCGTGAGTTAATCGTGGGTAGTGCAGGTATCATCAAAAACATAATCATTGTCGCCGGTACCAACCCTGACAAAACATCCAGCCCCACGATCGGTAATCGCCCTGGTAGCTGATACGGAATTTACTCCGATGAAAGAAAAGGTGATTCCGAGGACCACCAAAGTTTTGATTGTGAAACTAGCTCTTTTCATTTTTCATCTTCTCCTTTTTTTCAATCCACCGATGCCCGCGCGGGCACCGGTAAATTGATGAATGCCTTCATGGGCTCCTCCTTTCGCGTTTCTCGTGAGGCGCGCCGATTCAACAGATTCCTGGAAAAACTGCCGTGCTGATCTTCCTTGCAACGGGTGTTGCTAACTCGTACCGAGATGCCCTGTGCTAAGTGCTCTATTGATCTACACGAAGATTTGAGAAAAAAAGGGTCATCCCCGATGAGGATTTTTTGGCTTTTGCCCTATAATCCAGTCAGAAATTCCTGAACGCTTACCGTGGATGACAACTCCCATCAAATCACGCTGCTGTTGCTCGATTGGAGTAAGGGAGATAAGTACGCTCTTGAACAGCTGATGCCGCTGGTCTATGACGAACTGCGGCGTATGGCGAGGAATTACATGCGCCGCCAACCTTCGGGACACACGTTTCAAACTACAGACCTGATCCACGAGGCCTATCTGAAAATTGCTGGAGGCGCAGACCGGAACTGGCAAAGCCGCAACCATTTTTTCGGCGTCGCGGCAAAGGCGATGCGGCATATTCTGGTTGATTACGCGCGGTCTAAAAATAACCAAAAGCGCGGAGGCTGGCAGGAAAGGATAACGCTGGCAGACAATCTGCGAGTGACAAATCAATCGCCGGAAGAGATGGTCGCACTCGATGAGGCTTTAAATCGTTTGGAAGTTTTAGATGCCCGAAAAGTCCGCGTTGTCGAAATGAAGTTTTTTGCCGGATTGAATGTCGCAGAGATCGCGGGTGTTCTTAAGGTTTCCCCAGAAACTGTAAAACGCGATTGGAGTTTTGCTCAGACCTGGTTGTTACGTGAGCTGGAAAAATAAAGTACGGTTGACCTTTTGCCGCAAATCGAGTTTGATTCATTCTCGAACGAGCCCAGGCCCTAAATGACTCTCCGACCAGTCGACAGAGTCAAGCGATATCTGAATCGCACTTCAGCGTTCTCCTATCTTACCTGCCAAAAAGGTAGCAGTTAGCTCCTTTGAATGGATCCTGAAAGACTCAGACAAGTCGAAGAGCTGTATCACGCGGCGTTGGAACTTCCGGCCACCGAGCGCGAATCCTTTATCCAGGAGAGGTGCGACAATGACGTAGAACTGCGCCGTGAACTTGAAACTCTGCTCGCCGTCAAAAAATCCTCAAACAATTTCTTTGAGAAACCACCGTTGTCGTTAGCGGCGCAGATGTTTGCCGAAAAAGACAAGAAGTCGAACCTTGCAGGGCAAGAGATCAGTCATTACAAGATCATAAAACTGCTGGGTGCAGGAGGAATGGGCGAGGTTTATCTGGCCGAAGACACAAAACTCCAGCGACGGATCGCGCTCAAAATCGTAACAGCACAGTTTGAGCACGACGTTGAGCGAATCGAACGCTTCAAGAAAGAAGCCCGCGCCATTTCTGCGCTCAACCATCCGAATATCATCACTATTTATGCGATCGAAGAAACCGAGACCGGCAATTTCATTGCGACCGAATTCATCGATGGCCAAACTCTGCGCGAACGAATTGCTGATGGACCGCTGCCGTGGCAGGAAGCAGTCAAGATTGCGCTGCAAATTACACGCGCACTGAAATCGGCGCATTCAGTAGGCATCATTCACCGCGACATCAAGCCCGCGAATATTATGATTCGCCGGGATGGGATTGTTAAAGTCCTGGATTTCGGATTGGCAAAACTCACCGCACGTGATTCCGGTGACTTTCAAACCCGTGAACACACCGCGCCAAACCGCGTGATGGGCACAATAAATTATATGTCGCCGGAACAGATCCTAGGTGAACCGGTTGATGCGCGAACGGATATTTTTAGTTTCGGTGTTGTCTTGTACGAAATGCTATCTGGCGTAGCACCGTTTCAGGGAGCGAGCGACGCTGCGATCTACAACGTTACACTCAACAAGATCCAACCGTCTCTTTGCGAACTAAACAGTGACATTCCATCGGCCCTGGACCATATCGTGAAGGGAGCGATGGAAAAAGATCGTGAGCGGCGCTACCAGAGCATTTCAGAATTGCGCACAGATCTAAAAAGCATCTTGCGTGATTCTCAAACTGGCTCGCTTGACAATGCCGTTACGAAGATAAACATCCCTGCGATTAAGACGAAAGATTTAGAGGTCACCAAATCAAGAAGGCCGGCAGTGTGGTTACTCGCACCACTTTTGATTTTGGTCCTGGCATTTGGTGTTTACTGGAAGTATTTTTGGGTACCGACTTCTTCAGTCACCCATTTTCAAACCATCAAATTAGACGTTCTTACGGCACATGGATTAGCCCGGTCAGTCGCCATTTCGCCCGACGGAAGATATATCGCCTACGCCAAAGACGAAGACGGAAAACAGAGTCTTTGGCTTCGACAAACCGCAAGTGCGGGTGACACTCAGATAGTTCCACCCGGACCAACGAAATACGATTACCTGCGATTTTCTCGTGATGGAAATTTTCTTTACTTTGTCGGCGTGGAACGCGTTGGGCAACAGTCTTCGCTTTTTCAAATTACGACGCTGGGTCGCAATCAACGCAAGTTGATTACCGGCGTTGACAGTCAGATCTCATTCTCGCCTGAAGGAAATAAGATAGCCTTCATTAGAGTATCGCCACCCGACCAATCAATAATCATCGCCGACGAACAGGAAGGCAACGAACGCGTTTTAATTACTCGCAAAGAGCCAAAAGTGTATGGCGACGAAGTTTCGTGGTCACCCGACGGGAAACTGATCGCAGTGCCGACTTTAACGCGAGGCACAACATACGCGGGCGGAATGGCGGTCGTTGATGTTGCCACAGGCGCCGAAACGCCGATCCCTTTGCATGAAGAAAAGCTGCTGCGCATCAGTCAGCTCGCATGGGTGAATGATGGCAAAGGATTGATCTACACGCCATATGCGGCGGACATGGGCCAACGTTACCAGATCCGATACGCCGCCTTCCCGAGCGGTGAAGTTCAGAATGTTACGAACGATTTGTCCAGCTACGAAGATTTCAGTTTGACAGCTGATTCGCAAACCATGGTTGCCGTTCAGCGTGAATATTCGATGGGCATCTGGCTGACGCTCCCAGATGATTTCTCAAGTACGGTAAGCATTAATTCAAAAACCGCCGCTGACGACGGAGAACGCGGCATTACATGGACCAGCGACGGCAGGATTGTTTTTGTTTCGAGCGAAGGCGGGGCCCAGAACATTTGGCGAATGGATGCGGATGGTAGCAATCCAAAGCCCTTAACCACCGACTATAAAGTGGGAAAAATCTTCCCAACACTCTCGGTAGGCGGCGAATCGATAACTTTTTTAGGCCGAGCAGTCGATCCCGTCACGAAAGAGCTGGTGCGCGGTAACACATTCTTTCAAATGGACTCTGAGGGACAAAATGTCCGGCAGGTTGTAGGGAGTAATGACAATGCTTTTGCGCCGGCTTCAGCAAATAAAGACTGGGTAGTTTACACAACCAGAGCGGAAGGCAAATTTCGCATCTGGAAAACTCCGCTTAAAGGCGGCGGTCCAGTTCAATTGACGGACGTCGATTCGATCGCTCCAGCCATTTCCCGTGACGGTAAATTGATCGCTTACTTCATCATCGAAAAGGGCGCCCCCCTGAAGCTCGGAATCATCTCGATTGACGGTGGCTCTCCGCGCAAAACTTTTGAATTGCCCGCTACCACTAATCGGACTGCCGGTCTTGCATGGAACAAGACCAGCAACGGAATCCTCTTTGTTAACACGCTCGGCACAACCTCGAACATCTGGACTCAACCAATAAACGGTTCAAAACCTACTCCAGTAACTTCTTTCAAGGAATTTCAAATCGCCGCATTCGCACTAAACCCGGAAGGCAACCGTTTAGCTATTGCACGCGGCTCCCGCAATCGCGACATTGTTTTGATCAAGAATGTTCGTAAATGAGTTGATCGAAGCGACTCTCCGAAGCGATGGCTCCAGTTTTCTTGGGGGATTCCTTTCCTCAATTCAGCGATCAGACCGCCCAACCCGGAAAGGTATGTGAAGTATAAATCTTAGCCATAGTCTTTAATTATTGAGCGGCCGAATCAGGGGAAGCTCGCAATGTCCTGACTCGCGCGCACTGAATTGAGGCCATAGTACGTGGCAGTTGTCCGGTTGATCCAGAAAGTTGGGTCTGTCCGCAGATGAAGATCACTTGCGCCTTTTCCTATTTGCGATTGAAAGTCGCCAATCTGCGGCACCGTCACATCACTAATGCCACTCTGTTTGGCGAGCTTTAGCTGCGCGTCTTGTTTATCCCAATCAGCTGCAAAACTACGAGCCTTGTCGCGCAAGCCTAATATAGAGAAGAACGAGAGCAGTGGAGAAAGAGTCAAGAACAACATTGCGACCGTGGCAACGAGCGACAGAGTGTCTTTAGTCTTGTGACTCATCATACCTAGTCTTTCGGCCAGGTACTGACCTGCGGCAAGACTCCAAATCACAGTTCCGCAAATAAAAATGTGGGTTAGCAAAATTTGAGCTCGCTCCGGAAGCATTCCGGACAAGGCATAAACACCGGGAGCTGTACAACAGATAATCAGCAAGATCACCATTACAGGTATCAGCAACAGCAATCGAACACACAGTTGGCGATCACCGCTCGGTTCATGGCGATGGTTCAAGTCTCTTAGCACAATAAGGAACGGTAAGATTAGTAACAACAAGAATGTTATTGGATGAGTGAGGACTTCGTTCACAACGAAGCCGCCTGAATACCATACCGTAAGTTTAAGAATATCCCAGCCACCAAGTTGTCTTGGGAAATAAGTTAGTCTAACGCTGTTACCGGGCGCTCCTGCGACGATGATGAATGCGACAAGGGATCCAACTAGTCCCGCTATCAGAGAGGGGTTAATTCTGGACTTTAACTCCTCCTCAGCTAAAACCGACACCGCCAGTATCGTTAGTATCAAGCCGCAGCTTTGCAATACGACATAGGTGTCAGAAAAACCACCTCCCACAAACGTCAAAATACCTGCACATAAGAGACGAAACTTCTGCATTAAAGACTTGCGTTCTTCGCTTACAGGCCGGTAGATCAGCCCCACGAACAATGAAAGGGGAATGAGAGGCACAAAATGAGTCAAAGCTGCGGTTTGCCAGTATAACGACTGGTAGATATTGGGTGCCGTTTCGAGCGTTGCGAAACAGATGACTCCCGCGAAGAGTGCGACTTTGGACCAAGAGACTCTGCCCCACATTGACTGTATTCGGTAGACTGCCCAAAAAGTTGCCGCAGACCACAAGCTCAAGAGCACACCCGGCAGAAAGCGTGGCGTCGTCGGTCCGATCAAAGCTAGCACGCTGTAAACGAATGTAAATGAAAACCGTCCAGTCCATCCCTGATACCACGAGATCTGAGCGCCAAGTAATCCGTGGATTCGCACTTTTCTTATGGCAGCGTAATCGTCAGCCATATACCTTGAATAGGAGCCAAGACATGCGTAGCCGATTAATGACAGCACGAATGAGGCAGCGAGTAACCAATCAATGAGGCGAGCAGCACTGGAGGATCTGGTCCAAGTTGGAATCTTTGAAGGTTTATTAGGCAACGGAATTCCAGGGTGTCGTGTAGGGTTTACCTATTGCAATTCGACTTCTGGACCAAGAGAGAAACATTAACACTTCTCTGTCCAGCATAGCACAAGCCTGAGAAGCCAAACTTATTCGCGGCACCGCATCCGCCCATTTGAAAATAACTTCATCAGTGCGGATCGAAGTGCTTTCATCCGCACTCAGACTGCTCAGAACTTTCTCGGCGAGACTCTCCACCATGTTGGTGCCAATAGCGCTTACACAGATGGTTTCTTTGCCAACGCACTTAACGCGATTTTGGTGAGACAGGGCAAAGACTCGAAGAAGACGTTTTCCGACAGAACTGAGGCTGAGGTGCAAAGAGCAAGCATATATTGGCATCCAAAGGTTTTCGAGGCTTGCAAAATGAGGTATTAGTGACATGGCGAGGATGAAAGAACTGAAAACATTTTTGGTCTCCACTATTTTCATCTTCTGCTTTGCAGCCCCATCTCAAGCACAAGGTTGGCGTGGCATTAGACCACTGCACTCGACGCGAGAAGATGTTGAGCGAGTGATTGGGCCACCGATGCGACCAAACGATAGCGTTTACGATCTTAAAGGTGAAAGAGTGAGCGTAACCTACTCCGGCGCGCCTTGCGCGAAGGGCTGGCCTTACGGGTGGAACGTTAAACCTGGCACATTAATAGGCATTACTATATCTCCGCAGCCAAGGCCCAAGCTCGCCGAGCTACCGATCGACATCAGCAAATCAAAAAAGTACGTTGACCCGTCTGGAGTTATTCACTACAACAATGATGACGAAGGCCTGAGTGTGGCGGTTAACCCGAACGAATATGAAGTGAGGGTAATCGAATACTATCCGGCAGCAAGCGACGCGCACTTGCGGTGTCCTGAGGCCGCTGAACGCGAGCGACAAATAGAGAGCGGAGAGAGTGAAGTCCGTTGGCCCGATGTCTATTACAATGACTCATCACTTGAGAAGAAGCATGTTTACCTGGATTACTTTGCAGACGAATTGCGGAAGTCTCCCTCTGACTCAACGGTCTACCTCATCGGTTATGCCGGGCAACGAGCTCGAGTGGGAGAAGCGCAGGCGCGTGCGAATTGGGCGAAGGACTACCTAATCACGAAACGGGGTGTAGATCCCAGGCGAATTGTCATAATTGATGGAGGCCATCGAGATCCGGCGGGTGTGGAGCTTTTCATCACACGGTGTGGTCAGCCGAAGCCGCTGTCCTCTCCAAATGTTTACCCGGGCAATGTAAAAATCATCAAAGAAAACAACGCGAGTAGCAACCATCGTCGTCCGTTGCGGCGACCTCACTACTAAACGGTCAGCGGTTGGCGTGTTGGGCAAGGCTTCAACGACAGCTGCGATCTTCTGTTGCTGACTACGGGGAAGGCGTGAAGCAGCCTCAAATAGCTGACGCATCCTGCCGGTTGGACCAGTTCCTCGTTTCTTTTTTCCGTTAGTCCCCACCAAATCATCAATGAGACGTTCAGGGCCCGGGCCAACTTCACTTGAACGCTACTACTACTTGAATGCTGATAATAGTCTCGCAATCGAGGTAGGGAACGGCTATTTAGTGGCCTATCATTATCGGCCCGGAAGCAAACAGGACCATTTACGGTGCGAACCCAGCAAGCAGCGCAGACAGCCGTAGGATCGTGATCGGTCGAGTAACCCTTGACTCCAAAAGCAAGGAAATGATCTCTCGAATACTCTTCAACTTGCCAAGAAGGTTCAAGCGGACGAATGTCGAGAGCACATCGCTGGCATAAACGGCCAGTCGTCACTTCATTCGATTGTACTTCCGCAAAGTTTGCACCACACGATCGCCTGGTAAACCAAAAACACGGATACCGTCGGCTCCCGTCATTGTCTGCGCTGCCAGCATCGCGTTAACGACAGCCTCTTCAGTTGCTTCAATCGTGGCCCGAAAGAGAGGATCGATCCGATCGTTTGGTAGCATCACGAGCGCCGGCGTACCTTCAGACTTCGCAGCGCCGGCATTCGCGGTCGAAAACGCCAGAAACAGATCACCGGATGAATTGCCCGCGTAACTTCCCAAACGCCCGAGTCCCAAACTGACGCGGCGCGCGATCCTTTCCAATTGATGTGGCAGCAGCGGGGCGTCGGTGGCAACGACCACGATAATCGAGCCACGACCTTCGTGTTCAGCGACGCTACCGTCGTCACGCGCGCCAGCTCCCGCGGCGGAACAGGGAGGAATACCATTGCTCCATGGTCTGCTCAGCGGGTGCGGAAGCACCGTGCAAGTCCCCAGGTCAGTGATCTCAGAGCGGATCGGAACCCCAAGGATGCGCAGATCACCACCGTAGTTACATTGGACCAACACTCCGATCGTGTATCCACCTTGCTCCGCGGTCAGCACTCGCGATGAAGTACCGATCCCACCCTTGAATCCATTGCAACCCATTCCGGTGCCGCCGCCGACTGCGCCCTCCTCAACCGGGCCGGGTTTAGCGCGATCGAGGGCTGTAAACGCATGGACTGGTTTTACATGTTCCCCGTTAGCATCGTTTAGAAAATCAAACGTTTCGGCGACGATCGGATACGTGAAAATAAATTCGCGACCATTCTTCAATTGCCATTGAATGGCTGCATCGCGAACCGTGCCAACACTGTGCGTGCCTGTCAGCAGAATCGGCCCTTCAAGAAAACCTGATTCCTTGATCCAGTTGAGCCCGGTCATGTCGCCATTACCGTTTTGGTTGAAGGTGGCCGCGAAGACGGGATCCCAGTTGCCTCGTGGTCGTGGAAGAATCGCCGTGACGCCCGTGCGAATCGGTCCTTTGCCGGGCACGAGTTTGCCTTCACCCTCGATGAGCGTGACGTGTCCGACCGCCACGCCCGGCACGTCAGTGATGGCATTCAAAGGACCAGACTTGCCAGGAAAAGGGATGCCCAGATCACGACCGCGCGGTCGTGTTTGTGCGGTGACTGTGATGGCGATGGTCATAGCCAATAAGAGGCCGAGTCCTGGTCGCATGAGATCTTCCCCTCTCCAAATTGCAGGTCAGTTTACCTCAAGGGTGTGTACGATTTCGTAGTGTGTAGCTCGGCGATCAAACTCGACCATCATCGCCTGTGCCACCGGCGGAACGACTGCCAGCTCGGCATCGACGCCGGCAAATGCCTGGATTGCGGCCAGGGAGTTCCAAACAGTAACCACCTTGAACTCGATGCCGTTGGCAATTTCGCACCGCAGGATAGTTGCGCTAACGAAACCCGATAGCGAAGTAAGTTTTGGAAATGTATCGCTCTTGAGGTGGGCAACATAGCGGTCTGCCTCTGCGCGCTTAACGACGCCCCTCCAATGTCTAGAGATCATGGTATGTACCTCGATTCATTTGAAACTTCTTCTCTGTGCAACCTTCAGTGTTCTCTGTGTCTCTGTGGTTTTAGGAATGCAAGATACAACAACCACAGAGACACAGAGAACACTGAGGTTGCACAGAGAAATCCAAACTGGACACTACCCCATAACTCATACTGCTGGCACTCTCATCGCGATGCAGCTAAAGTGCGCAACTCGTGCTGTCGGACCGGAAAAACTTCCTGCGCCGCATGCAGTGACGTAAACCTGTGCTGACACAGCCAGCCTTGCTCACTCATCCAGCGACGGCTTCGAGCGCAATCGCTTGATGTGTGAACGCCTCGCTTTTTCTTCAAGTGTGCGGTTTTTTGCGCTTCGCGGGACCCGCGTAAGAACGCGTTGCTCAGGACGATAGTTCAATCTTTCGACTCTCTTCCGCAACCTTTGCAGACAGAGCGCCTTATTCCGGTGTTGACTGCGTTCCTGCCGTGAAGTGACGACAATACCTGAAGGCGAATGCCTGAGCCGAACCGCGCTTTCCGTTTTGTTGACATGCTGCCCTCCGGGTCCACTCGAGCGGAAGGTCTCGACCTCGCACTCACGCAGCAAGTCTTCGTCTGATTCAGGCAGTACAATCATTGAACCAACGCCTTGTGGATTTCACCGATTCGTCACTCGGTCGCTGCTTAGCCTACCTGGCCTTTGCGAGCCACAATCGGGCATTTGCCAGGTCGAAAGTGATGACGTACTCGGCTCCTCCCCGGCCTTGGCGGCGGCGGAAACGATCGGGAAAATCAGTAAGAAAATAAGAGCAAGCCCACGGGTTAATTTTCGAAACATTGTCGTGCGTTGAAACGATCAGGATGATCGACATGTACGTCGATGTGCGATTGACTCTATCGCATAACAATTGCCATCTCAAAATGTAAATCGGGTGCGCGACTAACACCAAGGTATTGATCGATACCATCGTCTAATAGATCCGTTTCAGAGACGGTGATGTACTGCCGTTTGCGCAAGTCATCCGGTCGAATAGGAGATGCGGAATTGAGAGTTTTGAAAGAAACACCGGGCATGAACCAATTGAATCAAACACGTTGAAAGGAGACGTTATGAAACGGATTGCTTTATTCCTGATTGCAGTTGCAATGGTCACTGGCTTTGTTGTCGTCGTGGCCCAAACATCTACCCTTACCGATAAACAACCCGCACTTTTGAGTGCGGCGGACGCCGCCGCTCCGAGCGCGAAGGAAATCCGCGGCGCATCGCCGTATTTAGAACTCGAGAACGAGCCTGCACCCAAGCTGATTGTCGACCCGCCGCTTCCCAATCTACTGGACCTGGGCGTTGTCTGGATCCAATGGCGGGTCGAGAATGTGCACGTCGTCCCGGTGTTCGGGAAGGGCGCGCTCAACGTATCTCCACGGGTCGGGCATCTTCACGTACATGTGGACGACGTGCCCTGGTATTGGGCGGACGTGAGCGACGTCAATACGATCGACCTGGCCGGGATGCCGCCTGGTCCGCACACAATACTGATCGAATTGGTGAACTCCAATCATGACGTCTTCCCCGGCCAGTCCAAGACAGTCACGTTCACCATACCTAAAGGAGCGCCTCGCTCTCACACTCACTGAAACTCGGTTCAGTTGAAACGGGTAGGAGAAAGAACATGGCAAATCCCATTCTGGTCACCGGTGCGGCGGGTCGCGTCGGCGGGATCGGGCGCACGGTTACCGAACTGCTGTTGAAACAAGGCAAGGCGGTGCGTGCGATGGTGCGAAATGAAGACGAACGGGCGCAGACGTTGCGCGACATGGGTGCGGAGGTCGTAGTCGGCAATCTGCTGGATCTCAATTCGATGCATCGAGTGATTGCCGGCTGCGACACGATGTACTTCGGCATGTCCGTTTCGGATACTTATTTGGCGGCGACGGTCAATGTGGCAGCGGTGGCGAAGCATCACGGCGTGAAGGCGTTCATCAATATGTCGCAGATGACGCTCGCACAAATGAGCATTACCGAAACCACCGCGAGCCCGCAGCATAAGCTGCAGTGGCTAGCCGAGCAGGCGTTGAACTGGTCCGGTCTACCGGTCGTGCACGTGCGGCCGACCGTGCTTCTCGAAGGCTTCTTTCTGATTTTCACTGCGGATTCCGTAAGGGAGTCAAATCAGATCAGACTGCCGTTCGGCGATGGGAAAACTTCGCCCGTCGCAGTGGAAGACGTTGCACGTGTGGTCGCCGCGCTGCTTGCCAATCCACAACCGCACATCGGCAGGATCTATCACCTCACGGGCCCGCAGTCCGAGAACATGCAGTTCTATGCACAGGAGTATTCGAAGGCGCTTGGCCGCACGATCACGTTTCAGGACATTCCAGTCGGGCCGTGGCGGGATGGGCTGCTCGAGCGCGGCTTGCCGGTCCACCTGGTGGACCACCTCGCGACGATGGCGGATCTGCACCGTGCCGGACGCTACGATCGATTGTCGGATGACGTGCTCACGCTGACGGGGCAACAGCCGCTGAGCGTACAGGAGTTCGTCAGGAAGAATGCGGCGACATTCACCGCGCCGGCAAATGCGGCGTGACGGTTTCGATAGCGAGAGTGGCGAAAACCGTTGAAACGGTTTTCTGTTGATGCCTGCCATCTGGCACCGGGCTGAAGCCCGGTGTGAATGTGTGAATGAGACAACATTTGAGGCAAAGCCTAGAAAAGAAATCAACCTTCGGATTCATCGAGTTCATTTACTGCAACGATTTTTCTACTCGCAGGCCGGAAATACCACGACACCACAGTCAGGATCAGAAGTAGCGTCGAAGGAAATAGCTGACTTACGGAATGGCCCACTGCGATATGTGAAAATATCGCTCCCGACATGAGAAAGAAAAAACCTGCGTAAGCCCACTCCTTTAGCAAAGGTGATTTAGGAACCAGCAAGGCTACAACTCCCAAAATCTTCCAAATACCTATGATTGTTAGAAAGTAGATCGGATAGCCCAGATTTGTAATGCCGTAGACTCCCGGCGGCGCCAAGGCTCCTTCTGCTTTCGCTCTGAACAACTGTAATGCTCCAGTTGATAGCATTCCTGAAGCCAGCCAAAGGGTGGCAATCCAATAGATAATTTTGTTTCTCTTTTTCATGGTTGGTTATTAAGTTTGCTTCCGGTGTTTATTCATCACTTTGAGTTGCTTGAGCCGGCCAATTGGGCTTTTCAATACCGAACTGGCTGGCGTACTCCGCGTTCAGTCGCTGCCACTCGAACTTCATCACGTCGCGACCAACGATGCGACCGATGGGAGTTCCGCTGAGAAGGCGATCCAGAACGTCAAAACAGATATGCCATCCGGCAGCGCCCATCGAGATGAAGCGGCGATCAAGGTTCTGCCATAGTGTCAGCCGCGTGCCGTCACCGGAGGCTTCGAGTTCCCAACGGATATCGTCGTACTCAAGCACCCTGGGGGCGTCGGCTCGCGTCACTCTTGTTTCCAAAACCTTTGACGTTCCTGTCCAGGTGAGATTCACCGTTCCAATCGTGCTCAGGTTCGCATCGACGTCGAAGGGCGCCCATTCGCGCAGATGCTCCGGCTCGGTTAATGCCTGCCAGACTTTTTCCGGCGGATGGCGCAACTCCCTGACGAGAATGAGAGTCCACTTCTCTCCTCCATCCTTTCGTACCTCAGCTCCCCTGGCCGGACCCGGTGTATACCGATCGTGATCAGTCATCTATCTTCTCCTTGTCTTTCTTTTCGCTGGTGTTGATTGATCCATCCGGTCGAGGTGGCGTTCGAGTGCATCTACGTGAGCCGACCAGAACCGTCGGAAGGGCGCCAGCCATACATCCACCTCTTGAAGTGGTTCCGGCTTCAGCCGGTAGAGACGGCGTTGTGCGTCCACCGTTGATTCGACAAACCCGGCCTCGCGTAACACCCGGAGGTGCTTTGACACAGTCGGTTGCGTCATACGAAGCTGACGCTCGATCTCTCCAACCGACTGTTCTGACGAGGCCAGGAGGCTCAAGATTGCGCGGCGGTTCGGCTCCGCAATGATTTCAAACGCAGATTCCATGGCGCCCTAATATGCCGCACAAGGCATATACAAGTCAAGGCATATACAATCGCGCTATATGAAAATGTCTGGGCACCAGTGAGGTGGAGGTCGCGACAGGAATGGGAGACGGCGATTGCGGTGTGGTCACATCAAACCAGGAGCCAATCAAACTCGTGCTGATAAGAGAGCACTAATCTTCTCCCGATCCTTTTCAGCTAACAGTTTTTTGATCACTTCCTCGGTTTGGTAGTAGGCGCCTTCCCCGATGTGAGTCCAACGCACACGTCCTTCCTTGTCCAGCACAAACAGAGTCGGCCAGGCTTCGACTTTGTAGGCCTTCCACGTTGAGTAGTCGTTGTCCGTAACTACCGGGTACTTGATTCCCAACGCTGCAACCTCACGGCGCAAGTTGTCGATGTTCCCTTCATAGTCTGACTCCGGAGTGTGCACACCGATGATCGTTAGCCCTTTGTCACGATAACGTGCGTCCCACATTTTCACGGTAGGCAAGGTGTTTTGGCAGTTGTAACAACCGAACGTCCAGAACTCGATCAACACCACTCGTCCACGCAAGTTCTTCAGCGTTAGCGGTTCGGAGTTGATCCAGAGACCGCTCGAGATTTCAGGAGCCTCTGGCGCTTTGGTTTCTTCAATAGTAGTCCCGGAAGGAATCATTTGACCTCCAGATGTCAGGCGTGAAATACCCCTACTGACCACCCCCAATGGACCCTGGCCAGTCGCATAACCAGTCGCGATAATCGCAATCAAGACAACAACCAGGAGTAAGCCGAAAATAACATTCTGTCGATGCATGTCTTTGCCTTTACGGACTGATTTCAACACAACCACAGGATAAAGAAAATTAGACGAAGGTATCGATTGCCACAACCCGCGCCAGAGACAGAGCTAATACCAAGGTACCGATCGATACCTTGGTCCAATAGATCCAACTGCGAACCAGTGGTGTACTCGCCTGTCCCAGATGAGATCTATGCGGCTCCGCGGAGTTGGGCCGAGAAGGCCTATCCCAAATTCATTTATTACAACCGGCTCGACAAGGGCGGACACTTCGCGGCGCGGGAACAGCCGGAACTCTTCGTAAATGAGATCCGTGCTGCATTTCGATCGCTTCGCCAGGACGCAAAAACTTCAAGACTAGTTGATAACTCAATAAAGGAAGCTCAAAATGTAAAATGATCCGAAAGAAAGACAGCATTAGTTACTGGTGATCAGCGCTGAAGCTGAGAATCAGTTTGAAGGAGATCTAACATGAGCACAAATTCAAAGCAGCTTGAGGGCAAAGTCGCCCTCGTCACAGGCGGCTCGCGCGGCATCGGTGCGGCCATCGCGCGTCGCCTCGCGGCCGACGGCGCGTCGGTCGCCGTCACATACAGCAGCGGGAAGCAGGGCGCTGATGAAGTCGTTCAGTCGATTGAAGCGAATAGCGGACGCGCGCTGGCAATCCAGGCAGACAACAATGATGCGAGCGCGGTAAAGAACGCTATCAACGAAACCGTGAAAACTCTTGGTGGCCTCGACGTGCTCGTCAATAATGCTGGCATAGCAATTTTCAAACCGATAGATGAACTCACACTCGACGAGTTTGATCGCATTGTGGCGGTTAACGTCCGCGCTGTGTTCATCGCGGCCCAGGAGGCTGCGCGCCACATGAGTGACGGCGGACGCATCATCACGATCGGTAGCATCAACGGCGACCGGATGCCTATCGCGGGTGGCAGCATTTACGGCATGAGCAAGGCAGCAGTCAACGGACTCACTCGCGGTCTCGCCCGCGATCTTGGTCCGCGCCGTATCACGGTCAACGTGGTCCAGCCGGGCCCGGTGGATACCGATATGAATCCCGCAAACGGCCCATTCGCTGATTTATTGATCCCATATCTCGCCATCAAGCGCTACGGCCAGGGTGATGAGGTTGCAGGCCTGGTCGCTTACCTTGCCAGTGATGAAGGGGCTTACGTGACCGGAACCTCGCTCACGATTGACGGCGGCTTTGGCGTGTGAAAAGAAACGGACGCCACCGAACGTACTGTAGGGGCGGCCCATTCGTATCTGATGCCAATGCAATTTGATTTGTCCGAAACTTTTGCAAAGATTCACGGTCGCGACTGAACAGAAATCCCTGTCAGTGCGGCTCGGCGCAGCGCGCGTTTCTCCGCGTCACTCAGATTCGGTTTATTCTCGTAGACTGCACTCTCCCAGTCGCCATACATGGGATTTGGCAAAACGATGAATCGAAGACCAAACTCAGATCGTTGACGGTCAACTTCGGCGCTGCGATCGGCGATCGATTTACCGGCGTAGTCATCGGTGAAATCATTCAGATTGTCGCCCACCAGTAAGACAACACGATAACGCGACCGCACCTTCTCTCGTCGCGACTCTTTGCTGGCAGTTGTTCCCTGTTCGCGAATCATAACCGTTTCGTCGCTCACTTCCGGAAATCCGAGTTTCTTCAGGTTTGCAACTGTTCCTGCTTTTTCCGTTTGGCGACGATTGGTGATGTAGAAAACATGAGCTCCGCGCCGAAATGCGTAATTGAGAAACTCAACTGAGCCTGGAACTGCGCCGGCTTCAGCGCGATGACACCATTCCCGCCACGCATCAGCAGTATAAGCAACGCCTTTCAAAATCAGTTCGGCCTGAAAGCGACTGTTGTCGAGTACTGTTTCATCTGCGTCGACGATAATGGCCGGTGGTTTTGCCGGCCGAAGCGCGCGTCCTGATCTGCGTTCCGCCAAAACTTGATCGAACCGTAGTTTCGCCAAAACAAACGTCTGGTAAGCAAGCGCCCGATACTCTGCGGATGATTGCGCCCACAAGACAGCAGCGGTCTGATACTCGTTGTCGGCGCTGCTTTGCCGGCCCATCGACGGCGTTGGAGTTTGAGCGCAGATGCTGATCGGCAGCAACAGTAAGTACGTTAAAGCGAAACTGCGAAGGAAGCTCGCACGACTGGACATAACAAACACACCTCTCATTAAAAGGGTTAGGAGTAGACGGCCTTCCATTCTACTTGCGAAGTCAAAGAGAAACGTATGAGAAATGCAAGGAAATAGAAAACAGTTCGACCTGAGAGTGCGGCAGGATTTGTTTTTGATGATTTGCGAAAGAACTGAAAGGAGGCACTATGAGTGCAAGTGCAACTATCTCCCACAAGAACGTGGCGACTTCTTTTATGCAACTGGTCGCTTCAGGAAAAGTCCGCGAGGCGTTCCAAAATTACGTCGATCCGAACTTCCGGCATCACAATCCGCTTTTCCGAGGCGACGCGGAGTCGTTGAGGATCGCCATGGAAGAGAATGCGGCCCAACATCCCGACAAGGTGTTGGAAATACAGCACGTGCTTGAAGACCGCGACGTGGTGGCGGTTCACTCACGTATTCGTCAAACTCCAGATGACCGGGGCGCAGCCACGGTTCACATTTTCAGGTTCCATGGAAACCGCGTCATAGAGCTTTGGGATGTGGGGCAACCCGTGCTGGAGAATTCACCGAACGAGAACGGGATGTTTTAGGCCACGGATTCCCACTGATGAACACGGATCTGCAACGGTAACCGCGACCGTTAACGCATTGCGCGCACGCCGATCCACGCAACGTAGAGCCAGCCGGATAATACCGTCATGTACACGACCCAACCGGCTGTCTCCGCGCCAATAAAGCCTGCGAGCCGTTTCGGCCGATCACTGAATTGCCCGGCTTCCATCTTCAACGCACTTTCAAGTTGAGCGGCGAGCTTTATCAATCCCTTGCACTTCTGAATGCCGCGCAACTCGTAAAAGAATAGGCCCAGGCTGACGAGTGCGCCGAAAATGCCAACAGCGAAGAGGTGTGATGAATCGATTGAATAATTTTTACTGATGAGGAGAGAGATGCCGGTGCCCGATACGATTGGCAGCAGCGCGAGGAGTTTGCCGCGAAAGTCAGAAATACCTTGATAGCTTTTGCAAACTTCGGTGTATTCGGCCAGTAGTAACTGATCCCTTTCCACACTCACATCTCCGAGGAATAAACAGGCACAAGCGATTGCCTGGAACGAGCGCAGCGTATTCCTCTTTTGCAGAAAAAACAACGATTTCTGCGGACTGCTATTTATCGTATCCCTTTTGTCCCAAAATGTGCCAAAATGGCGCCGCCTGTCCGGAACCGATAATCGAAATGACCAAAACTAGCGCGAAGCGGATCGGATATCTCGCTGCGGCATTGCTCTTTAACGTCGCAATTTCGACTGTTCTACGAGGTCAGCAACTCGCGCGCGAGCAGTGGGGTGCGGCACCAGTTAGTGTCTCGCACAGCGGTACGACTTGGGTGATCAAAGGGAATACCAATCGAATAACTCTTAACGAAACAGACCTTGCCCTCACGATTCAAGCAGGAACGGTTCAGTGGAAATTTATACGCTCGAAACCTGGCGACATGCTCGTGAGGTCCAAAGGTAAACTTTTATCTCTGCGACTCGCAGACGCAAAGAAGATCTCGATCGTTCCGCACGACCTTGCGTTCAAAACCGGCGTGAAGATTTCCCTTTCCGGGTGGCAACTCGAAGGACGGCAGTTGGACCTCGATTTGTTCCTGACGATCTGTCTGGAAGGCAAAAACGAGGAGGTTGTATTCGATGTCGTAGCAGATGAGCGAGACACGACACTGCGGCAGCTTGACTGGCCCGGCGCTCTGGACGCCAGTGACGTCGACTACACGTTGCTGAGCAATGGCCGAGGTACACTGCTTCCTCGAAACTGGCCCAAAGAATACTATCCGATTCGCACCATCACTCCGGAAGGCAAGATTGCGCCGACCGATCACAGCTTGTTGCAGAGTCACGTGATCGAGTCGTGGTCAATGTCGTGGTGGGGATTTCAAAAAGGAAACTCCGGATTGATGGTGATCGTCGAAACTCCCGACGACGCCGCTTATCAATTCAGTCATCCTGCCGGTGGGCCGACAGTCATTGGCCCACGCTGGCATGCGCAACTAGGCCGCTTCGGTTATTTGCGCTCAGCACGAATAATTCCAATCACCGGCAACTACGTTGCGATGGCTAAGCGTTATCGACGCTATGCAATCGATACGGGACTGTTGGTTTCTCTAAAAGAGAAGATCGCCCGCACCCCGCCACTCGCGGATCTGATTGGCGTTCCACACATGCGCGCCAGCATTCTGCGCAACTTGAAGCCGGAGAGCGACCGCTACGACACAAAGGATCCGTCGAAGAACTACAGCCTTATCACATTCGACGAACGAGCAAGGCATCTCCGGGAGCTGAAGGCCAAAGGGCTAGACCGGGTGCTGGTATTTGTTTCGGGTTGGCCACATCTGGGCTACGACCGCCAACATCCAGACTCATTACCACCCCCTGAAGAGGCGGGCGGATGGGATGGAATGAAACGACTCATCGATACCTGTAAAGAGATCGGTTACCCGGTGATCTTTCACGATCAATATCGCGACTATTATCTGGATGCGCCTTCTTACAATGCGCAGTTTGCAGTTCATGAGGAAGATTCGTCTTTGCCTCCGCAACAGTTTCCCGGCTCTCGCTTCGGGGATTCAAAACAGGGAAACATTCCCATGATGCGCCACTGGGATGGCGGACGACAGGCCTATCTAAATGCGCGCTTCCAACTGGGACACCTGCTGAAGAATTATCAGCTGTTGTTTGATCACGGGATCAGGACGGAAGGTATCTACATCGATGTGATTGGCTACGTACCACCTGATCAGGACTTCAATCCTGAACATCCAACCACTCGCACTGACGCAATGCGCGGACAGATCTCAATGCTCAACTGGTCGCGCCAGAACCTCGGAATTACGGCTACGGAATCCGGCGCCGATTGGACCATACCTTATGTGGACATCGTTAACTCGTCTGGTGGAGGTAGCAAAGCCATTCTTGTGCCCCTTTACAATCTCGTTTACCACGATGCAGTGATTGTTTCGTTCGGCGCACGCGACGAGAAGACCCTGCTTCAAGGTCTGCTGTTTGGTGGTGTACCCGAAATGCCGATCGATCAAACTGCCATTCCTGAGAAGACGAGGATCTTGATGCAACAGATGTGCGCTTTGCACAAACGAGTCGGCATGCTGGAGATGACGAACCACGAGTTCCTCGCCAACAACTACCGAAAAGAGCGCACTACATTTGCGGACGGAACTACAGTGACAGTTGATTGGGATTCCCGCAGTTACAAGATCGAACCAGATTTGAGATGAAGCCACAAAAAAGCACAAAAGGTTTGATAAGAACCTGTGTGCTGCTTGTACATTTTTGTTGGATTTACAGTATTCCGTGTTTTCCGCAGATGAATTTCGAGGTCTCGAAGTTTGAGCGCGCTCGCGTTCTCAAGGCGGCAAACGATTATTTGAAAGAAGCACCTGGAACAATCACCTCATCTGTGTCACCCCGTAGTGCCGGAGGTGTCCATGACTTCTTTTCTGAGGGTGACTACTGGTGGCCCGATCCGCAGAATCCGAGTGGTCCATACATTCAGCGCGATGGGATGTCGAACCCAAACAATTTCGTCGACCACAGGCGGTATCTGATGCGGCTGAGCGTACAGGTGCCTGCTCTTGTTGCTGCATGGAAGCTGACGAAAGACCAGCGCTACGCAAACCACGCGGTAAAACATCTGCGAGCCTGGTTTATCGACGAACGAACGCGGATGAATCCCAACCTGCAATATGCACAGGCTGTTCATGGCCGCTTCACTGGTCGCGGTATCGGCATCATTGACACGATTCACCTGGTGGAAGTCGCACGTGCAATCGAGGTTCTAAAGGACGCGCGCGTGTTAACACCGGCTGACCGCACAGCGCTCTTGAAGTGGTTTTGCGACTACGTCCAGTGGATGACGACAAGCAAGAACGGCATCGACGAGCGTGAGGCTAAGAATAATCATGGGACGTGCTGGGTGATGCAGGTAGCCGCCTTCGCGCGCCTTCTCAAAAATCAGGAGTTGCTGTCTTACTGTCGCGATCGTTTCAAGACTGTCCTGGTACCCAATCAAATCGCTGCCGACGGAAGGTTTCCCGAGGAACTGCGGCGCACGAAGCCATACGGTTACTCGCTTTTCAATCTCGATGCGATGGCGACTACCTGTCAAATCCTTTCAACACCGAGCGACAGCCTGTGGAACTTCACGCTTCCCGATGGCCGCGGCGTCAGGCGAGCGATGGAGTACATGTACCCGTACATCAGGGACAAAAAGAGTTGGCCGTTTAAGCCTGATGTGATGTATGACGCCGAATGGCCCATGCGCCACAACAGTCTTCTGTTTGCGGGTCGCGCTTTTGACCGGCCTGAATATATCGAGTTGTGGAAGAAGCTCCCCGCAGACTCAACTGTCGATGAGGTGGTGCGGAATTTCTTTATCCGACAGCCGGTGCTGTGGGTGGAATAGTAGATCATCAAGCAGATGACCGTTCAAAATGATCTTCGAGGTGTTTTCGCAGTGCCGCCGCTGGCGAGAAGCCACGATACTGCACGATCAATCGACTTTGTCGAGAACGAGCGAATTGTCAAACATATTTCCGGTGGTGGGATCTCCGGACTGATTTACGGCGGTAATGCTTTTCTCTACCACATCGAGCTTGCTGAGTTTGACGCGCTAATAGAGTGGCTCAGTGGTTTGTCTCGGGGGCTCTGGGTGATTCCGAGTATTGGGCCGTCCTACGGACGCGCGCTGGAGCAAGCCGCGATCTTACGTAAACATCGCTTCACCACTGCCATGGTTTTACCTTGCGGTGATCCGCGAGATGCTGGCGGTCTTGAGCGCGGCTATCGTGACATTGCCGCGGCTGCCGGCGCTCAACTCATCGTCTATCTCAAAGATGAAACCAATTTTGGCGCCGACAAAGAGGCGGGCCTTGACGCGGTCGCACGTTTAATCGACGACGGCGTATGTAGTGGGATCAAGTATGCAGTTGTTCGAGAAGATCCGTTACAAGACGCTTATCTGGAAGCATTACTGGCGCGCGTTGATCGGCGGTACGTGATCAGTGGCATCGGTGAACGACCGGCACTTGTCCACCTGCGTGATTGGAAACTGCAAGGATTCACCACCGGATCAGGTTGCATCGCTCCGCTACTGAGCCAAACGCTGTTTGAGGTTTGTGCGCGTGAAGACTTCGAGTCAGCAACGGATATACGCGGGCGATTCCTGCCGCTGGAAGATCTGCGCGATGCGTGGGGGCCAGCGCGCGTGCTGCACCACGCGACGGAACTGGCTTCCGTCGCAAAAACAGGACCGATTGCTCCGTACCTTTCGCCACTGAACGATGAACAACTAGAAATATTGGCGCCCGTGGCCCAGACCTTATTTGCCACAGATCACTGATAAAGTAGCTTCCCTAAAACATTCGCCGCAGCGTTGGTGGCTGCTCGCGCTCCTATTCACTGCGATGCTGATCAGCTACATGCATCGCAGCGCGCTGAGCGTTGCCATCGCAGCCAAATCGTCGTCCATGACGACCGACCTTCAGTTGTCGGAAGCGAGTATCGGCCTGTTGCTCTCTGGATTTTTCTGGGTCTACTCTTTTATGCAGGTGCCCTCGGGCTGGTTGGCGGATCGCTTCGGCGTCAAAAGAGCCTACTCGCTGGGCTTTGCTTTCTGGTCGCTTACTTCCGCCTGCACTGGTCTGGTAAACAGTTTTGCGACTCTCATTGGTTTGCGTGTCGCACTCGGCGCGGGGCAGGCGATATCTTTCCCCGCTTCGTCGCGCGCAGTCGCGAATTGGTTTCAGGAACAAGAGCGAGGCACAGTAACCGGAATTTACCTGACGGGCGTCCGTTTGGGGACCGCACTCAGCAGCGTCGCAGGCGTTTACTTCCTGGCTCGTTATAACTGGAAGTTGTTTTTCGTCATCCTCGGGTTGCTACCGTTGATTTGGCTGCTGCCCTGGTGGAAATTTCTCACGAAGTGGGAAATGACATCTGCGTTTGAGGAGAGGCCGTCAGCCCAGAGAGCATCGCTTATCGATGGCTTTGCGTTGTTGGGACGACGAAGCGTGTTTGGAATCTTCCTTGGCTTTTTTGCTTACGATTATGCCTGGTTTGTGTTTATCACCTGGTTGCCGCGATATCTGACGAAGGAACGAGGCTTCACCGATAATGAAATGGCAATCTACAGCGCCGCGCCGTTTCTTCTCATGTCGGCGATCATCATTGTTTCAGGTTTATTGAGCGATTGGCTGGTCAGGCAAGGTAGTGAAGAGAAACTCGTACGGAAGATCTTTATTATTGTCGGACTTGCGATCGCATGTCTGATTGTTCCAGCTGGAATGGTTCAGGATAAGATGAGCGCGGTTTGGTTGTTGACGATCTCATTGTGTGGCCTTGGGATTTGCTCACCTAATACATGGACTTTGACACAAGCCGTTTGTGACAAGAAGATCGTCGGCACAGTTTCAGGTATTCAGAACTTTGGCGGTAATCTCGGGGGCATTCTTGCTCCATCGCTGACTGGTTTTATCGTTCACCTCACCGGCTCGTTCGCTCTGGCGCTCGGAGTAGTGGGAGCAGTGCTCGTCGTCGGAATGCTTGCGTATTGGTTTTTGATCGCAGAGGAGGTATCCGTCGTATAGGACCGATACGTCGTATAGGACCGATTTGCTCTATTAGATATGGACTTGATATGAAGAAGTCACCGGATCAACTTCGCAGCTATCGCTGGTTTGGCGGCAACGACTTGCGATCGTTTGGTCATCGTTCGCGCACCAAACAGATGGGCTACGCTGTCGAGGATTTTGAAGGAAAGCCTGTTATCGCCATTGTTAATACCTGGAGCGACCTGACCACGTGTCACAGTCATTTTCGCGAGCGCGCTGAAGAGGTCAAACGTGGCGTTTGGCAGGCGGGCGGCTTTCCCGTCGAACTCCCGGCGATGCCGGTAAACGAGACCTACATGAAGCCGAGTCCGATGATGTATCGGAACTTCCTTGCGATGGAGACCGAAGAGTTGCTGCGCAGCCAACCTATCGATGGTGTTGTGCTGATGGGTGGCTGCGACAAAACAACTCCGGGCCTGCTGATGGGTGCGATCAGCATGAACTTGCCGTCCGTCTATCTTCCCGCTGGTCCAATGTTGCGCGGTAACTGGAACGGGATGGTGCTTGGCAGCGGCAGTGACGTCTGGAAATTCTGGGCGGAGAAGTGCGCTGGAACTATTTCTGACTGTGAGTGGTCTGAGATGGAGGATGGCATCGCGCGTAGTCCGGGCCACTGTATGACGATGGGCACAGCGTCAACGATGACCGCGATAGCGGAGACCCTGGGACTGACGTTGCCGGGTGCTTCATCAATTCCGGCCGTTGACGCCAATCATGCGCGGATGGCAACGAGCTGCGGGCGTCGAGTCGTCGAGATGGTTTGGGACGATTTGAAACCTCGCGACATCTTGTCTGCGGCATCCTTCAGGAATGCGATCACGGCTGACATGGCGATCGGTGGATCGACCAACGCCATCATTCACCTCGTAGCATTGGCCGGGCGCGCCGGCATCCATCTCGAGTTGCGCGAATTTGACGAGATCTCGCAGCGTACCCCGATGATTGCGAATCTCCGTCCTTCCGGTGAATACCTGATGGAAGACTTTTACTATGCGGGTGGTTTGCGTGCGCTGCTCAAACAGATTAGCCGCCTTCTCGATCTGGATGCATTGACGGTCTCCGGCGAAACCATTGGACGCAATATCGAAACGGCGCGAGTTTTTAACGACAAGGTTATTCGATCGTTGGGCCATCCAGTGTCCACGTCCGGTGGGACGGCAGTTCTTTACGGCAACCTCGCACCCAACGGCGCGGTTATAAAACCGACGGCCGCTGAACCGCGCTTGTTGAAACATGTCGGAGCCGCCATTGTTTTCAAGGACTACGCCGATCTCGAAGCGCGCATTGACGACGAAGCTTTGCCAGTCACTCAGGAATCGGTATTGGTGTTGCAGAATGCAGGGCCACTGGGAGGTCCGGGTATGCCCGAATGGGGAATGTTGCCAATACCACGAAAGCTCCTGGTCCAGGGAGTGCGCGATATGGTTCGCATTTCGGATGCGCGGATGAGCGGCACCTCCTACGGCGCCTGTGTACTGCACGTGTCGCCGGAATCGTTTGTCGGTGGACCGCTGGCACTGGTGCGCGATGGGGATTTGATTGAGCTGGATGTCGCAGCGCGAAGATTAGAGTTGCGCGTTGATGAGGAGGAGCTGGCCCGGCGCCGTGCTGCCTGGCAACCGCAACCGGCGCAATACGAACGTGGTTTTGGCGCAATGTATCTGGCGCACGTAACTCAGGCGCATCGCGGCTGCGATTTCGATTTCCTTGAAGCCGGCGCAGAGATCTCTGAGCCACAGATCCATTAAAAGGACAATCCCTTCACCGGTATCTCAAATTACCCGAACTGTTTCAGTCGGTACTGGTTCAGTTTGAAAAACGCCGAAGGCGTTGGCGAATTTCAGCCCAGGGTTGGAGCGCAGCGACAACCCTGGGACAATCGTTCAGCATTCTCCTGAACCCTGTAAGGGTTCGCCTCGGGATGAACCCTTACAGGGTTAATGTCTTTTCTTTATG
>DASYSD010000052.1:0-27224 GCA_036003745.1 Pyrinomonadaceae bacterium
GACATAAAAAGTAGTCGGCGATGATTGTTTCCACATCGTCTTAGCAATCTCGCCAATGATCCATCCAAGATCAGCAGCAAAGTTTGGCTGTGTCCTTTGGGGCGTTGACAAGGATGGCTGAACGATGGGAATGGGTTGAATCATCGGGGTCGGTTGGTATAGTTGAAGCACCGATGGTCTTGCGAATCGCTTTAGTGCCTTGAGAGTTCCAGGTCGCCGACGTTTGTGAGTAACCATTTTTAATATCCCTTCGGGCAGAAGTATCCTCTTCTCCGACTGGCGCTGTCAATGATGTTCCTCAAGCTCAACGGAGAACTCAAGGAGAAGGCGATGGATAAGAGGGATGAAGATGCGGCGATTCTGACACTCGTAAGCCTCGGCGTACTCGCTGTTGTCGGCATTGGATTATTCCGGATCCTAAAGAGCTCGGGTCATACCGACCGGGCGAAGTCATTTCAACCACGCAGGCAACAACGCTACCGATACCTGAGAAGGAACGCGGGCGAAAATACGGCTACTGTCCCGTTCATGGTGCAGAATCAGAACAATGCCAGGACGATTACCATTACGACAAATCAAACTTATGTATGCAGTGTAACGAGGGTCTTGGCGATGAAGTCCTCAGATGGTGTTACAACTGCGACTGGGATCGCCGGAATGACGATTAGGCGCTTTTGGTTTCCGACTAGCCCACATTGACCCCCTTTCGGCACCGGATTGCCAAAAGGCTGTGGGCTACGATTGACATCCTGACCTTGGCTGAATTAGTTGTTTCGACGTAACCAGTCTGCGCAAGATAGAGGCGGGTAGCTTGAGTACTGACAATCAGGAAACAGAAGAGCGACGTATTTGTTCCGACTGCGTTGGAGAAGCTTTTTTGCGCGCGGAGATTCATAAGCGAGGCAACACCGGCGCCTGTTCATATTGCGGCGGTGAAGAGAAGACCTTCTCAATCGGGGAAATGGCCGATGTAATAAAGACGGCTCTTCACGAACATTACTATCACACGCCTTCTGAGCCCGACGAATTCGAATACGCAATGCAGAAGCATACAGACTATGACTGGGAAAGAGAGGGTTATCCTATAGTTGACGTTATCGCAGATTGTGCTGATATCACCTCAAAGTGTGCCGAAGACATCCGCAGTGTCTTGGCTGAGCGGTATTCCGATACTGAGGAGTCGCAATGGGATGAGGAAGATCCGTTCGATGAAGACGCGTATTACGCAGAACGGTCAGTGGATCATGCAGAGTCTCAGGCTAGTTGGCGACGTTTCGAAGAAAGCCTCACCACAGAGAGTCGCTACTTTAATCAAGTCGCACAAGCAACTCTAGCATCAGTATTTGAGGGTCTCGGCCAGCACAAAACCGCCGATGGTAAACCAGTTATTGTTGAAGCTGGACCCAATACACAACTCACGGCCTTTTATCGGGCTCGAGTTTTTCAGTCACATGACAAGCTGGAAGAGGCGTTGAAAAGGCCAGATCAGGAGATTGGTCCGCCACCGCCTTTCGCAGCAATAAGCGGACGCATGAATCCGCATGGGATAGCAGTGTTTTACGGCGCACTAGATCCCGCTATTGCGATAGCAGAAGTAAGACCTCCGGTTGGGAGTAAAGTTGTTGTTGGTCGCTTTGACCTGATTCGGATGGTGCGCTTGCTCGACCTCGAAGCCCTGAAGTCGGTTAACGTTGAGGGTAGCATTTTTGATCCAGAGCACATCGGTCGGTTGGAGCGGGCGAAATTCCTGAATTGGCTCAGTGATGAGATTACGCAACCGGTGATGCCGAATGATGAACCTTTCGGTTATCTCGCAACCCAGGCAATTGCAGATTTCCTTGCGACCGTGGCCGAGCCGTCGTTGGATGGCATTCTTTATTCGTCCGTTCAGGGAAGCGTACCGAACATGAATGTTGTCTTGTTTCACAAAGCCTCGCGGCTTGAGGGCTTGGACATTCCCGAAGGGACCGACATCTCGGCGACGCTCACGAGATCAACAGAAGAGGGGGAAGAGATCGATTACAGTGTTTTTGAGAGAGTGCCGCAGGTCGTCGCCGACCAACAACCAACATTTGTTGCCGGTATTCCGTTAACAATGAATGCGTCGGGTCCTCCTGAATACGATTCACGAGAAACGACTCTTAGATTAGTGGTGGAAAGTTTAGAGGTGCATCACATCACAGGAGTCACCTTTCAAAGTGAACAGCATCACGTAGATCGATACAGGTATGAGAAAGATAAGTTGTGAAGGGGGTTTACTTTCGTGTGCGCTCACGCCGTGCACTTGCGGCTATCTTGCCAGAGGATACTGCTCCCATGATGCGTCACCTCGCCGACTAGGAGCGTGCTAACGCTCTAAACCAGCGAACAACATTACTCAGCCCGCAAGCTCTAATGAAGTGCCAGTAGTAACGAAGGTTGACACAGCGCGCGAGCCAAGACGTCTGCTTGAAACGTATCGGACAAGAAGCGAAGTCGGAAACAGATGTACGAGAAACGAACTCGAGCGAATGACGAAACGAAAGACTGCAAGCCAGGTCAAACGCTCAGGGATCGCGAACGAACCTAACCTCAGATTAGTTTCTTGAGACTCTGACCACCCGATCGACAAACTTGCTCACCATCTTCACGTATCGTAAGATTGCGCGCGTTCAAGCAGTGCCAGCTATAGGCGCGTAGCTCAGTTGGTAGAGTATCGCCTTGACACGGCGAGGGTCAGCGGTTCGAGTCCGCTCGCGCCTACCAAAGCAAGCTGGCGGCTTGTCCAGCAAAGAACTCGATGCTAACTTGCCCGACCAATTGCCCGACCAACTCGCCGCAGATTCTGAGGATTAAGCGGACACTGAGGAATGCCACTTTTTGTCATTTCCTAATGTTTTTGAATTTGCTGAGTTTTTCGAGGACCGAAAAACCGGAAAGCGCTACCGTGTCAAGGTAGTGCTCTACCCCTGAGCTACGCGCCTAAAGGAAGGATTATCAAACCTCAGGAAAAACGAACCTGCTCGAACTCCGCATTATTCGCTTTCCCCGCAGTTGGCCGCCTGTTCCGTACTCAAGTGTGCCGGGCAATTGCGGTCAAATCGGAGCGTCATAGTAGCACAAGATTTGAAAGTTGCGCACCCGGGCGGTGTGCTTCATTTGTAACTACATACAATCCTCGACTGACACGGAATTGTGCTCGCTGTGACCAAAAGGCGACCGCCTGTTCACGTTTTCGCCATCGCTCTTAAGTAGAAACTTTTCCTTCTTAAGCGTTTCGGTAAAAGAACGAACAAGGGAGGGTGACAATTGCCTGCACATACGTTCGCGGTTCCTTTTCTATTCCTCATCACCCTCGTCGAACAATCGAGAGTTCGCCGTCAACGCAAACAATTACAAGACTTTCTGAACATCAGCCCATCGCCCAAAGGGTGATGTTCTTCGAGGAGCGCTGCTCTACGGTAGCGATTGAGTGCCGATCTGTTTACTTGAGGAGGAAAAGGACAAAGCAATATGGACATTTGCGTTAGAAAAGTCTTGATGCCACTGTTGTGCGCCGGAGTTCTGGCGTTTACAGCAGCGGCAGCCAAAGCTGATCCGGTAACGTTTAGCACGACTGGTGTCTTCAGTCTTAGCGGTACAAACGTTGTCAATTTTGCGAACATCTTCGGTACTACCACTATCACCTTTAATGGGACCACCAATCCCGTGAACACGCCTGCTGGTACCAGCTTTGGTGATATTGTGGTAACCACAACAATTCCGGCAAACCAACTTGGTCCAGCAATCGCCGGAAATTTCACGTTGAATTTCTTTCAGGTTTCACCGGCCGGAAGCGGAAGCCTCGTCGGGAATCTCGCAGGGACACTCGGCTTTAACACGGGCGTGGCAACACTGACATTTTCAACAACATCACTAACGATTGCCGGCTTCACTTATACCGTGAATCCATCGTACACGATCGCGTTACCCGTCACCGGCGTTGGTGGGGGAGCAAGTACAGGAACAACAACTCTTCAAGGCACTGTCACAGGCGGCGCCGCAATTCCAGAACCAACCAGTATGTTCCTGTTGGGCACCGGATTACTGGGCGCAGCAGGTGTTTTCAGACGTCGAAAGCGGCGTATTAATATTTTCCGCAGTTAACTGCGATCAAAAGCCAGTGTACGCGGGCTACCCGAGGCCCGCGCGGCACTGAAATGGTTACGACAATTGGGACCATCGTTTGTGAATAGCAGTAAATGCCGTCGCATTACTCGTATCGCAACGCAATGAGTGGATCTACTTTAGTTGCACGTCGCGCCGGAATGTAACAAGCGAGCAGAGCTGCAAGGACCATGCAAAGGGCCACGACGCCAAATGTGATCGGATCTGTCGGGGAAACTTCAAATAACAAACTGGTCATCAGGCGTGTCAATGCCAACGCTCCAGCCAGACCAATTGTCAGACCGACAGCGACGAGCGACATCCCACTACTCATGATCAGTCTTAACACGTCCCGCCATTGCGCTCCCAGTGCTATCCGCACGCCAATCTCGCGTGTGCGCTGCGTCACGAAGTAGGCCATCACTCCATAGATGCCGGCGGCTGCCATCACCAGGGCAATGCCTGAGAAGATCCCGAACAGCAACCCCCAAAGACGTGATTGCCAAACCGTATTCGCGGACAACATCGTCACAGGCATAACATTGAACACGCCCGTATCCGGAGCTACCTGCCAAATGGCCCGTTGTATGTCATTGGCTAACGTCATTGGATCACCTTGCGTCCGTGCCACAAAGTGAGTCTGCTTGCTGTAACTCTGATAACACGGATAGTAGAGATCGTAACCGACTCCATCGGTCAAACTGTTGTGCCTCACATCCCCGACAATACCAACTATTTCCGCACATCCTGCACCATCATCGTCACAATTGATGCGCTTTCCGATAGGATCAGCATTGGGCCATACTCGCGCTGCCAACCGCGCACTAACAATGGCAACATCGCGATGCCCATCAGGTCGCAGATTGTCATAGTCCGTGAAAACGCGACCACGCAGTAATGGAATCTGCATAACTCTAAAATAGTCAGGCGAGACCGCCTGGTAATTAACCAGTGGATTCTGGTTCTCTTCCTCCGGCGGCTGGCCCTTAATCGAAAACTCACCTCTAT
The DNA here is from genome assembly GCA_036003745.1 of Pyrinomonadaceae bacterium. Classification (GTDB taxonomy): domain Bacteria; phylum Acidobacteriota; class Blastocatellia; order Pyrinomonadales; family Pyrinomonadaceae; genus PSRF01. The sequence continues at coordinate 5,134 of DASYSD010000052.1, forward strand.
ACCAGGGCTTTTGACCGACAAAAGGCAAATCACTATTGGCCGCAACAGCAATCACTCCCGGTACCTGTGCAACCCGCTCAAGCAGCCGCTGATAGTGCCGCGACATGAACTCGACACGGTAATCCTCGGGGCGCTGATAAGTTGGATTGATTTCCAGATGTAGCAGATTCTCCGCGGTGAAACCGGGCGACGTATTCTGCAAACGCGCAAAACTTCGCAGCATGAGCCCCGCACCCGCAAGCAACACAACCGCTAGCGCGATTTCCGTTATCACCAACAAACCGCGAATCCGTTGCATACCGGCGCCTGTGCCAGATCTGCCTCCCTCTTTGAGTGATTGGTCCAAATCCACTGATCCGGTTCGTAAGGCCGGAACCAGACCAACCAGCAGGCAGGTGAGAACTGAGACCAGTAACGCGAATGCCAGCGCCCGACCGTCAAGCTCCATCTTTACAAAGAAAGGCAACAGTTCTGCGGGCAACAGCGCCACCAGCATGCGTAAACTCCAGATGCCGAAAGCGAGGCCGCCCGCAGCTCCGATCGAAACCAGGAGAAAAGCTTCTGAGAGCGCTTGCCGAGCAAGACGTCGCCGGCTGGCGCCGAGCGCCGCGCGTACTGCCAATTCACGTTCCCTGACGGTCGCCTGTGTTATCAGTAAATTTGAAACATTCGCGCAGGCAATCAACAACACGAAAGCGCACGCACCGAGTAGTAACCAGAATGATCGGCGTAGTTTTCCGAACCAAAAATCTCGCAGCGAGATAACAGTAGCGCCGACTTCAGAGTTCGTATCAGGATAGGCCTGGGCCAGCCGGGCTGCGATTTCCCGCATCTCTGCCTGCGCCTGTTCGCGCGAGATGCCGGGTTTCAGCCGGCCGATCGTCTGATCGATCCGCATGCCGCGGTTCTCACGATTGAAGTAACGATCATTCAGCCACCATAAGTCACTCTGAAAAGGAAAACGGAAGGCGGGTGGCATCACCCCAATTACAGTCAAGCCGTGCCCATCAATGCGAAGCTGACGGCCCACGATTGCCGGATCGCTGCCGAATCTTCTTTGCCATAATCCATGACTCAAAAGAACCGTGTCAGAATCCGCTGCCGTTGGACCATGGCCCAGAAACGGCGCTACTTGCAAAGTTGAAAACAGATTCGCTGTGCCAAACGTTAGATTTAGCGTTTCAGTCTCGTTACCAAATTCAAGATTCGCATTCCAACGGAGATTGAAGAATGCCAGTTCCTCAAAGACGTTATTTTGCCGCTTCCAATCTTCGTAGTCGGCGAACGAAACGCCAATCGATTGATCGCGATGCTGCGAGTCAACCATCACCAGGCGGTCCGGGTCGCCATAAGGTAATGGACGCCAAAGAAAAGCGTTGACGACAGTGAAGATTGCAGTGGTAGCGCCGATGCCGAGAGCGAGCGTCACGATAGCTATCAGACTTACACCAAGATTCTTCGCCAGCAGTCGTGCACCGTAACGGAGGTCTTGCAATAGATCCTCAATCAGCCGAACGCCGCGAGCATCACGGCTTTCTTCTTTGGATCGCTCGATTGGGCCAAACGATTTGAGGGCAGAATACCGGGCGTCGTCCTGAGTCATTCCGTCTCGCAGATTGCGGGCGGCTTGCTGTTCCAGGTGAAAACGGAGTTCATCATCGAGCTGGTGCTCAAGCTCCGCCTTGCGAAACAGCGCCCGCCAGCGCATCTTGATCCGATCCAACATGTTGCACTCCTCTGCTTCCTATCGACGCCCAACTGGAGCGGAGAATATATTGCTCTTCCTATCGGCTGTCAATAGGAAAGTCGGAGTGCTTTATGCCTTGGCAAGATTTCTCCCGCAAAGGCGCAACGGCGCAAAGCGCTGCCGCGTTTCTAGGGTTCTTCTTTGCGCCTTTGCGCCTTTGCGCCTTTGCGCCTTTGCGGGAGAAACCTTTTCAACCGCTGCGATTGGTCGGTTAATTCGAAGCAGACGCGGGTTCGGAGTTTACGCGTTCCCATTCGTCGTAGAGATTACGAAGCAGCGCTTCGGTTTGCTGATACTCGTCGTTGAGTGCGATCAGTTTTTCCGGATCGCGGGCGACGTCGGGTGTACCCATTTGTTGTGAGATTTCGTTCAGGCGTTGTTCCGCACGAGAGATGTCGGTCTCGACAAGCTCCGGGGTCCGCGCGTCTGCCTTCTTCTTTTTGATAACTTTGACACCTGGTTTTTTGGGGGCCGGTTGGACCTTCTTAACGGGCGGCGGCGGCTCTTCGTGGACCACAGGATCAGCCGCAACGCTGACAAGATTATTAGTCGAAGGGGTCATTGGGGCTGAAGCGGCACCGCGCAAGCCCAATTTCCAATCATGATATTCAGTGTAGTCACCGTCGTAATGCTCAGCGCCTTCAACACCATCGAGCGCCAGAATCTGCGTCGCAATGCGATCTAAAAAGTAGCGGTCGTGACTGATCGTGACTATTGTTCCTTCGTACGCAGAGAGTGCTTCTTCAAGTGCCTCGCGCGAAGGAATGTCGAGATGGTTGGTCGGCTCGTCGAGCACGAGAACATTGACGCGAGAGTAGATCAACTTCGCGAGTGCGAGTCTTCCCTTCTCACCACCTGATAGATCGCGCACGTGCTTGTAAACGTCGTCGCCGAAAAAGAGGAACTTGGCCAAAAACGAACGCAGTTCGCCGGCCGTCGCCTGCGAAGGCGCCACACGGCGCAACTCCATAATGATCTCATTACGATCATCGAGATCATCGAGTTGCTGAGCGTAATAGCCAATCTGAACCTTCGAGCCCCAGCGAACTTCGCCGCTCAATGGCGCCAGTTTGTTCAGAATCGTTCTAAGGAAAGTCGTCTTCCCCGAGCCGTTTGGACCAATAATGCCGAGACACTCACCACGCCGCAAAAGGAATGAAATGTCACTGGCCAGAATTTTGCTCGGATAACCAACCGAAAGTTCGTTGACTGTGAGCACATGATTGCCAGCACGCTCGATAGCCTGTAACCGAAAGTCGCCCGCCGACTGATCTTGTGGAACAGCCTCAATGCGCTCCAACTTCTCAAGCATCTTGCGACGCGATTTCGCTTGTTTGGTTTTTTGCCCGGCGAGGTTGCGACGAATGAACTCTTCAGTCTTAGCAATCAGCTGCCGCTGATTGTCGTACGCACGTTGTTGCGCCTCGCGCCGCTCGTCGCGCTCGACCAGATAATCAGAATAGTTGCCGGTGTAACTTGAGGCGCGACCATTTTCAAGATCGATAATGCGATGACAAGCTCGATCGAGAAAGTAGCGATCGTGACTGACTATCACATATGCCGCTTCGTACTCGCGCAAAAACTCTTCCAGCCACTCCACTGCATTCACGTCGAGATGGTTTGTGGGTTCGTCGAGTAACAAAACATCCGGCGCCGCCAGCAAGAGACACGCAAGTCCGAGACGATTCTGCTGCCCACCGGAGAGTTTCTCTGTTTCAAGTGACCACATCTCGCGGTCGAAACCGAGTCCTTGAAGAATCGACTCTGCTTTGGCAGCGTATTCGAATCCACCTTCATGTTCGAATTCCTGCTGCAGGTCGCTGTAGCGTTCGAGAATCTTTTCGAGATCGTCACCCGCGTCGGCCATGCGATGCTCCAGCTCGTGCATCTCATGTTCGATCTGCTGTAAGCGACCGAAGGCGGCGAGCGCTGACTCATGGACCGTTGAGCCCGGCTTGAAGTGAACGTGCTGGTCCAATAATCCCAGTTTCACTCCGCGAGCGCGCACAACGTCGCCGCGATCGGGCGATTCATCCCCTCTGACGAGACGAAAGATCGTGCTCTTGCCGGCGCCGTTTCGGCCTACCAGCCCTACGTGCTCACCGGGATTTACCTGCAGCGATGCACCTCGCAGGACGTCCTGAACGCCGTAAGACTTGTATACGTCAGAGAGTCGAAACAACATCGGAAATACTTGGATTAAAGAGCAGGAAGCAGAAAACAGGAGCAGATAAAGATATCCTGCTCCTGCTTCCCTGTTTCTGCCTACACAGATTTACTTATTCGAATTGCCGGCCGGCTTCACTGAAACGGGCGAACTAGACGAGGATGGCCCAGTCGCCGCGGGGCTTGCAGCCGGAGCCTGTGTCGGAGCTTGTGTCGGCGCCTGTGCCGGTTGCGATCCCGTCGCATTCTGAGCAGCAGGTCGCAAACCCAGATTGCCGGGATTGTTAAGCATGTCAGAAGCCAGGTGGTTCACAATCCTCGCATCGTTTATCGCCGTTTCGAGTAACGCAGCATTGATAACGGCTTTGTGTTGCTCCGTGAGTACCTGCGCGATTTGTTGTCGGACGCCCGTACTTTCGAGCGTCAGGTTCTCGTTAGCAAGCCGTTTCTCGGCAAGTTTGAAAATGTACCACTTACCGCTGTTGAACTGCGTGGGTTGTGTGTAATCACCGACCTGCATCGAACCAAAGAGATTCGCAATCAAATCAGCGGGAAAGTTGTTGTTTTTGAGATCCTGTTCTGTGGCAAATCCAAGATCGCCGCCACTGCGAAGAGTATTGACATCTTCGCTCTTGGCGCGAGCAACTGTAGCGAAGTCTGTCTTACCCTGAAGCTGCTTATAAATATCGGCGATCTTCGTTTTCGCCGCAGCGTCGCTCTTCGCATCGTCCTGGATCCCCGTGGCACTGTTATCCGCAGGGTCAACCATGATCATAGAGAGACCGACACCACGCGATTTCACAAACTGCTGCTTGTTGTTGCTATAGTACTCTTCAACTTCCCTGTCGCTGATATTGATCTTGCCGTTGTATTTATCCTGGAGAGCCGAGATCGCGAGATCTTTCCGCGCTTCTTCGCGCAGAGCCTCCATCGACAGGTTCTGAGCTTTCAGACTCTTGTCAAAGTCTTCCGCGGTCATACCGCTATTTTGCTTCTGTGTGGCAATGACGCCATCGATTTGAGCGTCAGTCGGAAGCAGCTTCTCACGCTCCGCGCGCTGAAACAGCACCTCACGTTGAATCAGGCTACTGAGGACCTGTAGTCGAGCCTGGGCCATCTGCAGCTGATTCAAACTGGATGCGTTACCACCAGCCTGCTGGTTTACACCTCGCTCGACCTCTTTGAGCATGATGTTGCGACCATTGACGGTGGCGGCCACCTGTGTCTCCTTGGCGTCAGACCCGCCTGAACCGCACGCACTGAGAATCAGACCTGCTGCGACCAAACAAGTAACGGTAACGACTTTTGCGATGTTGCGCACTTTGACTCTGCTCCTTTTACTGACAACAACTACTAAAGCGCCTCACAGCACTGCATCCCAGGTCGCTCTCCTTGACGACTTGGAAATGCCTTTGCTATAAAGCTTGGTTTCTGATTACGGCAAGATTACATTCCGTATGATGCCGAAAACGCCGGTAAAGAAACCTGAGAATTTTGGAGGTTGAATAAAAATGGCCAAACGTTGCGAAGTCTGCGGTAAAGGACCACAATTCGGCAACAATGTCTCGCACGCGAACAACCGCACCCCCAGACGATTTGATCCGAATCTTCAATCGATTCGCGTGCAGATCCCGCAGGGTGGCGCGCGCCGAATGAAAGTTTGCACAACTTGCATCAAGGCGGGCAAAGTCTCCAAGGCTGCTTGAGCCTTTTCCTGCAGTTTTTCAATCAACCTCCAACCGGCACTCTCACGGGCGCCGGTTGTTTTATTCCGAAACCTTTATCGGAAACGCTATTCAGAAGTTAGCGCTACTGCTTCAATTTCAACCCTGGCATCACGCGGCAAACCAGCCGCTGCAACCGTAGCCCTCGCGGGCGGCGGGCTTGGAAAGAAAGTCGCGTAGACCTCGTTCATACCCGCAAACTCTTTCATATCTGCCAGGAACACAGTTGTTTTTACGACCTGTTCAAGACTGCTGCCGGCGGCCTCGAGCACCGCCGTCAGGTTCTTCAAAACGCGCGCTGTCTGTTCGGCAATCCCACCCTCCACAAACTCTCCGGTCTGAGGATCAATTGGGATCTGGCCTGAAACAAATACAAATCCGTTGGCTTTTATTGCCTGCGAATAAGGACCGATCGCGGCCGGCGCACTTTGAGTCTGGATACGTTCTCTCACTGTAGTAAACACCCTCAAAACAAAAGGCGGATTCTAGCAGATCGGACTAACCTGTGTCATCCGTGGCCGAGGTATTTTAGCCAGAGATGGACACGGATTTTTGTAGATAAACTTTAAGCAACGCCCTGTAGACGTTCGACATCAAGGACACCGGGCACGCCTTTGATCGAACCAATCACGCGGTCGAGATGCTTCACGTCAAACACTTCAACAGTCACTTCTATATGGCCGCGTTCGTCGGATGCTACCGAAGCGCGGGCGTCACGAATTCCCGTTTTCATGTCGGAAATCGCGCCGGTGATACCTGCGATCATGCCGGTGCGGTTCTCAGTAATCGCCAGTAGCTTGACGGCATAGGCCGTTTTTTCCGGCCTGCCTGCCCATTCAACTTCCACGATACGTTCCCGATTGATCATCAATTGCGTCACGTTCTTGCAGCGTGTGGTGTGCACGGCGACTCCCTTACCGCGCGTGATGTAACCGATTATCTCTTCACCATGGAGCGGGTTACAACAACGCGCGCGCGTCACCATCAGGTCATCAACACCGCGCACGAGGATTGAATCGTCGCCCAAACGGATCAGCCGTTTGACTGCGCGAACGCCGCTGCGGAGCCGTGACTCCTTCTGCTTATCGAGCTGCTCAAACTGTTCTGGTCCAAGATATTTCGCGATCACGTTGCGCGGCACCAGTTTGCCGTACCCGATTGCCGCCAGCAGATCGTCAACGCGGCCATAGCCATAGTCACTGGCCACGCGTTTCATGTCTTTATCGGTATCGTTGAGCAGTTTCTTTGCAGAAAGTTGAAAGCGTGAGGCTTCCTTATCGAAGAGCTTACGCCCGATCTCGATCGATTCAGCGCGTTGCTGTTCGGCAACCCAGTGGCGCACACGATTGCGCGCGCGCGAAGTCACGATAAAGTTCAACCAGTCGCGCGACGGATGTGAATTAGCAGAAGTGATGATTTCCACCACGTCGCCATTCTGAATCTGACTACGTAGCGGGACCATGCGGCCATTGATGCGCGCGCCGGTGCACGTGTTTCCCACTTCAGAGTGAATCATGTAAGCGAAATCGACAGGTGTGGCGCCCCGCGGCAACTGAATAACCTTACCCATTGGCGTGAAGGCATAAACGTCTTTCGGGTACAGATCCAGCTTGAGCGAGTCGAGAAAGTCTTTTGAGTCATTGACTTCCTGCGTCCATTCGACGAGCGATCGCAATGCTTGCAGTGCCTGATCGTCGTCGCGTGCACCGCGTTTGCCTTCCTTGTATTTCCAGTGGGCCGCGACACCTTCTTCGGCGACGTGATGCATTTCCTCGGTGCGGATCTGAACCTCGAACGACTGACTGTTGGACCCAATAACGGAGGTGTGCAGCGACTGATAGAGGTTGTCGCGCGGCGTGGCAATCCAGTCTTTAATGCGGCCGGGCACGGGTTTCCAGTTGTTATGGACCACACCCAACGCCGCGTAGCAGTGACGCACCTCATTCGGAGTGATGATACGTGCTGCGACCAAATCGTAAACCTGGTCCAAACCGATCCTCTGTGCGCGCAGTTTTTTCCAGATCGAGTAGAGACGTTTGACGCGTCCCTCGACGGAGACGAGCGGCACCTCCGCTTCTTTCATCTTCTGTTCGATGCGGGCGGTAACGTTTTTCAGAAACGCTTCATTTTCAGGACGTCGTTTCTCGAGCTGCTCGGCGAGTTCGCGATAGTCTTCCGGGTGCAGGTGACGAAAGGCGAGATCTTCTAGCTCGCCGCGCAGCTTACCCATACCCAGCCGGTGCGCAATCGGAGCGAAGATGTCCATCGTTTCCTGCGCGATGCGCTTCCGTTTTTCCGGATTCAGATACTGAAGCGTGCGCATGTTGTGAAGACGATCGGCGAGCTTCACGAGAACCACGCGAACATCATCAACCATAGCCAACAGCATTTTGCGAACATTCTCAGCCTGTTGCTCCTCGCGAGAAATGTTGCTGATCTGAGCAATCTTGGTAAGCCCGTCGACAAGGTGCGTGATCTCTTCGCCGAAGTAACGTCGAATGGTCTCGAGATCGACGAGGGTGTCTTCTACCACGTCGTGCAATAGCCCGGTAGCTACTGACACTTCATCGAGCTTCATGTCAGCAAGAATGTTCGCCACCTCGAGTGGATGCACAAGATACGACTCACCCGACGCGCGTTTCTGGCCCTTATGTTCTTTGGCGGAAAACAGGTAGGCGCGACGCAGTAGATCGAGGTCTGCTTGCGCGTGATTGTTGGCGACTTTCTCGACGATGTCTTCGATCCGGATCATTAATGCTGCCAAGAAATTATAACAAAAACAAAACCAAAGAACTTTTCCCGCAAAGGTGCAAAGGCGCAAAGGAAAACTTCATGCTTCCTTTGCGCCTTTGCGACTTTGCGGGAAATATTATTAAAACACTAGCCCTTTGGTGGGGAAGGCGCCTGCTTCTCTGCTTCTTCCTTCCGCTTCTGGTTTGCCACGCTCAATTCGGTGGTGCGTTTCAGAGCGGCTTCGTAATCCTTCTGATACTGTGCCTTCTGATCTGTCTTACCGTCCATCTCCGCCAGCTTCGAAGCTTCAAGCAGCAGGTTGGTCTTGTAAGACCACGCCGATTCGTTGTTCGGATTAAACTTGATAGCGTTTTCAGCTTCCAACAAGCCCGACTTCACGCACATCTGAGCCTGGTCAAAGTCCTTTTGTTCCTTGGGTTTCTTGTAAGAGACAGTGGCCTTGTTGTTGGTCGGATCGAGTGTCGTCGTCTTAACACCAGGCTGCTCAGTGATCTTGAACGAACAATCCCAATCTTTACTGGCGAGCACGACGTACGCCTCAGCTCGTTTCTCAGGTTCGACTGCATCGCTGGCGGCGCGATCCGTAATCCATTTTTTCAGCTTATCGTCTTCCTTGATGGCGCCATAGAGATAAGCAACCGCCTTGTAAGCTTCGTCGTCCTTCGGGTTTCTCCTAAGAATCTCCTGGTACGCCTCGATTGCTTCCTGGGCCTTCTTAATATTGTCCGGCGTTTGCACACCTGGGCGATATTGCGCGTGAATCGTTCGCGCAATGAACATCGGGGCGGTCTTGTTATCGGGATCCAAAGAAGCAGCCTCTCTTGAGTGCGCCTCGGCCTCAAGGAATCTACCCTCACGGTAAGCGCGCGCGGCCTCGTTCAACTGATTCTTGGCTCTGATTCGATTGATAACCCCGCACCCGGAGCTAGTGGCAACAAGGACCGCCAAAACGATGGCGATCCTGGTCTGAGAGAGTTTCATTTATACGTGACTCCAAATTTAAGCCAAATTCAAAAATGACCCGGCAACTGCAAACAACCGGGCGAGTTCTGGGCCGCGCACGGAAGCTCGCGCCAATCCCTTATCTATTAAGGAAGATCGTCAACCTGCAATCCGACTGGGTTCGCGCCGGCTCCCTTGATGGCATCGATGACTTTTACGACATCGCCGTATTTGGTTGCTCTCGGGGCCTTCACGAAAACCGTCTTCTCGATGCGATCGTCTTCCTTTACATCGGAGCGCGTTTCCATACCAACTTTATAGGCACGCGTTTCTTTTCGCTCCCTAAACACCTGGGACAACTTCTGCGCCAACGGCGCGGTATCGTTCACCGAACCCATCGAATCCTGATTCAATTTGATTTGCAAATCAGGTGAGATTGAAACCACCAAAGTCAATGGATTTGGCTTCAGTCTGCTCAGGTCTTCATTCGGATCCCGCTGGGTCGGAATGTCAGCTTTGAAACGGCTTGGTTTCAGCGGCGTGACGACCATGAAGATGATCAGCAGCACGAGCAAAACGTCAATCAACGGAGTAACGTTAATGTACGGTTGGGCTGTCGTACTACTTCTTTTCTCTATATCACTATCCCCGATCGACATCTAGAAATTCTCCTCGTTAATAAAGCCGTTTAAGCAGCTGGCTTTGCCGCCGCCCCGCCTTTCTTCTTGTCCGCGACCAGTCCGATCTTGTCGACACCGAGCTTGCGGACCTCATTAATGACATTGACAACATCGCCATAGCTCACGCCAACGCCACTCTTGATGTAAACGATCCGATCCTGCTCGTTCTTAATGCCCTTCAGCATCGTGTCGACTTTCTCACCCAACTGCTCTTTCGCCAGCTTTTGTTTGCCAAGGTAATATTCGCCATCGTTGGGTACCGAAATCACGATCGACGATTCCTTGATGATGTTCGGATCGACATCCGGATTGGTCATATTCTTCGGCAGAGCAACGGTGATGCCCTGCTGCAGGAACGGCGTGACCACCATGAAGATGATCAGCAACACCAACATGATGTCGACCATCGGCGTGACGTTAATCTCGGACTGCAGCCCACCTGGGCCACCGCCTCCACCTGACATTCCCATAACTAATCTCCTTTAACTTCAACGGGCAAACACTGGTGCGGCGCCTCATCCGGCACATTGGGGCCGCACCCAAGGGTTCACCATTCCGGCGTTTCTGGTTTTGACCGAAACTACGCCTTCAGCTGCTTCGTGCGGTTCTTGATGAAGTAGTCGACGAGTTCTGACGCCGAGTTATCCATCTCAACCACAAAGCCATCGACCTTGCCGGTGAAGTAGTTGAACAACCACACTGCCGGAACCGCCACCAACAATCCAAGCGCCGTGGTAAACAACGCTTCCGAAATACCGCCTGCCACCGCCGCGATACCGGCTGACTCTGCGTTCTTCATGCCGCGGAACGCGTTGATGATGCCAAACACCGTTCCGAACAGACCCACGAACGGCGCCGTGGAACCGATGGTTGCCAGGCCCGAAAGGCCGCGTTTGAATTCAGCAGTTTTGATTGCGATGGCTCTTTGCAGAGCGCGCTTCGAGGCTTCGATCTCGTCGCCGGAAATGTCGCTCGACGCTTCGTGCGCACGAAATTCCTGCAAGCCGCTGCTCACGACCATTGCCAGGTGTGATTTGCGATGCTTATCGCTGATGTTGATCGCTTCTTCAATACGATCATTCTTCAGCGCCTGCGCCACACGCGGCGCGAACTCGCGCGACTGCTTCTTCGCCGCCGAGTAGGTCAAATAACGCTCAACCATGATCGCGATTGAATAAACCGACATGATTAACAACACGATGACGACGGCGATAGCCACGCCACCCATGTTCTTGACCATCTCGGTCAGCGTGAAATGGTCAGCGCTGGAGGTCTCTGGGCTTGCCGCAGCTTCCTGCAACAGCATTAAAAGACCGAGGGCCTTTGTTCCAAAAAGACTCATTAGAATTGTCACGGTGAACCCCTCCAAAAGGTTTTATTAGTTTGATAGCAAGCAGAGAAGCCGAGACGGCCCACGTTAACCGCGGCGACACGACAAATGTTCTCCGCAGTTACTGCGCCACGAAGTTGTACTGGATCACTCCGGTAACCTTAACTGGCTGCCCCGAAAGCTTCGTTGGGGAGAATCTCGCTGATTTTGCAGCACCTACAGCCGCCGCTTGTAACAGAGGATGCCCTGAAACGGCATGGGCTGAAACCACGTTACCGTTTTCATCAATGAGCACCTGCACAACCACCGTTCCTGAAGCATGCGCTGCTCGGGCAATCGGTGGATATGCTGGTTTTGGTAAGCTGATCGCCTTGCCGTTTAGCACACCGCCGGAAATGGGAGCGCGAGGCGGAGGTTTGACCTCAGGCGGCGGTGGTTCGTCCGCAATCTGAACCTTGGCAGGTGCGGTAGTTACATTTCCGCTGCCTGGTCCGGCGGGCATTGGCGCCGCTGCATTCGAGTCAGCGGTACCGATCACGGTAGTGACGCCGCGTCTGACCGGCGGCACGTCGCTGGCTTTTGCCGAAACTTCTTTTGGCACTAGCTCAGTGCGGTCGACGCTGGCAATCAGTTCCTTGCGAACGTCTACGTTCTGCTCGACTTTTTGAGGCTTGGCTTCTTGTGGCTTTTCAGGCTGAGCTTCCTGTTGCGGCACCGGCACTGGAGCCACGAGTGTGGTTAACTCGAGATCCAATGTTGAGAGGTGAGCGTCATACAGGAAAATGCCGGCCACAAAAAAGGCCACCATAAGCACAACGTAGATCAACGCTGTCACACCAATGAATGAGCCTTTTCGCGTGATATCGTCTTTGTGCGAACTGGACTCAACAAGATTATCGAACATTTAAATTATCCTCCGACTCCGGCGCCAAATGGATCAGGGGTTACGAAAGTTTAAGCAGTAGTTACCTCGTAAGTGTCGATTTAAATACCGCTTGCGTTCCGTCATTTAAGAGGGGAAACAGCAGCTCCTGCGATATTGAGCACACCGATTTTGATTGGAAGCCACTGTGCGAGAAACAACTCGCCGGCCCGCTCAACACACACCGCCGCCGCGCCCAACTTTCTTGCGTTCACACACACCGCGGGGACGACACTTGAGATCTTAAATTGGCCAGCAACGGTCGCATACTAGTCCGCATGACGTTTCAAAGTCAAGCGCTATTAGGACACCCATTCTGGTCAAAATGTTCCCACAACAAGAAGAAATGACTCAGTGAAGAGGCTTTGAAGCGTCGCTAAACTTCGGTTTAGCACCCTTCGCGGCGCCGGCCGCCTTCATCACTCTGGGCTGATTGAAACTTAACGCCAACGCGCGATTAGCGGCCTCGAGTCGCTGCTCCCACCAAACCATAATCGGACTCGCAATTGCGATCGATGAATAGGTGCCGAACACCACACCGATAAACAGCGCCAGCGAAAACGCGCGCAACACATCACCACCGAAAAGCACCAGAGCCAGAACCGACAAGAACACGAGTCCGTTGGTGATCACGGTACGTGAGAGTGTTTGGTTGATGGAGTCGTTGGTGATTTTGTACAGCGAATCACGCCGGTGCAGCTTGCGATTTTCGCGAATGCGGTCAAACACAACGATCGTGTCGTTAACCGAAAATCCGACGAGTGTCAGCAGTGCCGCGATCACGTTGAGACTGATTTCAATCTGGAAAATCGAGAAGAAACCAAGCGTCACCAACACGTCGTGAAACACCGCGATCACCGCCGCCGCGCCATACGTCCATTCAAAGCGCGCCGCAATGTAAACCAGGATTCCGACAAGTGCTGCGAGTGTGACTGCAATAGCTTTGTTTCGCAGTTGAGCTCCGGCGATCGCTCCGACGGCGTCAGTACCGACGATCTTATACGCGGCGTTTGAGTCCGCTTCGAGTTCCTTATCGGGTGCGGCTTCAGTACCGAAAGTATTGAGAGCCTCTTTGACTTTGGCTCTGCCGTCCTGGCCTTCACCCTCAAGTGGCACCTTGATCAGGACATTGTCAGGCCTGTCAGTCACCGGCTGAACCACTGCATCGTTAACGCCCTTTGCCGTCAACGCATTTCTGATTGCGTCGTCGGAGGGTTTTTGCTTGAAACGCGCGGTTACCACCGTTCCGCCCTTGAAGTCAACGCCGAGGTTGAATGCCTGGCGACCAGTGGCCTGCCGAATAACTGCGGATCCCAAACCTGCCAGCATGAGCAGCACGGAGATGCCGATAAACCAAAGCCGGTTACCCAGCCAGTCAATATTAATATCGTGAAGGACTTGAAACATGATTAATCTCTAAATACTCAGCGACTCCATTTTCCTGCGCGACAGCAACCAGATAAAGATCGTGCGCGAGACATAAACTGCCGAGAACAAGTTGACCAGCAGTCCGATCACCAGCGTCACTGCGAAACCTCGAATCGGTCCAGTACCAAACACAAACAGAAACAGTGACGAAATGATGGTGGTGACGTGCGTATCAATGATCGTAATAAAGGCACGATCAAATCCCAGATCCACTGCGGATGGAACTGTCTTACCTGATCGCAACTCTTCCCGAATTCGCTCAAAGATGAGCACGTTGGAGTCGACCGCCATACCGATTGTAAGAATCATACCGGCGATTCCGGGCAGCGTCAGCGTTGCGCCAAACACGATCAGACCCGCAAGCATCAGGATCATGTTCAACACCAGAGCCACAACCGCGTTCACGCCTGAACCGCGATAATAGAAAAGCATGAAGACGACGACCAGCGCGAGTCCTACCAGTGAAGCTCGCACGCCGGCATTAATTGAATCCTGGCCCAGGCTTGGTCCAACCGTGCGTTCCTCGATGTACTCGATCGGGGCCGGCAAGGCACCCGAACGCAACGTTAGCGCTAAATCTTCCGCCGACTGTTTGGTAAAACGTCCGCTGATCTGGCCGGAGTCGAATATCTGAGACTTGATGAAAGCGATCGATTTCACTTCGTTATTGAGGACGACGCCCATGTATTCATTAATATGAGCACCTGTCCAGGCGCCAAACTTTTCCGCGCCGGTCTTTTTGAGCGAGAAGTTGATTTCGTAATCGTCCGCGCGACCGCCCTGCGAAGGAATTGCCGCCGCGTTTCTCAACTCACTACCATCGATAATGGGCGGATTCTCAACAGCGACCCACTGCTTTGGTTTTTGCTGAGTCGGATCGGTTTTACCGTCAGCACTCTTTTCAATACGCTCCTGATAAGGCAACACCTTGCGATTCGGTGGAATGGCGACGCCGCTATTGAGTGAAGCGATTGCTTCCATCTCCGTGGGATAAGTCGTGGCCGGCGCAGGATTCGGCGGCCCGATTACGTGCACGAGTTCAAGTCGCGACTCGCCCTGGAGGATATTCTTAACTCGCTCCGGATCTTGAACACCGGGCATTTGCAAAAGGATTTGATGAGAACTCTGCGCGCCGTGCGTTTGCAGCGTCGGCTCCGTGATACCCAACGCATTGATACGGCTATCGATGATGTTAAGGGCTTGGGTAGTGGCGTTGTCCGCCAGGGTTCGTTGAGCCGCCTGAGTCATCGTCCAGCTAATCTGGTCGCCGGATGGGGAGTAGCTCCAAACGTTCGTGTCGCCCAACTCAACTTTCTTTTCGACAGCGTTTTTGACTTCTGCTGCCTTCGAAGGATCGGCCAGTTGCAGGAGTATGCGATAGTTCCCACTCGCGGTATCTGCCTGACCACCTTTGACCTCAAATCCTGCATCCTTGGCCGCGTTTTGCGCCGCCGTGTAGCTTTCTTCAGTCAGTCGTTTCAGGTACTCCTCGGTTTTGACGCGCATCACGAGATGCGAACCGCCTTGCAGGTCGAGTCCGAGATGAATATTGGACCTGAGACTCTGTTTGATTCCTGACCAGGTGAAGTCCTTCAGATTTGGACGACGACGCGGTCCGATTACGAGGTAAATCCCTACAACAGTAACAATCGCGATGATAATTACACGCGTGAGAAGGTTCTTTTTCTTCATTGCAGAAATGTCTTATGTGCCCTTTGTGCCTCTTTGTGGCTTAACTCGCTTCCTTGCTCTCACGATCAAGATCGGCAATGGCTGAGCGCGCTACTTCGAGGACCGTCTTATCAGCACTGCGAATGATAAAACTTGAGTCCCGCACCGCTGCGATCACACCGATGATGCCACCGGTGGTAATCACACGATCGTTGATCTTCAAATTGGCAATCGTTTCCTGTAATTGTTTTTGACGCTTCTGTTGAGGCCTTAATACCAGAACGTAGAAAACTGCGATGATTAGAAGGAGCGGCGCGAACTGGATAAGTCCGCTTGCGCCACCGCCCTGGAAGAGAATCAGAAAAGTTTGCATTGACCTCTTATTGTTTCGAAGGAATTTTTACTTCAATTCCCAGCACAATTCGCAACGTGAACAAACAGAGGCGGCCAGCTCGCGAAACACTATTCACCATTCGCACCCAGCCGCTCGGTGAACTCACGCCGAAATTTTGGGAAATCGCCAGACCGGATAGATTGCCTCACGCCTCGCATGGTGTCAAGGAAGAAGGCCAGATTATGGTGGGTTAGGAGAATGCTCGCCAGCATTTCCCCAGACATATATAAATGACGCAAATAGGCGCGTGAGTGCCGCCGGCAGACGGCACAAGGACATGATTCGTCCAAGGGATCCGAGTCGCTTGCCCATTGCGCATTCTTGATATTGAGTTTGCCTCGAGACGTGAAAGCCTGTCCGGTGCGCCCATTTCGGGTAGGTAAAACGCAGTCAAACATGTCGACCCCACGAGCTACTGCCTCAACCAGATCTTCCGGAGTTCCAACACCCATCAGGTACCTTGGTGCGTCTTTCGGCATTCGCGGTGCGATATCTTCGATGACCTCGAACATCAGCGACTTCTCTTCGCCAACACTCAGACCGCCAAGTGCATAGCCATCAAAACCGATATCTACAGTCTGTTCAAGACTGACGCGTCTTAGATCCAAGTGTCCCGCGCCCTGCACGATGCCAAAGAGCGCCTGTGTGCCGCTCAAACCTTCGGCCTCGCGATAACCGGTATCTGCGCGCTCGAGCTGCTGTCGTTCAAAGGCGACTTTTGAACGCTGAGCCCAGCGCGCCGTGAGATTCATACTCCGCTCCGTCTCTTCGTGACTTGCCTGGCCCGGTGCACACTCGTCAAAAACCATCACCACATCAGACCCCAGCGCTGCCTGCGTCTCCATTGAAACTTCCGGTGATAGAAACCTGAGTGAGCCGTCCACATGAGAGCGGAATTCCGTGCCTTCTTCTGAGATTTTCCGAAGTGCGCCGAGACTCCAGACCTGAAACCCGCCCGAATCGGTCAACAAGGCACGATCCCAACCGATGAACCGGTGCAGCCCGCCCGCAGCACGGATCACGTCAGCTCCGGGGCGTAGCCATAAGTGATAGGTGTTTCCGAGAATGATCTTCGCGTCGAGGTCTTTCGACTCGAGTTCTTCGAAACGGATGCCTTTGACAGTGCCGGCGGTGCCAACCGGCATGAAGACAGGTGTTTCGATCTGCCCGCGACGCGTACATAAGACACCCGCGCGCGCCTCACCATCTTGCGCTTGAATTACAAATCTTGTTGGACTTAATGAAGGCATGCTAAGAATCTCCCGCAAAGACGCAAAGGTACAAAACAAAACTTAACACCCGTCTTACTCTCTTTGCGCCTTTGCGCCTTTGCGGGAGAATCTCTTGTGTTTCTCGATTATGCGAAGCGGCGCTGCGAAGAAATCAAATTCCTCCCGTAGACGATTCATCAGGTATCGTTCATACGAGAAGTGCAATCCAGGCTTGCCGCCTGAAGTAAAAACCACAAACGTCGGTGGTCGCACTCCGGCTTGCGTCAAATATTGAACGTGGAGTCGCGACATACCGCCTTTCGCTGGAGACGGCGCAGTCCCGCCACGCGGCTGTGCGATCGCCCTTTCAAAGAAATCATTCAATTGTGATGTTGGAATTCTTCGATTCCGCGCCTCGTCAGCTTTCAAAACAAGCGATAGGATTCGGTCAACGCGCTGTCCTGTCAAAGCCGAAATCGTGATTACCGGCGCCCACTCAAGAAACTTCATCTTATCGCGTAACTCGCGCTCAAACTCATTCGCGGTATTCGTCTCTTTATCTTTGATTGCATCCCACTTGTTCACTGCAATGATGATTGAACATCCGGCGTCGAGCGCGTAACCGGCGATGTTCGCATCAAGTGCCGTCACTCCTTCGACGCCGTCGACCAGGACAATCGCGACATCAGCGCGCTCGAGACTCTTCCGCGCCATGATCACAGACAACTTCTCTGCCATCTCATCAGTCTTGCCTTTTCGACGTATTCCCGCAGTATCGATGAGCCGGAACTTCCGTTCGGGTGTTTGCAGTACGGTGTCGATCGCATCTCGAGTAGTACCGGCGACTGGAGAGACGATCACGCGATCTTCGCCGAGAATGCGATTGAGCAGTGACGACTTGCCAACATTCGGCCGGCCGACGATTGCAAGTCGAAGTTCGCGTTTTTCCGCCGGCTCCTCGTGCGGTACAGATTCGCCGGTGTTTAGTAACTCGAGCACCGCGTCCAAGAGTTCACCAATGCCGATTCCCTGCTCCGCCGACACTGGAAATACCTCTTCAAATCCAAAGCGATAAAACTCGCCGCTGTCACTTTCCAATCTCGATGAATCGGTCTTGTTTGCCGCTACGACGACGCGTTTGCCGGTTGAACGCAGCAACGCGGCAAGCTCTTCGTCGAGCTGAGTAACACCAGCACGCGCGTCTACGACCCATATCAAGACTTCGGCCTCGTCGATCGCCATTCCGGCCTGCTTCAGAATGTTTGCTGGGATGATGGCATCATCGTCCGGCACGATTCCGCCCGTATCTATTAACGAGAACCTCGTTCCTCCCCAATCAACTTCGCCATAGATCCGGTCACGCGTGATTCCCGGCTCATCGCCGACGATCGAGCGCCGCTCACCGATCAAGCGGTTGAAGAGCGTGGATTTCCCCACATTTGGGCGTCCGACAATAGCAACGAGTTTGGGCATGGCTCGATAGCTTACCCCAAAAAGTCCATTGACTATCAAACCAGCCTGTCTGTATAAGCCTTAAGATCTCAGTTCGACTTAAAGGGGATTCCAAAAGTATGAGAAGGTTTTTGGCAATTTCGTTAGTCATGCTCGGGTTGAGCATTTGTCTCAAAGCCCAGGAACACAGCCCTCGTCCAACAAACACTCCCAGCAACACACCTCCTGCGGGCACTGCCGTCGATAACAGCGGCTGGGTCAGATTTAAATCAGACGACGGGCACTTCTCCGTGCTGATGCCGGAGATTCCGACCGATAAAACAGAAACGACCCCGAGTCAGCAGGGTCCGTACACAACGCACCTGTTTATCGTGCGGGACACCACGAGCGTGTATCTGATCGGTTGGGTTGATTATCACCCCAGTTTTAATTTCAACCGGCAGGCAGAACTGGAAGCAAATCGCGATAACTTCGTTAAAGGTATCAACGCAAAGCTTATCAGTACTCGGCCAACAGTGATTGATGGTTACTCAGCACTCGAGTTTACGGCAGAGACAGATGACAGGATCTTCAAGTCGAGAGTTTACATGGTTGGACGCCGTCCCTATCAGATCGTCATTGGCTCGCCGAAGGGCCTGGATGATACCGCGCTCGTGAATCGATTTTTCAATTCCTTTAAGGTCAGTTTGCCTTAGTAAGGCTGGACAGGATGAGCAGGCGGCATCCTGGCAATCCTGAAACAATCCTGTTCATCCTGTCCAACAATTCCCCAACATGAAACGCCGAAGATTTCTTCAAACAACCGCTGCCACTTCTATCGTCTCGTTCATCAATCCGGTTGCAGCGCTATCATCCGAAACAACCGCTCCAGCGCCGCCGCCGGCTTTCGAACTCGATGAACTAACCATCACTGATCTGCAGCGGGCAATGCAGTCAGGCAAATACAGTTCGCGCCAACTCGTCGAGAAGTATTCCGATCGCATTTCAGATATCGATAAAAAGGGGCCCGGTCTCGCATCGGTGATCGAGATGAATCCCTACGCCGGGGAGATTGCGGCTGCAATGGATCGCGAACGTAAACAGGGAGCTCCACGTGGACCGCTGCACGGCATTCCGATTCTTATCAAAGACAACATCGATACTAGAGATCGAATGATGACTACGGCCGGCTCCCTGGCGCTTGTCGGCGCAATGCCCCTGCGCGATGCTTTCGTTGCTCAAAGACTGCGTGAAGCGGGTGCGGTCATTCTCGGCAAAACAAATCTCAGCGAGTGGGCAAACTTTCGCTCGACAAAGTCGTCGAGTGGCTGGAGTGGCCGTGGTGGACAAACAAAGAACCCATACTCGCTCGAGCGCAATCCGTGTGGATCGAGTTCGGGTTCAGGAGCTGCGGTCGCGGCAAATCTGTGCGCGGCGGCAATCGGCACGGAGACCGATGGCTCGATCGTTTGTCCCTCATCGGCAAATTCACTCGTCGGGATTAAACCGACTGTTGGTCTCGTCAGTCGTGCGGGAATCATTCCGATCGCGCACAGCCAGGACACTGCTGGTCCAATGGCGCGCACAGTAACTGACGCTGCGATCATTCTGGCAGAACTGAGCGGAATCGATCCGCGTGATCAGGCGACAAATGCGAGTCGTGGGCGATCCGTTCCAGACTACACGCAGTTTCTCGACAAAGATGGATTGCGTGGCATGCGACTCGGAGTTGCGCGCAAGCATTTCGGATTTAACGAGCGTGTTGACAAGTTAATGAATGATCTTTTGGCCGAGATAAAAAAGGCCGGAGCAGTTTTAATCGATCCGGCTGACATTCCGACGACAGGAAAGTTCGACGATTCCGAGTTTGAAGTGCTTTTGTACGAATTCAAAGCAGACTTGAATGCTTATCTCGCAGGGCTTGGACCGCAGGCGCCTGTTCGTTCACTCAAGGACATCATAGAGTTCAACGAAAAGCATCGCGATCGCGAGATGCCTTACTTTGGTCAGGACATCATGATCAAAGCACAAGCTAAGGGCCCGTTGACTAGCAAGGCGTACCTCGCGGCGCTCAGTAAGAACCACCTGCTCACGCGCGCACAGGGCATCGATTTCGTCATGAAGAAGAACCGCCTCGATGCGTTGATTGCGCCGACTGGAGGACCCTCGTGGCCTACCGACTGGATCAATGGGGATCACTTCAGTGGTGGTTACTCGTCAGCGTCCGCAGTCGCAGGATACCCGCACATCACGGTGCCGGCGGGTTATGTGTTTGGATTACCGGTGGGTATCTCGTTTTTTGGTGCTGCGTTTAGTGAACCAAAGCTGATCAAGATTGCTTACGCCTTCGAACAGGCGACGAAGGCGCGGCGGACACCGCAGTTCCTCTCGAGCGCTCGTTTTGAATAGAGCTTCTTAGATCTGTAAAGCAATTTTCGAGAAGCCTACACGCAAGCACGTTTGATATCGTCCCCGGCAAAGGAGATACCTATGCCTCGCACAGCTACCGTTCCACGCAAGAAGTCGATCTACGGCGTTCATCCAGGCGTCCTGATGACGCAGAAATGGATCGGCGAACTAAAACAGAAAACCGGCCGTTCACTCGAAGAGTGGCTCGCGCACATCAAGAAGGCTGGTCCAAAAGATGAAAAGGAACGGCGCGCCTGGCTTAAGGAGAAGTACAGGCTCGGCACAAACACCGCCTGGTGGCTCGCCGAGCGTGCCGATGGCAAAGGCGCAGAAACAGCCGATCCGGATCTGTATCTCGAATCGGCTGAGCGCGACGTCGAAAAGATGTTCTCGGGCGGCAAAGCCAAGCTGCGACCGCTTTATGATGCGCTGTTAAAGCTCGGACTCAAGACCGGTAAAGAAGCGAAAGCCTGCCCCTGCCAGACGATCGTGCCGCTCTATCGCAACCACGTCTTCGCGCAGATCAAACCCACCACTCAAACACGAATTGATATGGGCTTCGCGCTAGGTGATATGAAACCGACGGGTCGTTTGATCGATACCGGCGGTTTTGCCAAGAAAGATCGCATCACTCACCGCATCCCGATCTCCTCGATGGAAGATATCGATGACGAAGTGAAACACTGGCTCAAAGTCGCCTACGATCGTGATGCAAAGGATTGACAGGTTTATCTTGTAAATCTCGTTCAATCCTGCTAAATCCTGTCCATCTATGACCTCCTCACCAGGCGCTCTCGGCGAATCATACGCCGCTGCATATCTCGATCAGCTCGGTTACCGCTTGGTAGCCGCCAACGTCACTCTTCCGGTTGGACGAAACCGCCGCGGCGCCGTCGTTAACGCTGAGATAGATTTAGTTGCGTACGAGGGCGACACACTCTGCTTTATCGAAGTCAAATCACGCGCGTCCGATTGGTTTGCACCGCCGCAGGTAAACGTCGATCTGCGCAAACGTCGACAGATCACCCGCACCGCCCGTGCGTACAGACAGATGCTCGGCATCGAGGAGCAGCCGTATCGATATGATGTTGTGACGGTGATTCTTCGGGCCGATTCGGCTCCGCAGATCGAGTTATTAAAAAATTACTGGACGGATGAATCCGTGCGCAGGAAGCGGTGGGGCCTGAATTTTTACGATTGATGAGTTCAACGCGCGGGCGGCCACGGAGGGTCGCCCCTACAGTACGTTCCGCAGCTCTTGCTTTTGTCTCATCACTATGGA
>DASYSD010000053.1:0-20358 GCA_036003745.1 Pyrinomonadaceae bacterium
GTAAAGCCGGTTGAGACAGGCGAGAGGAATGAGCGCTTGCGAAGAGAGAAAACATTTTTCATGTTAGCAACCTCGGAGGAATAAATACGTGAAAACCTCCGTGTCTCTGGCAAACGATTGCAGTGTCGCGCCTATTGAGAGACAGGGAGGCTGGGTACGCCAAGAACGCAGCGTGTGGCTTATCTGGTCCAATGGAATAGCTTTGGCTTTATGGACCAGGGCCGCCGAAATCTTTTCTGCTAATGGTAACGCCAACCGAGTAGCCGACAGCTACTGCCTCCCCAGGTGCGGGAACTTGGTCGATAATCAATCCGGGCTGAAGGGCCGAATCGTAACGTGTCGCTAACAGTCGGATATTCAAGTTAGCGGCGTGAGCCTTCCTCTCGGCGTCTTCATAGGTCAGTCCTTTAAGCGCCAGCACCTTGGTTTGAACTGGTCTGGACCGGCGCTCACGTTGGACGTCAATACTCAGCCCCAAAAGCGCAATTGCCGGTATATCGACATACACAACCAGCGCCAGCGTCACAAGAAATCTGATAAGCAGTTTCTGTTTGCCTCGTAGGGTGTAACCAACGAGGACGCCAAGTAAAAATCTCATTACAGCGGTTTCCTTTTGGAGATTCTTAGTGAATCACCTACTCGTTAACCGCCTCTTTTTTCTTATTGGTTGTGTTGAGAAATGTCGGTTGAGGGAAAGTGTGAGGAGAGGTGTCAATTACTCACCAGAATGAGTGAAGTGAAACGTTGCACTGTACGTCTTAACGCTTCGTTAGCTGAGATGCATACCACTTTCTGCGATAGTGATTTTAAACCTGTCCTCCCGTTAACTGCTGCATGGCCTCGTTTTGCCTCGAAAAATTTTGCCGAGATTTTGCCGAGATTCATATCAAAACATGCATCGCATGAGGCGAATAACCGCATCTTTCTGACCGCGACCCTTGTTTTTATTGGGCTTTTTCGCCGTATGAAGCTGGTACAAGCGCGACCCTGGGGTTCATAACCCCAAGGTCGGCGGTTCGATCCCGCCCCCCGCTACCAATGTTTTCAACGACTTACGGCGAGCCGAGTGCTTGCCGTTTTCGTTAGTCACGCTCCTGTCACGTGAGACTTTAATAGTAGGCCATAAATCGGATGCTAAGTATGGCTGTTGGATGCGGCGTCTCTGGGCTATCGGATAAGCGCGACGCGACGGAACCGCTTAAAATTTGTCGCGAGTCCAAAGCACATCCAGCGGATCATATAAATCTTGACATCGCTCAGCGTCGCGTCTATATTGCTGCCGCTTTAAAAACGCAAAACAAACTCGCTGGTCCCCCCGACCACTTCCTCGCGTCGTCAGCGATTCACTCCTTTAATCTGTAGGGTGCAGTTTTTACGGCTCTCGACTGTTCAAAATGCGCGAATCTGGCCTTACAACCTAAGGTTGCTCCCTTCGACCCGTCAGTAGCCGATCTCCCGATATCGGTTAACTGACTTTAACCGTCGGTGGAAGTCACATGGCATACCTAGACCCAGAGTTGAATGTACTGTTGGCCCAGAAAGCATACTTCCAGCAACATCCCGACGAAGGGACATTCACGGTCAGTCCTGACACGAAATTCTATATCGCATTGAAATTTACCGGAGACCTGGACGCGCTTATTCAAGCCGGGTTCATTCTTGGAAACTCTGTCGGAAATGTCGCCTACGGGGTAATCGACTTCGCCGGACTCGAGGCTCTCGCCCAACACCCTCAAGTCGAGCAGATCGAAAAGCAGAGAAAAGCAGAACTACAACTCGATGAAAGCATACCGGATATGCATGTCAACGAGGTTTGGACTCGCTCGGGCGATCGTTTCACTGGGTACAACGGAAAGGACGTGATCGTAGGCATAATCGACACCGGGATCGATATCAGGCATCACGCCTTTAGAAGGGCCGATGGATCGTCGCGAATTGCGGCTATCTGGGACCAGACGCTGACAGCCGCAGGTGGAGAAACAACCCCCTCAGCTATCACTCAGCCTACGATCGCGGCAACGCCCACACCCCTCGGTTACGGCGTTGAATATGCGCGTGGTCAGATTACAGACACCATTCAAAATTCGAGCCCTACGGTACCTGTGCGCCATCAGGACCAGAACGGGCACGGAACGCACGTCGCAGGGATCGCTGCAGGCGACGGATCCCAGTCCGGAGGATGCCATGGCAGTTTTCACTACATCGGTGTCGCGACTGATGCTGATATCGCAGTTGTTCGCTTGTGGGGTTTGACTACCGGTGACACAAATCAACCCACCACCCCGAACGATGTCATGATCGATGCGATACGTTACCTGCTTAACCTGGCGCAGGGACTGCACCAACCCATCGCCATCAATCTGAGCCTTGGCAGCTTTAGCGAACTAATGGACGGGACGTCGCCTGATTGTGTGGCAGTAGATCAATTACTCAACAACAACTCGACCGGCACTGCCATTGTCTTTGCGGCTGGAAACGACGGCGACAATAACTTTCATGCGAGTGGAACCGTACCCGCCGGTCCCACTGCGACTTTGCAACTGAAATTCAGGTTGATGCCGGGCGATCAGAAGAGACGTCGCGTTGTTATCAGATATACCGGATCCAATTTGCAGATAAGGCTTCAATCTCCGGTTAGTGGGGCAAACGGTTTAATCAATTTCGTAAGTTTCGGAAGTTCAGGCAATAGCGCTACAGCCAACGGTGGCGGAGCCGGCAGTTCAGTGTTTATTTCCAATACTGTGGCCAACCAGATTGTGATCTCCATCACCCCACCCAACACTGCCCTCAATCCGCTCGCCGCGACGGGGCCCAATAGTGCCGGTGAATGGACGATCGATTTACGTGATTCAGGCACAACCGCAACACCAATCGACGCCTTCTGTACTGGCGGAAGTTCGCACGACGATAAGTCACCCTTCTTTACCACTAACGCCACGTCGCGTTCGACCCTGTGCTCCGACGCGTCCGGCATTCAGTGTATCTCCGTCGGCGCATATCAAGTTGGTGGGCGCCTCGCGAGGTTTTCGGGACGTGGGCCCACGCTGGACGCGGCAGCGCGAACTAAACCCGAAATCTGTGCGCCAGGCGTCGACATAACCTCTGCCGGACTACAAACGGATCGAACGGGGTGTCAGGCTTGTTGCTGCGAGTGCTGTCAGGATTTTTACGTTGACAAGGGCGGCACCAGCATGGCTGCTCCTCACGTGACGGGTCTTATCGCCTTGATGCTGCACAAGAATCCGAACCTGACACACACGCAAATCAAGACACTGCTTACAGCGAACCCGACTCCCAGACCAGGCGATTCGACGCCGGATGAAAATCTGGGCTGGGGGTCCGGCAAGGCAAATGCGAAGGCGGTGATGGACCATGTCACTCAGGTTAATCCACCGGTCGCCTTGTCGATAGTCGAATTACCGGGAACCGAACAGTTTGAGACCTTGAGGGAGCGTTTCTTAGGAACGATACGCGGACCAGAACTCTCCGAACTCTTTCCGCGCCATGCCAAAGAGGTGATGGCCCTCGTTAACTCAAACAAGAAAGTGGCGACCGTCTGGCATCGTTGCCGTGGACCAGTTTGGATTCGGCTCGCTCTGCGCGCGGCATACACACCGGGTATGCCTTTGCCGGTTGAGGTGGATGGCATACGTTTCCTGGAGGCTATTCAAAGGTTCGGCGAGGTAATCAAGAAATATGCTTCACCTTCATTCCTGGAAGCCATCCTTCGATATGAACCGGAACTGGCGTTGTACGAAGAAGGAATGACCCTTGAGAAATTGATTGAGGTCGTAGGCAATCACACCAAATCGCCTACTGGGGCTTTGCCTAAGGAGTCCGGAGGCCAAACTTGGGCCGGGTTACTACCACCAGCGTAGCGGGTAGCTTGACGACACAAATGCGACCGATCACAAGTGAGAGAGAAACTTAATGGCTGACGCGGCAGGAACGCTGGAAACGCTCGGGCTCGAATTGGGACGGGCGTTGAAGCCTTTGGCCCAATTGTTGGGGCCGGAGATTTTTGTCCGGCTCGGCGTTGACCTGCCGAATTCAGTGACCGGCGATGCCACGTTGAACGCGAGACTCACTTCCGCGAAGACGAAGGCTGGTGAACTGCAAGCAAGAATCGACGACCTCGCCGCAGTGATCGGTAGCGACAACCCTGCGAACATAATCGCTTCAGGCGTTGCTATGATCGTCAAAATCGCCGAGCTGGTTACGGAGTTAAACCAGGTCGGCAATGCCCTGAACGCAGCGGCAAATGCACTTCCACCCGCAGACCGTGGACCGATTCAGGAGTTCGCTGCAACCATGGCGGTTCGCTCGCTGGAATTCATGAGCGTCGGCTATCTCGACGAAAAATTGCCGAATCTCACAAATACCCTCGCGGTCCTTGGCTTAGCTGATAAGGAACACGTTATCTCTCCCGAGCTTGAAGTGAGTGATGTTCCCCGTGAGATTGTGCCGCGAAGGTTCTATGTCGATCGCATCCCCAAATTGCTTAGCAACCCGAGCGAGCACTTCCAAGAAGCATTTGGATGGGGAGCAAACGGATTTGATGGGATGGTAATGCTGCGGAAGGCCCAGGCGATGATCGAAACCCTGGGTGTACCGGCGACGATTTATCAGAACGCCGGACAACCTCCCAAACTCGAAGCTTTTTTCTTCAGTGCCCAGCCCGACAATTCAGTAAGCCCACCGGGCCTGAAATTAGAAATAAGTCTGCCCGGAAATACCACGTTTGATCGAACGGTTAACTTTTCCGACCTGTGGAAGGGCACCGTGCACCTTCAAGCAAGCTTCGCCGCAGGCGTCGAAGCGAAGATTCGCCCTCCCTTCACGGTTAACGCAAAACCTCCCAGCGGTAACATTACGCTCAATGCTCTGCTTGGGTTGAAGGCGGAGAAAACAGGCGGGGACCCGATCGTGTTGCTCAGCTTTGCCGGCGGTTCAAGGTTACAGGCGAAGAGCATCGGCGCCAGCGCCGGCATCGATGCGAACATTAGCTCGGGAGGCGGCGACGTTTCACCTGCACTTCAATTCGCGATCGAAGAAGGCAAGTTGATCATCGATTTCTCGCAGGGCGACGGCTTCATCCAGAAGATCCTCTCCGGCGTCCATTTCGAGGCTGGGTTTACGCTGAAAGGTACCTGGACCGCAAAGGATGGATTGAGGTTGCAGGGAAGTGGGGGCATTGAGGTCTTCATCCCGGTCCATCTGGACCTCGCCATTATCAGCGTCAACGGTCTCTATTTTTCCGTCGGCTTCGCTAACAACGGACCACAGATTGGACTGAAGGCGCAGTTCACTACCCACCTTGGACCAATCACAGCAGTGGTCGATCAGATGGGAACGAACATCCTGATCTCGTTTCCTTCAGGAGGAGCTGGACGACTCGGACTCGCCGACATCGATTTCAAATTCGCGCCGCCAAAGGGCGTTGGTCTTTCACTTGACGCAGGCGGCTTTAAGGGTGGCGGATTTCTCCTGCTCGATACCGAGAAGGGCGAATATGCCGGCGCGCTGGAACTGGAGTTCAAGGGACTCTTCTCAGTCAAGGCGATTGCCCTTATCAACACGAAGTTACCGGATGGGTCGAAGGGCTTCTCACTCCTCATCATCATTACCGCGGAGTTCACTCCCATACAGTTGGGATTCGGTTTCACGCTGAACGGCGTCGGCGGCATATTCGGCCTGAACCGCAGAATCGATGTACCGGCCCTCGTTGACGGCATTCGCACCAATGCCATCAAGAGCATCCTGTTTCCGCAAGACATCGTCGCAAACATCACACGCATCATCAGCGACATCAAGCAGTTTTTCCCGCCGCAGCAGGATCACTTCGTAGTTGGTCCAATGGCGAAACTCGGTTGGGCCTCGATCGTAACTGTCGAGCTTGGTCTGTTGCTTGATCTGCCCGAGCCGATGTTCGCAATCGTCGGGGTTCTGAAGTGTATGTTGCCCACTGAGGAGGCCGCCCTCCTCAAGCTTCAAATCAATTTCATCGGCGTCGTCGATTTCGATCGTGGTTACATCTTCTTCCGCGCAGATCTCTTCGATTCCCGCCTGCTGGTCTTCACTCTTACGGGAAGCATGGCGTTCCTGATCTCGTGGGGAGAGGCCCAGACGTTTGCGATCAGCGTCGGCGGTTTTCATCCGGACTTCCGAGACCTTCCGACCATTCCCGCGCTTCCCAACGGTTTTAGCAACATGGCGCGACTCGGCATCAGTCTGCTCGCCGACGACAATCCTCGTCTGAAGATCGAGACGTATTTCGCGGTCACGTCAAATACCGTGCAGTTCGGTGCGAAAGTCGAACTTTATGCCGGAGCGGGCGGATTCAATGTGTATGGTTTTCTCGGCTTTGACGTGCTGTTTCAGTTCGAGCCGTTTCGTTTCATCGCAGCCCTTTACGGCGGCATCGCCCTTCGTGCAGGTACGGCTGTAATCGCGGGCATTCGCATTTCGGCCAAACTGTCTGGCCCAACGCCCTGGGACGCGCAGGGTGAAGCATGTCTGACAATACTGTTCTTCGACATCTGCGTCGGATTTCACGTCACCTGGGGCGATCCTCCGCCGGCTATCAACGCTGCGACAGCCGACCTGCTCGCTATCCTGCTAGCTGAATATGCAGATACTCGAAACTGGCGCGCGGAGTTGCCACCGACCATTCACCTGCACGTGAGTCTCAAGAAGATCGAGCCACCAGCTGCGGAAACAGATCTGTTGATTATTCATCCGGCCGGTGTGCTCACGTTTACTCAGCGCTCGCTTCCATTGGAAGATTTTCTGATTCAGAAGTTCGGAACAAAGAAGCCCAAGGACGCCAACAAGTTTAAGTTGACGAATGCCAACTCGGATGGAACTCCTATCCCCGCGGATTTCGTGAACGTTAAGGAACAGTTCGCGCCCGCGAATTTCCTCGAACTCAGCGACAGCGACAAACTCTCGCGGCGTTCGTTCGAGAGATTCCCGAGTGGGTTCAAGTTGAGTGGTACATCGGACCTGTTTGTGGGAACACCGGTCCAGCGACCCGTTGACTACGAGCTCAGCTATCTGCGTCGCAAGCAGCTAGTCTTTAAAGGACTGGTCAAGCTCGCGTTAGTTATGTACGACCGCGTTGTAAAAGGCAGTGCGGTTCGGCAGTCTTCGCTCGCACTGCAACAGAACCGTATTTCGCTCAACGCTCCTCCGCAAGCAGTGTTGCCCGAGGAGACTTACGCAATTGCAAGCACTGTCGATATGAAATCTCATGTGACCGATGTGTTTTCGACTCAGGCTGAAGCGTATCAGCGACAACAGGAATTGCTCGCGCAGAATCCGAATCTGGCGGGACAAATACAGGTGGTTTCACACTTCGAGCTGAATATGAATTGAGATTGCCATGGCAATCGAAGTAGCTAAATACCAATTTCAATCGTGGGCGCGACGCGGGATTGCTGCGCATATAAACGAGCAGGATACGCTCGGTAATCCCGCGGCGGTTTTGCCTGCGAATGAACGCGCGTCGGTTCCGGTTGGTGTTTCAATCAACGCCACGCCGCAAACGCCAAAGGACTTCGCGCTGATTGGCCCAGGCGACATCATTGGGATTCAGCGCGAAATGATCGTTCGCAATGAGCCGCGCAACTGGATCACCAACGTCGAGCCGAACTACCTCGCCTTCATCGAGTTCTATGACGAAGACTTTCCGTGGCGTTACACGCCGGCGCACCCGGATGGCCAACGCCTTCGTCCGTGGCTTGCAGTGTTGGTTGTGAAGGAAGGAGAGTTCGATCGCGACGATCGACGCATCCCGCTTCCAGTAGTGAGCGTGAAGACAAAAAACGCCTGGCCGCCTTCAGACGAGAGCTGGCTATTCGCTCACGTCCATACCGAACAGGACATCGCCCCGAATGAACTCTCCGATCTGGAAAAGTATTTGAATTCACTGCGGGCAGCGGTCACGACAGATCCCGACAAGATCTATAGCCGTTTGATGTCCCCACGTCATCTCGAGCCGAACAAGGCGTACACCGCGTTTCTCGTGCCCTCGTTCGAAGTAGGCCGGCTGGCTGGTCTCGGGCTGCCTACAACCGGAGTGCCGGCGCAAAAGCCGGCGTGGGATTCGACGACGACTAATCTCGAACTGCCTTTCTACTACGACTGGTATTTCCGCACCGGAGCTGAGGAAGATTTCGAGTCGCTGGTGAAGATGCTTGAGCCGAGAATCCTAGACCCAAAAATCGGAATCCGCATGATGGATTGTTCGAAGCCCGGTTTTGTCAAAGTAGACGATGAAGGACGGCAAAGACCGTTGGCGCCGGGTGAAGATCCCGGACTACCTGCCCCAAATCCGGTGATACAAGGTTTGGAGGGAGCGCTGAAGACGGATCGCACCAACCCAGTGCCAGTTACTTTCACCCCGAATGCGTTTCAGGACGAGCTCAAAATCCTGGTCAATCTTCCAGAGACAATCGAGACCAATCTCGATGCTCCCGCTGGCTCTGATGAAGACTTCCTGAATGATCCAGTGGTGACAGTTCCGTTCTACGGGCAGAACCACGCCCGACAGCATAAGACCGACAAGGTCCTTCTTGATTTCACGAAGACGGGTTGGTACCACGACCTGAATCGTGATCCACGCACGCGCGTTCCGGCGGGCTTCGGCACCAACGTGATTCAGAAGGGCCAGGAAAAGTTTATGCAGAAGGCGTGGCAGCAAGTGCAGAAGGTTTACGAAGCCAACCGAAAAGTTCGGGATTTTAAGTTCACGATGCAGATTAGCGCGTTCCTAAACACGCAGACCTTTGCGGCGCTGCCGGCGGAACGATTGCTCGCTGTCACGGCACCCGTTCATACGAAAGTAATGGGCAGCGCCACCACTATCAGACATCAACTGGGACAAAGCCGCCTAACAGCTCCAGTCTTCTCTGCCGCATTTCGTCGCATGACTCGGCCCACGGGCAAACTGGCGCGACGTCTCTCAGCCAACGGACAGCAATTCGATTATTCGGGACTGATAAATGCTTTAAACGAGAATCGAATCACGCCTGCGCCGCCGCGCGAGGTGCCTACGGGGCTGCTTTCAGTAGACGATCTTGCGGACAGCATCCGACCAAAAAACCTGCCATCGTGGTTACTCTGGTTGATTCGACATCGTCTGCTGGTCCTGATAATCCTGCTGATCCTTTTGCTGTTAATTGGTCTTTTCACGGGCGCGTGGATTGTTGTCGCTATACTCGCGCTCGCTGCAGTCGCAGGTTTCTTCTGGCTACAACGACAAAACCGTCTCATCGAGGATGCCGATACTTTTGTCGATCCCGAGAAAGGAATCAACGCCTTACTCAACGTTCCACCTAGTCCGAACTTCAATGTCACACTCGAGGGCGAGACTTCAGCTCCAGCTCCAACAGCAGGATCAACGGCGACGGCCGACAGCGTCGAGGCGCGGAACTTTCGAGCAGCGGCGGTTCGTCTCCAGGAACGTGCTGCTATTCGTCCACCTGAGAAACCTCCCCTCGTGCGCTTCGACATCATCAATGCACACACAAAACTCGCGCGCGCAATCGATCCAGTTTTCAGCTTCCCGCTACGGCTGTCATCGTTCGTGAAGATTCCTGGATTCAGATTCGATCGTCCGGAAGAGATAGTCGAGGCGATGGCCCATCCGGATTTTGAAGACGCGATGTACTCGTATCTTCGGGACATAAATAAGGAGTTGCTCATTCCGAATCTGCAGCTCATCCCGCCAAATACGATTTCGCTGTTGGAGACAAATCCCAGGTTTATCGAGTCGTACATGGTTGGTCTTAATCATGAGATGGGTCGCGAGCTGTTGTGGCGTGAGTATCCCACTGACATGAGAGGCAGTTACTTTCGTCAGTTCTGGGAGGTAAAAGGTATTAGCAATCCCGATACTCCGGCGGACGCTGAGCAGCTAAAAGACATCACGAAGATCCACAGTTGGCAATCGACAACCGGTCTTGGAACTCACAAGCCTCCGCCTGCTCCGACCGCCGATGTGCAACCGGGCGAAGAACAGGTTGTGCTCGTTATACGCGGCGAGTTGTTGAAGCGATATCCGAACACTGTGATCTATGCACAGAAGGCCCTCGACGATGGACAGGGCAACAAAGTGATCCGCGAAAAGGACCCGACACCAAAGCAATTTGATGAGGAATTCAAGTTCCCACTCTTCAAAGCGGAGATCGATCCGGATCTGCGTTTCTTTGGTTTCGATCTGACGATCGAAAAGGCGAAGGGAACAGTTGCGAGTCATGACTTTCCGGGCGACCACCAGGGCTGGTTCTTCGTGTTGCAGGAAGTACCGGGCGAACCTCGTTTCGGTATGGACATTTCATATCAGCCGACGCGAGACACGGACAACAACCCGGCAAACGATCCGAAAGACGATTGGGACAACCTTGCCTGGAACGTCTTTGGCGCGACCGAACCTAAGTTCGTCAAGATTTCTCCGGCGCCGCACTTCCCTCGCCCGGACACCGCAGAGTTATCGGCGCATCCATGGGCCAGCAATTCCGCCCAGATGGCGTACATCCTGTTCCAAACACCGGTGATGGTTGCTGTGCATGCAAGTGAGATGCTGGATATGACTGGACCATAATATGGCTGAGTTTCGCGAGCAGATTAAGTTGATCTCAACCCTTCGCGCGAAGTGTCGCGAGTGCGACGAGGCTCTCTATCGGGAGCGCGTCAATCTTCATCGCACTGATCTGGTTCTGGCCCGCGCGAACCAGCGACAAACAGTTGTGGATGCGGACCGTGACCGCAGGATCGCCGAGGTGCGAGCGCGAATGGACCGCCTTAACGCAAGTTTGGGTCAACTACGTGACGAGGATCGCGGGCTCGCGGACTGGTTTGCGCGTTTGGCTGCGCAACAACAGTTGCTCGAACACCTCCAAAAGAATCTCGCCGCCATCGACAACCGCATCGAGGATGTGCGCCGTCGCCTCGAAGAGCTGCGACAGATTGAGCCACTGCCCGCGGACGAAATAAAGGCACTCGAGGCCGAGCTCGAAAGGCTGGAGCGCGCGCGATCAGACGTCAATGCCAGTATTGATCAGGCCACTGAAACTCTGCATGACCTCGACGCAGAAAAACAGGGAAAGCAGCAACGACGCGACGAATTGAAGAGATCGATGGACGATCTCCGTCAACAATTGCGCGACACCCAAGGACAGTTGACGGAATTGCTTCAACCTTCATTTCAGAATACCGCCGACGTCAAAAGCAAGCGCAGGGAGATCCTCGCGACATCCGAACGCCTGAAGGACAATTGCGGCGATTGCGAAGGAGATCTGCATAAAGCGATCGGCGACCTCTACGTCAATCCCCATCCGAGAGAGGGTCTCGCCAATCTCGACGACCGAACGCCGTTTCTCCTGTTGCCGGTAAGGATCGAAACGATCTTCGTTCCGTCTGAAAGAGTAAGAGGACAAGGTTCAACTCAATTGTGGGTGCGCATCTATCCCGATGAAATTGCCGTTCACACACACGAGAAGACGCTCACTGATCGCGAAGTGGTGGCAGGCGAACTTTATTGGACCGAGCTTGTTGCAGCCGAATATCTAAACACGCAGAAGGACTCGCGACGGCGCTCGGCGTGGCGCCATATAGTTGAGCTATTTGGCGGCCAGCGCGCAGCGTGGGTAGCCCGGCAAACAAAACCCACGGATTTTGATGCACTCGCAGCAGGCGGCGCCTCGCAGACTCTCATCGATCTACTGCGATCGATCGACGCCCAGTTCTTTATCAAATTGCTCGCGCTCGACCTGCCTGCCTCCACGCGCCAGTCGCTTGAAAATGCGATCAACGACAACAACGCGGACGCGTTCAGTGTGTTAGCTGAAGACCAGAACTGGCTGGATCGCATCGACGAAGCCGTGCGTACGCGAATCACAGGATTTCCGGCGCATGACCTCGTGAAGAACGACACTTGGACGCG
This sequence comes from Pyrinomonadaceae bacterium, assembly GCA_036003745.1. GTDB lineage: Bacteria > Acidobacteriota > Blastocatellia > Pyrinomonadales > Pyrinomonadaceae > PSRF01. The sequence goes on from DASYSD010000053.1 coordinate 11,948, forward strand.
CGCGCCGCGGACACACGTCCTGCCGGATCGATTCGTTTTATTGCTCTACACCAACAACGCTGCGCCGCCGCGCGAGGTCGTTGGCAACGTCATACCCGACACAATGTTTCTGGGACCTGATCCGCTCGAAACGGAGCAGGCCTTTCCGGATAAGGACGGCGTCATCGCTTTCGGCACCTCATTCGACTGGATGTCTGATTTCGACAAGGCAGTCAATCTCGGAATGGGTTTTCGCATTGATCTGAGTGACGCGGAAGCGCGCAGCGGATTTACGAAGATCCTTGCCCTCGGAGTTTTCCTTTCTGCTGATGAAAACGAAAGCGCGGGGCTTCTCGAAGAGTTGATCGACAACCATCAATTTGGTCCAAAGGGATTCAGCCTTGTGCGCCAGGGCACACCCACAAACAATACCGAACGTGACGGTACAGGCTACTCCGATAACGATCCTTACGATGATCTGGCGTTCTTCACGGCGACCGACCCGCCTGCCTTCGATCCCACCGATCCCGATCCGAAGAAGAGCCGTGCCGATGGACGACTGCTGGCTGATGCATTAGGAATCGGATACGGGCCTTTGCAAACAGTGCAGCGCGCCAACCAGATCGATATTCTCGAAGCCCTGGCGATGAATACGTCGCTATTCCCTTCTACGCTTGGCTACTGGCTGCGAAACTGGACCGCGCCGGCTGTGTCCGCACAAGCGGCACGGATGACAAGATCATTCTTCACGTCGTTCGTGACCGGAAGAGGTCCGCTCCCATCGATAAGAGTTGGCAATCAGCCATACGGTGTTCTGCTGACGAGTGATTTCTCGCGCTGGAAGTATCCGGAATCGCGTGCCGGAGTGACCGTTGCGTTCTTCGGAGATCAGACCGGATTTCTAAGGGACCTGCAAACGATTCTCGCCGGACTGGAGAAGACCTGGACAACGCTCGCAGACGACCTGCTTTTTGTCGGTAAGCCGGGTACGGATTCCGCCGAAGTCCTGATGAACATTCTCGGTCTTCATCCAACCAGCGTAGAGTTCTATCAGCGCATTGGTTACAGCGAGGAGTACCTTCGCAATCTAATCAGCTTCAAGGATGGCGGACGTTATGAAGGTGAACTTGTTCGACTGATGCTGATCGTCGCTTTTCTCGTGCGCCCATTTTTGAACCAATTGGGTGTCGACCGAGACACAACTGTTACCAACGCAATGAAGTGCTTTCACGTTATCTGGCAGCACTACACCACTCTCCTTAACGCCGCTAACCTCGTCGAGAACAAGCCTCCTTCGGAGGTCGACAAGCTCACGATCAATTATATTGATCTGCTCGCGAACACAACAGAAACGCAGAAGATCATCAACCAGAACTTTGGCGTCACACCATTGCCCTCGTCGCTCCTTTACCTGATGTTACGCAACTCTCTGCTGCTGCAAATGCACGACGGATCGTTCGAATGGTTGAAGGAGCGAGTCACTTTCGAACCGGCGCTAACCAGGTCATTGGCGACTACAACTATCTTGCAAGTGCGCGAGACAACACCTTCAGTTTCAAAATTAGAAATCATGGGAACGCGGATCGGAGCCGCCCAACCATCACATCCGACGCCCAATGTGAGCGTTGCAGACTTTATCTGGCTGGGACCGAATCCGACCGAGATTGAGGCAGCATTTCTCAGAGAGCAGAAGTCCGCTCTACAACTTCTGATCGATACGCCCACGGCCCGGTTGGAACGGTGCTTCGTAGAACATCTGGATTGCTGTAACTATCGTCTCGATGCGTGGCAGACAGGGTTGTTTGCGCAGAGACTACAAACGGAGCGAAGTTCGAGTGGAGCTCCGGAAGCCCGCAAGCGAGGCATCTTCCTCGGAGCCTATGGTTGGGTCGAATCAGTCAAGCAAACTCCAAAAGTATTCCTGAGCCGCGACAGCATCCCGACATCTCTGCGCCCAGTCGATTCGAATCCGATACTCGAAGAAGATGAGGTTGTCGGCGTCTCGAGCACGCGCGCTCGCGGATTGAAGCAGGGTGGATTCGTACACGCGCCTTCGATCAATCATGCTTCGGCTGCTGCACTGCTGCGTAACGCCCATCTGACTCATGCTAATCCCGATCAGGCGGAGATGTTCTCGGTCAACTTGTCGTCCGAGAGAGTACGCGGCGGCGAGTTTATCCTCGAAGGTATGCGTAATGGTCAGCCAATCGAAGCGCTACTCGGTTATCAGTTCGAACGACGTCTTCACGATCGCACCTCCGCGAGCGCTGCCCGTGGCGATGTTCCGGTGCTCGAGTTCAACCAGTTCATCCTTCCTTATCGACAGGCGTTTCCCTTCGCATCGAAGGAAGTTCCACAGGCAGGCACTGGTGGACCAACGGAGACCATTCCACCTTATAGCGTAGTCAATGGTTTGAGTCTGATAGACGCGACACTGAATGCGGGCAACGGTTTCGGTCTGGCCTCGGTGTTGTCACCGGCCGAACGGCCGAACGCCACTCTCGGTGCGGCGATTGTCGCCGAACAGAATGCGCTAAAGGATTCTTTGGACGCGGTAAAGGATCTGCTGATGGCAGAGAATGCATTCCAGCTTGTGCGCGGGAACTTCGATCGTGTCGCTGCGGTCTCACTCGCACAAAAAGACGCGCGCATACCTCAGGCCCTTGAAGTCATCGAGACTCCGCGCGGGACTGAGTTCACGTTTACAAACCGCGTGACGCTTCACTTCGCCGACCTCGACCCGGCGCTCGCAGCCAGCAACCCCTGGCCTGCAATCGCGATGACGCCGCGCGCAATCGCCGAACCAGGTATCAATCAATGGCTCGGCTCCTTACTGGGTCCTGCGCCTGATCGAATATTCTGTGACGTAAGCTGGATCGAGACTGCCGAAGATGGAACAGTGACTGCTCATGATACCCAGCCGGTTTCACTTGCTGACCTCGCCATACAACCGATCGACTTCGTATGGATCACCAGCGCCAACCAGGCGGACACCGGTGGCGCAACAGAGCTTGAGACGAGAATCGCGTTCCAGTATCGACGCGCCAACAGTATCGTCGACGACAAGACGGTGCGAATAATTTTCAATCCAGGAGTCGCAGCGAGCGACAAGACGTTCGCGCAAGTCTTCCCGCTTGCTCGCCATCTTCGCGCACTGCTGCTGGAGGGTAGAGCGTTAAGTGCACAGGATTTTCTGCCGGCATCGGGAGGAAAAGACACGACGATCCCAGTCGACAAGAACAATCCGAAGGGTTACGACCTGACAGAACTTCGTAGTCGAGTGAACAGCACGCTGAATGCCCTCGCCGGTCTTGCCGATCAGATAGATGGGACGACGGCTCCGACAGTGCAACTCGACATCATTAACGATCCCGCGAACCCGGCGGATAACGAGGCGTTCTCGGGCAAAATTGGCGATGCCTTCGCGAAGTTGGAAGAGCTCAGGCTTCAGTTCACTGACGGCGACACCAAGCTGATCATCACCTTCTCCCTCGCCGATGCTGAAGCGTTGCATCAGACGCTTCGCTCTGTCGCCAACTTCGGAATAACGGACGCATTTCCATCTGAAGCTGATCTTTCAATCGATTCAGCAAAGGCATCGCTACTGGCGCGGGCCCACCGGACTGCGAGACGTTTGCGCCGGAACGATCCCAAGGACGGCGTCCTTGATCGAGCTACGGCGACTTTGAATCTGGCCACGCCCGACAAGTCCATAGAGGCACAGGTCCTGCTCGTATCGGAAGCCGGGCGAATCCTGTTCGGTGAGACGTTCAACTGGTTGCCGAAATTCTCTTGCTTTAACGAGATCGATATCGCTACCGCCGATGCGGCTCGCAATCAGTTGCTCCAACACGCGGTCAATGCGACGCCGGGAATAACTGTCACTGAGGTCGTCGATGAATGGCTACAGGGATTGGCGCGCGTAAGAAAACTACTGCACCGGTGGGAAATAGTTCGAACGCTCGCTGACGCGCTCACTGATGTGACGCTTGACATGCTACCGATCCAGATTCCTTTCCGTGCGAACGATAGTTGGCTGGCAGTTGAACTCCCGGCAACCGACCCCGATGATCCGGCGAAGCCATTTGGTATATCCCGAGACACTTTATCTATCGCAGCGCACGGGAACACCAGGTTTCAACCGGGAGTGAAGCAAAGTGGCGTGCTGATCGACGATTGGACCGAGGAAATTCCAACTGCGACGGAAACCACCGGTATCTCATTCCGCTACAACCAGCCGAATGCGGCGCCACCACAGTCACTCTTGCTCGCGGTTACGCCTGAGGAGACCGGATCGTGGAACTGGGACGCGCTTGTTGGAACTCTCAATGACACCTTGCAACGCGCAAAACGAAGAGCGGTCGAACCGGATCAACTGGAAAAGCAGAGCCCTGTCTGGAACGCTCTCGCGCCGGCGCTCGTCTCAGAGTTCAGCACGATCGAGCTGGCTGATGTTTCTCTCGATCTGATGGGTGTTATGGACTTCGCAGTATTGACGGAGTTTTACGCCAAGCGCGTATAAATGGCTCGAGCACGATCATGTCTACACCAGTACTAACCCTTACCCAGGTAATCGGCGCGGCGATATTTCGACTGCCGCGAATAATCGCGTTCAACCGTCTCGAGCCGCGGCCACGCACGTATGACTTTAGTCGCAGCCTGCGCGCGGAGGTTCGCGATCCGCTCTGGATGCTGACCCGGCAGTGGCAGTTCGGTGAGTTCAACGGCGAAGATGCGGCAACGTGCGTCACGGCGCGAATTGCATTTCAACATGAGACCATCGATCGCCTCGCTTTTCGAAACGCAAACGCTGCCACGTTCGATCCCACCACGATACCCCTCGAGACGAGGGTTGAGCGCGAGCGCATACCGTTGACCGTGCGTGAGAAGACGACTGGCGAAGTATTCAGTGACGTGTTGTTTGCGACGCAATGGGGTAAGCAATTACTCAGGCTTCTAACAACCGCAGGGCTTCAGGCGCATTACGAAGAGTATTTAAGCAAGTTTCCGATTCGGGTTTTGCCTGACACCCCCGGCGGAGAGAATGCAGACCTCAAGGATCCCGACGCTCTGGAAATCCTCGCATCGGTTGGCTCGCGCATCGCTGATGGAGTGGCGATCGTCCGGGCAGTCGAGAACGGAACCCACGATCCATGGATCGACTCGTTGCCGAGTGGTGATAAGTTGGATCTCAAAAACATCGCGGCGTCGTTTGCTGCTGACCGTCGTAACAAATTCAACCGCCTGTTCACCCAGCCCGGGGACGCAACCGATAACGCTTGGCTGCAAAATCATCTCGAGTACCAGTTTTCGGTTGCGGGTCAGGCAGTTACTGATCGCCAGCAGACGGTATTGCTTGCCGAGCAATATCACGAAGGTCATCTTGATTGGTACTCGTTCGATTCCGTTCGAGATCGACGGTCAAACCTCGATCCGGAACCCCCACCGATCCCGATTACGGAGGAGGTCGAGTCGTTCTTTCCGGCAAATGTTCGCTTCAAGGGCCAGCCTGAGCCACGCTTCTGGCAGATGGAAGAAACCCAAACTGATTTTGGCAAGATCGAGACTCAGACGACGGGCCTGTTGCACATGCTGCTGGCGGAGTTTGGCCTTATCTACTCAAACGACTGGTTTATGCTGCCGCATCCGATGAACATCAACACCGTTTGTGAAATCCGCGGCATTATCGTGGACGATACTTTCGGTCGACACACGTTTATCCGGCCGGCCGGTCGCGGACCCGAAACGGCGTGGCAACGGTTTGCGATGTTTCACTTAACGGAAAAGGGACAGGCAAGAACCGAGGCCAATCGCTTCTATCTGGTTCCGGCAGTCGGCAAGGTTCTCGAGAGCGCGCCACTCGAACGCGTGAATTTCATGCGCGATGAGATGGCGAACATGGTTTGGGGAGTGGAGAACACTGTGCCATCGCAGACAGGAATCGGCATCAGCGGTTACGCGACATCACAGCCGAACATCACGCCGCCTCCACGAACTACGAGCGATGAGAATGTGAAGATCGGTTATGTCCTCGGCACGACGGTGCCGAAAAACTGGATCCCGTTCATCGCGATGCACGCCGAAGGCAGTGTTAGTGAAATAAGACTGCAGCGAGCTCGCATGGTTGGAGGAGACCCTCCTCGCGGCTGGATATTGAGAGAGCCGAAGTCTCCATATTTCATCGAGGAAGAAGAGGTGCCTCGCACGGGTGCTTACGTTGATCGCTCCTGGCAAAGGGCTCGGTGGCTGGGCGGAAAGACCTTTGTTTGGATTGGCAGAAGAAAAACCGCCGGCCGCGGCGAGGGCTTTAGTCAACTGGTCTTCGATCAGATCATCGACCTCAAGCCCGCTTCGGAATAGTCGGAATTCAGTCCGCGCAGGGCCACTCACACATCATGGTGAATGACACTCTGTCAAAGTTCGAGAAGAGAAGACTGACCCCCTGCTCCGTGAATACAATCTCGATCATCTAACAGATAACCCGGCGCGTTATCTCACGGAAACGCTTCCGCAAGCTACTGGGCCGTCCATTCAGCTGTAGGATGCGCCGTCACTTGAAGTGAATGGCGTGACGTCGATGGTGGCCCAATACTACGAAGAGAAACAAGAAGCGAAAGCTGACTGTCTGCACGACCAAGAAATCAATCACCAAGCTTAAACCAACCACTCCGTGGCCCAAAGAAATTTTGTCACGCTATTAGTCACTTGACTCGATGAAAATGGATGCCAACGCCTGTGAATCGATGCAAACTCAAACTACTCTGTAACGGCGGCAAGTTGTAAGAACGTTAAAGTTGTGTGACTCGATGTCACAAAATGCAAAGTCCCAAGGGCGCATTCATAACTCCAAGGCCGTCGGTTCGAGTCCGACCCCCGCCACCAATGTTTTCAATAATTTACGGGGAGCCACGTGCTAACACGTTTTTCGTTTGTCACGCTGGCGTCACGTGAAATTGAAGAAGACCTGGTCGTAAGCTCGCTGAACGCTCGGAAATTCGCGACCTCAAAAGATGGAACCCAAACCTAAACACCTAACAGGTAAGGGCGAAAACCCATCACATACTAAGCAAACTATCACGCAATATGCGAGATTGCAGACGACTGGCCTGTAGCTTTTGATTGTTGGTGAGCGTGATTACAAACGTGCCGCCGGGCATCGGGCTAACGCGCGAAATCATTTCGATGTTGACCAAGATGCCGCGCGAGAGTCTGGCGAACTTCTCTGGGTTAAGCCGAGCTTCGAGCTCTTTGAGACGATAATTAATTGAGTAGCGATCGTTGCTACCCGTTGTAATGTGCAATAACTCGCCGTCAGCAACTACGGAAGCAATCTGTTGCACCGGGAGCAAAATGATCTCGCTGCGCTCGCGCACCGGAATGCGTTCTAAATACCCGGGTCGTGCGGCCGCTTCGTAATCATCTGCCGCTGCCCGCAAATGCGAGACAGCGTCGGAACGTAAGTCTCCTTGTTCCAGTCGTTCATGAGCCCGGTTGAGTGTTTGACGCAGACGCGCGCTCTCCACTGGCTTTAACAAGTAGTCAACTGCGTTGACTTCAAAAGCGCGCACAGCGTATTCATCGTAAGCAGTGACAAACGCGACGAGCGGGGTCACTTCCTTACGCAGCAGACGCACCACACCAAGACCATCGAGTTCAGGCATCTGTAGATCCAACAAGGCCAAATCCGGCTTTTCACGTTCGATGATTTCCACCGCTTCACTGCCTGAACTGGCTTCGCCGACAATCTCCACGTCTTCGAACCCACGTAGCATGGCAGCCAGGAACGAGCGAGCCGGCCGTTCATCATCCGCAATGATTAGTCGCAACTTCGCGGTCAAGAGCTCGCCTCCCTAAACGCTCAAAACAGGCTGCGCCGCGCGTTCAGACAATGTGTCCGACACCGGCAGTCTGAGTTCAACGACAGTTCCTTCTCCGAGCGTGCTGTCGATACGTAAGGACGCCGCCGTCCCGCCATAGCAACGCAACCGTTCCTCGATATTACTCAGACCAACGCCACGCCGCCGGCCGCGCGCCAGTTCAGTTTCGCTTGCCCCAACGCCGGAATCGCTCACTGTAATGTCGAGCACGTTCTCAGCATGAGTCTGATCGGTAGACGTTCGTTCAAGACGGGCCCGAATGCGAACTTCGCCGCCAAATCGCGCAGGCGTGATGCCGTGCTTGATTGCGTTTTCGACCAGGGGTTGAACCAATAGTGGGGGAACGCGAACGGAAAGCAGTTCCTGGGGGACATCGATCGAGACTCTTAGCCTTTCTTCAAACCGCGCCCGCTCAATATCCAAATACGAGACGATCAATTGGAGCTCCTGCTCGAGCGTGACGAACTCACCGTCAGTTCTCAGGACGCCGCGCAGCAGGCTGGTGAGCTTCATCAGTGTTTCAAGGGCACGATCGGGAGCCGTCTGCACGAGGTA